>NZ_JBLVPL010000003.1:0-335205 GCF_048286755.1 Flavobacterium labens | reverse complement strand
GTTGTTGGTTCTGCTGGCTGTGTGCCTGTTGTTTTCCAAGTGCAAGATGTGGTATCAAAACTTCTAGTTTCCCAACACGCTAATGCCGTTGTTGGTTCTGCTGGCTGTGTGCCTGTTGTTTTCCAAGTGCAAGATGTGGTATCAAAACTTCTAGTTTCCCAACACGCTAATGCCGTTGTTGGTTCTGCTGGCTGTGTGCCTGTTGTTTTCCAAGTGCAAGATGTGGTATCAAAACTTCTAGTTTCCCAACATGCTAATGCTGTTGTTGGTTCTGCAGGTTTATAGCAGGTTACAGCTAAACTTGTTTCTGAATTGTCATTTGAATTGCTCGCATTTCCTTGGGAAACATTTAGTGGAGGTGAAGAACAACCTCCACATAATAAAGGATTGGCAGCTGTAATATATACAATGTTTCCTATAATTCCATTGGCAACACTCACCACATTACCTCTTACAATAAGTAAAATATCTGAAACATCAAATGAACTAAATCCATCACCTGAATTTGTTAATTTTATTGTGTTTGCAGAACCAGTTGTTAAACTCAATTGATTCCAACGGGTATCGCTTCCTGAAGCAATCCCGATGATTTCAGCATTGGCACCGACACTAATAGTAATTCGTAATGAATTTTTAACTATTGTTCCATTCCCATAATTACCAACAGTGGCACTCAAAATTCCTGTAGAACTCTGCGCCACACTTGCGGGGCTCATTAAAATTCCAATTCCAGGATCTGCGTTGTTTTGTGAATATCCTTTTGGGACAATCATAAATACAGTAAAAAACAATAATATTAATTTATATAGTGCCTTCATATTCTTATCGTTTAGCGATGACATTTCTTTATGTGATTAACAATAATTGTAATTATTGAGCTTTAACAACAGTGTTATAGGTATTGTTATAATTATGAATATCTAATCCTGAACCATTTACGATAGTAACTGTAATTGGTTGGGAAGTTTGAGTTGGTACATCTGGTTTACGCGCTATAGTAAACCCAATAGCTGAAAATGCATTTGCTCCAATTATAATACCTGTTTTTAATGTCATTGTTATAAATAATCCATTTTCAGTTGTAACCCAATCAGTATTATTAACTGAAACACCACCATTCACATTAGAAGTACTAGTAGCGGCTCCATAAGTAATAAGGAATGCAGATTGTTTTATGATTTTAACGACTACTTGTCCGTCTGATGGCGCACCTTTGATTTCAGATATGTTTACAACAAAATCTTTTGTATCACCTGCAGCTACAAAGACTAAAGCATCAATATCTATTGTTGGAGTAAAGTCTGGTAATTCTTTGACAACTACTATCGAAACCATTGCTTGGCTACAATTAGTTGGATTTGATTTATCACAAATTTGGTAAGTCAAAGTATAAGTTCCTGATGGAGTATTTGGAGCTACAGTAATAGAACCATCAGCATTTAATGTCAAATTACCGTTAGGGGTAACAGTTGTCAAATTAATTTGACCTATACTAACAGCTGAACCATTTAAAGTATCATTTGTTAATACATTAACTACGTTAGTTCCTCCTGTCGTTCCGTTAATAGGTCCCGCTGTATCTTGATTGGTATCTATAATTATAGCTGAAACTACAATAGTAGAGGTTACCGTGTCACAATTTCCTGTATTATCTACCTCACAAATGGTATAACTGATTGGATAGCTTCCTGCTGGTGTGTTAGCCGCTACTGTTACAATTCCGGTAGCTGTATCTACTGTGATTCCTGCTGGAAGTGTTCCTGTTGTCATCGTTACATTTCCTGAAGCTGTTCCAATGGTTACTGCAAGACCACTTAAGGTGTCGTTTGAAGTCAAGGCGGTTGTAGTCCCTCCTGTGTTTCCATTGATTGCTGGAGTGGTTTCGGTTACTGCTGCTATTCCTGGTGCGATTACCGTTACATTACTTGTTACTGTACTACAATTTGTTGGATTTGAAACCTCACAGATCGTATATGTTATTGGATAACTGCCTACTGGTGTGCTTGATGCAACAGTGATTGTTCCATCAGCATTCATTGTTAATGGTCCGTTTGGTGTAGAAGTCAAAGTTACCTGTCCTGGAGCAGTTCCGATTACGGCTTGAACTCCGTTTAATTTGTCATTCCCAATTACACTTGGTGTGTTGGTTCCTGGTAATACACTTGGACTATCTGCTACTGCTGCTATTACTGGTGCTGTTACCGTTACATTACTTGTTACTGTACTACAATTTGTTGGATTTGAAACCTCACAGATCGTATATGTTATTGGATAACTGCCTACTGGTGTGTTTGATGCAACAGTGATTGTTCCATCAGCATTCATTGTTAATGGTCCGTTTGGTGTAGAAGTCAAAGTTACTTGTCCTGGGGCAGTTCCAATTACTGCTTGAACTCCGTTTAATTTGTCATTCCCAATTACACTTGGTGTGTTGGTTCCTGGTAATACAATTGGACTATCTGTTACTGCTGCTATTCCTGGTGCGGTTACCGTTACATTACTTGTTACTGTACTACAATTTGTTGGATTTGAAACCTCACAGATCGTATATGTTATTGGATAACTGCCTACTGGTGTGTTTGATGCAACAGTGATTGTTCCATCAGCATTCATTGTTAATGGTCCGTTTGGTGTAGAAGTCAAAGTTACTTGTCCTGGGGCAGTTCCAATTACTGCTTGAACTCCGTTTAATTTGTCATTCCCAATTACACTTGGTGTGTTGGTTCCTGGTAATACACTTGGACTATCTGTTACTGCTGCTATTACTGGTGCAGTTACCGTTACATTACTTGTTACTGTACTACAATTTGTTGGATTTGAAACCTCACAGATGGTATATGTTATTGGATAACTGCCTACTGGTGTGTTTGATGAAACAGTGATTGTTCCATCAGCATTCATTGTTAATGGTCCGTTTGGTGTAGAAGTCAAAGTTACTTGTCCTGGAGCAGTTCCAATTACTGCTTGTGCTCCATTTAAGGAATCATTCTCAATTACACTTGGTGTGTTGGTTCCTGGTAATACACTTGGACTATCTGCTAAAGCAGCTATTTTTGGTCTAGTCAAAGACGTAGAAGTAATACATTCTGGATTATTATAAATTATGCCTGAATAAGTATTAACCGCTCCGCCTGTAGAAAGCTGTCGGCCGGCGAGAAACACATCAGCTCCTGAACCACAAGCTCCACCATGAGAAAGAAATGTTCCTTTTAAAACAGCACCTGCTCCTATACTAATAGCACCAGTGGGAACTCCGGCTCCGCCAATCCAAAAAACATTACATCGACGTGCTCCATTAATCAAAATCATTTTTGCTTGTGCTGCTACTGAAAATGCCCCTGCAAACTTAAAAACAAATATTGAATTTGTATTATCTTGACCGTCTAAGACGAGAGTTCCTAATAAAGATCCAGCACCGTCTATGAAATAAACCCCAGCATTTATTGTTTCACCGCCTGGAGCAACACTTCCAAAAGAAGCCGCATGTGCAAGTACTTTAGGTAAAACACTCTCAGGTGTAGGTACTGTATTTGGCAGAGCCATAAGCTTAATATAAGCGTTATCTAAATCTATATTCGCTTGCGTTGTACTAGCATCCGCATTATGAATAGACCCGATAACAATGGAATCCTCAAAACCACTTACAGAGCCGGAATTTGTACCAATATTGCCATTAATACCAGATGTACTCGTATTTGGCACAGCACCAACATTAGTATAAAGGGCATAATTTGAGAGAACTCCTAAAACATCAACTGCAGGAGCGGCACTACAGCCAAAATCACAATTTATTGGAATTGTACAAGTACCAGGCGGCGGACTTGCTTTAGCACCAGCTCCATTAACTAACGCTCCCTGCATAGAAAGCATTCTTCCTTCAAGAACCGTATTTGCACCAAGACCAACTGCTCCTATTTTTGAAAATAAAGTACCTTTTAAATTACAATCTGCCGCAACAGAAATTGCTCCTTCAGCAATAAAAAAAACATTGCAAGATTGTGTTCCACCAGTTAAATTAATCACTGCATTTGCTCCTACGGTCATTGCTCCGTAAAATTTAATCACAAAGAAAGCATTAGGATTTCCTCCTCCATCAAGAGTAAGAGCTGCCCCTATAGATCCAGCGCCAGGTATGGAGTAAACTCCAGGCGTAATCGTTTCGCCTCCTCCAAAAGCGGCTGCATGGGTGGCCGGATGGTCAACATAAAGATCGTTAAGATGAATATACAACCTAAATAAATCAAATCTACACTGAAGAGTTACAGCATTGGCATTGTATGTGTTACCCGTAAAAGAGGGTGGCAAACCAAATCCGCTAATTATTCCAATATTTGTACCCGCATCGCCTGTCCATGTGGCTCCAGCTGCATTTGTAACAGCTCCCGCTCCTGTATAGCCTTCAAAAGATTCAAGTACACCTAGGTTAACTGTTTGACTAAAACTTGTATTTGAGAAAAGCAACAGCGAAATGGTTGCTATACTGAAGAGTAAATGTTTTTTCATAATAAATAATTTAATAGAGAATATCATGACAAAAAACTAACTACAACCAATGGGTTGTAATTAATGATACATTATACTGTAATGATTTCCCAACAAAGTACCCCTTTATAAAAACTAAGGGATTCAGTAGATATACCCTTTTATTTTTAAGATAAAATTAACAATCGGTAAAAATACGGATAGAAACGGTTCCAAATATTATTCAGTACCTAATTCATTTCAATCCTTATCGACCTACAAAGGCAACACAAAGTAGTTTTAAAAGTCGGAGAACTGCTTATTTTTTCTCCAATTTAGCCTGTTTTTATTAAAGACAAATTCGACAGGAAGCAAGAGAAAATGCTAGAGAATTGTTGCAATAATTTGTATCATGAACTATTCAATAAATAATAAAATGAATTGCGCAGAGTTAAAATATAATTTTTACTTATTGATTACCAACACATTAAACACAATTCACTATAGATTTATCAGTATTTTCGTCTTCTATTTTTTTTATTTTAATAGATCAAGATGTTTTAATAGTTCGCTTCTCTAGGAAAAGGGTTTTAGACTTCTCTAAAATAGGATTGCATTTACACTTGAATCCAGTATAGAAAGTTAGTGATTACTAAATGTGGGATGGTTATCCATTGTTCTTTAAGGTTTATAACAAGGAGATCGTTTAACATCGAAATGTTTTACATCAGCGGCAAGATTTGTATGACATTAAAACATTTAATTGTAAATCCTTATGGTAATTATTTAGTTATCAGATTAAGTGCCGCTTTTATTAGACTAAATAACTAAGTAGATATACTCTCTTTTTTTTGTAAAAAATAAAAACCCGTATAAATACGTAGTTTTTTTTACAAAAAAACCAAGTGACAACCAAACTTGAAGTCTGTTATGATCAGTATTTGGAAGCAATACTGACACGTTTTAAAAGTAAGTAAACCATGTGGTTTTTTCAATTTAACTTATTTCTATAAAGACAAATTTAACAGAAATCAAGTGAGTATCCTTGAGAATTGCGATAGAAATTTTCACTAAAACTTATTTATTATTCTATTATTATCAATCTATAACGAATAGCATACATGATAAGTTCAGCAATATTTTTGCTGTTTGTTTTTTCCAAAAGATTGGCTCTGTAGGTTTCAACTGTTCGCTGTCCCAAGCAAAGGGCTTGAGATGTTTCCAAAGTAGACTTACCTGTACAAATCAATTCCAGCACTTCAAGCTCGCGATTAGTTAGTTTGATGGGAGTGTTTTTTGTATTTTTAAATATAAATGGAGCTGAATTTTCAATATCTAATTTAGTGATATTGCCTACAATACTTGTTTGCCTATTATAGGTAATTACAGATCCAATTAATTCAACAAATACTGTATTTGAAGTTTTATGGATAGCTTCAAATTTCAGAGATATAGAACTTTCCAAATCTCTTAAACAACGATCAAAATCGTTTAAAATTTTTGTTTTATTACTGTTTTTATCATCGAGGAGTTTCTCAAAATTTATTGAAGAAAAATCATCATAATCATAACCGAAAATATTTGCTAAAGGGTTATTATAAAATATAAATTTGTCATTTTGATAAATGAAGATACCTAATGTTGGATGATTTATAAGCGCATTAAATTTTTCGTCATTAATTTGTTTAAGCGTATCATATTTAACGAGACGTGTATTGATAACTCTCAATAATTCATAAAAATTGAAAGGTTTAGTAATATAATCATCAGCACCTAATTTCATTCCTGCTCTAACATCTTCATTTTCAGTTCGAGCTGAAAAAAAAACTAAAGGAATAGTTGAAGTAGCCTTAATCTGCTTTATAGTTTTATAATAATCAAGTCCATTCATATTAGGCATAGATATGTCGCAAAGGATAAGGTCAGGCAAATGCTTTAAAGTTTGTTGAACTCCCACAAGTCCGTCCTCAGCGATAAAAACTTCAAAATTTTGTCCTTTAATAAATTCAGCTGTATTTTCTCTTAAGACAATATCGTCTTCTATAATAAGAATCTTTTTCATTTAAAAAAATTAGAATAATAACTATTTTAGTATTGGTTGAAAGAAACGGAGTCGATGTCTGTTCTTTTAGATTAAATTGAATATATTAAGTTTGTAAGTATGGTAATGTAATTGTAACAACTGTTCCTTTATCTACAACTGATTCAATTAACAATTTGCCTTTATGAAGATCAACGAATCTTTTAACAATAGATAAACCAAAACCAGTTCCTTGTACAGCTCCTCTGTTAGAAGCACGGTAAAAAGGATCTAATAAATATTTTATTTCCTCATAAGGTATTCCAATACCTTGATCCTTGATTGTGAATTCTATTTCTTCATTGTCTATTTCATTTAATTCGATGATAATATTTTTACTACTGTACTTTATGGAGTTAGAGATGATATTATTAAAAATGTGACGAATCATAATTGAATCCATATAATAGTTTTTAATATCTAAGTTCGATTTCAGTATTACTTTTTGATTGGTTACTGATACTCTTATGTTTTCTTCAATAATTTCATTTATGAGGGGAAGAAGTTGAATATTTGTAGGTCTAAAAAAAGTTTTGCTAGTTTGCTCTTCATCAATCAGAGAAACATCGTCGAGTAATGCTTTCGTATGTTGGACAGCATCAAATATCTGTTTAAACAATTTTTCTTTTTTATTCTTGTCCCAAATATCGTCATATATTTGCAATAGTTGAACACTGGAAAGTATTCCTGCTAAAGGGGTTCTGAATTCATGGGAAACAGTTGATATAAATTGAGACTTTAAGACATTGACTTCTTTCAATTTGTTATTTAATTGGACCAGTCGTTCTTCTTCAAGTTTCCTTTTTGAGATGTCGTTTATTGTAGAGATTAATAAGGCTTGTCCACTAATGGATAATGGACTGGTATACATTTCAATATCGCAAGTTTTACCAGAAGCTAGCTTATGAATAAATTGAAAATAAGATGGCCCAGTGATCGTGAATTTTTTCATCTCTTCCAATATTTGTTCTGATGGAAAAGTACTGATATCTGATAGGGTCATTAGTTTAAATTCTTCTAAGGAATAACCATAAAATTGTGCGGCGGCCGAATTAACATCGATGATCTTACCACTCATTGGATCTATTAGGAGTTGAGGAGTCTGATTTTTTTCGAACATGGCAAAATACAGCTGACTCCTTTCTTTTAATGCGAGATCTACTTTCTTACGATCGGAAATATCTCGGATGTGGCATAGAATAACTTTGTTTTCATCTACAATATATACATTACTTACAAACTCAACATCGATTGAATATCCCGCTTTTGTTTCCAATGGCATATCTTCAAATCGAATGTATTCTTTCTTTTGTAATTCTATAAAAGCCTCTTTGGAAGCCGCAATATTTTTAAAAACTCCAATTTCCCAAAGTTCTTTTCCTACCAACTCATCGTAATTAAATCCAATCAATTCAATCAGGAAAGGATTTGCATCAGTAATCTGACCTGTGATCGCATCAAGAATTAAAATTCCTTCTTTGGATGATTCAAATATTCGGTGCGAACGTGTTTCAGCATTTTGTACTTTTTCTACAGCTAATTTGCGATCAGTGATGTCTTGGATTACTCCAATCATGGAAAGTTCATTAGCTTCGTCATCAAAAATAATTTCTCCCCATCCATCTATCCATCTAATCTCACCGTCATTCTTGCGAATGATTCTGTATTCCTTGCGAAACAAGTTTTGATTTAGAATACATTCTTGTAAATAAAGCTCCATCATTTCTCTGTCCTGAGGATGAATAATATCTAACCACGTTTCTATAATATTTAAAGGTATGCTATCGTGAAATCCAAGAATAAATCGTAATTCTTGAGAAAATTCTAAAAAATTAGTAGATATATTAAATTGAAAGGAGCCAATGTTTCCAATTCTTTGAATTTCTTTAAAAATAGACTCCTTTTCTTGTAAAATATTTTTTAGAAACTTTATTTCGGTTCTATCAAGAGCAGTTATAAGGTATTGTTGTTCCTTTTCTAAAAACCTAACAGTTAAGTAAACTAATACATGTTTTTCTTTATTTATGGTTAGCTCAGTAACGCAAAAATTTTCTGTATTGGTTTCTTTTACTTTTAATAAAAAGGTATTGAAATTAGAAAGTTTTTTTTTAGTAATAAATTGACTGAAAGTAAAATTGAGTAAGTCTTCACCTGTTTTGCCCAGAAGAGCTAAACCGCTGTTATTGAATTTTACTATTTTGCCTCTACAATCAATAATAAAATACCCTACCAGGGAAAGATCACACAATAAATTTAGCTTTTGAGCAGCTATTTCTGCTTTATCTTTTGCTAATTGCAACTCTTGATTTTGTATTGTAAGCTCAATATTACGAGCTTTTAATTCCTCGATTAAATTCTGGGGTTTGGATTCGACCATAGCTCGTTTTAGGTATCCTAATTTGTTAGTATTTCCGTAGCTCCTTGCTTTAGAATATTAAATTTTCTGATCTTTTATTTTCTCTTTCTGAATTTAATATTTTAATTAAAATGGATGGTTATTTGTTTTTATGCAAAACATGACACTTTGGGCTCACGAGCAATTACTTGTATGATCCTTTTTATAATCAGGAGTATTTTTTTAGCATTAATTTTAGATTTTGATTTTGGTAAACATATATTAAAAAATATGAGGTTCGTCGAATTAAAAAAACAATCTGTTTAAAAGAGTTTTAAGTCCGACTAAGTACGTGTTTTATATTTCATAAAGTTTAATAAAATAATTTTATTAAATTTTGCATTTTTTATTTAAAAAATTTTAATGTTTAATGTTTTATTGAAAATAATTTAAAATTTAATTTACTTATGAGTTTAAAAAATAGGCACTAAGTATTAGTAATTTCAATGATCTATTTCTAATTTAAAGATGTTAATGGAAAGATTTTAGGCCGATAAAAGTAGAGCTAATACCTTTTCTACCACAATAAGTTAAGGCTGCATCTTTTAAATTAAGTCAATAAAGTAAAAATTATTAGATTACAATTTACTACAAAATCATGTATAAACTAAATAGGATTTTCCATCAATCCCCAACAGGACATCCAAACCAAATTCTTTAAGCCAATAAAAGCCAGACACTAGATATACTAAGCCAATATCTTCAAATCTTTCATGAAATTTATAGAAATTTGTCCCTTCGAGATCACAAGGTTAAAAGCTCATTTCTACGAAACATGCTTTTTTTGTATTACATAACCAGTTGAGTGATTATGTTCATTAAGCCTGATTGGATAAAACTTATAAAGAAATTTTTAAATATAATATATTCAAAATTTCTACTATTTTTGTACAAACAACTCCCATGAGTTATGTTATCTTTATAAGGATACTTTGTTTTGCGATAGTCTGTTTTAAATTGTACCATAATTGTACCACTGAAGTTTCAAACTCCATTGAAGTAAGGAAAGTTATTTTCTGCATCGAATGGCTATTGAATTAAAAACTTATTTCTTACATTTACATAGTTAAAAAAAGACATTGAAAGTCTAGTGACCCTATAGGTGACCCTGTTCTCAAGTAGTATATCGAAAACCCCTTATTTACTGGGATTATTATAAAGGCATCAGAGCCTCTTTCTCCGCAAAAGAAAAACCTAATTTTTTTTCATATTTTTATATATATTTTTTTCTATTACTCTAATCTCTAAAGTGTTCGACTATGAAAAGGAGTTCGACAGTCGAACTCTAACGGTTCTTTTAAAGACAACTTTTTATCTTTAAAAAACTTAGAATTATTGAAAAACGTTAAAAACAGTTAGGTAAATATTTTGAACTTAAAAAATAATCATTGAATTAAAAAAAAAAAATCAAATCACTTAAAATCAAATGATTATATTACAATTTTAAGCTGTCAAAAAAAGTTAATATAGGAATTAGGTGTTCGATTGTAGCCCCATCCACTCCACAAAAGGAAGGTGTCGAACACCTTCCTTTTTTACTTTTTAAAACACTTAAAATCAAATACTTATCTATTTAATAATTCCGAAATCGAAACAAATTCCTTAAATATACTAAAAAAATAAAAAGGAATCCGTTGGGAATCGAACACCTTAAAATACTAACAATCAAAGCTTAAAATATTAAAAAATAAGTGTTCGATCGAAATTTTTCAATCCCGCCCACTATCCTTATTTTTTTCATAGAATTCTTCAAGTTTCTTTCCCACAATAACTCGGATAAAACAATCAACTATAGCAGCACGTTTTTCCTTTGCTTTACTCTTTTTTTTTTACTTCCATCACTTTTTTGTGACCTATTAGATTTTTGTTTCTTAGTAAGACCATTAAATTAAATTGGAAAACTTATATTAAAGTTTTTAATTCAATTTAAATTGATCATTAAAGAATAATGATTTTTAGATTAACACTTATTTGATTAAAACAGTATCTAAATATTTATCTTCGAACAGGTATTTATACCTGCTTATTTATGTAAGCTAATTGATAAGTTTTGAAGCATTAATGAAATTTTAGGAATTACTGTTTTCCAAAAGGAAGCTATGAATTAAATACTATCATTTATTTTATTGTTTAAGTACAATTAAAGTAATCAAAATTCAATATGGCAAAAAGTAGAGGTTTCTCAATTTATTTATTAAAAGATATATTTTCACCAGAAATGCATTGAAAGATGTCAATAATCTTCAATTATTGTTGTAAGAAGGCACCAACCTTCATTTTAATGTAGTAATGCCGAAATAGTGTAAAAATAGTGCAATGCATTGGCTTATATTAAGCACATAATTCATATCTCGCGATACGACAATTAAAAAAAAAGGAGAAATTAAATGAAAATTTTTGTTAAAAAAAGTAAGTCGAATACAAAAAAGTAAGTCGAATAAAAATTTTTACATCTATTATTATCCATTCCCTCTTTTTATTATCGAAATTCAAAATTTCTTTTTGTAAATTATATAATGTATTAATAATCTTTACAATATGAAAAAAAATTACTTAATTAATTTTTTAATTTAGGTGGAACATAGAAATAGTTGCGAGGCTTTTCCAACCAATCAAGATAATTCGTGTCTTATTTTACAGCTTGTATTACCGTTGGTTCCTTACATTATTAATCATTTTCTTTTATTAGTATTATATATTAATTTTTGTTTTGTAATGGGATCAATCTATTATAAATGTGAATGAATTCGGTCTGATCTTTTCAACTTTTTCATTATTGAACTTTCTGATGGTAAAAAAAGATTTAAATCATTGTGTAAAAAAAATTATAGTAAGTTTGTAAATGAATCCCATTGAATTTTTTTAAAAGTAACAATAATGAGTTTAAAAGATTTATTAGACAGTAGTAAAGACAAAAGCCTTTCTGGACAAAAGTGGCATATGCTAAGACAAGCAATCGTAAAACGATTATTGTCTGCCGGTAATGCTACAATAGCAGAATTAAGCTCTGAACTACAATCTAGTGTCCCAACGGTAACTAAAGCGGTTAATGAATTATTGTCAGAAAGCTATGTGGTAGATCTTGGCAAAGTCACAAATAGCGGGGGAAGAAGACCATCACTCTATAGCATAAATCCAACTTGTGCTTATTTTTTAGGAGTCGAAGTTAGTTTAGCCAGTATGTCTATTGGTTTACAAAATATTACTAATGAATTTGTTAGTATTGAATTAGGCACTTCCTTTATTTTAGAGAATACGCAAGAGTCTCTTTTGACATTTTGCAATCTGATAAATTCATTTATAGAAGACAGTTCTGTCGAAAAAAAGATGATTGTGGGAGCTTGCATTAACTTTTCAGGTCGTATTAATTCGATGGAAGGATTTAGCTATAATTATTTCTTTAGCGAAAACAGACCTTTAACAGAAATTATTTCAGAACAATTAGACCTATCGGTTCACTTGGAAAATGATACCAGAGCCATGACTTTTGGCGAATATTCTGAAGGAGTGGTTGATGATGAACAGAATATAATATTTCTTAATTACAGTTGGGGTGTAGCTATAGGAATGATAACTGACGGTAAACTGTATTATGGAAAATCCGGTTACTCCGGGGAGTTTGGTCACAGTACTATCTTTGATAACGGAATTATGTGTCAATGTGGTAAACTTGGATGTCTGGAGACTGAAATTTCAGGATGGTCGTTAGTTAACCAATTCAAAGCTGCTCTAAAAGAAGGAAAACAATCAAAAGTAGTTCTTGATGAAAGTTCTCCTGCCTTGCAACATCATACCATTATTTCTGGAGCTTATAATTTAGAAGACACTTTATGTGTTGATTTGGTGACCAAGCAGAGTGAAAAAATGGGACGCTATTTGTCCATTCTACTCAATATATTTAATCCTGATTTATTGGTGATTGGTGGTGATTTTGCTCAATTAGGTGATTATACTCTTTTACCTATTCAGTCTGCATTAAAAAAATATTCATTAGGTTTAGTTAACCGGGATATGAAACTTAAAAAATCGACTTTAGGTCGTCGTGCGGGTGTTATTGGGGCCTGTTGCGTGATAAAACAAAAAATGTTATCTCCATTAATAAATAACTAGAAGTACTTCTAAATTTTAGTTATTAAAATAATTTAATAAGTATATTGTATTTATTAAATTTATTTATATATTTACAACGTGATAATAAATAACACGGGTAAATTCTATTTCAAATTGTTCTTTTATGCTAATTTTTTACTTTCTCTCCAACAAAAGAGTAAGAAAAATACTTTAGTTCAAAAGAAAAAATCCGTACAAAATTACTATTACAAAAAAGAGATTTCATCTTTTAAGAGGACTAATCTCTAAATGTATTTTGACTGTGGTGTTTTCTATTGCTATGATTTTTCAATTGATAAAAGATTGCCTTCTAAAAACTAAAGCTCGAATTCATATTCTTAAAATGGAAAGAAAATTTTAAGATTATTTATATAAAAAACAACAAAATTGGGAATACCCTTTTTTATAAAACATTCATTTGTTATCCATAAAAAAAGCCAGCACATGCTGGAAACATTGCTGGCTGGTTCTTCATAAAAGAACTGTGGTTGGAAAACAAATAAATAAACCAAGAAGGAAGAATTATTATTAACCTAACCATTACAAAAGTATGTATTTATTACCAAAAAGCAAGCCTAAAAATTATTGGCTGACCCCTAACTTCGGGAAAGCTATGAAATTAACATCCTTATTTCTAGTAGCTTTTACCGTACAAGCATCAGCTACAGTAGCGACACCGACGGTTCTTTTTTTAGAAAAAAATGTTAACATCGCAAAAGAAACGATCAAATTAGGTCTAATCCAAAAGAAAATAACAGGAAAGGTAACGAATGAAAAAGGAGAAACTTTACCTGGAGTAAATATTATTGCCAAAGGCACTACTATTTCAACACAAACCGATTTTGACGGAAATTTTGCATTTGAAGTTCCTGACAATGTTACAACATTAGTTGTTTCTTACATCGGACTTCAAGAACAAGAAGTAACTATTGGAAATATGCCTCTTACTATCGTTCTTAAAGAAGTAGGACAGCAAATGAATGAGGTTATTGTTGTAGGGTATGGTTCGCAAAACAGACGAACTTTAAGCACCTCAGTTTCTAAATTAGACAAAAAAGTTTTAGAAAATGTTCCTTATTCAAATGTGACACAAGCATTACAGGGAAATGTAACGGGTTTAGTGGTACGTACAGCATCAGGGCAACCAGGTAAAGCATCTAACATTTTAGTTCGTGGAGGTACTTCTATTGACAATCCAGCAGGCGCAACTCCTATGTATATTGTTGACGGAGTTATTCGTACTCAGATTGACGATATCAACTCTCTGGACATTGCCTCTTTACAAGTATTGAAAGATGCTGCAGCAACATCAATCTATGGAGCACGTGCTTCTAATGGTGTAATTATTATTACAACCTCGACTGGTAAAGCCGGTAAAACTAAAATTACTTATAATGTTTCTACGCAAAATAGTCAAGTAGGTAAAAAATATGACTTTTTAGATGGTGGAGACTATATTAGATTACAGCGTTTAGGTTTGTATAATGCTGCCGAAATTGCCGGACTTTCAACTACCACAGGTGTTGCGAGATTAGGACAATTAACAGGAGCTACTCCGGCCGGAACAGGAAATAACTTATTATCAAATACGCCATTTGCTACTTTGTTGAAATCGAATTTGGACGCACCCACTATTCAAGGTTTACAAGCTAAAGGTTGGCAAGAAATGACAGATCCTCTTAATGCTGCCAATACTATTATGTATAAAAGCACGGATTGGAATGATGTTTTATTTCAAAATGCAATTACACAAAATCACACTATAGGTATTAGTGGCGGTGGAGATACCGGTGTCTTTGATTTAAGTTTAGGGTATTTAAAAGGCGATGGTATCACTATTTTTACCGGGTACCAACGTTTTACCAGTAAATTGAATGCTTCATTGAAAGTAGCCGATAACTTCACTGTAAACGGTAGAGTATTATACTCTAAATCAAGCAATAATCAAGTCGTTGCCAATAGCGTTGTTTTCAACAGATATTTAGGAAACTCCCCTACAACAAAATTATACTTGGAAGATGGTGCTTTAGCTCCAGGCCAAAACAACATCAACGGAAATCCGTTATACCAAATGGGTAAAGTGAAAGGGATTAATGAGAATAATAAATTACAGATGGGTGTTGATGGTGATTTGAAAATCACTAAAGATTTTAGCTTCACTCCTTCATTATCGCTTTACAGCGAAAGTGACAACAACAATACTTTTCAACAAGCTTTTTTAAGTGGGAACAATGGTTTAGTTGACAATACGCGTACAGCCACTAGAACAAGCAACCAATTGACTCAATATCAATACGAAGGAGTGTTAAATTATGTTAAACCATTGGATAACCTAGGTGCTTTTGATGCAAAATTAGGAGTCTCTAAATTTGAAAGAACCATAAAAACATTTAATGCTTCTGGAAAAGGAAGCCCTTCGGATCTTGCTCAAACTTTGGATTCATCACCTATACCGGTTTCTGTATTTAGTAACAATACAAAGTTAGTATTGAATAGTGTTTTTGGTCGTGTAAATTACGATTACAAAAGCAGGTATTTTGCAACAGCGTCATTCCGTTATGATGGTGCTTCAAGTTTAGGTCCGGATCAAAAATATGGTTTTTTTCCAGGATTATCTGTAGGTTGGAATGCACATGAAGAGAATTTTTGGAAATCAATGCCCGAAGCTGTTTCTTCTTTCAAACTTCGTGGAAGTTATGGAGTAAACGGGAACTTAGGTACATTGGGTGATTTTCAAGCAGGTGGATTATATTCCGGTTCTGCTAACGGATTTGCCAACAGTTACAATGGTCAATCTGCAATTATAAATTCTCAAATTGCAAATCCAGGTTTGAAATGGGAGCAATCACAAACTTTAAACGCCGGTTTTGATTTGGGTATTCACGACAACAGAATTAGAATAATTGGAGATTTTTATAACAAATTAACATCTGATTTATTGACTAATTTGACTCTTCCTTCTAATAGTGGTTTCTCTACAGTACTAACAAACTTAGGCGGACTAAGAAGTAAAGGTTTTGAATTAGAATTAAATGCTAATGTTTACAACAAAAATGAGTTGAAAATTAACTTTGGTGCTAATGTTTCGCACAATACAAATGTAATTGAGAAACTTCCTTCCAATGGAAATTTAAACAATAGAATTGGTGGAACAGAAATCTGGGATGCAGCAAGCGGAACATATAAGTATGTTGGGGGTTTACAAGAAGGTCAAAAAATTGGTGATTTTTATGCTCATAAACAACTATACATTCTTTCTACAAAAGCAGAAGCAGATGCTTATAACTTAACAACACATGACAATTATGTAACTAAAACTGCTGCCGCAGGTGGTAATCCAACCGGTAAGAAATTTGCTGGAGATGCTGTATTTGAAGATACAGATAACAATGGTATAATTGATAGCAGGGACAGAACTTTCATGGGTAATATGTTTCCTAAATTTGTAGGAGGATTTAATTTTGATGTTAATTACAAAGGACTTTCATTGACCGTAAGAACTGATTACTCTTTAGGAGCTACAATTTACAATGAAGCCAGAGCGCGTTTTGTAGGACAATTTCAAGGAAATTACGGTTTATTGGCCGAAAGTTTACAATCTTGGCAAAATGAAGGTGATATTACCAATGTACCTCGTTACCGTTGGGCTGATCAAACAAACCAAAACAACTTATTCCGTTCTGAAGCAAGTGGTGCAGGTTATAATACCAATATGTTTCAAGGAAATAGCCGCTACTACGAAAGTGGAGATTATCTATGTATAAGAGAAATTACAGTGAGCTATACAATTCCTAAATCAATAATTGACAAAGTTAAATTAGCATCGGTACGTGTTTATCTAACAGGAAGTAATTTACATTATTTTACTAAATATAGCGGTTTAAGCCCAGAAGTACAAGGAATTGATGGCGGGTCAAGTCTTGGATTAAATGATGCTGGAGCAAAAGGTACTTATCCTGTTCCAAAAAACTTCATCCTTGGTTTAAACATTGGTTTGTAATTTTTAATAATAAATATCATGAAAAAGAAAATTCTTTTATACTCTATACTTTTTACAGGACTTTCACTATTCAGTTCGTGTGAAGACGATTTAAACTTACAATCTGAAAGCGTAATTACTTCTGCCAGTTTTTGGAAAACAGAAGATGATGCTAAAGCAGGTGTAAACGGCATGTACTTCAATTTTAGAACCCAAACGCAACAAAATTATTATCTTTTGGGAGGAGCAAGAAGTGCTGAAATAACAAGTGGTATTCAATCACCTCTTAATTTGGCAAATTATTACAATAACAACTTAACTGCACAGAATATTGATGTGGATTGGGCTGGTTTGTATACCGTAATTCATCAGGCGAATTTGGTTTTGAAATATGTTCCGACTATCCAATTTAGTCCAACAACTGTAAATGAGCAAAAGAGATATATCGCGCAAGCATATTCTATGCGTGCTTTGGCTTATTTCATCATGGCCCGTTCTTGGGGTGGTGTGCCAATAGTAACTACACCAACAGAAAACACCAATCAATCCGAATATATTGTTCCGCGTAATACAATTGAAGAAACTTTTGCATTCATTAAGTCCGATATTGAATCAGCTATTGCTAATTATCCTGATGCGACAAATAATAAAACGCAACTATCCTTGACATCAACTTATGCCTTAAAAGCGGATGTGAATTTATGGACAGCGAAACAATTAGGTGGTGGAAGTACTGATTTAAACACAGCTTTGGCTGCAATTAACGCTATTCCTACTGCACCTTCTTTATTACCAAATTTCAAAGACGTATTTGGTTACACCAATAAAGGGAATACTGAAGTACTTTTTGCGGTTAGATATTCATTGACGGATGTACCGTCTGCGCTATCTGACAATTGGAATTCTTTCATGTTTGTTGGACCAAGTGACTTTGCCCCCCTAACAGCAGCGACAGCAACAGCAACTTTTGGAACCTTGGGAGTTGGTACAGGAAATGCAGGTATTTCAAGAGTACAACCAGATATTACTCGTTTCAACTTTAGCAGTACAGATACCAGAAAAACAGCGACTTATTTAACTTTATACAATGGAGCAACTCCGGTAGTAACAGGTTTAGTAAAATACAATGGAACAGTTGATGGTGCTACCAGAAGATTTGTGAGCGATATCATTATATATCGATGGGCTGACATCTTGTTAATGAAAGCAGAAATTAAAAATGCTTTAGGTCAGGACCCATCTTCAGAAATGAATCTGGTAATGCAAAGAGCTGATGCTTCTTCCTCATTTACAAATGGCTCTCAAGCTGCTAATGACAATCTTATTTTAAATGAACGTTTGAAAGAATTAGCTTTTGAAGGAAAAGCATGGTGGGATTTAGTTCGTTTCAACAAAACGAATCTTGTACCTTCTATGGCAGGTAAAAAAATATTGTTTCCAATATCTCAAAATACCATTAACTTTAATCCTAAAATCACTCAGAATCAATAGTAAAAAACTGGATTTAAGCAGTATAGTTTAAATAATAAGCCGGGAATATTTACGTTCCCGGTCTATTTAAACAACATAAATAAAAGACAATTTAAAAAAATACCTCATGAAAATTGAACATTTACAAGGGCTTATCTCAGCTCCTTTTACACCATTTAATAACAATGGAAAATTAGATGTTAGTCTAATTCCGGCTTACTATACTTTTCTAAAACAAAACGGAATAACTGGTGCTTTTATTAATGGCTCTACAGGAGAAGGTGTTTCTATTACATTAGAAGAGAAAAAAGCGGTTGCTCAAGCTTGGGCGGATTGTTCCAATCACGATGCTGATTTTAAAGTAATGGTATTCTTAGGTGGAACTTGCCTAACCGATTGCATTGACTTAGCAAAACATGCTTATGAAATAGGATTGTATGCTGTTTCTATGACCGCTCCGTTTTATTTCAAGCCAGCCAATGTTGATATGTTAGCTCAATCTTGCATAGAAGTGGGTAAAAGTGTTCCTAATATGCCTTTCTATTACTACCACATTCCAGTATTGACAGGCGTGAACTTACCAATGTTTGATTTAGTACAAGCGTTAGACGGAAAGCTTCCTAATTTTGCAGGAGTAAAATATACGCATGAAGATTTCATGGATTTCCAAAGTTGTATGAGTTATGAAAATGGGAAATTCGACATGCTTTGGGGACGCGACGAGAATATGTTATCAGCATTAGTATTAGGAACGAAAGGTGCTGTAGGAAGTACATTCAATTATGCGGCTCCATTGTATTATGATTTGATAGCTGCATTCAATGCCAATGATTTAGTTACAGCGCGTGCTTTACAGCAAAGATCAATCAACATGATTCGTTTATTGGGTAAATACGGTGGAATTTCAGTAGGAAAAGCCTATATGAAAGTCGTAGGATTTGATTTAGGTGAATTTAGATTACCTGTCAAAAACATGAGTGCTGACCAATTTGAATTGTTCAAAAAAGATGTAGAAAGTCTAAATTTTGAAGATTTCAAATCAAAATAGCTAGTTCGTTTATTTCAAAACAAGCACTATGAACAAATCTATTTTTCCTCTAATTCTCTCCTTACTCATTATGCCGACAACTGACGCCCTTTCTCAAAAAAAAGCTGTAAACCATGTGGAATGGAAAATGGCAGCGCAACTACAAAATACTGATGGAAGTACATCACTAGGTTTTGCAGGTCCGATTAATGGTATAAGTAACGATGTTTTAATAGTTACCGGAGGAGCTAATTTTCAAGATAAAATGCCTTGGGAAGGTGGAAAAAAGCATTATTCAAAAGAAATTCATGTATTGCAGCAATGCAACGATACCTTTAGCTGGAATAAAAAAGTACAAAGTACATTGCCGGAACCTATCGCCTATTGTGGTTCTACTTCAACTGATTTAGGAGTGGTATATGTAGGGGGTGAAAATGAAAATGGACTTTCGAATAAAGCTTTTATTCTAAAATGGAATGCTGCTGCAACTGAGGTTGAAGCCACTTCCCTACCTGATTTTCCAGTACATAGTACCAATATAGCGCTAACACATATAGAAAATATAGTGTATGCCATTGGCGGTGATGAAACTACTAAATCTTCTGATTTATTTTTAAGTCTTGATTTAAAAAGTTCTAATCCAGAGTGGAAAACATTACCCAAATTACCCATCGCTTTGGCTAATTCGGTTGCGGTGGTTCAAAAAGATAAGGATGGAACCAGTATTTATGTGATTGGTGGAAGAACAAAAACTGCGTCAGGAATAAGTGATTTGCACAATACTACTTTTGCTTTTAACGTAAAAAAACAAATCTGGGAAAGTCGTGCAAACATATCCGATGGTAAAAACACAACTAACTTTTCAGCGGGTGCAGGTGTGGCTGTAGGGAATCATTTAATCTTGATTGTTGGTGGTGATAATGGAGAAATTTTTCATAAAATCGAAAGTTATTTATCCCAAATTGCAAAAACTAATTCTCCTGAGGAAAAGGCTAAACTAGTTGTAGAGAAAAATATATTGAACACTAATCATGACGGTTTTTATAAAGGGATTTTATTATACGATACTCTGACTAATTTCTGGTCCAAGATTGGCGAACTGCCCTTTCTTGCCCATGTGACGACCACTGCTGCGATGTGGAATGATAAAATTATTTTGTCAAATGGGGAAATAAAACCTGGAATTCGTACTCCTGATGTCATGTTGGGAACTATAAAATAATTATACAAATAATTGGTTTTAACTACTTTTTGATATCGGAAAAGAAGATAAAACTAAAAAAAATAAAACATGAAAAACACGAAGTATTATCCTTGGGTAGTAGTAGGCTTGTTATGGCTTGTAGCATTACTAAACTATATGGACAGACAAATGCTGGCAACAATGCGTCCTTCAATGGAAACAGATATTCCTGAATTAGTATCCGGTGAAAACTTTGGACGTTTAATGGCTATTTTTCTTTGGATTTACGCTTTAATGAGCCCAATATCTGGAATTATAGCGGACAAATTAAACAGAAAATGGCTTATTGTAGGCAGTTTATTTGTTTGGTCAGCAGTCACTTATGCAATGGGTTATGCAACAACTTACAATCAGGTGTATTGGTTAAGAGCCTTGATGGGAGTAAGTGAAGCACTATATATTCCTGCCGGTTTATCATTAATAGCCGATTATCATCAGCAAAAAACAAGATCTCTTGCAATTGGTATTCATATGACAGGTCTGTATGTGGGTTCCGCGTTAGGTGGTTTTGGAGCTACTATTGCCGCTGCCTATTCTTGGCATACTACTTTTCATTATTTTGGAATAATTGGTGTTTTTTATGCTTTCATTTTGGTTTTCTTTTTAAAAGAGAAAAAAGTTTTTGAAATAAAAACTATTGATTCCGATTTGATGCCAATAAAAGAAAAAAGTTCGCTCTTCAAAGGCATGGCTTTGTTATTCACAAACATCTCTTTTTGGGTTATCTTATTCTATTTTGCTATAATAAGTTTACCGGGCTGGGCTACAAAAAACTGGTTGCCTACACTGTTTTCAGAAAACTTAGGAATTCCTATGGAGGAAGCAGGTCCGCTAGCAACCATCGCTATCTCTTTTTCATCCTTATTAGGCGTAATTTTTGGTGGTATTTTATCTGATAAATGGGTCCAAAAAAATATAAAAGGCAGGGTTTATACGAGCGCAATTGGTCTCAGTTTAACCATTCCTGCTTTGTTGCTAATTGGTTTTGGACATTCCTTATTCAATGTGGTAGGTGCCGCGCTCTGTTTTGGTATTGGTTACGGAATGTTTGACGCTAATAACATGCCAATTATATGTCAATTTGTTTCTTCAAAACACCGGGCGACGGCCTATGGTGTCCTAAATATGACCGGAGTTGGTTGTGGAGCATTAGTAACTTCTCTTTTAGGTAAATCCTCAGATAGTGGAACTTTAGGCTCCGGTTTTGCTCTGATGGCGGGGGTTGTTATAATTGCATTAGTAGTCCAAATCAGTTTTCTGCGTCCAAAAGTGAATGATTTTGTCGATGCCTAAAATACAATAGTATTGTTTACTAAGTTCAAAAATTTGTTTTAAGTTGGGTTTGGTTTTTATCTGTTAAGGCGGAGCTTATGTTCCGCCTTGGGGATAATCTATGCCTATTTTTAATCATTTCTGGAAAAATAAAAACATAAATACGATGAAAAGGAATCTATTTTTAATAATCTTTTTGATTTCAATCTTATTTCATTTTAAGTCAGTTGCACAAAAAGCAATACTCAAAGTAGCTTGTATTGGAGATTCCGTTACTGCGGGTTATCTCTTATCTGATGCTGCAAATGAATCCTATCCTTCGCAACTTCAAATCCTGCTGGGTGGACAATATGAGGTGAAAAATTTTGGACATAGCGGAGCAACTCTTTTGAAAAAAGGAAGCACACCTTATTTTAAAACCAAGGAATGTGCCGATGCCATTGCATACAGCCCTGATATTGCCATTATTCATTTGGGTTTAAATGATACCGATCCCAGAAATTGGCCTAATTATAATGCTGAATTCGATGCCGATTACAGTTGGCTAATAGACACCTTAAAAAAGCAAAATCCAACAGTTAAAATTTACATCTGTAGATTAACGCCAATATTTAATGAGCATCCTCGGTTTAAATCGGGAACCAGAGATTGGTTTTGGCAAATTCAATCTCATATCCCCAAGATTGCTAAAGCAAATCAAGTTGGTTTAATTGATTTACATGAAAAGTTATATCCTCGCCCCGATCTTTTTCCTGATGCTTTACATCCAACGAAAGAGGGAGCAACTATTCTGGCCAAAACCGTTTATGGAAATATCACTCAAGATTTTGGTGGATTAAAATTAGCAGGTGTTTTCACTGACAATATGGTTTTGCAACGCAATCAACCCATTCCAGTTTATGGAACGGCTAACGGTGGAGAGCAAATTGAGGTGACTTTTAACCAACAAAAAAAGACTGTAATTGCCGACGAATATGGAAAATGGAAAATTAGTTTTCCTGCCTTGAAACAAGGCGGACCTTATAAAATTACTATTCAATCTACAAGAAGAAACATTGTTTTAAAGAACATTTTAATTGGCGATGTTTGGTTTTGTTCCGGTCAGTCAAATATGGCATTTCAACTTCAAAATTCAGAAAATGGTTCGGCAGAAGTAAAAAAAGCAATCGCCAATACTACTATTCGGTTATTCAATGCTAAAGCAAATCGAGAAACTGATGAAACGGCTTGGGATTCTATCACTTTGGCGAAAACCAATCAGCTGCAATTCTTTTCAGGAAGTTGGTCAGTATGTGATTCGATAAGTGTCAAAGATTTCTCGGCCATTGCCTATTACTTTGGCAAAAACATCACTCGCGAAGAAAATGTACCCGTGGGTTTAATTCAAGTTGCCGTTGGCGGATCACCAATAGAATCCTGGATTGACAGATATACCTTGGAACACGACGATAAAGTAGTTGATGTATTAACCAACTGGCGTAAATCGGATTTCATAATGCCCTGGGTCAGAGAACGTGCCAATTTAAATTTGAAAAATGCAACAAATCCAAAGCAACGTCATCCCTATGATCCATCTTATAATTTTGAAGCTGGAGTTGAAGCCTTTACAAAATTCCCAATAAAAGGTGTGATTTGGTACCAGGGTGAAAGCAATGCCCATAATGTGGATTTATATGAACATCTAATGCCAAAATTAGTAGAAAGTTGGCGCAAATCTTGGACTTCTAATCTGCCTTTCTATTATGTACAATTATCAAGTATTGATCGACCAACGTGGCCTGCTTTCAGAGATATGCAAAATAGATTGCAAAATAAGATTTCAAATAGCGGTATGGCAATTAGTATGGATTATGGGGATTCTCTTAATGTACATCCCATTAAGAAAAAAGAAGTGGCCGATCGTTTGGCACTTTTGGCCTTGCGGTACACCTATGGAAAAGCTATAGTAGCAAATGGTCCTTCCGCTTTGAAAGCCATACAAAAAGGCGACAGCATTCTAGTTTCATTTGCTTCTGCAAAACAATTAGCAACTTCAGATAAAAAAGAACTATTTGGTTTTGAATTGGTAAATGACAAAGGAATTCACATTCAAAGCAAAGCAGTTATCGTGAAAAATCAAGTACTGATTACTCTTCCGAAAGGAGAAAAAATAAGAACGGTTTTATATGTATGGAAACCTTTCACTAAAGCCAATTTAGTGAATGAAGCAGGACTTCCATGTTCCACTTTTAAACTAGAATTGAATTCTGCCACTGAAAACTAAAAAAAGTCAAATCCATTATTTATTGACTAAACGAGATAAAAAATAACATCTAGTACAACATAAAAAATACTAGTTACAAAACATATATTAAAAAATGAGCTATTCAAAAACAGATCTTCTCAGCTTAAAAGATTTTTATCAGAATCAATTATTAAATGATACCGTACCATTTTGGTTTCCACGCTCTATTGATACCGAGTTTGGTGGTTATTTATTAATGCGTGATGAAGACGGTAGTTTACTTGATGACGACAAAGCCGTTTGGATACAAGGGCGTGCCGCTTGGTTATTGGCTACACTTTACAATACAGTCGAACCAAAACAAGAATGGTTAGAAGGTTCTAAGACAGGTATCGATTTTTTAAACAACCACTGCTTTGATTCAGATGGACGAATGTTTTTTCACGTAACACGTGACGGACAACCCATACGCAAACGTCGTTATTATTTTTCAGAAACTTTTGCGGTCATAGCAATGTCAGCTTACGCCAAAGCAAGTGGAGATGAAACAGCTGCCGAAAAAGCGCGTTTTTTATTTGGAAAATGTATCGAATATTCCACTACATCTGGTTTATTGGAACCTAAATTCACCGCTACCAGACCGTCAAAAGGAATTGGAACTCCAATGATTATGATAAATACGGCACAACAGTTACGGGAAAATATTGGTGACCCACGTTGTGATGAATGGATTGATAAATGGATTACTGAGATTGAAACCGATTTTGTAAAAGATGATATTAAATGTGTGATGGAACAGGTGGCTTTGGATGGTTCAATTATAAATCACATTGACGGTCGCACACTAAATCCCGGTCATGCTATTGAAGGAGCTTGGTTTATTTTACATGAAGCAAAATATCGTAAAAATGATCCTCATCTGATTGAATTGGGCTGCAAAATGCTTGATTATATGTGGGAACGAGGATGGGATAAAGAGCATGGTGGTATTTTATATTTTCGTGACGTATATGATAAGCCAGTACAGGAATACTGGCAGGACATGAAATTCTGGTGGCCTCAGAACGAAGTCATTATTGCAACACTTTTGGCCTACACTATGACTGGTGATGAAAAATATGCAACTTGGCACAAGATGGTTCATGATTATGCTTACAGTAAATTTCATGATGCAGAAAACGGAGAATGGTATGGATATTTACATAAAGACGGAACTATCGCCCAAAAGGCAAAAGGAAATATGTTCAAAGGACCCTTTCATTTGCCAAGGCAGGAATGGTATTGTTTGCAACTGCTTAATGAGTATTTAGAAGACAGCAAGAATACTATCAGTGGTAAATTAGATAAAACACACTTGAATTTATAAAAGATGAAAAAAGCTATTGTTAATGGAATTGTACATACTGGCGAAGAAATAAATAATGATGTCATTATTGTAGAAAATGGAATAATTATTTCTATTCAAAAGGAAGTTCCCAACATGCTTCCTCAAATTGATTTGAAAGGAGAACACATTTCCGCCGGTTTTATAGACATCCAAATAAATGGTGGTGAGCAGCTTTATTTCAGCCAAAATCCTACCGAAGAAACCATTCAAGATATTTATCAAACTAGTTTGAAATATGGAACCACTCAAGTACTTCCATGCCTGATATCATCTTCAAAGGAAACTATTCTTCAGGGAATTGAAGCCATTCGCAATTACAAAGAAAAATTCAATAACGGAGTATTTGGAATGCATTTGGAGGGTCCATTCTTAAATCCTTTAAAACGAGGGGCTCATAGTATTGATCAGGTTCGCAAACCGACCAATTCCGAATTAGAAGAAATTATACGTTATGGAAAAGATATTATAAAAGTAATAACGATTGCTCCGGAATGTTTTACAGACGAGCAGTTGGATATGCTATTAGAAAGCGACATCGTCATTTCGGCAGGGCATTCTACCATGACCTACAAAGAAGCACAATATTACTTTTCTAAAGGGATTAAATTGGTTACCCATTTGTTTAATGCGATGACTCAATTTGGGCATCGGGAACCCGGTTTAGTTGGCGCAACATTCGAAAATGAATCTGTTTATGCTCCTGTTATTTTAGATGGAGCCCATTGTGATTATGCCGCTGCAAGAGTAGCCTACAAACTAAAGAAAGATAAATTTTTTTTAATTAGTGACGCTGCTTTTTTAGGACGTAAAGTTTCCAGTTTCGAATGGGAGAATTTTAATGCGCATCTTGATAATGGTTTTTATAGAAATGATGAAGGCAATCTAGCCGGTGCTAGTATTTCAATGAAAGAAGCAGTTCAAAATGCTTTCAATAATTTGAATATATCTGCTGATGAAGCGATTAAAATGGGCACTTGTCGAGTAGCAGCCGCTATTAATATGGAAAATCAGTTGGGAAAAATAAAACCCGGATTTCCGGCAAGTTTTATCACATTCAATGATAATTTGTCAAGAATAGAAACCCTAAATTATAATCCGATTTAAACAATCCATATTAAAAAAACAACTAAACAACTAACTCAAATAAAAAATTAAAATGAAAAGTGTTTTAGAAATTAATCCTGACATCAGTTATAAAAGTGCCGGTAAATTTGAAGAAACGAGATTTGAAAAAATTCATAACGAAATTTTCAAAAATTCGGTTGAAGCTTCAACAATTGTTGCACAAGAAATAGCCGCATTAATTAGATCCAAACAAGCCGAAAATAAACCGTGTGTACTTGGTTTGGCTACTGGTTCCTCTCCTATAAAGGTCTATGAAGAATTGGTACGAATGTATAAAGAAGAAGGACTTAGCTTTAGTAATGTGGTCACTTTCAATTTGGATGAATATTATCCAATGACAAAAGAAAACAACCAAAGCTATCATTATTTCATGCATCAGCATCTTTTTAATCATATCGATATTAAACCGGAAAATGTAAATGTTCCCGACGGAACGGTAGCGATTGATGAACTGAATCAATATTGCGTTGATTATGAAATAAAAATAAAAAATGCTGGAGGACTTGATTTTCAATTATTGGGAATTGGTCGTACCGGACACGTAGGATTTAATGAACCTGGATCCCATATCAACTCAGGAACCCGAATCATTACTTTGGATCACATTACCAGAGTTGATGCATCTTCTGATTTTAATGGTATTGACAACGTCCCTAAAAGAGCGATTACTATGGGAGTTTACACTATTTTGAGATCCAAAAGAATTGTATTAATGGCTTGGAGCCAAAATAAAGCTTCCATCATAAAGAGAACCATTCAAGGAGAAATAAGTTCGGAGGTTCCCGCTACATTTTTGCAAAATCATACCAATACTACTTTCGTTTTAGATCAATTGGCAGCATCAGAATTAACTCGATTTGAAACACCTTGGTTGGTAGGAGAATGCATTTGGACACCCGAATTAAAAAATAAAGCCATTGTTTGGCTTTGCCAAGAAACTAAACAATCGATATTAAAACTGACCGACAGGGATTACAACAATAACGGAATGTCGGATCTTTTGGCGCAAGAAGGTTCTGCTTATGATTTGAATATTAATATGTTCAATGTATTGCAGCATACCATAACCGGATGGCCAGGAGGAAAACCCAATACGGATGATTCCCACAGACCCGAAAGAGCCAATCCTGCAAAAAAAAGAATCATCCTTTTTAGTCCGCATCCGGATGATGACGTGATTTCTATGGGAGGCACTTTTTCTAAATTGATAAAACAAGGCCATGATGTTCATGTAGTATATCAAACTTCTGGAAATATTGCTGTCACAGATGATGAAGCATTGAAATTTGCTGAAGTTTGCAATGATTTTATTGGAGAAACTGATTGCAATATTGATTTTCCTGCGGTAATCAATTTCATTAACAACAAAACCGAAAATCAAATTGATTCTCTTGAAGTTCGAAAATTAAAAGGCTTAATCAGACGTCGTGAATCGTATGCTGCCACAAGATACATTGGCTTAAAAGATGAAAACACGCACTTTTTAGACCTTCCTTTTTATGAAACGGGCCGAGTAAAGAAAAACCCATTGGGTCCTGAAGATGTAGCCATAGTTGCCGCCATTATTGCGAAAATAAAACCGCATCAGGTTTTTGCTGCAGGAGATTTGGCAGATCCACACGGTACTCATGAAGTTTGCTTGAATGCTATATTTAACGCCATGAAACAAATCAAATCAAAACCTTACATGAATGATTGTTGGTTATGGTTGTACAGAGGTGCTTGGCACGAATGGGATATCCATGAAATAGATATGGCTGTTCCCTTAAGTCCTGATGAAGTTTTATTAAAAAGACATGCTATTTTGTATCATCAATCTCAAAAAGACAGAGTGATGTTTCAAGGGAATGACTCCAGAGAATTTTGGGTACGAGCCGAAGATCGCAACAAAAATACCGCAAAGATTTACGACGATTTAGGTCTTGCTGAATATGAAGCTATTGAAGCTTTTAAACGTTTTGATTACTAACCTTATAATTAAATTTAAAACTATCAATATCTTAAGATTTTAATAAGGATATTGATAGTTTTAAATTTTATAAATAACCCAAATTTTACTTACAAACGTTCGTGAATAAAAAAGATTAGTTTTCGTCTTAACACTTCTATCCAATATTACTGTTGGATGTAGTCATGACGAAAACCAAAGCAGTGCATACCAACCTAATTATTTACCTACTCTTGACACCACTAATTTACCAGTCGGGTAATCACTATTAATTATAATACTTAATTGCCGTTCCAATGTCATGACAATTAAGTTTATAAATTCATGACCTATTATTGTCGGTATCATTCTTTAAAAATAATTAAGTAAATTTGAGAAATAGAATTTAACTTTAATAACTTTCCACATAGCCAGTTTCTTTAAATAGTGTATAAATTAGTTTGTGACTTGTCAAGTAAAGGTAATATTTGCAATACAAGTTATAGTACCTAATTTTTCTTGTTTTTTACTCTAGTCTTTAAAAGAGTTCGACAGTCGAACTCTAATGTCTCTTTTAGCGTCAACTTTTTATCTTTAAAAAACTTAGAATTATTAAAAAACGTTAAAATAAGTTAGGTAAATATTTTGAACCTAAAAAATAATCATTGAATTAAAAAAAATCAAATAACTTAAAATCAAATGATTAAATTAAAATTTTAAGCTGTCAAAAAAAGTTAATATAGGAATTAGGTGTTCGATTGTAGTCCCGGCGACTCCACAAAAAACCCTGTAAATAATTAATTTACAGGGTTTTTTATTTGTTTTAATTTTTAATTTTCTTCCCTTTCTTCTCCTTCACAAACAATCCAGCCGTATATTTCTCGTACAACTCAAACAAAAACTCCATCCGTTTGGCTTCACTGCTAAAAGCTTGCTTAGCGTGCCATAGGTATACAACAAAACCATTAATGTTGCTTACCTACGGCACGCTAACGAATTTTAAACCCAATTACTACCAATATTTAGTGCCTAACGGCACAAAAAAAGGATTTCAATTCTTGATTCGCTTTATTTATCAAACCTACCAAATATAAATGATTTTAACACGATTATTTATACGTAGATACGCCTGATTATTAACAAATGTAAAGACTAAATAATTTATAAATTTACGGAAAGCCGTAAAAAACAAGTAAATATTTAGAATCTCTTTATCCGATTATCCAATACCTTGAGGTACTTCTCTTTCATAGTATCAGATAAATTCATCCTGTACAACAATAAGGGAACCAAAATACTCAACGTCTCCATCTCTTAAATATATCCTAAATGATTTTCTTTAAATTGGTATATCGGGAAAAGTCGATATATTTGCACCATGGATCATATAGAAATATTTAAGGCGTTATCAAACAAATCGAGATTACAGATGCTCGAATGGTTAAAAGAACCTGAAATAAACTTTCCGCAACAACTGGCTGCCGGTTTTGAAAACGGTGTTTGCGTAGGACAAATTCAGGCCAAAGCGGGACTCACCCAATCAACAGTATCAGAATATTTATCAATTCTTCAACGCGCTGGATTTATAGAATCTACACGTGTTGGACAATGGACCTATTACAAACGCAACGAAAAAGCATTTACAGCACTGAGCAAAATAATCGAATCGAATCTATAAAAAACAATATGAATACTAATAGTTTGTTTACGCCCTTCCAATTGAAGACGCTAAACCTTAAAAATAGAATTGTAATGGCGCCTATGACGCGCTCATTTTCTCCAAATGGAGTGCCAACAGATGCTGTAGCGGCTTATTATCAAAAAAGAGCTGAAGGCGAAGTAGGTTTACTATTATCTGAAGGAACTGTAATTAATAGACCTTCTTCATCTAATGATGCCAATGTACCCCACTTTTATGGTGACCAATCTCTGGCAGGATGGAAACAAGTGATTGACGGCGTGCATTCCGCAGGCGGACAGATGGGACCACAATTATGGCACATGGGAATCATGGACAATCACCATTCCGGTTGGGTTCCACCAGTACCTTTTGAAGGACCATCAGGACTAAACAGACCGGGTTTTAGCAATGGTACCACGATGACAACAAATGATATCGAAAATACTATTATAGCTTTTGGAAAAGCTGCCGCTGATGCCAAGAGATTAGGTTTTGACTGTATCGAAATTCATGGTGCTCACGATTATTTGATTGATCAATTTTTCTGGGATGCCACAAATCAGCGTACTGATAATTATGGTGGTAAAACCTTAGCAGAACGTACACGTTTTGCCGTAGAAGTGATTAGAGAAATCAGAAAACAAGTAGGTGAAGATTTTGCCATAATCATGAGACTCTCTCAGTTCAAACCATCGGATTATAACTTCAAACTGGCAAAAACACCTCAAGAAATGGAAGCTTGGCTTAGTCCTTTGATTGATGCTGGTGTCGATATTTTACATTGTTCACAACGCCGTTTTTGGGAACCGGAATTTGAAGAAAATGACCTTAATTTTGCAGGCTGGGCTAAAAAAATCACGGGAAAACCGACTATTACAGTAGGTTCTGTTGGGCTTTCTGGAGATTTCTTCGGAGCTTTTACAGGCGAAAGTTCACAACCTACCTCTTTGGATGAATTGACAAGACGTTTAGACAGAGGTGATTTTGACCTTGTAGCAGTAGGAAGACCTCTTTTATCAGACCCGAATTGGGTTAGCAAAATAAAAGCAGGTAAGAACGATCAACTAAAAGGCTTTAGCAAAGAAGCTTTGAGTGAATTGATATTAGAATAAATTAATTCAGCGAATTATAAATGACTACTTTCTACAAATAAGTTTACATTATTTTATCAACTATCTTAATCACAACAACTAAAAGAGAGACGTTATAATAATTTCTCTCTTTTTTGTTTTACGAACAGCTCCTTTAACATAATAGGGTGTAATCCTTTAAAACATAGTTATTTTATAAAATGAATAACATAAAAAAATCACTGACTTTATAAACGAAATACACTTAAAATAAGCCCTGTCAAATTTTGAAATATTTGATATTCTGTAAACAATATTTTTTTATTACGCTAATAATCAAACTATTTACTAAATTTATTTAATTATAAATGATAAGGTAAAACAAAAACTATAAATACTATTTTTTAATAAAACTCTTTTAAAAATGAACACAACGACAAATGTAAAAGCTTACGGTACAGTAGCAGCCGATGCTCCTTTAAAACAAATGGATATCCAACGTAGAAATGCTACTGCAAAAGACATTGAAATCGAAATTTTGTATTGTGGTGTTTGTCACTCTGATTTACACACTGCAAGAAATGATTGGGGATTTACCACTTATCCTGCGGTTCCTGGTCATGAAATTGTTGGGAAAGTGACCAAAGTAGGAAATGAAGTTACTAAACTAAAAGTAGGTGATTTTGCTGCGGTAGGTTGTTTAGTAGATTCCTGCAAGACCTGTGATAATTGTAAACAAGATCTGGAACAATATTGCTCTATCGGGTGGATTGGGACTTACAATGGAGAAGACAAGCATTTGGGCGGAATGACTTTTGGAGGTTATTCTGAAAATATTGTAGTAGACGAAGACTTCGTTTTAAAAGTACCCGCTAATCTTGACTTAGCTGCTACAGCTCCTTTATTATGTGCGGGAATAACAACTTGGTCACCACTTCGCCACTGGAAAGTTGGAAAAGGAAGCAAAGTTGCGGTTGTAGGTTTAGGCGGATTAGGACATATGGCAATAAAACTTGCCAAAGGTTTAGGCGCCGAAGTTACCCTGTTCTCCAGAACACCAGATAAAGAAAAAGACGCTTTCGAATTGGGTGCAGATGCTGTTGTTATTTCAACTGACGAAAATCACATGAATGCTGTAAACGGAAAATTTGATTTAATCATAGACACCGTTCCTTATGTTCATGATGTCAACCCGTATGTGGGAACTTTAAACACTAATGGAACTTTGGTTTTAGTAGGTTATTTAGGTGGCTTGGAACCTATTTTGAATACTGTTCCAATGATTATGGGAAGAAAATCCGTAGCTGGTTCCCTAATTGGCGGAATCGCAGAAACTCAGGAAATGCTTGATTTCTGTGGGGAACATAATATTGTCTCTGAAATTGAAGTAATCAAAATCCAGGATATCAACGAAGCCTATGAAAGAATGTTGAAAAGCGATGTTCGCTATCGTTTTGTAATTGATATGGCTTCGCTAAAAAGCTAAAATACACACTACTTTTAGCCATACGCTATAATAGAATTGTAAAGAGAACGATGGTATTTATTTGTATCATCGTTCTCTTTCTTGTTTATAAAACCAATGTTTTTTTTAAGTTGTTAATTGTTTGATTTTATTAATATATTGTATGACTGTCGGTTATTTGTACCAAGCTAGACTATATGAGTAAAATTTAGCTGTATTGTCATTTCGACGAAGAAGAAATCACATAACGAGGGCAACTAATGAGATTTCTCCTTCGTCGAAATGACAAAATAAAATACATTGGTATTAGTAACGGAGTGTCATATAATTTATTAAAATTAGCAATTTAGTCTTCAAAAGTCATTGCTCTTGATTTTTATTGTTCTATGATTGTTTACATCATTACCAACTTTAAATTATAAATTTTGTAGTTTTACCCGCCTATATTCAACCCTTCATGAAACTTAAACAAATCAATATTCCTCCCTTACCTGCAGTACTTTTAGCAATCATAAGCGTGCAATCTGGGGCAGCTATAGCGAAAGGTCTTTTCCCTGCTATTGGCGCTGCCGGAACAGCTTCTTTAAGAATTGGTATTTCAGCATTGATCCTATTGGCAGTTTACAGGCCAAACCTAAAAAAAATAACTGTTGAACAATGGAAATTAGTAATCCCCTACGGTTTGTCTTTGGGTGCAATGAATTTGATTTTTTATCTTTCAATTGAAAGAATTCCCATTGGACTTGCAGTCACGCTGGAATTCATAGGTCCATTATTAGTCGCTGTTTTGGGTTCAAAACGCACAATAGATTTTTTTTGGGTACTTCTTGCTGCAGCTGGAATCGTTTTGATTGCTCCATGGTCAAATAATGGATTAGACATTCTAGGTGTAGTCTTTGCTCTTTTGGCTGGTGCACTTTGGGCGGCTTATATAATATTAGGAGGGAAAATTTCAAAAATAATGAAAGGTGGAGATGCTGTTACTATAGGCATGTTATTTGCTTCTATATTAATTGTCCCTTTTGGAATTCTAGGAAATGGGTTAAGCAACCTTACACCTCAACTTTTAGGATTAGGAGTAGCTCTCGCTTTATTATCCAGTGCAATTCCTTTTACATTAGAAATGAAAGCACTGGGACAACTTCCTGCTCGCACCTTCAGTATTTTAATGAGTTTAGAACCTGCTGCCGCATCAATTTGTGCTTTTATATTTTTACAAGAATACCTTACTTTTAATGAAATTTTAGCGGTAATTTTTGTGGTAATAGCTTCTGCTGGATCAACAATTACCTCAAAAACGCAAGAACATTAAAATTTTCAGTGCTGTTTTAAATACTTTCGATGCTTTCCTTTAAAACCCGCTGATTAAAAAAAACGATTTCTACAATATAAAAACAGCTACTTATCTCAAGCAGCTGTTTTATTTAATAATTGATAAAAATCATTGCTTCTACTACTGATTCCCTTTTTTATTTTCCCTTTGCTAATTTATTTTTTGAAAAAAAATTACCAATGTGATAAATGTTACTGTACGTGGAATTTTAACTGACAATCTTTGCAGTATAAAATTTTACAAGTTATGGAATATATCGGTTATTTTACATCTATACTCATTGGCGTTGCTCTAGGATTGATTGGTGGCGGCGGCAGTATTCTTACCGTACCCGTTTTAGTCTATTTATTTGCTATCGAACCCGTTATAGCAACTGCTTACTCTTTATTTATTGTAGGGCTTACAAGTGCTGTGGGTACAGTGGGCTATTTCAAAAAAGGGTTAGTAAATATCAAAACAGCTATTGTTTTTGGCATTCCATCAATTATTGCTGTTTTTACCACAAGAGCTTTGATTGTTCCTGCAATTCCAAAAGAAGTGTTTTCTATAGGAGAATTTATAGTTACAAAAAACCTGTTGATGATGTTACTTTTTGCTGTAATTATGATTGCCGCATCATATAGCATGATCAAAAAAGACAAAAAAATCATAGAAGAAAAGTCCGAAGAACAAAAATTCAATTACCCACTTATACTTATCGAAGGAGCAATTGTTGGCGTTATCACAGGATTAGTGGGAGCTGGTGGTGGTTTCTTAATTATTCCAGCATTAGTTGTATTGAGTAAGCTTCCTATGAAAGAAGCAGTTGGAACTTCATTAGTCATTATTGCTGCCAAATCATTGATTGGTTTCTTTGGAGAAGGTGGAGAAAATGGAATCAATTGGCAATTTCTGCTTACCATTTCAGCATTTGCAATTGTTGGAATTTTCATTGGAACAACATTATCTAAAAAAATTGATGGCAACAAACTCAAACCTGCCTTTGGTTGGTTTGTTTTAGTGATGGGAATCTACATTATAACCAAGGAGCTTTTTCTAAAATAAAACCTGTAGTACTAAAAGTCAAAAATAAGTTGAATTGTAAGAGTCATTTTAGAACCAATATCCATCTCCTTTTAATACTAAAATCGGGATGGATTTTTTAGTTATAATTGTGTTTTACAAAAAATAACATGCTCCATATCTGAAGAAAAACATAATAACAAACCTATTTAGTAAATAAATAATTAAAAAAAATATTTGTTTTAGTTGACTCATTCAAAGGATTATAAACCGTTTAATAATCGCCAAAGCATTTTTTAACAGAATGCAAAAAGCAACCTTTCATTCTCTTTAACATCCTTAGAGTAACAAATAAATTTAATAATTATGAAAAATTTCAGATTACAAGCAGCAGTCATTGTATTATTAGTTTCAACAGCTTTCACATCATGCAGCGATGATGACAACACACCAAATTTAGTTACTAAAACTTCATTAGTAACAAAAGTTGAAGGCGCCGTAACAGGAGACATAAATGTAGAAGTTCCATTAACTGTGACTTTTTCAGTGGACAACAATTGTGGATCTTATAACAAGTTTATCGAAACTGCAGCTGCAAACACAAAAACGATTGAAGTTGAATCTAAGTATGAAGGAGCTGATTGCGGAACGACGCCAACAAGTAAAACTGTTGTTTACAAATTCAAATCTACTGATGTAGGAACCTACAATTTAAAATTTAAAAAAACGGCTACTGAGTTTGTAACGCATACAATAGTTATTGATTAATTTTTTAGTTTGGTTAATTAATAATAGAAACACCAGTTGAATAGCTGGTGTTTTTTTATTTTTTAAAAGTAGTTATGTAGTGCTACCCTTCTAAAACACACGATTTATATTTTAAAATTTCACAATAGTAGCAACTTTTTTTGTTGTGTAACATTTGTCACTATCTTCTTTAAATTCATGCTATATCTTTGTATTATAATTTAATAAAGAAAATTTAAGAATATGAAAATAGAACAAATATATACAGGATGTTTAGCACAAGGTGCTTACTATATCACTTCAAATGGTGAAGCAGCCATTATTGATCCGCTTCGTGAAACAGAACCTTATATGGAAAGGCTGGAAAAAGACGGTGTGAAATTGAAATACATTTTCGAAACCCATTTCCATGCTGATTTTGTTTCCGGACATTTAGATTTAAGTAAAAAAACAGGCGCAGCAATTGTTTATGGTCCCAATGCCAATCCTGAATTTGAATTTATTTCTGCCAAAGACAACCAAGAATTTGCAATTGGTAACATCAAAATAAAAGTGTTGCACACGCCGGGTCACACTATGGAAAGTACCACATACTTATTAATAGATGAAAACGGAAAAGAGCATGCCATTTTCTCTGGAGATACTTTATTTATTGGTGATGTTGGCCGTCCAGATTTAGCTCAAAAAGCAGCACACATGACACAGGACCAGTTGGCAGGTCTATTATTCCATTCGTTAAGAGACAAAGTAATGACACTGGCTGATGACGTAATCGTATATCCGGCTCACGGTGCGGGTTCTGCTTGTGGAAAAAACATGAGTAAAGAAACTGTTTCAACCATTGGCGAACAAAAAGCAACAAATTATGCTTTGCGCGCTAATATGACTGAAGCCGAATTTGTGCAAGAAGTTACGGAAGGTTTGTTGCCTCCACCAGCCTATTTTGGGATGAACGTTGCCATGAACAAAAAAGGGATTGAAAGCTTTGAAAATGTCTTCAATAACGGAATGAGAGCAATTAACGCTTCTGAATTTGAAGCTGTGGCAGAAGAAACCGGTGCTTTAATCTTGGATACCAGAGACAATGGTGATTTTGCAAAAGGATATGTGCCTCAGTCTATAAACATTGGTATCAATGGCGATTTTGCCCCTTGGGTAGGTGCTTTAATTGCCGATGTGAAACAACCAATCATTTTAGTCACTGCACCAGGATTTGAAGAAGAAACAGTAACGCGATTAACCCGAGTTGGATTTGATAATTTAATAGGACATTTAGAAGGTGGCTTTGAAGCTTGGAAAAAAACCGGTTTTGAAATCGACACTGTAAATCGCATCACGGCGGAACAATTTGCAAAAGAAGTCAAAATTGGCGAAAGCAAAATAATCGATGTTCGTAAAGAAAGTGAGTATGAGGCAGAACATGTTGATGAAGCATACAGCCGACCATTAGCGTATATCAATGATTGGGTAAAAGACATCAATCCTGAAGAACATTTTTATATGCATTGTGCCGGAGGATACCGCAGCATGATGGCCGCATCAATTTTGCAAGCACGAGGATATAGAAACTTTACAGAAATCGAAGGTGGTTTTGGAGCGATAGCTAAAACTACTGTCCCTAAAACTGATTTCGTTTGTCAAAGCAAAGTATTAAAATAATAAAACAAATAATCATGTTCGGAATTTTTAAAAATATGTTTTCAAAAAAAGACACCACACAAATGGAAAAATTACTAAAAGAAGGTGCGTTCCTTGTTGATGTTCGCACACCTGCAGAATTTGCAGAAGGTCACGTAAAAGGATCAACAAATATTCCTTTGGATCAAGTTGCGAGTCAATTAGCAAAATTTAAAGGAAAAGAGCAAATTATTGTTTTCTGCCGAAGTGGGAATCGCAGCGGTCAAGCCAAAATGATTTTGGAACAAAACGGTTTTAAAAATGTCACTAATGGCGGTACTTGGATGGATGTGAACGAAGCAATAAATAAATTTTAAATACTATTAAAGTAGCGTGCCGTTTAAAACAAAAAAATACTTGTTTTAAACGGCACGTTTATTTTTTTATAAATCGAAATTTGATATAATTATTAGAAAATTTTATTTTCAAAATTGATTCAAATAAAGAAGTAAATTTGATTATCTTTTAAGAGATACTAATGAATTTATTCCTTTGAATTTAATAAAAACTATTGAACTACCTTTTGAATTTAATTCAAAAAAACGGATATGAAAGACACAAAAGCAATAAACAAAGACTTGATTTTAAGAGAAAGATTAGCGTTACAACGAACAGTGCTAGCGAATCAATCTACTTTTCTTGCCTTCCTGAGAACGGCAATGTATTTTTTAATTGCAGGATTGAGTTTGCGAAATTTATTAAAAGTGGAAAATAGTTTCCTGATTGAAATTGCCCTTTTTGTCATTTCTTTCGTGATATTTTTACTTGGAACTCTAAACTATTTCAAGCATAAAAAATCCATTTCCGAAAACAAAAAACACATTGGCGATTACCAATTAGAATATTATGAATGATTCCTTTACAACTCTTTATAATACCTTCTCCCCTATGCTCCATCAAGAATAAATTGAAAAATATTGATTTTTTTTGGACTAAAAAATGAACCATTCAACAATAGAATATGAATACTAAGAAACTTGGATTAAAGGAAAATTGGAAACAATTTACCATTTTGGTAATCATAAATGCTTTTGTTGGTGGAATGATAGGAATGGAAAGAACCATTATTCCAAAATTTGCTGAGATTGAATTTGGTATAGCTTCAAAAACGGCTATTCTTTCATTTATCACCGCATTTGGTATCACTAAAGCCATTACCAATTATTTTACGGGCAAGTTGGCGAATCGCTTTGGTCGAAAAAAATTGCTTTTATTTGGTTGGATTCTGGCCATACCTATTCCCTTTATTTTAATTTATGCAGAATCTTGGAATTGGGTGATTTTTGCAAATATCCTTTTGGGCATTAGCCAAGGACTCACTTGGAGCAGTACTGTGGTGATGAAAATTGATTTGGTTGGAGAAAAAGATCGCGGGCTAGCGATGGGACTCAACGAATTCGCCGGTTATTTTGCCGTTGGGCTAGTTGCTTTTCTATCAGGTTTTATTGCTGAAAAATATGGCATTACGCCCTACCCTTTTTATCTGGGAATTGGAATTTCGATAATTGGTTTTTTATTGACTTTGTTTTTTGTGAAAGATACCAGAGTATTTGTAAACCAGGAAAATACCACCAATCAAACCAAAAAATTAGATAATATTTTTCTGGAAACTACTTTCAAAAACAAAACATTAAGTGCAGTAACCCAAGCTGGATTAGTCAATAATTTGAATGACGGTATGATTTGGGGGCTTTTGCCTATTGTCTTACTTTCGTTGCACTACAATTCACAAAATATTGGTGTTATAACTGCCATTTACCCCACCGTTTGGGGTTTTGGACAATTGATAACCGGAAAAATGTCAGACATATATTCGAAAAAAAAGATGCTTTTTTGGGGAATGTTACTACAGGGAATTGCGATTCTTTGTATTCCTTTCAGTACCGAAATGTATCAATTAGCAACTATTTCAGCCTTACTGGGATTTGGAACTGCATTAGTTTATCCTACTTTTTTATCAGCCATTGCTCAAGCCACAAATCCAACTCAAAGAGCTGAAAGTATTGGTACATTTAGACTTTGGAGGGATTTAGGTTATGCGATAGGTGCCATTATTTCAGGAATAACCGCTGATTTATTTGGAGTGAATTACGCTATTATATTGATTGGTGTCATCACCATTGTATCGTCACTGATTATTAAAATCCGAATGCCGAAAGACTCTTTATAAAAAGCAAGCCGCAAATTTTAATCTAAAATCATCTCTTTTTAGAGAATAACAATTAAAAAAATGGAACCAAAAAAATCAAAAAAATCTACTATTCAAAATATTTTATTTATCGTATTAATAGCACTTCTTTTGTTTAGTCCTTTGGGCACTTTTGTAAAAGTACAACTGAACCGATTAATTGCTTTTTCGCCCAAAACTATCGCTGTAACAGATCAAAAAATGCTTTCCAGTTATCAATGGCAATTAATAGACGTAACCGGAAAGACTGTGTCATTAGAGGAATACAAAGGAAAAATAATATTCATTAATTTCTGGGCTACTTGGTGTCCGCCTTGTATTGCCGAGATGCCGAGTATTCAAAAATTATATGTTGATTATCAGGATAAAATGGTCTTTTTGTTTGTGACAACGGATTCTTTTGACAAAGCAAATGCTTTTATGGTCAAAGAAAATTTGACTCTTCCCGTTTATCAATCACTAAGCAATCCTCCAGTAGAAATGGAATCTTCAACAATTCCGGCAACTTATCTTATTGATCAATCAGGAAATGTGATTGTAGCCAAAATTGGAACAGCCAATTGGAATAGTGATTCGTTCCGAGAAAAGTTAGATGAGTTATTAAAAAAATAAAATCAATGTCATTTTTAACTTTTTTTTCTTGTGTGACAAAAGTAACATAACTACTCATTTATAAATATAACCTTTGTGGTAACAAAAATATAAATATGGGAATTTTAGAATTAATCAGAGAACCTTGGCCTTGGTATATTGCCGGCCCATTAGTTGGACTTACAGTTCCGGCTTTGTTAATTATTGGCAACAAATCATTTGGTATTAGCGCCTCATTACGTCACACTTGTGCCATGTGCTTACCGGCAAACATAAAGTTTTTCAAATACGATTGGAAAAAAGAAATCTGGAATATGTTTTTCGTTTTCGGTATTTTATTAGGTGGTGTAATTGCCTTTAGCTTCTTATCAAATCCTAATCCAATTATCATTGATGGAAATCTACAAACCGAATTGGCAGGCTACGGCATTACTGAAATTTACGGAATGTTACCAGAACAATTATTCTCGTGGGAAAGTTTGTTTACACTCAAAGGATTTTTCATGATGGTCGTTGGTGGTTTTTTCATTGGTTTTGGTTCTCGTTATGCAGGAGGTTGCACCAGTGGTCACGCTATTTCTGGTTTGTCTAATTTACAAATGCCATCATTGATTGCAACATGTTGTTTCTTCATTGGCGGATTGATTATGGCAAACATTATTTTACCATTTATTCTTTCACTTTAAATTACTAATTATGAATATAAAAGATCAAAATACAGATTTCGAAACGCGTTCCTTAGACACGGTTTGTATCAACGAGAGTCAATTGGAACACAAGTGGTACCACAATTTAAAATACTTAGTCATTGGTATCTTATTCGGTATTGTTTTCATAAAAGCAGAAATTATCAGTTGGTATCGCATTCAGGAAATGTTCCGTTTCCAATCTTTTCACATGTACGGCGTTATAGGAAGTGCCGTTATAGTGGGAATAATATCCGTTTTTCTGATAAAAAAATTCAATATTAAAACCATTTATGGAGAAAAAATTGAATTCCACGACAAAACCTTCAACAAAGGACAAATCTACGGAGGACTTATCTTTGGGTTGGGTTGGGCAGTAACTGGAGCTTGTCCTGGACCGTTGTTTGCACAAATTGGAACGGGTGCAACCGTGATGATTGTAACCCTATTTTTTGCAATAGTAGGAACTTGGGTATATGGATATTTTAGAGACAAACTGCCTCATTAATAAATTTATGATTCCAGAAAAACAAAATATCGTCCAATTTAAATCGCTTGTAAAAAGTCTGATTTATCTCTTTATGACTATTATTTTCTTAGTCATGGGGTTGTTCTTGCTTGTGTTTTTCAATTCATCAATCACCGCTTGGTTTCAAAATAGTGGACCGGATCTCGATTCCCTGTATGTTGAAGCAGAGAAAAAAGTGATTTTACAAAATGAAACGGCAAAATTCTGGAAACCAACTGATATCAAACTGATTACCGATGCAACATTAAAGCAGGAAGTGGAATATGGCAAAGACTTAATTGCACATACGGCTAAATATTTGGGTCCAAATGGTAGTGTGAAACAAATCACTAATGGCATCAATTGCAACAATTGTCACTTAGATGCCGGAACAAAGCCTTGGGGAAACAATTATGGTTCCGTATATTCCATGTATCCAAAAATGAGAGCACGAAGCGGACAAGTGGAAGACCTTTATAAAAGAGTCAATGATTGTATGGAACGAAGCTTAAATGGCCAGCCTCTGAAACGAGACGAGAAAGAGATGAAAGCTATGATTGCTTATATTGAATACATTGGCAGTAATGTTCCCAAAGGCAAAGAAGCAAATGCATCCGGAATCTATGATTTGGAATATTTAAATCGCGCTGCTGATCCTCTTAAAGGCAAAGCATTATATAACGCCAAATGTGCGAGTTGTCATCAAGTGAATGGTGAGGGAATTTTAGCAGTAGATAAAAAAGAATATACGTATCCGCCACTTTGGGGCAAAAATTCATACAATAACGGTGCAGGATTGTTTAGAATCAGTCGTTTTGCAGGATTCATAAAATACAATATGCCATTAGGGGCAACCTATGATAATCCTCAATTATCTGATGAAGAGTCCTGGGATATTGCAGCTTACGTGGAAAGTCTGGACAGACCATCGAAAGATTTAAGTAAAGACTGGCCCAATATTTCTAAAAAACCGGTGGATCATCCTTTTGGTCCTTTTTCAGATTCGTTTACGGAAGCTCAACATAAATTCGGACCTTTCAAACCTATAAAAGAAGAAAAAAAGAAAAACGAAAAAAAACAATCTTAAAACTCAATTATGAAAAACCTGACGCTTTCATTCATTCTCGTATTTAGCATGATTTCAATTGCTGCATTGGCTCAAAAAAAGCCGAACAACCATAAAATCGTTTTTCAGTTTACCAATGCCACTGATACTTTACAACAGAAAGCAATTGTAAACCAGCTGAAAAATATGACTACACATTGGCCTAATGCAAAATACGAAGTCGTGATTCACAGCATGGGTTTGCCATTTGTAATGTCTGAGAAATCAAAGCAAATAGGAGCAATCAAGGCACTTAAGGCTAAAGGTGTTCGTTTTTTAGTATGTGAGAACACGATGAAAAGTCAAAAAGTAACCAAAGATCAATTGATTCCGGAAGTAGAATATGTACCGGTAGGAATAGCCGAAATTGTTGAAAAACAAGAACAAGGCTGGAGTTACATCAAAGGTGGATTCTAAATTAAAAATGTAAAATTTATTTTACTCTATCCTACACCATTAATTTGGCTGTAGTTTTCTCTGTAAAAAACTGCTAAAAAATAAACCATCAAACCTAAAAACCATGAGCAATAACCGAAGAGATTTTCTAAAATCAGTGGGGACATTAGGCCTCGGTGCTGCGATTATTTCGCCTATTTCCGCTATTGCAAATGCAAATCAGACTGAAGAAATTAACTTAGATACAAGAATAGATGGTTCTAAACCGCTAACAATTTCTATTCTTCAAACCACCGATGTGCATTGTCAGATTCATCCGCATGATGAATTATTCTGGGAAAATGGCAAAGCGATTTTTAGAAAAACCGGCGGTTATGCATATATGGCAACCTTATTGAAACAATTAAAAAAGAAAAACCCAAATACTTTTACTATTGATACTGGTGATATGTTTCAAGGCAGCGAATTAAGCGTAGAAACCACTGGTAAAGCTTTTGTTCCCATTTTAAATGCGTTGAATTACGATTTGTACTTACCTGGAAATTGGGAAGTAATTTATGGAAAAAGAAAAATGCAAACCTTATTGGGTTCTTTGGATGCGCCAAAAATTTGCACTAATATGTACCATGATTTAGGGGAAGGAAAACGAGGAGAACTTATTTTTCAGCCGTATACGATTTGGAAAATTGCTGGAGCAAAAATTGGTTTTTTAGGATACACCGATCCTTTGGTACCATTGCGACAAAGTCCAAATTACAGCAAAGGAATTTTATATACCAATCCCGAAGAAAATCTGGCTCATTATGTAGATATGCTAAGAAATCAGGAACAATGTAGTTACGTAATTATAATTGCTCATTTAGGTTTATCGCAGCAAATAGCGTTGGCAAACCGACCAGAATGTGAAGGTGTAAACTATATTTTAGGTGGCGACACGCACGAAAGAGTCCGAAAACCTATAGTATGTAAATATTCAAAAGTGGTAGAACCGGGAGCATTCGGTTCGTTTATTGGAAAATTAGATTTGACAATTTTGAACGGTAAAGTCATTAAAGACAACTATGAATTAATAGAAGTCGATTCTCCAAAAATAAACCCCGATGCTAAAATCGAGAAATTATTAAAAGAAAAAGAGGCCGTTTATCACGAAAAAATCAATCGGGTTATTGGTCACAGCACGATTCCTTTGTACCGTTATTTTGTGGTTGAAAACCCAATTGACACGATGATTCTAAATGCTTTAAACTGGAAATATCCTGAAATAGATATTAATCTTTCTAATGGATTCCGTTTTTGTCCACCAAAAACTACTCCGGACGAAACTGGAAATATTCCCATTACAAACGGATTTATCTTTGATATGCTTCCCGTGGACAGCACCGTAAGAACCGCTAAAGTAACTGGAAAACAATTGAAAAACTGGCTCGAAAAAGAATTAAATAATGTCTTTGCGCAAGATGCTTCAAAACGTTTTGGCGGCTGGGTCGTGAAATTCAAAGGAATGGAAGTACGATTTAACGCTTTTGCAGAAATGGACAAAAGAGTGCAAAGTATTACCATAAAAAATATTCCAATCGATCCTGAAAAAATATATACTATCATGGCATGTGAACGTGATGGCGATCCTGTAGATATGCTTTGCAGAATGAAAGGCGTTATGGATGCCAAAAATACAACTTCAACCTTACATACGGTAATGAGAGAATATTTAAAACAGAATTCTCCCGTAACGCCAACGCCCGAAAAAAATGCTATAATTCTGGATGCTCCAGAAACATTACTGTCTCAAGTTACAGGTGTTGATTATACTTTCAGATAAAATTTAAGTCGTTAAGTCTAACGTTATAAAGCCGAATATATAAAACATTCGGCTTTGTTTTTTTGGGTCAATGTGATAAAAGTTACTTCCCATTTATATTGATGGGATTATTTTTGTACCAAATCTAAACGTTCAAAAATGAAAAATTTTTTCGCAATAATTTATATCCTTACCTCACTCCTTTTTTCTATAAATATAATAGCACAACATCAGGAAATTTCAGAAAAGTCAACAGTTTGGAAAGAAAAAAATAATGAAAAAATTGATTCCACCTCGATTTTAAATGCTTTCAAAAATGGAAATTTCAGTGGACATTTTCGCTATTTTTTTATGAATACCAATAACGAAAGTGACTTATCTAATTATTATGCAAATGCCCTTGGTGGAGGGGTAAAATTTGAAACGGCCAAATTTCATAATTTTCAATTTGGCGTGAGCGGCTACTATATTTTTAATATTGGTTCCTCTGATTTTATTGAAAAAGATTCCATCACCAATGCACCAAATCGATATGAAGTGGCACTTTTTGATATTCAAAACCCATCAAACAAAGATAATTTAAGTCGGTTAGAAGAATTATATTTAAAATACAATTATAAAAATTCGAATATGACCATCGGAAAACAGCTCCTGAATACTTCCTTTATAAACCTACAAGACGGCAGAATGCGTCCTACCGAAGTAAACGGAATTTGGGTAGATTTTAATGAAATCAAAAAAACTAAAATTAATCTGGGCTATCTCTACGGAATCTCACCACGAAGCACGTTAAAATATTTTGATGTGGGAGAATCTATAGGAATCTATCCATCCGGCGCGAATCCTGATGGAACAAAATCTGATTATGCAGGGAATCTGGACAGTAACGGAATTTATATTTTTGGTGTGCAAAACGAATCCATGCAGCATCTAAAAACACTTTTGTGGAATCAATATGTAGAAAATATATTTAATACCGCTTTGTTCCAAATGGATTATAACTATCCTTTAAACTCAAAATCAAAACTGCTTTTTGGGTTTCAGATGATATACCAAAACGCACTCAATTTTGGAGGAAATGAAGATCAAAGCAAAACTTATTTTCAAAAAAATGGCAACTCACAAACCTTTGGCGGAAGGCTCGGTTGGAAAAATAAAACGGTGGAATTAACTTTAAACTACAACCGAATTACAGCCAAAGGAAGGTATTTAATGCCACGAGAATGGGGACGAGATCCTTTTTATACATTTATGCCAAGGGAACGCAATGAAGGTTTTGGAGATGTAAATGCCGTAATGACCAAAATACAATACACAAATCCTAAAAAAACATTCAAATCGCAACTTGCAGTTGGTTATTTTAATTTACCAGATGTGAAAAACGTTGCATTAAATAAATACGGTTTGCCTTCTTATGTGCAGACTAATGCTGACATTCGATATGAATTTCAAGGATTCTTAAAGGGTTTTGATACACAACTATTGTATGTTCACAAATTTAATGTGGGTGAAACTTACGGTAATAAAAATTATGTTTTTAATAAGACAAACATGAGTACTATCAATTTTATTGTCAATTTTAATTTTTAAAACCCTTTTAATCCAAGTGATAAAACTTCATTATCAAATAATTCAGCAGTAAATACAACAAAGTTCCTACCACTGCAAGTGAAATGGCAAAGCTAATCAGGTTGAGAACGATATTAGGAATAAACTTCAATCTAGGATGTGTGATGAAAGGCTCCCGATGCAGTCTTTGGTGAATATTTTCCTTAGCTATTTTGATTTTCTTTTTGATAATAAATAATTTTTAAAGACAATAGTGATAAAATTGTCATTATTGTTTTGTGGTTTACTATTTTGAATACTCTAAATTACGTAATATTTTTAAGATAAAGAAGTTATAAAATAGATTTAATCTGCTTTAAGTATTGACTATATGAGAAAAGCCGGTTCATATCCCTTTGATATTTCCTTTATTTTTCAAGAAAATCACTTCAATTATTTTACTGGTCATTTCTGCATCAATTTTTAACCGATTTGATAAAATTTCGATCACATTTTTTTCTTCTTTTTCCAATGTTCCATCAGCAAGCAATACTTCTAATGCAAGAGCAAATAAAGTTTCTTTATCCTCATCTTCAACTAGTTCACAACAGGCTGAAATGTATTTCAATTGCCCCAATTCCGTTCTTAAATTGAATGATTTTGCATAAAGAGGCGCAATATCAATTCCAATAAATTTTTGTTTAGAATGCAACAGTCTTGATAATGATGCTTTTTCCGCATCCGTAATTTGGTTATCTGCAGATATACAAGAGTATAAAATTCCAACCCAAGCTTCAAAATCAGAGCTTACCTGATTTTGGCTACTATTATTTTTATCTTCAAATGAACTCATATTTTTATTTTTTGTTAAAGTTACTGCTAACTTTCCTACACATTGTTCGAGTTTGGGAATAAATTACCATTTATTTTTAGTCATCATTAAACTTTCAAATACAAGACTACTAAATTGTACAGGAAACCAATTCCCAGATTTTTATAACCTCTAATACAGCCATATCAAAAACAATAAAAGTTTAGAACAACGATTCTCACTAATTTATGAATTTAATACTGGCTTAATAATATCCTGATGAACTAATGCTCGTTTAATTAAACATTTTTAGTAAATTTATCAATCACAAACACCATCAATAGCTATAGTTTTTATCTATTGAAAATAAAATTAGGTAAAGATACTTTTTGGTAAATTCGCTTTAAGTAAATAAAAAATCAATCATACTATGGAAAATAACACAAACCCAACATCGTACAATGTCAACGGAGAAAGCAAATGCCCATTTTCTGGTGCAACTGCTCCAAAACAAAGTACGGGTACCGGTCCAAGTAACCGCAACTGGTGGCCTCACCAACTTAGTTTAAACGTTCTGCGTCAAAACTCATTAGAGAACAACCCAATGGGTGCCAACTTTAATTATGCCGAAGAATTTAAAAAAGTTGATCTAGAGGCTTTAAAAAATGATATCAAAGAAGTAATTACAACATCTCAAGATTGGTGGCCAGCTGATTATGGTAGCTACGGACCTTTCTTTATTAGACTAGCTTGGCACAGTGCAGGAACATACCGTATTGCTGATGGTCGTGGTGGAGCTGGTTTTGGTACACAACGATTTGCACCACTAAACAGCTGGCCAGATAATGCCAACTTAGACAAAGCTCGTTTACTATTGTGGCCAATAAAACAAAAATACGGCAACAAAGTTTCATGGGCAGATTTAATGGTTTTAGTTGGGAATTGTGCATTAGAATCAGCTGGTTTTAAAACTTTTGGTTTTGCTGGAGGTCGCGTAGATGTTTGGGAACCACAAGAAGATATTTATTGGGGACCAGAAAAAGAATGGTTGTCATTAAGTACAGAGCCGCACAGCCGTTACTCTGGAGATCGTGAGCTTGAAAATCCGCTTGCAGCAGTACAAATGGGACTTATTTATGTAAACCCAGAAGGACCAGACGGAAATCCTGATCCGCTATTAGCAGCACGCGACATTAGAGAGACGTTTGCACGTATGGCAATGAATGATGAGGAAACTGTAGCCTTGATAGCTGGAGGGCATACCCTAGGAAAAACTCACGGTGCTGCAGATCCTAATGTTTATGTAGGTGCTGAGCCAGCAGGAGCATCTCTTGAAGAGCAAAGTTTAGGATGGAAAAATACATATGGTACTGGAAACGGTGCTGATACTATTACAAGTGGACTTGAAGGAGCGTGGACTACTACACCCGTAAACTGGAGTAATAATTATTTTGAAAATCTGTTTGGTTTTGAGTGGGAATTAACAAAAAGCCCGGCCGGAGCACATCAATGGAAACCAAAAGGTGATGCTGGTGCAGGTACAGTTCCTGATGCTCACGACCCTACAAAAAGCCACCAACCTTTTATGCTGACCACTGACTTATCATTACGAGTTGACCCAGTATATGAGAAAATTTCAAGACACTTTTTTGAAAATCCTGATGTGTTTAACGATGCTTTTGCTAGAGCATGGTTTAAATTGACTCACAGAGATATGGGACCAAAAGTACGTTATTTAGGAAATGAAGTTCCAGCCGAAGAATTAATCTGGCAAGATCCAGTTCCTAATGTTACACATGAATTAATCAACGAGCAAGATGTTGAAGCACTTAAAGCATCTGTTTTATCATCTGGATTAAGTGTTTCAGAGTTAGTAAGTACCGCATGGGCATCAGCATCTACTTTTAGAGGATCAGATAAGCGTGGTGGAGCAAATGGTGCACGCATTAGACTAGAGCCACAAAGAAATTGGAAAGTAAATAATCCTTCTCAATTAGATCGTGTTTTAAAAACACTTGAGAACATTAAAAATGATTTCAACTCTAAAAATACCAACAAGCAAGTATCTATTGCCGATTTAATTGTAGTAGCAGGAAACGCAGCAGTTGAAAAAGCAGCAGCAAATGCTGGTATATCTGTACAAGTTCCTTTTGCACCGGGACGTACTGATGCTTCTCAAGAGCAAACAGATGTTGAATCGTTTGCCGTTTTAGAGCCACAAGCAGATGGATTTAGAAATTATGTAAAAACAAAATATACCGTTTCTGCAGAAGAAATGTTAATTGACAAAGCGCAGTTGTTGACTTTAACAGCTCCAGAAATGACGGTATTAGTAGGTGGAATGCGTGTATTGAACACTAATTTTGATAAGTCTCAAAATGGAGTTTTTACAAGCAGACCTGAAACACTTACTAATGATTTCTTTGTAAACCTATTAGATTTAAGAACTACTTGGAAAGCCGTTTCAGAATCTGATGATGCTTTTGTAGGAAGTGATAGAATGGCTGGTGGATTAAAATGGATTGGAACAAGAGTTGATTTAATCTTCGGTTCTAACTCAGAATTAAGAGCACTTGCAGAAGTTTACGGATACCATGACGCACATGAAAAATTTGTAACTGATTTTGTTGCCGCATGGACTAAAGTAATGAACTTAGATCGTTTCGACTTAGTTTAATTTTAGAATTTATAATTTGTTTAAAAAGGTGATCTGGTAACGGATCACCTTTTTTGTTTTATATTTTGATTTACAGATTAATCAAAATTTATAAGTTGCGATTAATTCCTATTTATCATTTTTCCTAATCACTCAACTGGCAGCCATAAAGTGGCACTAATCCTTCCTTTTGGAAGGCTTCGTGCCATTAAATGACTTCTGCTAATGTATAGATAACTAACCATAAATTAATCTATATCAGCAAATCTAAATGATTTCATTTTCATTGCTTTACGGGAAACCGTAAAGCAATGAAAATTTTATAATTATAAAAAAATGCTTGATGCATTACATAACTTTTTGAGCATAAAAATCTCATCGCCAAACTTCAACTACATAAAAAAGCCGTCTCGCAAAAACGAGACGGCTTCAATTTTTAATTAAAGTAGATTATAAAATATAATCGGTATTAATGAAATTAGATTCTTTACTGCTCAATAATTCCTGCAAAATAGCATTGTTATATTCATTGTCTTTAGATGCTACAAAGGTTCTAATCGAGAATGAACGCAAAGCATCGTGAATACTCAATGTTCCTACAGCTGAATCTTTTCTTCCTGTAAAAGGGAAAACATCCGGTCCTCTTTGGCAAGAACTATTCAAGTTTACTCTGCATACTAAATTTACTAAAGCATCAATGAGCGGTGCAATCGTTTTAATGTCTTTTCCAAACAAACTCACTTGTTGCCCGTAATTCGATTCAGCCATATCATTCAAAGGCTCTTGAATGTCTTTGAAAGAAATAATAGGTACAACAGGACCAAATTGCTCTTCGTGATACACGCGCATTTCTTTATTTATAGGAAATAAAACTGCTGGAAATATATAATTTGAAGAATGCTTCCCTCCTTTTTCATTGATTATCGCAGCTCCCTTACTGGTAGCATCATCAATCAATTCCTGAATATAAGCTGGTTTTTCTTTTTCAGGTAAAGGTGTCAAAAACACTGATGCATCCCACGGATTTCCAAAAACTAACGCATCAACTTTGGCAGCAAAACGTTTGTTAAACTCATCAGCAATAGACTCGTGTACATACAAGACTTTCAAAGCAGTACAACGCTGTCCATTAAACGATAAAGAGCCTGCAATACATTCTTGGATAGCCAAATCTAGATCAGCATCTGGAAGGATTATCGCAGGATTTTTTGCCTCCAAACCTAATATCAAACGCAATCTATTTTTATTAGGATGTTGGTCTTGTAATGCAATCGCTGATTTACTGTTTCCTATCAAAGCCAAAATATCTACTTTTCCGGATTTCATTATTGGCGAAGCCACTTCACGTCCACGACCATACACAATATTGATGGCTCCTTTTGGAAAACTGCTTCTGAAAGCTTCCAATAAAGGTGAAATCAATAAAACACCGTGTTTTGCTGGTTTAAAAATTACGGGATTCCCCATAATCAAAGCAGGAATAAGCAACGAGAAAGTCTCATTTAACGGGTAGTTATAAGGCCCAAGACATAGAACAACACCAAGCGGTCCTCTACGAACCATGGCATTTATTCCTTGCACTTTAGAAAAATGAGCGCTACGACTATTTAATTCTTTTAAACTGTCGATTGTATCATAAATATATTCTACAGTTCTGTCAAATTCTTTTTCAGAATCACCCAATGATTTTCCAATTTCCCACATCAATAATTTAACAACTTCTTTACGAGTTGTTTTCATTTGAGTAACAAAATTTTCCATGCATTTTATACGATCCGCCACTTTCATTGTAGGCCATAATCCCTGACCGTTATTATACGCTGCACTAGCTGCATTTACTGCTTCTAAAGCTTCAGTTTCTCCCATAAACGGGATTGAACCTAAAATAGTTGGGCCGTATTCTTCAGTAGATGAAATTGTTGAAAAAACCGGAGTGGTCTGGCCAGTCCATTTTTTTAATTCTCCATCAACTAAATAAGTATCTTGATTTAATAAAGTGCTAATTTGAAATTCTTCTGGTATTACATTCATACTAATGTATTTTATGTTTTAATTTAAGTTTTAAATAAACAAAGAGGCATTTGCCTCTTTACGTTTTATGGAGCAACTACTTCTCCATCCCATTCTATAATGCCACCAACTAAGTTATATGCATTTTCAAAACCCAGCTCATTCATTATTTCGCAGGCTTTTGCACTTCGCATTCCAGAGCGGCAGTACACATAATAGTTTTTTGTTTTGTCTAACGCTTCAATTTCAGAGATAAAACCTTGTCCCAAATGAATATCGATATTAATGGCATTGGCTATAAATCCTTCGTTAAATTCGGCTTCGGTTCTCACGTCTAAAATCACTGCGTTTTCATCAGCTTCAAACTGAGAAACCCAATCTTCTTGTGTTAAATTCATAATAGTGTTTTTTGTAAAAATACAACGTTTTTACCGAACACTAATCGCAACAATTGTTAATTAGATAATAATCTTTAGAAAACGTTTTCGCAAAACATTAACTATCAATAAACTATAAAATAGACATATATTTTTACGAAAAATAGCCTATTAAATCCATAGGAAACGAGTAAATAATTCATACCTAACCAAGGACTTGTATTTTTATTAAGTCCAAAAAATCCCATTCTATTTTGAGTTTTTTAAACTACATTTACAATACTAACGATAGAAAAAAGACTAAAAATGCTTGACCCAATAAAGAAAATTTTCCCTTCATTTTCTAATGAATTAGTGAAAGAAATAGAAGCTAGTGCAACTATTCATTCCTATCAGTCAGGTGATGTAATTATACGAACAGGACAGTATATCAAAAACACGGTTTTAGTAATTAGCGGAAAAATAAAAATTTACCGCGAAGATGAAAATGGAGGTGAATTTTTCATGTATTATTTGCAACCCGGACAAGCCTGCGCTATTTCTATGATTTGTGCTACAAAAAACGAAAAAAGCCAGATAATGGCTAAAGTTGTGGAAGATGTCGAATTAATAATGGTTCCGCTTCCTTTAATGGACAAGTGGATGATGCAGCACCGCAGTTGGTATGAATTTGTGATTAGTTCTTATCGCAGTCGTTTTGAAGAAGTATTGGAAGTTATTGACAGTATTGCATTCAGGGCAATGGACGAGCGCTTGGAATTTTATTTAAAACGTCATGCTGATGCTTGTGGCTGTAAAGAATTGAAATTGTCCCATCAAGAAATTGCATCTGAGTTGAATACCTCAAGAGAAGTAATTTCCCGTTTATTGAAAAAAATGGAACAACGCGGAATAGTTTCCTTACATCGCAATAACATTGAACTTTTAAAATAAAAGTAGCTCAATGAAGTCCATTTTTTGTAAATAAAATGGATAAAATGGTACTTCAAAAAAATTTAAGATGGAATATTTAGGCTATTTTGCTTCAATTATTATAGGACTTTCATTAGGATTAATTGGAGGCGGAGGATCTATACTTACTGTTCCTATTCTTGTTTATCTCTTTAAAATAAATCCAGAAACTGCTACCAGTTATTCTCTATTTATAGTGGGAATTACGGCTTTATTTGGCTGTATCAGTCACTATAAAATGGGAAATCTTAAAATTAAATCGGCATTATACTTTGCCATTCCTTCGGTTTTTTCGATACTGATCATTCGAGAAGTCATTTTCCCAAAAATAGCGGAAACTATTTTCTCTATTGCTTCTTACCAAGTATCAAAAAGTTTTCTGATAATGATTGTTTTTTCAGTACTCATGATAGCAGCGGCAATAGCTATGATTCGCAAAACAAAAACAGTACCGAATCCACCAAAAACAAATTATATACAACTGGGACTAATTGGATTTTTGATTGGAATTGTAACTGGATTTTTAGGCGCAGGAGGTGGATTTTTAATCATTCCTGCATTATTATTTTTTGCTAATTTACCAATGAAACAAGCCGTTGGCACCTCATTATTGATTATCTTTATAAACTCTAGTATCGGTTTTGGAGGTGATTTATATATTGGTACACCTATAGATTATTCGTTTTTACTGATGATTTCAAGTATGGCATTTATAGGAATGATTATTGGCATCAAACTGTCAAAAAAAATAGATGGAACTAAACTAAAACCAATCTTTGGTTGGTTTGTATTAGTAATGGGAATTTATATTATTATCAAAGAATTTTTCTTCAATTAAAAAATGGAATGTAACAATTGTCACTGTTTATACTAAAAAACAAAAGTACATTTGTACAACACAATTAAAAAACGCAGTCATGCAAATAGAACAAATATATACGGGATGTTTAGCCCAAGGTGCTTACTATATAACCTCAAATGGCGAAGCGGCAATTATTGACCCATTACGTGAAACACAACCCTATCTGGACAGATTGGACAGAGATGGTGTAAAACTAAAATACATTTTTGAAACTCATTTTCATGCTGATTTTGTTTCTGGTCACGTTGATTTGAGCAGAGAAACGGGCGCTCCAATTGTTTATGGTCCAAATGCGACTTGTGAATTTGAATGTATTTCTGCTAAAGACGGACAGGAATTTACCATTGGAAATATCAAAATAAAAGTATTGCATACTCCGGGACATACTATGGAAAGTTCTACTTTTTTATTGATTGACGAAAACGGAAAAGACCATGCCATTTTCTCAGGAGATACTTTGTTTATTGGAGATGTGGGAAGACCGGATTTAGCACAAAAAGCGGCGCACATGACACAAGAGCAATTAGCGGGGCTTTTATTTCATTCTTTAAGAGATAAAGTGATGACTTTGGCAGATGATGTGATTGTTTATCCGGCTCATGGTGCAGGAAGTGCCTGCGGAAAAAACATGAGCAAGGAAACTGTATCTACTATTGGCGATCAAAAAGCTACGAATTATGCGTTGCGTGCCAATATGACTGAATCCGAATTTATTCAAGAAGTAACCGAAGGTTTATTGCCTCCTCCAGCCTATTTTGGAATGAATGTAGCAATGAATAAAAAAGGATATGACAGTTTTGAAAACGTATTGGACTTAGGAATGCGCGCATTATCAGTAGTAGAATTTGAAGTGGCTGCCGAAGAAACTGGAGCATTAATATTAGATACCCGAAAAAATGGTGAATTTGCCAAAGGATTTATTCCTCAATCAATAAACATAGGGATTGATGGCGATTTTGCTCCTTGGGTAGGTGCTTTAATTGCCGATGTAAAACAATCCATTCTAATTGTTTGTGAACTGGGACAAGAGGAAGAAACCGTTACGCGTTTAAGTCGTGTTGGTTTTGATAACTTAATTGGTCATCTTGATGGTGGTTTTGATGCTTGGGCAAAAGCCGGAAAAGAAATTGATACCGTAAATAGAATCACAGCTGAACAATTTGCTGCAGCGGTGAAAATTGGTGAAAGCAAAATAATCGACATCCGCAAAGAAAGTGAGTATTGTGCTGAACATGTTGAAGAAGCCTACAGCAAGCCTTTAGCGGTTATCAATGAATGGATAAAGGATATCAATCCAAAAGAACATTTTTACCTGCATTGCGCAGGTGGATACCGCAGCATGATTGCGGCTTCGATACTGGAAGCTCGTGGTTTTAGAAATTTCACTGAAATTGAAGGCGGTTTTAATGCTATTGCAAAAACGGATGTGCCAAAAACAGATTTTGTGTGCCAAAGTAAAGTTTTGAAATAAAAACAATTTCAATGACAATGGCAATAACAATAGTAATGGCTATTTCAAAAAAATCAAATTATGGAAGATATAAAATGTTGTGTCGTTTCCTGTGATAAAACACTTGACGCATCTTATTGGGAATCGCAATACGAAGCCAAAACCACCGGTTGGGATTTAGGCAAAGTATCGCCTCCCATACAAATATATGTAGATACGGTTGCTGATAAAAATTGCAGTATTTTGATTCCTGGTTGTGGCAACAGCTATGAAGCCGAATATCTTGTCAAGCAAGGATATACTAACATTACTGTTGTCGATATTGCACCAACACCAGTTGCTGTTTTAAAAGAAAAGTTCAAAAACAATCCTAATATTCAAATCATATTGGGTGATTTCTTTGAACATCGAGGAAAATATGATTTAATTATCGAGCAAACTTTTTTCTGTGCTTTGCCTCCTTTTATGCGGCAAAAATATATGTGGAAAATGCATCAACTTTTGGCTGATGATGCAATTCTAGCAGGATTACTGTTCAATAGAACATTTGAATCCGGTCCCCCTTTTGGCGGAAGCAAAGAAGAATATGAAATGCTTTTCAAAGATGCTTTTGATTTTTTGAAAATGGATGTATCTAAAAATTCAATTGCACCAAGAGCGAATTCAGAGTTGTTTATCGAACTGAAAAAGAATAATCATGCTGTTGTGAATTTATATGAATTTGAAGGCATTACGTGCAATGAGTGTATGGAAACCATCATAAAAAAAGTGACTGCAATTGACGGTATATTAAATGTAAATATGAGTAATAATTTTGCTGAGGTACTAATAGTCAGTAAAAATGAAATTGCAATCGAAGCATTGCAACAAGTTATTTCTTATGATGAGAAATATAAAATCAAAAAAATAAACAAGTAAAACTAAATTCCTTTTTTCAAAAAAAAATGAAAGTATTATTATTTACAAATTGGCATGTTATGCGCTGGGTTCGTTTGGTGTTTGCCTTATTTTTATTTGCTCAAGCCTACATTTTAAAAGAATGGATGTTCATTGGTTTTGGACTATTTTTCTTGATTCAGGTCGTTTTTAATTTAGGCTGTGGTTCTAATGGTTGTACTATTCCTAACAATAAATACAATAAAAATGAATAATTTCGATACAATTATCAATTCAGACAAACCAGTCTTAGTAGACTTTTTTGCCACATGGTGCGGACCTTGCAAAATGCTAAGTCCTATTTTGAGAGAAGTAAAAGACAGCTTAGGTGATAACGTTTCCATCATTAAAATTGATGTGGACAAAAACCAGCAAATTTCTAGTCAGTATCAAGTTCGTGGTGTTCCTACCATGATTTTATTTCAAAACGGAAAACAATTATGGAGACAATCCGGTGTGCTATCCAAACAAGAAATTATTAAAATTATTTTGGAAAAAAAGCAATAAATAGCCCAAAGCATTTGCATCATGGAGGTTGTTTTTTGTTGTATCTGTTGAATTTTTGTGTACCAGTATTTTTTCAATAAAGTGGCATTTGAGTTTTGTTTTTGAACTTTCAGAATTTAACTATTATTTTTCCTAACTTAGTATCACAATGGAAAAACCACACCAATATAGACTTTCAAAATCCGAATCTTTATTTGTAAGAGGGCCTTTGACACGATTAAAAAACTTGTTTTTCACTTTCAAAGTTCAATACAACTTCATTAGAGCATTTCAAAAAATGCATTTTATTGGTCCTTGTGTTACCGTTTTTGGTTCAGCCAGATTTGGTCCGGAAACAGAACATTACAAAAGTGCTGAAAAAATTGGTGCCGAAATAGCCAAATTAGGGTTTACTGTAATGACTGGTGGCGGTCCCGGGATTATGGAGGCAGCAAATAAAGGTGCCTATGAAGCAGGAGGTTATTCTGTGGGATCCAATATTGTTCTTCCTATTGAACAAAAACCTAATCCTTATTTGCACAAATGGATTTACATTCCGTACTTTTTTGTGCGGAAAGTTATTTTAATAAAATATTCCTATGCTTTCATTGTAATGCCAGGAGGAATAGGCACGCTCGACGAATTATTTGAAGCGCTGACACTCATTCAAAATAAAATAATCAACAATTTCCCGATTGTAATTTTTGGCACTAAATATCACAAAGAGTTGTACCATCATATTCAAATTATGTCTCAAAATGAGAGCATCAGTCACGAAGATATGAGCCTGTTATTTGTAACGGACTCAGTAGAGGAATTGGTTGAACATATTAAAAAACATGCAATCAAAAAATTTGGTTTAAAAAAACAGGAGTACAAACCTAAACGATGGTTTGGATAAAAGACTTTAATTTTTCAACCATTTAAAAAGCACCTTTTCTAAGTTAGACCGTATAATGGGTTTCGAAATATAATCATCCATTCCGGATTCTAAACATTTTTCTTTTTCACCTAACATTATTCCGGCAGTTAGCGCAATTATAGGAACGTTGTTGTCTTTTTTTAACTGTTTAATTTCGGCAGTAGTTTCATAACCATTTTTATGTGGCATTTGAATATCCATTAAAATTAAATCCAGTTTTTCTTTTTTATACAATTTAATTGCCTTTTTACCATCCGAAGCTTCTAATATTGCACAACCCGGTAGTATTGATTTAAGTAATGTTTTTACTAAAAGCATATTGATTTTATTGTCCTCGACTACTAATATTTTCTTATTTGATAAATTTTTGATGGAAAGAATTCCTTCCTCCACCTCATCAGTATTACCTAATTTTTTTGATTTAAATTCATGATTTGATTTTTCTAATTCAACCGTAAAGAAAAACTCACTTCCTTCTCCATAATGGCTATTCAGTTCTAACTTACTGTTCATTAAAGCTAAAAGTTGCTTGGTAATAGCCAATCCTAAACCTGTTCCACCAAATTTCCGGGTAATTGTATTATCTTCTTGTATGAAGGATTGAAATATTTTTTCATGATTTTCATCTTTTATTCCAATACCAGTATCTTTAACTAAAAATTTCAAATGACATTGATTTTCGTTTTCTGAAGAGACAGTCCTAACGCTTAACGCAACAGATCCTTCTTTTGTAAATTTCATTGCATTTCCAATTAAATTCACCAAAATTTGTTTCAATCGAACAGAATCACACAGAACATAATTAGGAATTGTTGCATCAATATTTACAATTAAATCTATGTTGTTTATTTCTGCTTGATATTTAAAAATATCGATTACATGATGAATCAATTCAAAAAGATTAACCTCTTCAATATTTAATTCTAATTTACCAGATTCAATTTTTGAAAAATCTAAAATATTATTAATAATATCAATTAATATTGTACCTGATTCATGAACCGCATTCATATATTCAATCTGATTTTTATCGAGATTTGTTTTCATTAATAAATCCGTAAAACCAATGATCCCGTTCAAAGGTGTACGAATTTCGTGGCTCATATTAATCAAAAAACTAGATTTTGCTTTGTTAGCGGCTTCGGCTTGTTCTTTTGCTTTTGTCAGTTCAATTTCCAGTTTTTTTAACTCCGTAATCTCAATAAAACTAATCACAACTTCATCAATTTCATCGCTGGTTTTAAAAACAGGAAAACCATCCAATAAAAACCACCTCGCTTCGGTGCTGTCCGTATTAGTTATTCCGATAATAAAATTACTGATTGGTTTTTTGGTGCGAATAATCTGATTGACCGGATAATTTTCTAATGATAATGATTTATTATCCTCTTTTATAAATTTCCAAATTGGATCGGCTACATCCTTTTCTTTTAATTTTTCTTGACTGAACCCTATCAATTCGGAGGCCTTAGGATTCGAATAAATGATCGCAGTCTCTTTGTTGTGTACAATTATTCCAACATCCAAATTGTTTAATAATTCGCGATACCGCTCTTCACTTTCGCGCAAAGCTGATTCAGTTTCTTTAAGTTGAGTGATATCTAATGTCGTAATTAGCGCCTGCTCTTTATTCTCTAAAACGATACCTGTCAAATAAATATTTATTGAAATATCTTCATCCAAAAGTAATTCAACTTCACAAAACTCTTTTACCGTAGAGTGAAAAACTCTCTCTAAGAATTGATTAAAAACCGGCTTAGTAGCATTAGAAATAAAGAAACCAAATTGACTATTTACTAATTTAGATCGTTCTTTCCGCAGTAATTGTGAACCAGCAAGATTCATTTCGACGACTGTTCCTGATTTTGTTAATGTAAAGAAACCTGTAGGTGCAAATTCATACAATTCTGTATATTTTTGCTTTACAATTTCAGCTTCCTCTTTCGCAAGCATCAATTCTTCTTTTTGCATTTCAAGCTCAATCTGATGCACTTCTAACTCAAGAATCAGCTTTAAAGTGTCAACTTCTGAAAGTTTAGCTTTGTATTTTGATTCGTTAATGCGATGTAATTCTTCCGCTTTTTGTCTGATAATAAATCGGTCTTCGGTATTATTTTCGTTATTTTCCATTTGTGCGGCCTTTTTAAATACTACTAATTAAATTGTCTGAAATTGAAAATCATGCAACCTTTTATAACTTACATACAATGCTATACTGTTATTTCATGAATAAAAAACTGAATATTTTTTTGATTACCAATAAAATATACCGTGCTGATAAATTCGATATTTATTTTCTTATTATGGTTTGTTTCAATTTCCTTGAAAATAGAATGAAACGATTTTTTTTGGCTTAATTCCGTGAAAGTAGACTTGTTTATTATTATTTCTTTTAGAAATTCAACAGACCAAACTTCTTTTCCTATAAAATTCTCTTTGGTTCCCCCTATCAAATCTGTAAAAAAAGGATTTATTGCATTAATTTTTCCTGTTTCACCATCTACGAAAATAATTCCATCCTTCACTGATTCAAAAAGGTACTTGTAACGGGTTTCAGCATTGACTAAAGCCTCTTGAATAAATACTCGATCCGTAATGTCACGGATTATGCATTGAATAACTTTTTTATTATTGACTAAATAAACATTACTGACAAACTCAACATTTATTTTTCTTCCTTTCGCGGTTTCGAGCGGCAAATTTTCATAGCGAATAAATTCTTTTTTTTGTAATTCCGAAAATTTGTCTTTATTGGTCACAATGTCTTTCAGTGAACCTATTTCCCAAATTGATTTTTCAATTAACTGCTCGTGAGAATACCCTAACATTCCTACTAAAAAAGGATTTACATCGATTATTTTACCGGTTTCGTAATTCAGAATCAAAATTCCATCTTTGGCTGACTCAAAAAGACGGCGGTATTGATTTTCCATCTTAAGAGACTCTTCGGCAAGTTTTGCAGCTGTAATGTCAGTAAAAGTAATTACGATTCCATCAATACGATCGTCGAGCGTACGATACGGCATGATTCGAACGTAATAATACCTGCCATCAATAGTTTCGACTTCCTTTTGAATGGGTGTCAGCGTTTTGATAACCTCCAGTGCATTACCCACCATATCAGGATATTTCAAATCGCAGACTAAATCCGTAAAAGGTCTTCCGGTATCCGTTGCACGCAATTTGAATATTTTAGTGACTGGATCAGTAAATCGGCGGATATTTAATTCTTTGTCTAAAAAAAGAGTCGCTATTTCGGTACTGTTGAGCAGGTTTTTCATATCATTATTGGCCTGTTCAAAATCAACTAATTTGTTTTGTAACTCTGTATTAACTGTTTGAAGCTCCTCATTTAAACTTTGTAATTCTTCCTTTGAAGTAGTCAATTCCTCATTGGTAGATTGTAATTCTTCATTGGTTGACTGCAGTTCTTCATTCGTGGATTTGAGTTCCTCCTGAGAAGTTTGCATCTCCTCTCTCACGATGTTCAAATCTTCATTGCTGCGTTTCAGCTCTACTTCTAATTCTTGTTGTTTAAGATTCGCACTTAGTTTTCTTGATTTAGAAGTTCCCGAAACGGATTCAGTACTATTAGGAATGTCAGTAAAAACAACCATAATCATCCCTTTTACTGCATCTGGACTTTCTATTTGCTGTACCGTGAGATTAATAAAATGAAATCCTCCGTTTTCAACTATTTTGATATTATCAATATATATAGGTTCAAAACTTTGCTGTGCTTTCCGGAATGCTCCTGGCAGTTCATTACGCAATCCTTCGCGTGCCATTGCATGAACGTTCCAGTTTGCTTTGCCTGCAACAGGTTCTAAATATTTTCCGGTTCTGCCTGTAATGTATATGATGTCTCCTTTACTATTTACAAGCACGCTTGCTGGAGCAAAACGTTGTAGTATAATTTGATCCGTAAGTGTCTGAATGTTTTCAACGACCTTATTTTCTTTCATAGTATCAATGGTTACTCTTTTTGTTTGGGAATAGGAACTTGGAAAATTGGAGAATTCTGGAGAAACTGATTTTGAAATCCGTTTATAAAACTTCAGTTTAGAATCTACAATTTCAAATCCTTTGATGCTGCTTGCAATAGTCTCTGCACTACCAAGCATCATAATTCCTCCCTGATTGAGGCTATAATTAAATAGCATTATTAATTTATTTTGCAATTCCGGCTCCATGTAGATTAGCATATTGCGACAAGTCAATAGGTCTAATTTTGTAAAAGGAGGATCTTTAGTAACATTGTGAGGTGCAAAAACTATCATTTCACGAATGAATGTATTTACACGATAACCATCATTTTCAAGGGTGAAAAATTTAGTAATCCGCTCTGAAGAAACATCTTTTGTTATACTGGAGTTAAAAAATCCTTTTCGGGCTTTTTCAATAGACAAAACGTCTAAATCAGTAGCAAAAATTTGTAATTTTATTCTTTTAGGAGGGTGCATTTTTGATACTGCTTCTTCAAAAACTATTGCTAGAGAATACGCTTCCTCACCCGTTGAGCAAGCTGGAACCCAAGCACGCAACGTTGTACCGGTTGGTATATCTTTTATCATATTGGGGATAATTTCTTCTTTGAGTTTCTCCCAAACAGCGGGATCCCTAAAAAAACTTGTTACACCAATTAATAGTTCATTGAAAAGCAATTCAATTTCACTGGGATTTTCCTGCAAAAAACGCACATAGGTTTGTATTATATCAATGTGATGTATCCCCATTCTTCTTTCAATGCGTCGCATTAAGGTACTTTTTTTATACATCGAAAAGTCATGCCCAGTTTGATCCCGCAACAAGATTATAATTTTGTCCAGACTACTTTTTGATTTGATATGAATATCCGCTTCTGCTTGAATTTCGGGAAAATTGCACAGTAAATCCAACAGTTTAGCAGGTAATTCCTCGACAGGAGCAACAATATCAGCGATCACTGAATCTATGGCATTTCGAGGCATACTGTCAAACTTTGCAGATGCCGGGTCTTGCACTACCACAATTCCATTTTTTTCTTTAATGGTTTTTATTCCTAAACTACCATCGGAACCCATTCCGGAAAGAATGACACCAATACTTTTTTCCAGCCGATCCTGTGCTAAAGATTTAAGGAAAATATCGATAGGCAGTCGCAAGCCACGAGACTCTGAAGGAACAAATAAATGTAGTTTTCCGTTTAAGATTGACAAGCTTTTATTGGGTGGGATTACATAAACACAATTGGGTTTTACTTGGAGTGTATCAGTTGCCTGATGAACTTTCATTGTTGTCATTCTCTGCAATAACTCTGGCATTATTCCAACACGGGTTGGATCTAAATGCTGAATCACAATAAATCCCATACCAGTATTAATGGGCATATTTTTAAAAAATAATTCAAGTGCTTCCAGTCCACCGGCAGACGCTCCAATACCAATAATTGGAAAATCAGCGGCATTTGCGTCCGATACTCTTAAATTTGGTTTCAAATCTAACACTTTACCTTCCCCAAGGCCAGCTTGATTATTTTTTATCATCTTGAAATTTGAATTTCTCTATCTTATTATTCGGTGAGTCGGATTTATGTTTCAATAATTATACTTTTAATTTTGAGCACTATTTAACAGCAGGTTTACTATTCTTTTTAAAAACTTTTATCCTTTTTATAAAAAGTAAAATGATTAGAAAACTTGTGGTTAATAACTAAAAAACTATTTTTAATTTAACAATTGTTTATTCTTTTTTAAATAAATTAAAATTTAAAAAACATGCATAATTACATATTTTACTTTATTAGTGTTAATTAAAATATTGAACTAAAACACATCAAAAACGAAGTTAAATATAATGAAAAAAAGAAAAAAAACCACAAAAAATCCGAAAACTAAATAGATAAACATTCCTTAAAAAAGAGAGAGAAACAGTACTATTAGAATTTGTTTTAAAATTAATTTTCATAAAAAAAGGTGAACATTAATTGAACACCTTTATAATTTATAAAAAACCAAAAATCAATTCTTAATCAACCATTTGTATAACACTTTTTCCAAATCCAATTGAATAATAGGTTTAGGTAAATAATCATTCATTCCGGCCATAAGACATTTTTCTTTATCTCCAACCATTATTCCCGCAGTGATTGCTATTATAGGAATACTTTCAGAATCTTTTAACTGTCTAATTTCGTCTGTTGCTTCATATCCATTTTTATTTGGCATTTGAATATCCATTAGAATCACATCCGGTTGCTCTTTTTTATAAAGCTCAACAGCCTCATTGCCATCCTTAGCTTCAAAAATAATACAATTTGAGATGATTCTTTTGACCAATGTTTTAGCTAAAAGCATATTAATCTTATTGTCCTCAACTATTAATACCTTATGACCACTCAAAGTATTTTCTGGTACAATAGCATCCGCTTGAATCGTTTTAGCGAATAATGCATCTGCATTTTTTTTATGATTTGCCTTTTTGAATTTAATAACAAAGAAGAAATCACTTCCATCACCATACTTACTGATTAGTTGTAACTTACTATCCATCAAAGCCAATAACTGATTTGAAATTGCCAACCCCAATCCGGTACCGCCAAATTTTCTATTGGTAGAATTATCTTCCTGAACGAACGAATTGAATATTTTCTCGTTATTGTTTGTTTTTATTCCTACCCCGGTATCTTTTACAGAAAACTTTATAGTTGACCATTTTTTATTTGAAACCTCTATTTCATTAATATCCAATCTTATCTCTCCAAAACTGGTGAATTTTATGGCATTGCTTAATAAATTTACCAATATCTGTTTCAATCGTACTGAATCAGCAAGAATATGTTGTGGAACACTTTTACCTATATCAAGTTTTAAATCTATCTGTTTTTGGTTTGCTTGAAATTTAAATAAATCGATGACCTGATTTGTCAATTTAAAAAGATTTATTTCTTCAATATCTAACTCTAATTTACCAGATTCAATTTTAGAAAAATCCAAAACATCATTAACAATTTCCATCAACGATGTTGCTGATTCATTGACCGTAGTCATGTATTCTGCCTGATTTTTTTTCAAATCTGACTTCATTAATAAATGAGTAAAACCAATTATACCGTTTAATGGAGTTCGTATTTCATGGCTCATATTAGCTAGGAAATCAGTCTTTGCTTTATTTGCGGCTTCAGCTAATTCTTTCGCTTTTACGAGCTCCATTTCCATCGTATTTTGCTCAGTGATGTCAATAAAACTGATAACAATTTCATTTATATTACCGTTAGCATCAATATCAGGATAGCCATTGATTAAAAGCCATACAATATCATTATTTGCAGGACGATTGACTCCAAGTTTAAAATTTTTGATTGCTTCCTTTTTAGCTATAATTTGGTTTACAGGATAATTTTCAAACTGCAGAACAGAGTTATCTTCATTCAAAAAATTCCATGTCGAATCAAAAGCCGTAATACCCTTCATCTCATCATCCGTTAGCCCCAATAATTCTGAAGCCTTTTGATTATTCACAATAATTGAAGTATCCGATGCATGAACCACAATACCGGCATCTAGATTATTTAATAAACCACGGTACCTTTCCTCGCTTTTGAAAAGCGCATAGTCTGACTGTTTCGAATTAGTAATATCGCGAGAAAGACATATAAAATGAATATCATGATCCGTGCTTTCCTGCATAGGTGCTACAGAAAGTTCAAACCAATGCAAACCCTTTTCTAATTGTATTGAATACTGTCTTCCTGCTGAAAAGCCTTTTTCTGAAGCCTCACGTGTTGCTGATAGACACAAATTTGCAGCATCTAGAGGTAATATTTCGGTGAAATTTTTCCCTAAGTATAGATTGGCTGGCATTGCCAATAAATCATTTCGACGAGAATGATAATTATAAATTTCACCTTTCAAATCTACCTCAAACAACACATCTGGGATGGCGCCAAGTATAGCTTCCAGTTTTTTATTTATTTTCCTGAAATCATCCTCAGATTTCTTCCGTTTGGTGACATCTCGAACGATGGCCAAAATTCGTCCATCAATAATCATTTTAGCAGTAATTTCTACCGGAATTAAGGATTGATTCTTATGAAGCATATTACGTTCCATCAACGTTTGTTCACCGTTAAGCAATTCTTCATACATTATAGGCGTAGTAACAAGTTCCTCATCTGTATATAAATCTGTAACGTTTTTGGTACACAATTCCTCATTGGTATATCCAAGCATTACGCAGGCACTTTCGTTTACCTCAAGTAAATTTCCTGAGATATCATTAATAAAAATAGCATCTGAGGCTTGTTCTATAAGGCTTTTATATTTTTTCTCACTATTTATTAGTTGTTCTTTTACATTGATTAATTCGGTAATTTCAGTCATGGAACCAATAAAACGTATTGCCTTACCAGATTCATCTCTTACAATAACTGCACGGTCGTAAAAGTATCCATAACTACCATCCGCTTTTTGAAAACGAAATTCATCTGACCATACATTAGTAGTACCGGCATAGGTTTCTTCAATCTTATTAATAACTCTTTCCTTATCATCTGGGTGAAGTTTAGATCGCCATACTATTTTATTATTAACAGTACTTGACTCACCATTATTACCGAAATTAAAAAGTTCAATAAATGCTTTATTATTCCAACTTTGCCCAGTCAACAAATCAACTTCTGATATGGCATCATTTGTAGCAACTGAAATTCGCTCAAATCGTTCATTAGCAATCCTGATTTTTTCTTCTGCTTTATTTCTTTCAGTAAGATCAATTCCCATTCCAACCAAGCATTTTTTTCCTTCATAATCAATCACATGAGAACTAATATAATATGGGATTTTATTTTTATTTTTAGTAAAAAATTCAACTTCAATACCAGGTGATTTTCTTTTAAATACTGTTTTTATTCTTGTTTTAACTTTTTGCTTCTCTTCGCCATCAAAAAAATCTAGAGGATTCATTTTCCTGATTTCCTCATAATCGTACCCTGTTACTTTTTCAAAATTTTTATTCCATTTTACAAAATTTCCTGATTCATCATAGAGATAAAAAATTCCCGGAAGATTATTGATTATCGATTCCGAAAGTTGTTTTTCTCGCAGGATTATTGCTTCTGCATTTTTTCGTTCCGTAATATCGGTGATGGTACCTATGTACCCCACAATCTCATTTCTAAAATTTCTTTCAGGAATAGCTTGCCCCAAAACCCAAGCTATAGAACCGTCAGGACGAACAAAACGGTATTCTGACAATGACTTTTCTTGATTATTGGATGCATTCGCCCAACCTTTAAACAATGAATTTTTATCTTCCCCATGTACTCCTTTTAACCAACCATTTCCTAAAGCTTCCTGAAAAGATAAACCTGAAATTTGACACCACTGTGGATTTACAAACGTGGTGTAACCGCTAGCATCTGTTTTAAAAATTCCTACAGGAGCAACATCCGTAAGCAAGTGATAACGCTCTTCACTTTCAATAACTGCTACCTCAGCCTTTTTTCTTAAAGCCTCTTTTCTAAGAACTTCTAATGCAAAAGACACATCACCCGTTGCCTCCTCTAATAATGCAATTTCTTCTGTATCAAAAAAGTTTTTTTCATTGGCATAAAAAGAAAAAACGCCAATTACCTTTCCTGATTTTTTTATTGGAACTGCCATTACAGAAAGATATCCCCGTTCCATAGCTTCTTTTCGCCAAGGTTGCATAATTGGATCACTTTCAACATCATTACAAACAACATATTTCTCTGTTCTAATAGCAATTCCTGCTGGACCTCTACCCTGCGGTATGTCTTCAGTTGAAATTGTTTTAATTCTCGATAGATACTCGTTATCTTCACCGGCCCTAATAAATGGAACTACTTTTTTAGTAGCAAAGTCAATCATACCGAACCATGCCATCCTAAATTTGCCTATATCCACCGCTATTTTACACACTTCTTCAAAAAGCGTTTTTTCATCATTTGTACGAACAATCATTTGATTAATTTGAGTGATGAACAAATAAAGTCGGTTGGCTTTGATCAGTTTTTGATCAGCTCTGACGCGCTCCGTAATATCAGTAACAATACCGTGACAAATTACAGTTCCTTCCGGTTCAACTACTGGTAACGAATTAACATCATGCCATACTAATCCTTTTTTAGGATGAAAATAGCGATATTGGCATTTGAGCGGAACTAATTTTGATTTTGTTGCGACAATACTTTGCCTCACAAAATCCAAATCATCTGGATGAATCAGTTGAAATATTTTATCCGGATCATTCTGAATTTCTTTAAAAGTAAAACCATAAATTCCCTCAATAGCCTTGCTAGTATATGGATAAGATAGGCTTCCATCCTTATTTTGACGCATCGAATAGATTAATCCTGGCGAAGCGTCTGCAATTTTAGCAAACTTATTTCTTTCACTCAGCAAAGTTTCATTTGCGTTTTTAGCCTCCGTTATATCTCTTAAATTTGAAATAATTCCTCCAACGCTACTATCGTCAATTTTATTATTTAAGATTCCTTGAAGCCAAATATAATTTCCGTTTTTATGCTTGGCCTGAAAAAGTATTTCAATAGGTTTATCAGGATTATCTATTGCTTTTTGGATCATCTGATGCACATAATCAAAATAATCCGGATGAAAATATTCATTTTGTGGAATTTTCTCAAATTCATCATCCGTGTATCCTGTCACACGAGCAGAAGATGAGCTTCGGAAAATAGTATTTAAATCTTTATCAAAAACCGTAATAATACCAAAATTGTTCTCAACCAAAGCACGAAATCGTTTTTCGCTTTGTTCAATTTTATCCTGAGCAATTTTACTTTCTGTAATATCTCTTAGGTTGGCAATAATCAACCTCGATCCATCATCACTGAATAAGTTCGTAAGTACTCCTTTTATCCAGATGTAATGTCCTTTTTTATGTTTTACCTGAAACTGAATTGGATTTAGAACTCCCGGATTTTCGAATGTTTCTTTCATCTTCTGATTCACATAATCAATATAATCAGGATGAAAATATTCTGAATCAGAAATCTCAGTGAATTCTTGTCTTGTATAACCAGTTATGCGTTCCGATGATGTACTGCGAAATAATGTTTTAAAATTTTCATCGAGGACAGTTATAATTCCCTCATTATTTTCGACCAATGCTCGGAAATATTTATCATTATTTTCAATGGTTTCTAATGCTTTTTTGCTTTCGGTAATATCTTTAACAAATCCCAAAAAACGATTTTCAGACACTTTAATAGCCTCTACAGACCACCATCTTAAATGCCCTAATTTGTGCCTAGCTCTCAATTCCTTTTTACCTACTCCATCACGGACTAGGTTCTTGAAATCCTGAAAATAGGCCTCATAATTAGGTGTTATAGACAAATCTCCAAACTTCATAGTCAAAAGTTCCTCTCTTGAATAACCTGACAAGACAGTAGCAGCCTTATTGACCTCTAAATACTTTCCTAGTTCATTTAAAACAAAAACACCATCAGGAGCATTCTCTATATAATACTTAAATTTAGCATTGCTTTCTTCTTCAATTGATTTTAACTTATATTCTATTAATGCAGTTTCTTGATTTTTTATAGATTCCTCTATCTGCTTTTTTACAGTGATATCTTGCGTATTTCCTCTTAATGCATAAACATTTCCAGAAGTATCAAGTACCGGAATTACAATTGCATGTATCCATTTTTTACTATTATCAGATAAAATGACACTTTGTTCAACTTCAAATTGTTTTTTATCGTCAATGGATTGATCAATTTTATTTAGAAAAGATGCTACATCTTCTTTTGAAAAGAGATTTAAAAACTCCTGGAATAAATTCTGGTCCTGTTTCATATCGATTTCATAAATCGAATACAATTCCTTAGACCAAATCATTTTTTTTGTTAGTAAATTAAATTCCCAACTTCCTATTTTAGCAATTTTTTGCGCGTCGTTTAATAATTTTTCGTTTGCTAGTAAATTTTCCTGAGTGGCCCTTATTTCAGTGATGTCTCTTCCGATTGCATAAATAAATTGTCCCGTTATATCTACACTAGTTGTCCATTGTATTACAACAATTTCACCAGTTTTTTTTAAAAATCTATTTTCAAAATTTATCGAGGTAATCCTTTTTGACAACCTTTCAATTTCTAAACTAGTTTTATTTACATCTTCAGGATGAAGAAATGAGGTCACCAAATTACTAAGCAATTCCTTTTCTGTGTATCCTAATTTTTTTATAAATGCTGGATTTATTTCTTTGAAATAGCCATCAGCGCCGGAGATACACAGCAAATCTTGAGATTCTTTAACATAGAATTCAAAATTGGTTAAAGTATTTTTCTTTTTATCTAACCGAGTTACTTCTAATTCTAGCTCTTTTACTTTAAGAAGTAGAGCGTCGTAAGATATATTGTCTTTATTCATACTGGCGATATTCAAATATGTTTTAAATATAATAAATTTATAAGTATAAATAAAAAAAAGCTTTGCCATTAAAAAAAACACTCCAAGACATTCAATACTATTATTTTAATACGAATCACTTCCCCGGATTTTATTTTTTCACAGAACTGTTTAAAATATTTAATTATTTCAAAAAATCATTCCTAAAGAAATGAATATATATTTCACTCCTAAAAAAGGACAAATTAAAAAATGTATTTCGGCTTAATTTTTGGTAACTATTTATTCAAAATAGAGAATACTGATTTTTTTTGAACGCAAAACAATCTAAAAAACGGCTCTTAACCGTCTAGTGATTTTTTTTTAACAAAAAATTAATTCACATTTGTATATACAACTATAAAATGTGTTACATTTGTACCAACAAATTACATATATACAAATATGAAAATTGAAGACATTTTAAAATCAACTGTACCAATGGATAATTCAAAAAAAATTATTCTAAATGTTTTGTATACGCAAAACGTGATTACAGAAAATTTTAATGAATTATTAAAACCTCATGAAATATCCGGAGAACAATACAATGTGCTTCGAATATTAAGAGGACAAAAAGGAAACCCGGCAAACATGTGCGTGATTCAAGAACGAATGCTGGCCAAGACGAGTAATACCACTCGATTAGTAGATAAATTATTGCTAAAAGATTTTGTAACTCGAAAAGTTTGCCCTGAAAACAGACGAAAAATAGAAGTCTTAATTACACAAAAAGGACTAAATGTTTTAGCAGCGTTAGATCCAAAAGTGATTGCTCACGAACAGTTTTTTTCAAAAAACTTAAATGCTGAAGAAATAGACCAGTTAAATCAATTATTAGAGAAATATAGAAACCAATAAATAGTCAATACATTATGAGTACTTTTTTAGAAAATCAAAATTGGAGATACGCAACAAAAAAATTTGATGCAACAAAAAAAATAACTGCTGAAGACTTAAGCACACTTAAAGAAGCGATTCGCTTAAGTTCTTCATCTTATGGTCTACAACCGTACAAAGTTATCATTGTTGAAAATCCAGAATTAAGAGCAAATATTCAACCTGCAGCATGGGGACAATCACAAATTGTTGAAGCTTCTCATCTAATTATCTTTGCAAATGAAACAAAAGTTGATGATTTAGCAATAGATGAATATATTAAAAACATAAGCCAAACCAGAAATATGCCAATTGAAGCTTTAGCAGGGTATGGTGACTTCATGAAATCTAAAATTACTTCTTTAACTCCTGAAGAAAAAAATATTTGGACAGCAAAACAAACGTATTTAGCATTAGGAAACTTATTAAACGTAGCAGCAGAACTTAAAATTGATGCTACTCCAATGGAAGGTTTTGTTCCTGCTCAGGTTAATGAAATATTAGGACTTGACAAATTAGGGTTAAATGCAACTTTAATTGCAACTCTTGGTTACAGACATGACGAGGATGCTACCCAACATTATAAAAAAGTTAGAAAATCAAACGAAGACTTATTCATTACATTATAAATTACTAATTCAAAATCAAATATTAATTCAAATCAAATTTAAACACATGAAAAATTTCAAATCAATCGCATTAGCATTAGTAGTAGTTTTATCTACATTATCAGTAACAGCACAGACTAAAAAAATCAACACTGCTGGAAGTTCAATCACTTGGACAGGGAAAAAAGTAACTGGACAACACGAAGGAACTATCAACCTTAAAGATGGTGCTTTAGTTTTCAAAGGAAAAAAATTAGTTGGAGGTACATTCAATGTAGACATGAATTCAATCGTAGTTACTGATTTGAAAGCAGGTCAAGGTAAAGAAAAACTAGAAGGTCACTTGAAAGCGGATGACTTTTTTGGAACTGATAAATTCGCTACAGCAACTTTAGTTTTCAAAAAAGTGGTTACTAAATCTCCAAATTTATATACTGTAACAGGAGATTTAACTATTAAAGGAATCACTAAACCAGTAACTTTTGAACTTGCTACAACAGCAAATACAGCTACTACGAATGTAGTTATTGACAGAACAAAATACGATATTAAATATGGTTCTGGAAGTTTCTTTGACAGCTTAGGAGACAAAGCTATCAATGACAATTTCAATTTAGCAGTAGCAGTGAAATTTTAATTTCACCACATACCAAAGATTAGCCTCAACAAGAAATTGTTGGGGCTTTTTCTTTTTGTGGTTTTACGATGAAAATTTTATTTAACAAAAATTCTTCATTTTTACTGTTTTTTAACGCATTATATGTTTGAATAATCAAATTTCATTTCTATATTTGTGGCAACAAAATAAAACATGAAAACAATTTTAAACAATACTTGGTGGTGGAACAATTTACGTCAGTCGTCGTGAACTAAGCTCCTATAGTATTATTAAAACTATAAATATAAAAGGCTTGTCATCACGACAGGCCTTTTTTTTGTGCCAATTTTACCAGTAAAACACAACATTAAAAACATAGCAATTGAAATCATTTAACTTAAAGACAAATTATAAGCAAATCCTTGCAGATACTATTACTCCTGTGAGTGTGTATTTCAAAATTCGGGATAAATTTTCCAATAGTCTGCTGCTGGAAAGTAGCGATTATCATGGGAATGACAACAGTTTCTCCTATATTTGTTGCAATCCTATTGCTTCTATCAAAATAGAAAACGAAATTATTCACAAGACTTTCCCTGATGGCAGTTCTGAGAAAATTGCAATTGATGCAACAACCAATATTCCAGAAGTCATTCAAGAATTTTCAGGTCAGTTTAAATCCGAGAAAAACGATTTTAAATTCATCAATAATGGCCTTTTTGGATATATTTCGTACGATGCGGTTCGTTATTTTGAAAAAGTAACTATTGCCAAAAAAGAAAACAGCAATACCATTCCTGATGTTTATTATGCCGTATACCAAAACATCATTGCTATCAATCATTTCAAAAATGAAGCCTATATTTTCTGTCACAGTTTAGACGGAAAAAACAACATTTCAGAAATCGAACAATTATTACAATCCAGAAACATTGCTTCTTATAAATTTTCGAAAGAAGGCGAAGGATTTTCGAATCTTACAGATGAGGAATTCAAACATAATGTGGCTTTGGCCAAAAAGCATTGTTTCCGTGGTGATGTATTCCAATTGGTTTTATCCCGAAGGTTTACCCAAGGTTTCAAAGGTGATGAATTCAATGTCTACAGAGCGTTAAGAAGTATTAATCCTTCACCATATTTATTCTTTTTTGACTATGGCGATTTCAAAATATTTGGTTCTTCACCTGAAGCACAAATTATTGTCAAAAACCGTAAAGCCGAAATTCATCCTATTGCAGGAACTTTCAAACGTACGGGAGATGATGAAAAAGATGCGATTCTTGCCAAAGAATTATCCATTGATAAAAAAGAAAACAGTGAGCATGTGATGTTAGTGGATTTGGCTAGAAACGATTTAAGCAGAAACGGTCATCATGTCAATGTGGAGAAATACAGAGAAGTACAGTTTTTCTCGCACGTAATTCACTTGGTTTCAAAAGTAACGGGACATTTGCACGAAAATGCGACAACGATGCAAGTGGTAGCCGATACTTTTCCGGCAGGAACATTGAGCGGAGCACCTAAACACAGAGCGATGCAACTGATTGAAGAGTATGAAAAAACAAACCGTAATTTTTATGGAGGTGCCATTGGTTTTATGGATTTTGAAGGTAACTTTAATCACGCCATTATGATTCGGACATTTCTAAGTAAAAATCACCAATTGCATTCTCAAGCGGGAGCAGGAATTGTAGCCAGTTCTGATGAAGAAAGCGAAATGCAGGAAGTGTACAATAAATTGAGAGCGCTGAATGCAGCGTTGGATTTAGCGGAAACAATATAAAATAATTTAAAGATTCAATAATTTAAGAATTTAAAGATTACTGAAACACTAGAATTTTTCAATCTTTAAATCTTTTAATTTTTCAATAATAAAAATGAAAAAAATACTAGTCATAGACAATTACGATAGTTTTACTTATAATCTAGTGCACTATCTCGAAGATTTAGATTGTGAAGTAACCGTTTACAGAAACGATGAATTTGATATTGATGAAATTGCAGTTTTCGATAAAATTCTTCTTTCTCCTGGACCTGGAATACCGGACGAAGCAGGATTATTGAAAGATGTAATTCGGAAATACGGGCCAACCAAAAGTATCTTTGGCGTATGCTTAGGTCAACAAGCTATTGGAGAAGTATACGGAGGAACGCTTTCTAACTTAGACAAAGTGTATCACGGTGTGGCTACCAATGTGAAAACCGTTGTTGATGATGAACTTTTATTTGAAGGATTAGGAAACGAATTTGAAGTAGGACGTTACCATTCTTGGGTAGTTGATTCTAATTTGCCAGATGTTCTAGAAGCGACTTCTTTTGACGAAAATGGACAGGTAATGTCCTTGCGCCACAAAACGTTTGATGTGCGCGGTGTACAATTTCATCCCGAAAGTGTTTTAACTCCAAATGGAAAAAAGATATTAGAGAATTGGGTGAAAAACTAGTCATAAAGTCAAATGTCATAATGTCGAAAGACTTTAAGACTTTAAACTTTCAACTTTAAGACATATATAAAAATGAAAAATATATTAAACAGATTAATCAATCACGAAATGCTTTCGGCAGCAGAAGCAAAAAATGTATTGGTTAATATATCAAACGGGAGTTACAACACGAGCCAGATTGCTTCGTTTCTAACCGTTTATATGATGCGCAGCATAAGCATAGATGAACTTGCCGGTTTCCGTGAAGCATTATTAGAATTGTGCATTCGCGTGGATTTATCCGCTTACAATACCATCGATTTATGTGGTACTGGAGGCGATGGAAAAGACACTTTCAATATTTCAACATTGGCCTCATTTGTAGCTGCCGGTGCCGGAATAAAAGTGGCGAAACACGGAAATTACGGGGTTTCATCAATTTCTGGATCGAGTAATGTAATGGAGAAACTAGGAATCAAGTTCAGTAATGAGGCTGATTTTCTGGAAAAATGCATCGATAAAGCAGGAATTTGTGTTTTACACGCGCCGTTATTTCACCCCGCTATGAAAAATGTGGGACCTATTCGAAAAGAATTGGGCGTAAAAACCTTTTTCAATATGTTGGGACCAATGGTAAATCCATCATTTCCACAAAATCAGTTGGTTGGTGTTTTCAACTTAGAACTAGCCAGAATGTATGCGTATTTGTATCAAAACACAAATACTAATTTCACCATCTTGCATTCGCTTGACGGTTATGATGAAGTTTCGTTGACAGGTCCTACAAAAACAATTACCAGTTCCATGGAAGGAATGTTAAATCCAGAAGATTTTGGTGTTCGCCTTTTGCTGCAAAGCGAAATCGAAGGCGGAACAACCATCGAAGAATCGGCACAAATGTTTACCGATATTATTTCGGGAAAAGGAAACGAGGCCCAGAATAATGTGGTTTGTGCCAATGCGGCAATGGCAATTGCAACCGTTACAAAATGTTCTCCTTTAGAAGGATTTCAAATAGCGAAAGAAAGTTTATTATCCGGTAAAGGACTTGTAGCTTTGAACAAATTAAAAGAGTTAAGCAAATAAAATAGTTAGAAGTTCAAGGTTTAAAGTTGTTGGAATTTCGAACAACTTTAAACTTGAAACAAAGAAAACTTGAAACAAAAAAATAAATGAATATTTTAGATAAAATCATAGTTGATAAAAAAAGAGAAGTCATTCTCAAGAAATTGATTATTCCGGTTTCACAATTGGAAGCTTCTGTTTTCTTTGAAAAAAAGACTATTTCTTTGAGTGATAATTTAAGAAACAGCACATCAGGAATCATTGCCGAGCACAAACGCCGTTCGCCTTCCAAAGCAGAAATTAATTACAGCTTTACGGTGGAAGAAGTTACTAAAGGATATGAAAATGCTGGTGCTTGTGGTATTTCGGTATTGACAGATGGAAAATATTTTGGTGGTTCCTTAGACGATTTACTTTTGGCAAGAGCCACAGTAAATATCCCATTATTGAGAAAAGAATTTATTGTAGATGAATACCAAATATTAGAAGCCAAAGCTCACGGAGCCGATTTAATATTGCTTATCGCTGCAGTTTTGACAAGAGAGGAAATCAAAACCTTATCTGAATTTGCAAAAAGTTTAGGACTGGAAGTTTTACTGGAAGTTCACAATCAGGAAGAACTGGAAAAATCGATTATGCCAACATTAGATATGATTGGGGTGAACAACCGAAACCTAAAAACATTCGAGGTGAGTTTGGATTTCAGCAAGCAATTAGCATCACAAATTCCCGATGATTTTGTAAAAGTTTCTGAAAGCGGGATTTCATCAGTAGAAGCCATCAACGAACTAAAACCTTTTGGTTACAAAGGATTTTTAATTGGAGAAAACTTTATGAAAACGGATAATGCCGGTAAAGCAGCAATGGAATTTATATCAAAATTATAAAGATGAAACTCAAGATCTGTGGCATGAAATATCCCGATAATATTCTCGAAGTAGGTACGCTCCTACCCGATTATATGGGGTTTATTTTTTGGGAGAAATCGGCTCGATATTTTGATGGTGTGATTCCACAATTACCAAAATCAATCAAGAAAGTAGGCGTTTTTGTCAATGAAACTGGAGAAATAATTTTGGCGAAAGCCATAAAATACGATTTGCAAGCCATTCAATTACACGGTCACGAATCGGTTGAGTTTTGTCAGGATTTGAAAAATAAAATAGAGAATTCAGCTGAAATTATAAAAGTATTCTCGGTAGATGATTCTTTTAATTTTGAAGTATTAAAACCATTTGAAACCGTTTGTGATTACTTTCTTTTTGACACCAAAGGAAAATTACCAGGAGGAAACGGAACCACATTTGACTGGAAAGTTTTAGAAAAGTATCCTTCTAGCAAACCGTTTTTTCTGAGCGGCGGAATCGGAATTGAGGAAATGGATGCCGTGAAAGAAATAGCAAAAACCAATTTACCGCTTTACGCCATTGATGTAAACAGTAAATTTGAAATAGAACCGGGATTAAAAAACATAAAAAAATTAGATAGTTTCAAGAATAACTTGAAAACTTTAAACTTATAAACTTTAAAAAAATGAGTTACAACGTCAACGAAAAAGGCTATTACGGAGAATTTGGAGGCGCTTTCATTCCGGAAATGTTATATCCAAATGTGGAAGAATTACGTCAAAATTATTTAAAAATCACAGCAGAACCAGAATTTCAAGCTGAATTTGATGCTTTGCTAAAAGAATATGTAGGTCGTCCAACGCCGCTTTATTTTGCCAAACGCTTATCTGAGCAATATAACACTAAAATCTACCTAAAAAGAGAAGATTTATGTCATACTGGTGCCCACAAAGTCAACAATACGATTGGTCAAATTTTGTTAGCCAAACGCTTGGGCAAAAAACGAATCATTGCTGAGACCGGAGCTGGTCAACATGGAGTTGCAACAGCTACAGTTTGTGCCTTAATGGGACTGGAATGCATCGTGTACATGGGTGAAGTCGACATCAAGCGTCAAGCGCCAAATGTGGCTCGTATGAAAATGTTGGGTGCCGAAGTTCGTCCGGCGATGTCAGGTTCAAAAACCTTAAAAGATGCCACTAACGAAGCCATTCGCGATTGGATTAACAATCCCGTTGACACCTATTATATCATTGGATCTGTCGTAGGACCACATCCTTATCCGGATATGGTGGCGCGTTTCCAAAGTGTAATATCAAAGGAAATCAAAGAACAATTACTGGAAAAAGAAGGTCGTGAAAACCCTGATTATGTGATTGCCTGCGTAGGTGGCGGAAGCAATGCTGCCGGGACATACTATCATTTTCTGGACGATGAGGATGTGAATATTATTGCCGTTGAAGCAGCGGGATTAGGAGTTGACTCCGGCGAAAGTGCCGCAACTTCTGCCTTAGGAAAAGTGGGCGTTATTCACGGAAGTAAAACATTGTTAATGCAAACAACGGATGGCCAAATCACCGAGCCGTATTCCATTTCAGCAGGACTGGATTATCCAGGAGTCGGTCCTATGCATGCCAATTTATATGCCACAGGAAGAGCGCAATTCATCTCAATTACCGATGAGCAAGCGATGCAATGGGGAATCAAATTATCTCAAATGGAAGGACTAATTCCTGCCATTGAAAGTGCGCATGCCTTTGCCGTTCTGGACGAAATGAAATTCAAACCGGAAGATGTGGTAGTCATCAATCTTTCTGGTCGCGGCGATAAAGATTTGAATACGTATATTGATTATTTTAAATTATAAAAAAAGCATAATTTGGGCGTTCCCAAAGGGTCGGGCTGTCCGCTATATCTTTTTCATGGCAGAAAAAGCCATAAAAAAGGATGCCGCTTCCATCCCTAACGCAGACAAATAACTAGAAAACACTATTTATGGAACAGCTATTCTCTTACGGTACATTGCAGTCAAAAGAAATTCAGATGCAGGTTTTTAATAAACTATTAAGCGGAACTGAGGACAAGCTTTTAGGATACAAACTAAAAGATTTTCAAATAGAAGAAGAATTTGGAATGGAAGATTATTTTGTAGCCATTCCAAGTGAAAATCCTACGGATGCAATAAATGGTATCGCTTTTATTGTAACCAACGAAGATCTCATAAAAGCAGATCAATTCGAATCTAATGCTTATAAAAGAATTCAAATAACATTGCAATCTGGACTAACAGCCTGGATTTATATTGAAAGTTAATAATCAAGAAAAACAGTTCCGATTTAAACAACCTATTAGGTTTCTAAAACCAAATTTTGAATACAAAATTAATACCCAAAAGGTTTTGGAAACCTCGCAGGAATAAATAAATTATATTAAAAATGAACAGAATAAATCAAAAATTACAAGAGACTAAAAAGATACTTTCCATTTATTTTTCGGCGGGATATCCTAACCTCAACGACACTGTACAAATCATTCAGGATTTAGAAAAAAATGGTGTGGACATGATTGAAATCGGATTACCGTTCAGTGATCCATTAGCTGATGGACCAACGATTCAAGCCAGTTCCACACAAGCTTTGCATAACGGAATGACAACACAAGTGTTGTTTGACCAACTAAAAGACATTCGCAAAACGGTTGCTATTCCTTTGGTGATTATGGGGTATTTCAATCCGATGTTACAATATGGAATTGAGAATTTCTGTCAGAAATGTGCAGAGATTGGAATCGATGGATTAATTATTCCTGATCTTCCGGTTGATGTGTATGCTGATGAGTACAAAGCCACTTTCGAGAAATACGGATTGAAAAATATATTTTTGATTACGCCACAAACATCCGTTGAACGCATCCACTTTATTGACAGCGTATCGGATGGATTTATCTATATGGTAAGTTCTGCGAGTGTTACGGGATCGCAAACAGGTTTTGGAAGCGATCAGGAAGACTATTTCAAACGCATTGCCGACATGAATCTAAAAAACCCTCAAGTAATTGGTTTTGGAATCAACAACAAAGAAACCTTCAACCAAGCCACACAATTTGCCAAAGGAGCAATTATAGGAAGCGCTTTCATTCAGCACCTAACAGAGAACGGAACAGGAAAAATTGAAGAGTTCGTAAAAGCGATTCGATAAAATTTTCTTTTAAATATTATCAAACGGCGTTTAAAGTTGATTTAAATGCCGTTTTTTTGTGGTTTAAACAATTATAACATCTAGTCATTTATAAGATTATTTTTATATATTAGCGTAAGAATGAAACTGAGTTTTAACAGATCAATCTAAATTTGGGGTGATAGGTCGCAAAATGTCAGAGTTAATTTTTAATTATGTGCTATGCTTACTTAAAACTCACTATTTTCTATGGATAAAGAATTTGAAGGATTTGTAATTTATAATAAATATTACAGCGATAGAAAGGCATTTGCTGTTGTTTCCGATGATTATGAGTGTAAAGCCGACTTGTCAAAAATCCCCACAATATTTAAAGATTTCATTGTTCCAATTGAGGATAAAAGATTTTTTGAACATTCTGGGATTGATTTTAAGGGTATTACAAGAGCATTATTTCGAAACCTTGTACATCTAAAGGTTTTAGAAGGGGGCAGCACAATATCTCAGCAACTTGCAAGAAACTTATTGAGAGAAAACTCCAAAACAATATCTAGAAAAATTAGAGAAACATTGAAAGCGCGAGAGCTGGAAAATAAATTTTCGAAAGATGAAATTCTAAATCTATATTTCAATAATATCTACTTTGGTAGGAATATACGTGGATTAAGAAGTGCATGTTTATGCTATTTTGATAAAGAGCCGGAAGCTTTAAATTATTCGGAAGTTTTGTATCTTATCACAATCTTAAGAGGGCCCAATTATTATATTGCAAATATTGCTAAAGCCAATTCTAGGATGAGACTTCTTTCTAATTTATTATATGACAAACGAAAGATAAATTTAAATCAGCAAAACAAAATTGATAACCGAATCATCAAAGTTGCAAATAATAAAATTATTTCTATTAAAAACAGAACAATACCTTTCATCACTGAAAAGATTGATTTGAAGAAAAAGATAATTGTTTCCACACTAATGCCTCAATATCAAAATTTTGCTCAACAGTTTGTTCGAGATTCAAAATATCCCACCTCGGTTATAATCATAAAAAACAAAAAGGTTGTTGGTTTATCCAGTTATTATGGATCGGATTATCCCTTTTTTTTCAAGTCAAATGTCGGATCGACATTGAAACCATTCATTTATTATTTGGCTAGAAAAATTGGAATTAGTGATACAGAGAAATTTAATTCTCAAAGTAATACCTTGCAGTGGAGTGTAAGAGAAGCTACAATAGTTAATTCGCAATTAAATATAAATGAAGCATTATTTCATTCTAATAACAACTCTTTTATAAACATTGCTGAAAAAGTTGGGATAAATGAGACTCTCGAGTTTCTTTCAGAAACCTTGAGTATCGATCAAAATGAATTATTTCCTTCAAGTATATTAGGTGCAACAAAAAACGGGATATCGCTCTATCAATTAGCTAGTATTTACAACTCTTTCTTATGTGAGAATTTAGATAGCCAAAAGAAAGACTTAATGAAAGTTATGAATAAAATTTTCAGAACTAAAATTGGTTTGGATATTGAAAATGCATTTCTTAAGACTGGAACAACTAATAATAATGAAGAGAGATTAGCTGTAGTGCATCATGCTGACACAACTTTCGCTTTTTTAAGAAATGAAAATCCAGAAAATGATTATTCAAAAGATGGTAGTATCTTTAAACACATAAAAATTGCTTTTATATCATTTTTTAAACAAAAGAAAGATTACAAATGGATGAAATAGAAGTTTTAAAAGACGCGGATTCAAATTTACTGGTATTTCTTCTGACAAGTTTAATAGCTTTCATGGCATGGATTATAAAAGGTGCAATTGAAAAACCCATAAATGATTCAAAAATAACATTTGAAAAAACTTTTAACATCCGTATCGAGATTCTTACTGAAGTAAAGAATAGATTAAGTTTAATATTATATTTTAAAAATGATGATGAAAGCAAAGTTTTTAAAGAGCAGATTCAAGATCTTCTTCTTAAAGATGGAAAATCAGCATACCTTAGTAAATTAATTCTGGACAACTGTTTAAGATTATCAATCGATGAAAACGGCAACGAAGCTTTAGTTAAAGAAACAATTTCATTAATTGATATAGAGCTTTTCCAACTAATCTCTAAAGTTGAAGATGAAATTACTTTTTTTAGAAAGTTCTCGAATTTTAATCCTTTAAGTAAAATTATTGGGATTACTTTGTTAGCATTGCAAAATATTATCACGATTTTACTGATTGGACTGATTATTTATTTTATAGTTTCTTTTTACATCAGCAGTGCGATCTGCGGCAAAATATTAATTCTAATTATATCAATTGGAATAATGTTTTTTGCTAATTGGTATCTCTCTAAGAAATAGTAAAACACATAAAAGTCAGCCCAGCTCCGCAAAGTGTTCTTCTAAAAAAATAAATCTCTGGTGAATGCTGCGCAAATGTCGCGAAAGAATAATTGACGAGATTTACTTTTCCAACAAAAAATAGGTAATCTAAATCCATTTGGCAAATATTCAAAACGTCAGTATCATACTATTTAGCATTATATTTATTGTACTGTTTTAAAAGCTATCGATTGTTCCTTCAAAGCGTTGTATATTAAACTTTAATCCGTATTTTTAATAATCTGTTTTATTTAATTCTATTAGACAAAAACCTATGACTATATTAACTCAGATTATTTGGCTCTTTATACTGGCTATACCGGTTGCTTGTGTTTCATGGACAGTTACCCATGAGAAATTGTTTCAAGAGCCAAGGGAATACTGTGTTAATAGAAGCCTTTATGATGACACTTTGTTAAAAAGAAAGTTTTTTTACCTTTTTACTTGCGAATACTGTTTTAGTCATTACATAACAATCCTATTTCTTATTTTAACTGACTATAAACTTTTGCTGACTGACTGGAGAGGATATATCATAGCAGGCTTCTCATTAGTATGGATAGCCAACACTTACATGAGTATATTTGCGCTTATTCGACAAACCATTAAAAAGGAAATAACTGAAATTAAAGTGTTGGAAAAAGAGAAAAAAATTTAATCCCGAATCGTTAGTGCGAGTTCTCGTCCGTTAAGTTCGAGATAGCAATCGCTGCAAAGAAAATATTCCTTATTCTCCGCAAGTTATTCTTCTAAAAATAAATATATCCTATAATGAGGAATGTTCATAATTCAAAGTTTGTTTTGTACTTTTAAAACATACTCATTTACTGAAAACTTGAATTACAATAATGAATTACACCCTGCTAGCGCGATTGTTAAAGTCATTATAGTGCAACGCTACAAGTAACAACAAACTGGAAATGAAAAACACAATTAATCACGATGAGCGTATTGCTAAAATGATATTTACTTCGGTATATCCTCTTTATCTCGCAAAAGTGGAGAAGAAAGGCAAAACGAAAGAAGAATTACATCAAGTAATTGAATGGCTTACTGGTTATGATGATAAAAGTCTTCAAAAACAGATTGATGAAAAAGTAACTTTTGAAAAATTCTTTAAAAATGCTACAATAAACCCTAAAGCTCAACTTATAACGGGTGTAATCTGTGGTTATCGGGTTGAAGAAATTGCAAATCCACTAACACAACAAGTCAGATATTTAGACAAATTAGTAGATGAATTAGCAAAAGGAAAGACTCTAGATAAAATTTTAAGAAAGTAAACAATTTAACAACTTAAAAGATTAAAATTATGGCACTTATCAATCCACACATTAACTTCAACGGAAATGCCGAAGAAGCATTCAATTTTTACAAATCTGTATTTGGCGGAGAGTTCGCAAAGATTATGCGTTTCAAAGACTTGGCAAGTACTGAATTCCGGGTATCAGAAAATGAAGCGAATAAAATAATGCACATTGCTTTGCCTATTGGCCAAAATATTTTAATGGGCAATGACGTTCCAGAAAATATGGGTCCTGTAAATGAAAATGAAAACAGATCTAAAATATCCATTAGCGCAGAAAGTCGTGAAGAAGCCAACAAGTTTTTTAGCGGACTTTCAGCAGGCGGAAATATTGAAGTACCAATTGACGACAGCCCTTGGGGTTCCTATTTTGGTATGTTTAGAGATAAATTCGGTATCGAATGGATGGTAGATTTTGACCCAAATTATAACAGAAAAGTATAATGAATTATCACTTTAGAAAAGCGGAACTATCTGAAATAGCTCCGATATGGGAAATTTTACAACAAGCTATACAACGCAGAAAAGAAGATGGCAGTACCCAATGGCAAGATGGTTATCCAAATCCAGAAGTCATACAAAAAGACATTGAAAAAGGAGGAGGATTTGTTTTGGCAGACGGAGAAACTTTAATCGGTTACAGTGCGGTACTTATCAATGACGAACCTGCTTATCAGAATATTGAAGGAAAGTGGCTGACAATTGATGATTTTGTTGTCATGCACCGTGTAGCCATTTCTGAGAAATATTTGGGCAAAGGACTTGCGAAATTGATGCTGAAAAACATAGAAGATTTTGCATTAAGCAACAATATTTACAGTGTAAAAGCAGACACTAATTTTGACAATCCCGCTATGATGAAAATTTTTGAAAACTTAGGTTATACCTATTGTGGGGAAGTTTTTTTTAGAGGAAGCCCAAGAAAAGCATACGAGAAAGTATTACACAAACAAGACTGATTGAAATTAAAAAACCGCAAATTTGCAAATAAAAACAGCTACCAACTGTTTCGATACTTTGCAAATTTGCGGTGAATTTTTTTTTAAACAATCTTAAACTACAGCTTCTTCTTCAGGAGCCGTTTCAAATTCCATGTGGTCCACGATTTCCGCAACTACTTCCGGTTTTGATGCTTTGAGCGCATTAAATCTTTCTAATTGTTCCAGTTCACCTTCTTCCCCACTGAAATAAGGAAAAACATCCATAATAGGTGATTCTGAAATTGCGGGAACGGTGTAGTCGCCCATCGTACCTTTCATCACGCTAATGGTGTTATCATAAGCTTCTTTTACATCATTAGCTTGCACTAATAAATACATATTAGTTTTGCGTTCTTTACCGCTTTCTTCATCATAGGCCAATAAAGATACTTTAGATCTAAACCAGCGATCCGCATTTTCGAAGGGATGAATCTCAGCATAATTAGCGACTTTAATGTTCGTGATTTTGAATTCTTCACTGATATACGCCGACATCTCTTCATTGATTCTGCTTTCAGCTTCGGTATAAGATAACGCGTCTACCAAGTACGGTTCCGTTGTAATCTTCTGTCCGCCAGTTTCGTCTGTTTTTCTATATTTTACTTTGCATTCGTACCAAGTTGTGCTCATTTCTTTTTTTTTAAGGATGTCAAAGATAGATTTAAAAGAAAAAAAACAACAGCATTACTAAAATAGATATTCACAATTTTTGATGGAAGTTGGTATTGATTTTTATTTCATTTAAAAGAATTAATTCCTCAAATAAAAAAACAGCCTTTACAATAAGCAAAGGCTGTTTTTAAAAAGTATTTCTTCAAAATTGAGTATTAGTCAATAAGAGTAACCACATCCTCTTTGTTTTTTCTGACTTTTTCTAAGTTTGCTAACCAGTCATTTTCAGTATCTCTATAGCCTAATGGAAGAATTACACAACTTCTAAGACCTTTTGCTCTTAGGCCTAAAATTTCGTCTAATGCATCTGGCTCAAAACCTTCAATTGGTGTGCTGTCTACTCCTTCGAAAGCGGCTGCTGCGATAGCCATTGCAAAGGCAATATAAGCCTGTCTTGCTGCGTGCTGAAAGTTAACTTCGGCATCTTTTTGCGGATAGGCATTTAACAACATCTGACGGTAATTTTCAAAACCTTCATTTTTAAAACCTCTCACTTCATTAGTATGGTCAAATACTTTATTGATTCGCTCCGCAGTATACGTATCCCAAGCAGCAAATACTAATAAATGGGAACAATCTGTAATCACGGATTGATTCCAACCGATTGCTCTGATTTTATCCTTAATTTCTTGATTGGTTACCACCAATATTTCAAAAGGTTGCAAACCACTTGATGTAGGTGCAAGAATTGCTGCTTCGAGAATGTTATCAATCTTGTCTTGAGCTACTTTTTCTCCGTTCATCGCTTTGGCAGCATAACGCCAATTCAATTTGTCTAATAATTCCATTTTTATTGTATTAATTATTGTTCGTTTATAATGTTGCAAAAAGTTTACACTTTTATACTGTCCCATACCGCTTGAAAACTTTCTTCCAATGTTTTTTCATCTAAAGGACACAATCCCCTATTTTTCATATTCATCAAAAAAGCCATTGGATATATCGAAAAAGCATACATAAGATAAGGTGAAATATCCTTCAGAATACCGTCTTCTTTCCCTTTCATCCATAAATCAAAAAGTGGCGTCAGGAATTGTAATCCTTCTAGTCTTGTTATTTCATCAATCATAGGCGTATTATCACATTGCGATAAAAAAGAAGCTTCTTCTTGATGAGTCAATTTATACTGTGCCATGTTGAACCAAATTTTTTTAAACCTAACCACCACAGATTCCTGAAGATTATAATCTGAAAAGGCCGCTTCAGCAAAAGATGATTTAACTGTGATATATAATTGACTAACTAAATCTTGTTTACTTTGAAAAAACAGATATATAGTGGCGGGAGAAACAGCTGCAATTTTAGCGATTTTAGCCATTGAAGCTCCTTGAATCCCTCCATTATTAACTAAGGTCAAAGTAGCTTTCAAGAGAGCAGTCCGTTTGTCAATACTTTTTTGAAGTTGCGCCATGTTTGTTATTGTTTTTATTTTTCTAATAAAAAAGTACTCTTTCAAAAAATGCTCAAAAATACATTTGCACTAAAATCACATTTAAAAGGCAAAGATACCATAAAAAAGAATGAACGTTCATAAATTATGATTTGTTTAATATTAAAAGTTTGTTAAGGAAAGGAAAATCACTTCGATAAATCGAGTTCAATTTTGGGACTATTTTTAAAATTTAGCTGAGTATGGTAATAAGGAAATTATATTAATTAAAATTACCCTCTGAACCAGTTTATAAAAAATGCATAACTTCATTAAAACGAAAGATTAAAAATTCACTGAATGCTTTAATTTTTATTAAAATTATGTTAAAAAAAAATTAAACACTTGTTTAAATTAAACACTTGTTTAGTTTTGTTTAACGAAAATTCGATTCCATTGAAAAGTAATTTTAACGATAAACAAATTCAAATCCTCGAAGTTGCAGAAACACTTTTTGCAGAGAAAGGATTTGATGGTACTTCCATTCGAAACATAGCAAAAGTGGCAAAAATCAATATTGCCATGGTTTCGTATTATTTTGGTTCCAAAGAACGACTACTGGAATCGCTTATTGTATACAGAACTTCGGATCTTAAAAATCAATTAGAAAATTTACTACTGGAAGACCTTGAACCTATTGACAAAATCAATAAGCTGATCGAACTCTACATCAATAGAATCAATAGTAATCGAGGTATTTATAGGATTTTACACTTCGAATTCACTTCCAAAAAGAGAGAACAAAATCTCCAGGCTTTTTCTGAATTAAAAAAAGGAAATTTAAAATCCCTTGAAACCATTATCGAGGAAGGTCAGAAAAAAGGCATTTTCAGAAAAGATGTTATTATTCCGCTTATCACACCCACCATTTTAGGGACTTTCTTTCATTTTCACATGAATAAACCTTTCTTCGAAAATTTATTGAACTTAAAAACCGAAGATTTATACAATAATTACATCAAAACCAATTTGACAAAGCACATTCAACAAACTATAAAAGCACTTCTGATATATGAAAGTTAGTCAATTAATGCTCTTTGGGATTTTCTTTATTGGAATTTCATCTGTAGCAGCACAAGAAAAAACAAGTTTAACATTGAACGAAGCCATTAATTTGGCTTGGACCAAAAGCAATGAAGTTACGCTGGCTAATACTAAAGTGAAAACTAAAAAGTACGAGCTGCAATCCACAAAAAACAATCAATATCCAGATTTGAAACTTTCAGGTCAATACCAACGATTGGCAAATGCATCGGTAGATTTTAAAATCAATCAAAATAATTCCAGTTCACAAGAACCGCTTCCTATTGTTAATCAACTGATGACTGGACAGTTAAACGCCAGTGTTCCTGTATTCTCAGGTTTTAAAATCCAAAATAGCATCAAAGCTTATGAGAATCTTTATGAAGCTGAAATGGCAACTGCATCACAAACAAAAGAAGAAATAGCGTTGCGGGTAATTGATTATTATGCGGGTTTATACAAAGCACAGAAAACAATTGAACTGCTGAAAGAAAATCAAAAAAGTGCACAACAACGTGTAAATGATTTTATTGAGTTAGAAAAAAATGGAATTATTCCTAAAAACGATCTTTTAAAATCACAATTACAAGCCTCGAAAATCCAATTGTCATTAGACGAAACAAATAATAATTTAAAAATTATTAATTTTTATTTAGTTACACTTTTAAAATTAAATCCAGATACCAAACTGGAGATTCGTGAAAGTGATTTTGCTGATTTTCAAATGACTAATATCCCAATCAATGAAATACCGGCATTAGAAAATCGCAAGGATTTAGAAGCGATTAGGTTTAAAGGAAAAGCAAGTGAAGCCAATATAAAAATAGCCAAAGGATCCTATTATCCAGCAATTGCCATTATTGGCGGTTATACTGCATTGGATTTGAGCAATGTAATCACTGTTCAAAATGCAATGAATATAGGTGTGGGTATTTCCTATGACTTAAGCGCCATTCTTAAAAATGGAACATTGGTAAAACTGGCTGAAAATAAATTTCTTGAAGTACAAAACTCTGAAGCTATACTAACGGATTATATTAAAGTTCAGGTACAAAAAGCAATTGAAGATTACGATTTAGCTTTGAAACAAAATGTAGTTTACGGACAGGCAGTAGAACAATCTTCGGAAAATTACCGAATCATAAAAGATAAATATGACAATGGACTTTCGGATACGAATGATTTATTGGAAGCTGATGTAGAGCAACTAAGTTCAAAAATCAATAAAGCATTGGCACAAGCAAATACCATTCAAAAATACTACGAGTTACTGTCGGTAACTGGTCAATTATCTCAAACCTTTACTATTTCAAAAAACTAATCATACCTACCATGGAAAAGAAAAAAACAAATACAAAATTTATTATTATCCTAGTGGCTTTGGTAGTTTTAGGTGGAACTTACGGAACTTATAAATACATGCATTCCTTAGCTCACGAAGAAACAGACGATGCACAAATTGAAAAAAATATGAATCCTATTATTCCAAGAGTTTCCGGATATGTGGATAAAGTATACATCAAAGACAATGATTTTGTAAAGAAAGGCGATACCCTTTTTACTATCGACAAAAGAGATTACCAACTAAAAATTGAAGAGGCAAATGCTGCTATGGTTGGCGCTGAAGGTAATTTTGAAGTTTCTAAAGCTGATATTGGAAGTGCTTTGGCTAACATTTCAGTTTCTGATGCTAACGTGCAATCTGCGGGTGGAAATATCGAATCGGCAAAAATTAGATTGGATCGCATCACAAGTGATTACAACAGATATAACAATTTGTACAAAAGTCATTCGATTACAAAACAACAATACGAGCAAGCTTTGGCTGCAAAACTGGAAGCAGAAAGCCAAGTACGTGTTTTACAACAACAACAAAGAGCTACTGCTTTTCAAAAATCGGTTATTGTAGCTAAATCAAAGGTTTCAGGTAAACAAACTGAAGTGGCTGCTGCTAATATCAAAAGAGCCAAAGCATTACTTGATGCGGCAAAATTGAATTTAACCTACACTGCTATCACTGCTGCGATTGACGGTCAGGTTTCAAAAATTGATATTCAGCCGGGACAATTAGTGCAACCGGGACAATCGTTATTTTATATTATCAATAACAAAGAAGCTTGGGTAATTGCTAATTTCAAAGAAACGCAATTGAACAAAATGGTAATTGGTCAAAAAGTAACTGTAAAAGTGGATGCGTATCCTGGATATGATTTTCAAGGTTCAATCACTTCATTTTCACCGGCTACTGGCTCTCGTTTTTCATTGCTTCCACCTGATAATGCTACAGGAAACTTTGTAAAAACAATCCAAAGATTACCCGTTAAAATAAGTTTGAACACATCAAATGATCCTGAAAAAATAAAATTACTTCGTCCGGGAATGAATGTGGATGTAGATGTACATTTAAAATAAATTCATCCTTTTGGTAATTTCCAAAATGGCAAAAACGGTAATACTTTTAAGAAAATGATAGTTTACACTTTAGTATAAAATGGTACAAACAGGAGAAGATGATTTAGTAGAATATGGCTTTAGGAGAGTCATAATTACCATTACAGCCGTTCTTTGTGCTATGCTTGAAATTGTAGATACTACAATTGTAAATGTAGCTTTAAACAATATGCGAGGCAGCCTAGGTGCATCCCTTACTGATGTGGCATGGGTGATAACGGCTTATGCTATTGCAAATGTGATTGTGATTCCTATGACGAGTTGGTTGTCACAACAATTTGGACGTCGGAATTATTTTGCGGTTTCTATTATTATTTTTACGGTCGCTTCCTTTTTATGTGGGAATGCCAATAATATTTGGGAATTAGTTGCTTTTAGATTCATTCAAGGGTTAGGCGGTGGCGCTTTATTAGTTACTGCACAAACCATAATTACCGAAAGTTATCCTGTTGCCAAAAGAGGAATGGCACAAGCTATTTACGGAATGGGAGTTATTGTAGGACCTACTCTTGGTCCGCCTTTAGGAGGTTATATTGTAGATCATTTTTCATGGCCGTATATCTTTTACATCAACATTCCTATCGGGATTATCGCTACTTTACTGACGCTCTCTTTTGTAAAAAGCCCTAAATATGGCGACAAACTAAAAGCCAGTCAGGTCGATTGGTGGGGAATATTTCTCTTAACGGCTTTTATTGGTTCGTTACAATATGTTTTGGAACACGGACAACAAGACGATTGGTTCAATAATAGTACGATTGTGTTGTTATCTGTCATTTCAGTTTTTGGTTTATTGCTCTTTATTTGGAGAGAACTCACCTATAAACATCCTATTGTAAACTTAAGAGTCCTTAAAGATACCAACTTAAGAGTAGGGACTATCATGTGTTTTATTCTAGGTTTCGGATTGTATGGTTCTACCTTTATCATTCCTATTTACACGCAATCCGTGTTAGGTTGGAGTGCTTTGGATGCAGGTTTATTGTTGATTCCAAGTTCTATTACTACCGGAATTATGATGCCGTTCATTGGTAAAATGATTCAGCGTGGCGTACCGCAAGCCTATATGGTGGCTGCCGGATTTTTGTTGTTTTTCTTCTTTACGTATTGGATGCAACTGGTAATTACACCTGATTCTGGTGAAGAACATTTATATTGGCCGTTGATATTAAGAGGAATTGGACTCGGATTGTTATTTGTTCCTATTTCTACGCTTTCATTGTCTACTTTAAAAGGTAAAAGTATTGGCGAAGGTGCTGCTTTTACGGGAATGATGAGACAATTAGGAGGTTCTTTTGGTATTGCCATTATCACCACTTTTATCGCCAGATTCAATCAGGAACACCGTGTAAATCTTATTTCGCATCTTAATGTGACTTCATTTGAAGTACAAAAAACAGTGCAACAACTGAAAATGGGATTCATGTCCAAAGGCTATTCTGAAAATGAAGCTTTGGCAAAAGCCTATAAAGCAATCGAATATAAGGTAATGGTACAAAGTTCCGTACTCTCATACATGGACATCTTTTTGTACTTAGGAGCATTATTTTTATTTTGTATTCCTTTTATACTTTTGATAAAAAAAGGAAAAAACAAAATCAATCCTGCCGATGCTATGCATTAATTTTAAAATTTTAACATAAAAAAACGCCGTTATCATAATGAAAACGGCGTTTTTTTTATTTGTTTAAAAGCTATTATCTGGTAAAAACCAAATTATTTCCTTCCGATAAATTAGCATCAAATTGATAGCCATCGTAATTAAAACCTTTTAAATCTTCTATCGTGTGAGCGTTGGTATCAATAATATATCGCACCATCATTCCTCTCGCCTTCTTGGCAAAAAAACTGATTATTTTTAATTTTCCATTTTTGTAATCTTTAAATTCTGGAATAATGACTGGAACTTTCAACGCCTTGACATCAATTGCCGAAAAATATTCCGTACTCGCTAAATTAACAAACAACTCTCCATCTTCAAGTTCTTTATTTAAAGCCTTTGTAATTATTGGCTTCCAAAATTCATACAGGTTTTTGCTTTCGCCAATGGGTAATTTTGTTCCCATTTCCAATCGGTATGCCTGAATCAAATCTAACGGTTTCAACAATCCGTACAAACCGGAAAGGATTCTTAAACGATCCTGTAAAGTTTCAATTTTTTTTTCAGAAATCGAATAAGCGTCTAATCCAATGTATACATCTCCGTCAAAAGTATACACTGCCGGACGTGCATTTGAAGTTGTAAAAGGTGTTTTCCAATCTTGATTTCGCTTCCAATTTAAATCAGCCAGTTTATCCGAAATGCTCATTAAATCGGATAAATCAGCAGGCTTTTTCTCTTTTAAAACTTTGTGAACTTGTCGCGATTCTTTTAAAAATAGGGGTTCGGTGTGAAGTTTAGTTGGTAATTCTTTTTCAAAATTTAAAGACTTGGCTGGCGATATTACAATTTTCATACACAATACTCTTTCGAGCTCTTTTATTAATTCTCCCAAAAGTAGTAATTGAAATTAAGAAAACAAGAAAGTTTAAATTGATTTGTTTAATAGTGTCATAGATAATGAAAATTGTTCCCTAATTTAATTATTTTTGATTTGTAAACTAACCAACCTATTTTTCTTTAACTATGAACCCTATTGAAATTAGAAAAGCTACACTATCAGATTTGGAAACAATTCAAAAGATAAGTATTCAAACTTTTACAGAGACTTTTGCAGCTGTAAATACACCCGAAAATATTGACAATTATATAAAAGACAGCTTAAATACGGAACGGTTAACGGCTGAATTAAACAATCTAAACTCACAGTTTTATATCGCGTACTCAAATGATGATATAGTGGGTTATCTAAAAATAAACTTTGGTGACGCGCAAACAGAATCTTTCAATGAAAATGCTTTAGAAGTACAACGGATTTATGTTTTGCAAAATTTTCACGGAAAAAATATTGGACAGCTTTTACTAGACGAAGTAAAAAAAATTGCGAAAAGTACTGGTGTTGATTCTGTGTGGCTGGGAGTTTGGGAAGAAAATCACAGAGCAATTCGATTTTATACCAAAAATGGATTTGTTGTCTTTGACAAACACGTTTTTATCATGGGAAATGATGAGCAAACCGATTTATTGATGCAACTTTTAATACAATAATACATGACCAAAACGTTATCCTCTGAAACAGAAAAACCAGTCAGAATCTTAAATGCTGCCGTAATTGTAGCCGCATTGGGTTATTTTGTTGATATTTATGATTTATTGCTTTTTGGAATCGTTCGTACCGATAGTCTAAAAGATTTAGGAATAACTGGTGATGCTATCAGGAATCAAGGAGAATTTTTGATTAGTATGCAAATGTTCGGGATGCTCTTTGGCGGTATTCTTTGGGGGATCTTGGGCGATAAAAAAGGACGAATTTCTGTTTTATTTGGTTCTATTTTGATTTATTCGGTGGCCAATATTGCTAACGGAATGGTAACCACCGTTGATGGATATGCGTTCTGGAGATTAATAGCAGGAATTGGTCTTGCTGGAGAATTAGGCGCTGGAATCACTTTGGTAACCGAAAGTTTACCCAAAGAAAAACGAGGGTACGGGACGATGATTGTAGCATCTGTAGGTGTTTCTGGAGCAGTAGTTGCTTATTTAGTCTACCAGATTTTCCAAGATTGGCGTTTGTGTTATTATGCAGGAGGCGTTTTAGGACTTCTTTTATTATTCTTACGAATCAGTATTTCTGAATCGGGAATGTTCAAAAAAGTACAAGAAAGTGACGAAAAGAAAGGTGATTTCCTTTCTTTATTTACCAATAAAAAACGCTTTTCAAAATACGTACAATGCATTCTTATTGGAATTCCGTTGTGGTTTTTAGTAGGCGTATTAATCACTTTCTCACCGGAATTTGCTAAAGCATTAGGTGTTCAGGGTTTTGAAACGATTGCAGCAGGAAAAGCAATTGCCTGGTGTTACGGTGGATTGGTTTTTGGAGATATTGCCAGCGGATTGTTAAGTCAATGGTTGAAAAGTCGAAAAAAAGTAATGTACTTGTTTCTAGCTTTTAATCTGATTATGGTTTTTATGTTCCTAAATGCATTTGGAATTACAGCATCCACTTTTTATCTCCTTTGTTTTATCATGGGATTTTCTGTTGGATATTGGGTACTGTTTGTCACTATAGCAGCAGAACAATTTGGAACCAATATTCGCGCAACGGTGACTACGACGGTTCCAAATTTTGTTCGGGGTTCACTTCCACTGATTATTATCATTTATGGCTTTTTCAGAGACTCTGTTTTTGATGGGGACATCTTGAAATCTGCCATGATTGTTGGAACACTCTTATCGATAATTTCAATTTTGGCTCTTTGGAAATTAAAAGAAACTTTCCATACGGATTTGAATTACTCAGAACAGGACCACAAACTTTTGTATAGCCATAATTCAAATAGTATTATTTAATATCAAAAAATTAAACATTCAGTGATTAAGATTCATTGAGCAATAAAACTTAATTTCTTGATGCTAAAAAATAATTTATAATTTTAAATTGTTACTTTTTTAAGCAACTTAAAAAACCTATTTGGCTTATTTTTGTACCAAACAGTATCAAAAACTATGAAACAGGATATAATTATTGTTGGAGCTGGACTAGCGGGATTATCTGCAGCAGTTCATTTACAACGTCAAGGACGAAGTGTACTCATTTTAGAAGCAAGTGATCGTGCGGGTGGAAGAATAAAAACTGATTTACATGAAGGTTTTCTTTTAGACAGAGGCTTCCAAGTACTGCTGACGGCTTATCCTGAAACTAAAGCGTTACTCAATTATAGCGATTTAAAATTAAAAAAAATGTTGCCAGGAGCGACCGTACTTTATGACGGCGGCAGTTTTGAAATTGCAGATCCATTCAGAAGACCTTCTGCTGCATTGGCAACGCTTTTTGCTCCCGTTGGTACTTTAAAAGATAAAATTAATACTCTTTGGTTAAAGAATAAACTTCAAAAATTAACGATTGACGAAATTTTCGAACAACCGGAACAAACTACTCTAAAACAACTGGCTGATTATGGTTTTAGCACAAAAATGATTCAACGTTTTTATGCTCCATTTCTTTCTGGAATCTTTCTGGAAAATGAGTTAAGTACTTCCAACAGAATGTTCGACTTTGTAATGAAAATGTTTTCAGATGGTGATGTAGCTGTTCCTGCTTTAGGAATGGAAGAAATACCAAAACAGTTAGTCGCCATGCTTCCCGAAGGCAGTATTCAATGCAATACAAAAGTGGCTTCTATTGACGGAAATAAAGTAATTACTGAAAATGGAACCGTTATGGAAGCCAACCAAATCCTTTTGGCAACGACCGCAAATAACCTTACCCAGAAATTCTTCCCGAAACAAAAAATGACTTCGCATCAGGTCACTAACATCTATTTTGAAGCAAATGAAGCACCTACTAAAAAAGCAGTTGTCATTTTGAATGCTTCAACCACAAAGAAATGGGTGAATAATTTGACTGTGATGTCTAATGTTTCTAAAGCTTATGCTCCAAAAGGAAAAGTACTTATTTCCATTTCCTATAATGGAATCCCAACTCTTGATGATGCGACTTTAGCTGCAAACATGAAACATGAATTGAAACAATGGTACGGCGAAAAAATAAATTCATGGAAAATGCTGAAGGCGTATCGTATTGAATATGCTTTGCCAAATCAGAAAAGTGTGCAGAATGAAATTAATCCTGGGGAGATAAAAATCTCTGATACGCTATTTATTTGTGGAGACTATCTTCTGAATGGTTCGATCAATGCCGCCTTAAAAACAGGGCGATTAGCAGCGGAAGCGATGAAAATTTAATTCGTAGGTTTATCTAAACGCCAATAAAACTTGTATTATAATTTTGGTTCAGATTTTAAGTACATGAAATATTCGAAAAATGGAATACTTATTTTTTAGTACGGGCCGGAGCAATATTTTTTTTTTTAATCACTACTTAATTTGGCAAAAATTAATACTTATGTTTAAAAAAATAAGAGTTTTTGCACTAAATTTTTAAATTCCATCAAAAATATTGATCTTTGCACAATTTTAATTTTTTGAAAATTAAGAAAATAAAATAAAAACCCAATTTGGTTATCAAGAACAATCCCTTCAATAAAAATATTATATGAAATTATTTCTCACCTTTTTTCTTTCCATCGTATTAAATGTAGGTTATTCACAATCAACCAATACTTATTTTGAAAAGATTAGAGACAATGAAGCGGAACTAACTGCTTTCTTTTCTCAAATGCCAAAAGGAGGCGATTTACACCACCATTATTCTGGTTCTATTTATGCCGAGCCATTATTACAACATGCTATTGCTGATAATTTTTATCTCAATACAGAAACAATGGATGTTTTAAAGGAAAGACCATCAACAGGAAACTGGCAGCAATTTTCAACATTAAAAAGCAACGGAACATTAGACGTTTACAAGCAAAAAATCATGCAAAAATGGTCTGTAAAAGACTATAATTATGTGGATTACCCATCAGATAAATTGTTTTTTGAATCCTTTATGAAGTTTGAACCGGCCATCAAAGGGAATTTTGGACAAGGATTATTAGAACTAAAAAATAGAGCTATTTCAGAAAATGTAAGTTATATCGAAACGCAATTATCTACGATTCCAACTGTAATGAACACGGATGATTTAACGCAATTCAATTCTAGATTGCGAAAATTAGCTTTGGCAAAAGACGAAAAAGCCATTACTAAATCGCTTGATTCGCTATACAATTCATTACTAAAAAAAGATGCTGAATCCTATGCCAAAACATTCAATACTGATTTTGTAGCAAAGCTTCACAACGACCTTAAAATTGATGATAAACAATTTACGATGCGTTATCAAAATTTTGTCTTGCGTTTCATGGAACCTGTAGATTTATTCAAAAATCTGGTAATCGCATTCATTTCGGCAGATGGAAGTCCGCTGATGGCGGGTGTCAACATTGTTTCTCCGGAAGATGGCGAAAACTCGATGAAAGATTATTGGTTGCACATGATGATGTTTAAATACTGTCATTCCCGTTATCCAAATGTAAAATACACGATGCATGCCGGTGAGCTGACGCTAGGTTTAGTGCAACCTGAAGAATTGACATGGCACATTGGAGCGGCCGTTTATACAGCTGGAGCTAATCGTATCGGTCATGGAGTTGATATGGCGTACGAGAAAGATTCCTATAATTTATTGCGCTACATGGCTAAAAAAACCATTCCTATCGAAATTAACTTAGTGAGTAACGAATTCATTTTGAAAGTGAAAGAAAGCCGTCATCCATTAAAATTGTATAAAGAATTTGGCGTACCAATTGTAATCAGTACCGATGATGCAGGGATTTTGCGTACGAATATGACTGAGCAATATGTTTTGTTAGCCAAAAGATATAAAAACGTTTCATACACCGATATCAAGCAATATGTATATAATAGCATAGACTATAGTTTTATAAAAGATAAAACTGTAAAAAAGCAATTGCTAAAAGATTTAGACTCCAGATTTAAGACTTTCGAAGCTAATTTTCCAATGAAATAAATCATTGATAAAGATAAAAAAGAACAAATTAAAATTATTTTTCCTTAAAAAAAGCTCCTAATTGGGGCTTTTTTTATGTTTTTCGAATTGTTATTTTTATTATATTTGACATTACCTACTTGATTATTAAATATTTAAACACCAAATATTTGCAAATAGCATTTCTTTATTTTAATTATTTACAAACATGATAAATTATTAAAAATGAGTAGATCTTTAATCTGGTACTGCCGAAGACATCCGTTGTTATACAAAATACGGTTTAGATTACTTTCTAAAAAGGCCACTTTTGATAGGATTGAAAGTTTTTGTTACAATAGCTTAAACAAGACTAGGGATATACCCGATATTTATTTTGAACTAAATCCATTCATTTTTAAAAATAAAAAAGCTGTTATAAGCGATCTTGATAAAGCGAAACAAATAGCTATTTGGTTGAGAAACTACATAAAAGGAGGACCTGGATTAGGTAAATCCTCTGATTCAACCTTAAGAAAAATGATAAATGGCGAAGGTGGCGTTTGTAGTGATTTTTCTCAAGTTTATAATAATTTCTGTGTCATAAACGATTTAAAAGTAAAAGAATGGGGATTAAAGATAGTATCAAACGACCCTTGTATTAAAGGTGGACATGCTTTTAATGAAATCTATTCTAAGGAATTAGATAAATGGGTTTTAATTGATGTTTCTAAATCAGTTCTTTTTTATTCCATAAATCAACCCGTTCCATTATCAGTTTTTGATCTTATACATTTAAAAAAGCAAAAACAAAAAATCTGTTTTTCCAGTTTTAACGAAAAAACGATTACCGATACTAAAAGAATTACCGATTTATATATCACTTCTAATGCTTATCCTTTTGTAATTACAAATTATCACAACAAAACCTATGACTCTTATTTAAACACACTAAAATTCCTGCCTGGACCTTTCATTCATGGAATACTGTTTCTTATTGGGAAAAGCTATTTTTTTGAGTTTCCTGTTCATTAATCAATTCATCACATCCCTTTATCTAAGTTTACATCAAAAAAAATCCGCTCGAAAGCGGATTCTTTATTATAATAGAATACTCTGTTCATTATTTTGGATTTAAGATTAACTCAATTCTTTTAATCACATCTTCATAATGGTATTTCGTTTCTGCATTTACAGCTTTGGCTTTAGCAACTGATAAAGTAGATTTTAAAGCAGTCAATTCGCCTCTGACCAATCCTCTCACATCTGATTGTGCTACATTATAATAGTCCGAAGGACGACCTGATTTAATTTCTTCTTTCATCAGGTAACTCATTCTTTCTAGATAAGCACGTTGCAAATTTCTTCTATAAATAGTCACATTCGAACCTAAACCAGCTTCTTTCCAAATTCCTCTGCGCATATCACCCAGTAAATCCAATGCTTTATAATTAGCAGTACCCATTATTTCCGCATCCATTAATCGGCCAATACGCTCAAAACTCATTACACTATTCAAATGTCTGGCTTGTAAATTTCTAAAACGTTCTGTGTATCCTGAGTAATCAATGTTTTTCAACGTGCTCACATTCACCAACCAAGTTGGAGAAGCAAAAGCATTGGCTTGTAACCATTGCATTGCTTCTTGTTGCTTTGCTTTGGGTACAATATCATAAATACTTCCTTTTTGGTTGGGTTTTTTTGTAGCTTCATAAACGCCTCCTACATTAGTCACCACATGTCCTACATACCTGCTCCAAACGTCCATCATCTCTTTGTACAACTCATCTAAATCTTCGTAATTATTGGTGACATCACTAGTCCATTCTGATAAATGTGCAGCTACATATTGCAAGTTTTTAAGTCCGTAAGTACCCGCTTTCATTGAATTATTTCCAATATCCTCCGTTTGTGAAGATGGGTCAAAACTACTGCTCTGTTTCCCAAATTTATAAATAGGATTTTCGGCTTTTTCCATAATCCATTTGTCTAATGTTGGGACTTCTACCTCTGGTGAAGTCGCATTTGGGATAACTCTGTATCCCCAATTAGTGGCATAATGATCGTAAGGTCCCATTTGGCGAATGAAACGAACGTTTTTATCACCAGGTTGTGCGATGTAATTAAAACGGGCATAATCCATCAAACTGGCCGCGATTCCATTTTTCTGTGTAAACTCACCATTTCTGTAATTTTCAGTGTCATACGCGCAACTCGCACCCATGTTATGAGGAAAACCAAGGGCATGGCCTACTTCGTGAGCGATAACCATACGCATCATTTCGCCCATTTCTTCATCACTCGTATTCAATGTTCTGGCCGAAGGATTTGCCGCTCCGGTTTCTAACAAATAGCGATTTCTGTACGAACGCAAATGATTGTGGTACCAAATTACATCACTCTCGATAATTTCTCCAGTTCTGGGATCAGAAACACTTGGTCCAACCGCATTTCGTGTCGTACTCGCCACGTAACGAATTACGGAATAACGGATGTCTTCCGGGCTAAAATCAGGATCTTGTTCCTTCGTTGGTGCGTCTTTGGCAATAATTGCATTTTTAAAACCAGCTGTTTCAAAAGGCTTTTGCCAATCTTCAATTCCTTGCTTGATGTACTTGCGTAATTTTTCAGGCGTAGCAGGATCTAAATAATAGACAATAGGTTTTATCGGTTCTACCAGTTCGCCTTTTGCGTAAGCGATAGGATCTTTAGGCTCTAATCTCCAACGGCGGATAAAGGTTTTGCTGTCGGATTTTAATTCATTGCTTCCATAATCGATTTGATCCATCGTAAACCATCCAACTCGCGGATCTGCTAATCGGGGTTGCATTGGTTTTTCAGGCAATAAAATCATCGACTGATTCATTTGAATACTAATCGTTTCTGAATCTTCCTGAACAGGTGGTTTAGAAGCATTATATGTGAAATCCTGAATCACTTCAATGTTCATCGGAAAACTTTTCATCGTATTGATAAAACTGCGGGAATCATCCATCCCTTTGACTTTGTAGGTTTCTCTCATTTCTGCCGATAAACCGCTGATGGCTCTCACATCGGTACCATAAAATTTAGTCACATCAATTACTGTATTTGCTGAATCTTTGCTGAATGCGACAATATCGAAAGCAAATAAAGTAGGCTCATAATTATTGGATTTTACCGAAATGCTGATAGGTAAACTGTCATTAGCAACAGCACTAAATGATTTTAACTTGATAAGGATTTTATCCTGAAAACGCTGCCAAACAATTAATTGCTCATTGGTTTCGGAACCTGCGTTTACATATCCGCCACCTAAATTAGAAGGCAGTTTAGATAAACGGCTCACCAAAAGCATGTCTTTATCCAAGTATTTATTAGGGATTTCGAAGAAATATTTTTTATCTACTTTATGAACAATAAATAATCCATCGTCAGAAATAGCATCTTTTGTAATGACCTTGCTGTATTCCTTAATCGTGGCTTCTGGTTTCTTTTCCGGTGGCGGAACTACTGCAGCATTTTTATCTTTTTTCTTTTTGGACTGTGCAAATTGGGTGGTAGGCACAAGCATCGCCGCAGCAATTGCGGTTAAAATGAAAAGTTTCTTCATTTAATGGTTATTTAGTGGTTAATCAATATCAAAAATAAATTTTAGTGCCAGTAAATTGAATAGTATTCATTGGTTTAACTTTTAATTAACAACCATTCAAAACTTTTTAAGAAGTTTTAAAGCTATTCCATTTCTAGCTTAATTTTAGTTAGAATCCTTTTTTTATTACTTTTGGGAATAGTTTTTTTGCAATTAATACGATTCCTTGCAATCGGTATTAAAATTAAATGGAAACTGGAAATTCTTTAGAGAACTATTTACCATTTACATAGAGACTTTTAAATACTAAAAATAAATTTATGATTCAAAATAATATTCTTAAAAAGCCCTTCTTTTTGATAGCTATCCTACTAGTCTCCTGGAATAGTTTTTCGCAAAATAACATTTCAAAAATAGCCTTTGGATCGTGTTCGAATCAAAGTAACCCATTACCCATTTTTGATGTTGTCGTAAAACACCAACCTGATTTATTTATATTTCTTGGTGACAACATTTATGGAGACACCGAAAATATGAATACACTGCAATCTAAATACGACCGATTAGCGGCTAAACCTACTTTTCAAAATTTGAAAAAGAATGTGCCCATCATTGCTACTTGGGACGATCACGATTACGGACAAAATGATGCGGGTCGGCATTATCCAAAAAAAGAGGAATCAAAAGAACTATTTTTGAATTTTTTTGATGAACCTGTAGCTTCCGAAAGACGAAAACATGAAGGAATATACACGTCCTATATGTATGAAAACAAAGGTAAAAAAGTACAAATTATCTTGTTAGACAACCGAACTTTCAGAGACAATCACAAAAAATATAACGGCGAAGCAAAGGATGATAAGCGGTATTTCTATTCTTTGGATTATGCGCCAATACAAAACCCCGACTCGACCTATCTGGGAGCCACGCAATGGAAATGGCTGGAAGCAGAATTGCAAAAACCTGCTGATGTCAGACTGATTGGTTCCGGTTCGCAGTTTGGAATTGAATACAACGGTTACGAAGGCTGGGCTAATTTTCCGTTGGAGCAAAAAAGATTCTTAAACCTTATCAAGAAAACGAAAGCAAACGGTATTTTGTTTTTAACAGGTGACGTGCATTATGGTGAAATCTCTAAACTTGCGGAACCCGGGTTGTATCCTATATATGACTTTACCTCAAGTGGACTTTCCTCTACTTGGCATTTTGCAACACCCAACAAAAACAGAATTGAAGGTCCTATCATGGAAAACCATTTTGGTTTATTAACCATCGATTGGAAAAAGAAAATCCCACAAATAAAAATGGAAATATGGGATGTTAATGACAATCAACGTGCAGAATACACGATTGGGTTGGATGAAATTAGTTTTAAGAAATAGCACTTTTGTGAGAGTAAATTATTATCGAAACCACCATCTTTAGTTTTAAAAAAAACTATTTGCTCTAAACAAAACCGATTCAGAATCTCGAGCAAAATTTATTTACAAAACACGTATTGCTTTTACGAATCTACGGGTGTAACCAGGCTTTTTCAAACTTGTAATCACCACTTGCATTTCACGACCTGAGGTAGAATGGATAAAATCACTTTCCATTCCTTTTGGATTTGTTACAATACCCAAATGTCCAATAACATTTCTGGTAGGACTCAAAAACAACAGAATATCACCTTTTTTCACATTACCAATCGGGATTTCTTTACCAAAATTTTTAAACTGCGAAGAACTTCGTGGAACCTGAATTTTGAAATGATTATACACAAAGTATACAAATCCGGAGCAGTCAAAGCCATTCTTGCTGCTGCCGGCTGAAACATAGGGTGTTCCTAAAAATTCCAATCCATAGCTTACAATTCTATCTCCCAAGGAATCATCATCATTAGTCGGATTTAAAAATGTTTTAGTGACAGTAATTTCATTTATTTGCGATGAAAACCTACCTGCCTCTGATGAGCCATACGTACTACTTTCTAAAACAAGTAGCGATACGCCAATAAACAATATCAATTTCATGGTATTTATATTTTTAAATTTCATAGTGAAATAATTAAAATAGCATACTTTAAGTTAATAATGGAAATCTCTGTTTCTGTATTTCATAATTGAAACAGTAAGATTATCGAATCCCATAAAGTTTACTAAATCTAGCTAAATTATATCTTTTCAAGTGAAAGCGAGTAAAAAAGCCCAAATGCTAAAAGACAAACAATAAACGTACCAATAAACCTATAGTATAACAATATTTGCGTGTCTTTTAATACAAGCAACACAAATTACTTTCCGCAAAAAAGCCCCAATCCGGGGCTTTTCATATTTTATTCTTCTGCTTCGTCTGTACCATGGGATTTTGAATAGCCTCTCCATTTCTCGATACAATCCTGAAAATCCTGCGGGAGTTCCGTATCAAAACGCATCATTTCTTTGGTTGTAGGATGCACAAAGCCTAAAGTTTTAGCATGTAAAGCTTGTCTTGGTAACGCTTTGAAACAGTTGTCAATAAACTGCTTGTATTTCGTAAACGTAGTTCCTTTTAGAATCAAATGACCGCCATAACGCTCGTCATTAAATAAAGGATGTCCTATGTGTTTCAAGTGTGCACGAATTTGGTGTGTTCTTCCGGTTTCCAGTTGGCACGAAATTAATGTTACATAACCAAAACGCTCCAACACTTTATAATGCGTCACGGCAGGTTTCCCAATTTCCGGATCAGCAAAAACCGCCATTTGCATGCGATCTTTCAAGTGTCTTGCTAAGTTTCCCTCAATCGTTCCTTTATCAGCCACAACATTTCCCCAAACCAAAGCCACATACTCTCTTTCAGAAGTTTTAGCTTCAAATTGCTTGGCAAGATGCGTCATAGCCGCTTCGGTTTTGGCAATCACCAATAAACCCGAAGTGTCTTTATCGATTCTATGCACTAATCCGGGACGTTCACTGCTGTTCATGGGTAAATTCTCAAAATGAAAAGCCAACGCATTCACTAATGTTCCCGTATAATTCCCGTGACCGGGATGCACTACCAATCCTGGCGGTTTATTAATCAATAAAAGTGTAGCATCTTCATAGACAATATCTAACGGAATATCTTCGGGATCTACTCTATTTTCAAAAGGAGGATGCGATAACATAACACGAACCACATCATTGGCTTTTACCTTGTAATTCGACTTTACCGTTGCGTCGTTTACAAAAATATTTCCTTCGGTAGCAGCGGTTTGTATTTTATTGCGAGTTGCATTTTGAATCAGGCTCATCAAGTATTTATCAATTCGCAAAGACGTTTGGCCTTTAGGAACTTCAAACCTGAAATGTTCAAATAACTCGTCTTCTAAATCTATTGTATCTATATTATTGTTCATCAATTGGTGTTTCTTCTATTGGTGCAACCAGAGTATCCGCAGCACTCTCTTCTTCTTCATAACTCATTTTTCCGTCTCCTAAAACCAAATCAATTTTGGATGATTTCAAGACTCTGTCTCCTACTTTCAGGTTTCTTCCTTTAAAACGCATTTCCAACACCATATCTTTTCCAAGATTTGGAACATAGGTAACCGTACCTTCCTCAAGTCCTAACGCTTTCAAGGTTGGAACTGCTTCACGATATGTTTTTTCTATCAAATCAGGAATTCGCACAGATGAAAATCCCGAAGTATTTATTTTTATGTATATTTTTCTACCCACTTTTACCTTTGTACCCGGCGATGGATCTTGCTCTACTACACTGAATTGCGGAAAATCACTTCTATAATCCACACTATCCAAAAGCACATAATCTAAGTCCAACTCATCCAGCTTTTCCTCCACTTGCTCTTCTGTCAATTTACTCAAATTCGGAACTGCAATTTCATGACCATGATCTGTTGTAAAAGTCAACCAATGCATAAACAAATAGCCCAAAACGGCAATAATGGCAAGAGCAATTAATACTTGTCCAAAAAAGACACGGCTGGTAAGATACTTACGTAAACTCATAAATTTATTTTTATATGTGGCAAAGATAAAGCTATTTCGTTTCAAAAAAAATGATAATTTTGTTTAATGCCTTTTGGAGCTATTTCCCGCTATTCATTACAATCTTTTTATCCGCCGAAAAGGCTGATAAAAAGGATTTACACTATTATCGGGGCTAGAATCTAGTGCTAAAAACACATTATTATTTATTCGAACAACTAAGAACAAAACGATACAAAATGAAAAACATTGCCATCATCATGGGCGGATATTCCAGCGAGTATAAAATCTCACTCATCAGCGGAAACGTCGTATACCAATTTCTAGACAAAACGAAATACAACGGATTCCGAATCCATATTTTCAAAGAAAAATGGGTCTATGTTGATGCTAATGACGCTGAATTTCCTATCGATAAAAATGACTTTTCAGTAACTGTTGATGGTAATAAAATCACTTTTGACTGTGTTTTCAATGCCATTCACGGAACTCCCGGCGAAGACGGATTGATGCAGGCGTATTTCGAATTATTGCATATTCCGCAAACTTCCTGCGATTATTATCAAGCAGCATTAACGTTCAACAAACGCGATTTATTATCTGTTTTAAAACCATACGGAATAAAGACTGCCACTTCCTATTACCTAAACAAAGGCGATGCTATCAATACGGACGAAATTGTAGCTAAAGTTGGTTTACCTTGTTTTGTAAAACCAAATAAAGCAGGTTCCAGTTTTGGAATTTCCAAAGTAAAAACAATTGATGAATTGCCAATCGCGATTGAAGTTGCTTACAAAGAAGACAACGAAATCATCATCGAAAGTTTCCTTGACGGAACCGAAGTTTCAGTTGGAGTCATCAATTACAAAGGAAAAGTAACCGTTTTACCGATAACTGAAATTGTTTCTGACAATGATTTCTTCGATTATGAAGCCAAATATTTGGGTAAATCACAAGAAATTACGCCGGCAAGAATCTCAGATGAAATGACCCAAAAAGTGAGCGAAATAGCCAAACGCGCATACGAAGTCCTCAAAATGAAAGGTTTCTCCCGAAGCGAATTTATATTGGTAAACGGAGAACCACACATGCTAGAAATGAACACCATTCCGGGATTAACAACGGAAAGTTTGATTCCGCAGCAAGCCAAAGCCGCCGGAATTTCATTAGAAGATTTGTTTACTAATGCGATAGAATTGGCATTAAATAACTAACTTTCTATTATGACAGAAATCTTTGAATGGAACCGATTATTATACAATGATTTACCAGAATCCTTTCTTTTAGAAGTCATTTTCCGTTCCACCATAATGTTTACAGTTTTACTGTTGACATTAAAAGTCGCAGGAAAACGTGGCGTGAAACAATTATCGGTATTTGAAACGGTCATCATAATTGCTTTGGGATCAGCAGCCGGAGATCCCATGTTTTATGAAGAAGTTGGTATCATTCCACCAATAACCGTATTTCTAGTTATTATACTTTTGTACCGATTAGTAACTTGGCTCACCGGGAAAAGTAAGCGCTTTGAAGAGTTTATAGAAGGAAAAACCGAATGCATCATCAGCGAAGGTAAATTTTCTATCGCTACCTTTAAAAAAGAAAGTCTGGCACAAGATGAATTCTTTTCGGAACTTAGATTGAAATCAGTAGAACATTTAGGACAAGTCAAAAATGCATTTATGGAGACCAGTGGCGAAATCAGTGTTTTCTATTATGAAGACCATGAAGTTAAACCAGGATTGCCAATTCTGCCTTTTTTATTTAAACAAAAAAGTAAAACGATTCCAACAGAAGGGATTTATTCCTGTACCTTTTGCGGAAATACTGAAACCCACAAATCAGGAAATGCAGAGTGTCGCGTGTGTGAAAAATCCGAATGGGTCCAAGCGATAAAAACACTTCGAAAAACCTAATTGAACCCAAAAAATATAAGTTCGATTTAATTATATCTTACAAAATGAGAAAAGCCATATTCCCGGGATCATTCGATCCAATCACCCTAGGACATGAAGATATCATCAAAAGAAGTATTTCGTTATTTGATGAAATCGTAATCGCTATTGGTATTAATGCCGAAAAAAAATACATGTTTTCACTTGAAGAAAGAAAACGTTTCATTGAAGAAACCTTCAAGAATGAGCCTAAAGTTTCGGTGATTACCTATGAAGGTTTGACAATTGATTTGTGCCATAAAATAAAAGCTGATTTTATCCTTCGTGGTTTACGCAATCCAGCCGATTTCGAATTCGAAAAAGCAATTGCCCACACCAATCGTCGCTTATCAAAAATAGAAACTGTATTCTTATTAACCGCAGCCAGAACTTCCTATATCAGCTCCAGCATTGTGAGAGATGTAATTAGAAATCACGGACAATATGAAATGCTAGTTCCTGAAGCAGTACGAGTCAAATAATTTAAAAGAGATTTTGTCAAGTCGAGCGCAGTCGAGACTAAAAGATAGGTCTCGACTGCGCTCGACTTGACAAATAAACAGTAACAATATTACTTGTGAAACGAGGCAATAAGCCGTACTTTCGCCTAAAATAAAAGCCATTAAACATGAGTATAGAAAGAGAATTAAGCAAACGTAGCGGATCAAAATGTGAACTTTGTGGCGCAACCGAAAACCTAAAAGTATACCAAGTTTTGCCTACAAAAAAAGGTGGACTTGACGAAAGTATCATGGCTTGCAGTACGTGTATTGACCAAATCGAAAATCCGGATAACGTAGATTTAAATCATTGGAGATGTTTGAATGACAGCATGTGGAGCGAACATACTGCCGTGCAGGTTGTCGCGTGGAGAATGTTAAGCCGTTTGCGTGCAGCTGGATGGCCTCAAGAATTATTAGACCAAATGTATTTAGACGAAGATACTTTAGCTTGGGCACAAGCAACTGGCGAAGGTGAAGACGATGAAAATAAAGTGATTCACCGTGACAGTAATGGCGTAATTTTAGAACATGGAGATTCAGTCGTTTTAATCAAAGATTTAAAAGTAAAAGGTTCCAGTATGGTAGCTAAACAAGGAACTGCAGTACGTAACATTAGACTGGATCACGAAAATGCCGAATACATCGAAGGAAAAGTAGATGGTCAGCAGATTGTTATCATTACACAATACGTTAAGAAAATATAATTCTTTTTTTAGTAAAAATGAGTTGTGAGAAGTAAATGGTGAGTGGTTCAGATTTACACTGACCTCCAAAAGAATCATTTTTTAATATAAAAAATCGTTAGTGGTAAATTTTACCACTAACGATTTTTTTATAAACACTAGAAAAGGAATCAGTATTTTTTCCACTATTCACTTCTCACCAACCACTACTCTTCCTCTTTCTTAATTACTTTTCTGGCAACTTCAATTTTAAATTTCTTGCCTTTCATTTTCTCGTCTTTAATGGCGTGAAGCAAGTCTTTTACTTTGTTGAATTTTACGGCAGCAAAAGAGATAAAATCTTTCACTTCAATTAATCCTAAATCGCCTTTTTCCAGTTTTCCCTTTTGAGAAAAGAAACCTACAATATCAATTTTATTCAATTTATTTTTCTTTCCGCCACTAATATAAATGGTTTGAAATTCAGGTGGTTTTGGTAATGAAGTAGAGTTTTCGATTTTCAAAACGTCCATGCCGTAATCAATGTAATCCATTTTTTTCTCACTTTCATGAGCAACAATATACGCGGTTCCAGAAGCTAACATACGCGCTGTACGTCCGTTTCTATGGGTAAATTCGTCTTCTTTGGATGGCAAATGATAATGAATTACGTGATTCATTTCGGGAATATCAAGTCCACGAGCAGCCAAATCTGTTGTAATTAAATAGCTTACGCTTCCGTTTCTGAACTGGATTAATGCGCGTTCTCTTTCGTCCTGATCCATTCCACCATGATAATACGTGGCATAAATTCCTTTTTCGTTCAACGTATCACTGATGCGTTCCGCAGCATCACGATGGTTGCAAAAAACAATAGCCGATTGTGATTTCAAAGAACAAATCAAGTTGAACAAACTTCCTATTTTGTCTTTTTCTTTCGAAACAACCATTTTCATGGAAAGATTAGTTTCTGCTACATTTTCTGGAATGAAATCCAAAATAGTCGGGTTTACGACTCTTGTATATCTTGGAATCTCAATATCCGAAGTGGCTGAAACCAACACACGTTTGTTGAGTTTTGTTAATTTTCCAATGATAAATGACATTTGCTCATGGAAACCCAATTGCAAGGATTTATCAAATTCATCTAAAATTAGCGTTTGGATTTTATCTACACGGAAAGTTCCTCTGTCAATATGATCTGCAATTCTTCCCGGAGTTCCCACTAAAACTGCTGGAGGATTACTTAAATTCTTAATTTCGGTATCAATGGAATGTCCGCCGTAGCACACATTTACTTTATAATCGGTTCCCATTTTTTTCCAAACTTGTTCAATCTGTAATCCTAATTCACGTGATGGAACCAGAATTAAACATTGAACTGATTGAATTTCGGGTTGTAACATTTCTAAAATAGGCAACAAAAAAGCCAAAGTTTTTCCGGAACCTGTTGGCGAAAGCAATAAAACATTATTGTCGTTCAGGATAGTATCTTGTGCTACTTCCTGCATTTCGTTCAGGCTTTCGATGCCTAAATTCAAAAGTATATTGTTGGAATGGTGTTTCTTATTCATTTTGCAAAGGTAATTTTTAATTCTGAGTTATGAATTTTGAATTAAAAATTTTCATTTTTTAAAATTGGGAGCTTCCTTTTTTTGCTATCTTTTCTATACCTATCGAAAAAAAGCTACATTTGATATTCCATTTAAAAACCGAAATATGAGATTTTTCACATTCCTTTTTTTACTATTCTCCATCAGTACTTTTGCACAAAAAACGAATAAATACGATACTTTTTTCGAAAAAGGCAATGGAAATCAATCGGCATCCTACCAAGAAACAATTGCTTATTACAAACTTCTTGCAGATGATTTCCCTACTATCGAAATGCAAAAAATGGGATTAACAGACAGCGGTGAACCTTTGCACATGGTTGTTTTCAATCCTGAAAAGCAATTTGACTTTGGAATCATCCAAAAAAACAAAGCCGTAATCCTACTCAATAATGGTATTCACGCAGGAGAACCAGACGGAATTGACGCTTCAATGCAATTATTTAGAGATTTAGCTTTGGGCAAAATAAAAGCACCAAAAAACACGGTTATCGTTTGTATTCCGGTGTATAATATTGGAGGCGCTTTAAACAGAAATTCGACTTCAAGAGCCAATCAGGACGGACCGGAAATTTATGGCTTTCGTGGTAATGCCAGAAACTACGATTTGAATCGTGATTTCATCAAGTCCGATACCCGAAATACGAAAAGTTTTGTGGACATTTTCCATAAAATAAATGCTGATGTTTTCATTGACAACCACGTTAGTAATGGCTCAGATTACCAATACAAACTTACCTACATTATGACCCAACATAACAAATTGGGAACTGTTTTAGGGGATTTTTTAAATACTGAAATGATGCCTGCTTTAGTCCAAGATTTACAAAAAAAGAACATCGAAACTACGCCCTATGTGAATGCTTTTCAGGACACACCGGATAAAGGTTTTGGTCAATTTTTTGAAAGCCCAAGATTTGCAACAGGTTACACTTCGTTATTCAACACAATAGGGTTTGTCGTGGAAACGCACATGCTTAAAAAATATGCCGATCGCGTAAAAGTAACTTATGAATACATGCGTTCCGCAATTGACTTTACGGATGCTAATTATAAAAAAATTAAACAGCTGCGATTGAAAAATGAAGAGCAGTACCAACCTAACAAAGCGTACACGCTAAAATGGGAAATTGACAGTACAAAAACGGTTCCTTTTTCGTTTTTAGGCTATGAAGCCAGTTATAAGAAAAGTGACGTAACGTCTGGAAATCGCTTGTTTTATGACCGTACAAAACCATTCAAAAAGGACATTCCGTACAGCAAGGAATTCAAATCTGTAAAAGAAATAATCATTCCGGAAGCGTATATCATTCCAAGGGGATTTTGGCCTGTTATCGATTTATTAAAAAGCAATACCATCACCTATCGCCAATTAAAAAATGATACGATAATTGAAGTTGAAAGCTATAAAATTGCGGATTTTAAAACGACAAATTCAGCTTACGAAGGCCATTATTTGCACCGAAACACTTCGGTAACTTCTAAAATGGAGAAAGTGGCTTTCGCCAAAGGAGATTACATAATTCCAACACAACAAAAGGGAATCAAATATTTATTGGAAACATTAGAACCAGAAGCAATCGATTCTTTCTTCAACTGGAACTTTTTCGATACGATGTTACAACAAAAAGAAGGGTATTCAGATTATGTTTTTGAAGATTCAGCAACACTGATTTTGAAAGAAAATCCAAAACTGAAAACCGAATTTGATTTGAAAAAACAAAGCGACGTAAACTTCATCAATAATCCAGAAGCGCAACTGGACTGGATTTACAAACATTCGGTTTATTATGAAAAGGCACATTTACAATATTCTGTGTATCGCATCTTAAAATAAAAAAAAGCTCCTATTTCAGGAGCTTTTCTTCTTCAAATAATAATTTTATATTCTCGTAAGAGTTTTTTAACGCCTCTTTTATTTGTTCTGGATTCATCCAAGCTACTTTTTCGATTCCTTCTTCTAATTGCCCTTGTGGCGTTCCTTCGAAATCAGATTGCATTTCGAACCAATGTGTAATTTTCAATTTGTATTTTCCATTACGTCTAAAAACATGATAGGTTTTTTGAAGTTTATGGGATATTGTCAAGCCATTTACACCAGTCTCTTCCTCTACTTCACGCATGGCTGTGGCATCAATTTCTTCACCTTTTTCGATTCCACCTTTTGGTAAATCCCATTTTCCATTTCTAAAAATGAACAAAACTTCGCCTTTTTTATTGTAAACTAAACCGCCGCCAGCTTTGGTAACAGGTATTTTTGCTTTCAAAGTCTTTAAAATAACGCTTTCATCAGGATGATATAAGTACGCTTTTTGAATTTTATTTTGAAATATTTTTACTATAAGTTGCTCTATGTCAATACTTTCTAATAAAAACAATTGAAAATCGGTCTCCTTAGAGATGTGATTTGTCAAAAAAAGTGGTTTGTCGTTAACAAAAACTTTATACATTTGTACTATGATTTTTAATAAAGATACAGCCGAAAAAACAGCCGAATTTCTTTTGCAAATAAATGCAATTAAATTGAATCCAAGAAATCCTTTTACATGGGCTTCTGGATGGAAATCGCCTATTTATTGTGATAACAGATTAATCCTCTCATTTCCAGCCGTAAGGAATTACGTCCGGGATGAATTTTCTAAAAATATTGAGAAACAATTTGGTAAACCAGATGTTATTGCCGGTGTTGCTACTGGAGCAATAGGAATTGGAATGCTGGTAGCGGAAAGTTTAGGATTACCATTTGTGTATGTTCGTCCAGAAGCAAAAAAACACGGAAGACTAAACCAAGTAGAAGGTTTTTTACAAAAAGGACAAAATGTAATTGTTGTAGAAGATTTGATTAGTACTGGAAACAGCAGCTTGCTTGCTGTTGAAGCTTTACGTGAAGCTGGAGCTAATGTAAAAGGAATGGCAGCAATCTTTACCTACGGTTTTGATGTTGCTGATGAAAATTTCAAAAATGCGCATCTGGATTTATACACGCTAAGTAATTATCAAAATTTATTGAATTTAGCCGTTGCCAAAAGATATATTACAGACGAGGAAGAACAAACTTTAAGAGAATGGAATGTGAGTCCATCCACTTGGAACATTGAAGTTTAAAAAAATAAATAAAATACTGGAAATATGAACTTAGAAAGTCCAAAAGTTAGCGTCCCAAAATCAGCTCAAGAATTATTTGACTTGTTAAGTGATGTCAAAAATTTTGAAAAATTAATGCCTGAAAACATCGCAAAATTTGAAGTTATTGGTGACGATGCTTTTATTTTTGGATTAAAAGGAATGCCGGAAATCAAGTTAAAAATGAAAGAAAAAGTAGCTCCAAGCAAAATTGTTTTGGGAGCTGCAAGTGATAAACTTCCATTTACATTGGTAGCAAATATAGATTCTGTTTCTGAAACTTCAAGTGATGTAAAACTTGATTTCGAGGGTGATTTTAATCCTATGATGGCTATGATGATAAAAGGTCCGATTGGGAAATTTATCGAGACTTTAGCTGGAAATATGACCAAATTATAAAAAATAGTTTAAAATAAAAAGAAACCCTTTTAGTGCAAACTGAAAGGGTTTCTTTTTTAATTGCAATAATCATGCAGTTAGCCCTCAGTTTACCTAAAAAACGAGAATTCTTAAAACCAATTTAAATGAAAAAATTTATAGCAATATCAGTAATTTTAATATTTAGTTCTTGTCATTCTTTTAATCAATTAAGTTTTGATGAAGATTTAGCTACTAAAATTAATTTACAATATAAAACAGAAAAAAAGCCAATTGATTTAACAGAAATAACTGATTTTGAATGGGATAATTATATTGTGATTGGTTGTTATCAAATCCCTGAACAAGTTGGAAAAAAATATAATATAGATTTATCAAATATTTCTGAATATGCTGCAGCAAATGATTGGAATTCCCTTTTAGTTTTTATAAAAAACAAAAAATCGATTAAAATTTGTGACGTAAAACGTGGTACAGAATTTAGCGAAAAAAAGCTATTGAAAGTTAAATGAAACTAATTCAAACAAAAAAACCGAATGGCTAACTGGCGTTTTGATGTAGTGTGGTTTTAGTGGAATTACCGTTTCACATCATGTTTTCGTTAAACAATACTCTGTTCCGAAATTCCCACCATCTCAAAGCACCAGGCCGTTAATACAACATTTGAATTTCTTTAATATCAAATTCAGCAATGCTGTCATCTTCCAGAAGAATTTCAAGTTTCCCAACAGCAGAAACCCCTTGAATAATCCCCATAAAATTTTGTTGCTTCTGGTCTGAAAAAGGCATTGGCAAACCTTTTTTATATAATTTATTGCTGTAATCAGACCACAAAACGGCAGCATTGTGTTTGCATAACTTTACATTTTTTTCTATTGCGTCACAAATAGAAAAAAGAAGTTCATCTTTATCAAATTTTGCATTACAAATCACCGCCAAAGAAGAGGCTTTTGGTAAATTATCAAAATTGGTTTGATTCACATTTAGACCTAGACCGACAATAGAAATGATGGTTCCGTCACTTTTGATACTGTTTTCAATCAAAATGCCACCTATTTTTTTGTTGTATGACATTATGTCGTTAGGCCATTTTATACTAAGATTAGGAATCTTAAATGATTCTAAAACTTCAATTACAGCAAGTGAAACTGCAATATTCAGGTTGAAAATCTGACAAATATCTTCTAAAAAATCCTTAACCAAAAGACTCATTATTAAGTTTTTACTCGTCTCAGAGGCCCAAACAGCACCCATTTGACCTTTCCCCTTTGTTTGATTCTCAGCAGTTACAACAGTAAAGTTTTCCAACTCTTGTTTATTCGATAAGCCTTTAAGGAATTCGTTTGTAGAATCTATGGCATCGAGTTTGATTAGTTTCATATACAGTTTTTTGTGAAACAGAATTTAATATTGTGTTAAGGTTCAAAAATAATCACAAAAAATGGTAACTTTACAAACTTATATATAAAAATAATTCATGGCGAAAAAGACTATAAATAATGACGTTCTATTAGCGAACATCATTAAGGGGATAGAAGAAGTAAAAGGAAATGATATTACCATCCTTGATTTAAGAGAAATAGATACAGCGGTTTGCGACTATTTTGTAATTTGTAACGGTAATTCAAATACACAAGTTAACGCCATAGTAAACTCCATACAAAAAACAGTATCCAAAGAATTAAAAGACAAGCCTTGGCATGTTGAAGGAACTGATAATGCAGAATGGGTACTAATGGATTATGTAAATATTGTGGTTCATGTATTTCAAAAACACATCCGTGAATACTACAACATCGAAAGTTTATGGGGCGATGCAAAAATAACCACCATTGAAAACAAATACTAAAGAAACATAACTCCTAGTAATGGCTAAAGATAATAATCCAAATTCGAATAAGTTTAAAGTAAGCCCTTGGTTAATTTACACTGCAATATTATTAATTTTCTTGTTTATAAGTTTTATAACTGGCGGTTCTAGTTTAAACGAACCAGGTCAATTAACTTCTTCTAAATTTAACGATTATTTAGAAAAAGGCCAGATTGAGAAAGTTATAGTTTACAACAAAACTGAAGCTGAAGTTTTTCTTAATGCAACAGCATTGAAAGATGCAGCACACAAAAAAGTTTCTAAAGACGTATTTGACAGACCTAACAAAGGTCCTCATTATACTTTTGACATTGGTAACGATCAAATTTTCCAAAATAAACTGGAAAAAGCGGTTGCTGAAGGTAAGTTGAAAGATTTTAACTTCTTGCCAAAAAATAATTGGTCGGATATTTTAATCAGTTTATTGCCAATAATAATCATTATTGCCGTTTGGATATTTATCATGAGAAAAATGTCTGGTGGTGGTGCTGGTGGCGGTGGCGGACAGATTTTTAACATTGGAAAATCTAAAGCTAAACTTTTTGACGAAAAAACAGATATCAAAACTACTTTTAAAGATGTAGCTGGTTTAGAAGGAGCAAAAGAAGAGATACAAGAAATTGTTGAATTCCTGAAAAATCCTGAAAAATATACTAATCTAGGTGGTAAAATACCAAAAGGAGCTTTACTAGTAGGGCCTCCTGGAACTGGAAAAACATTATTGGCAAAAGCTGTAGCAGGTGAAGCCCAAGTACCATTCTTCTCTTTATCAGGTTCTGATTTTGTTGAAATGTTTGTAGGTGTAGGTGCATCCCGTGTGCGTGATTTATTCAAACAAGCCAAAGAAAAATCTCCTGCGATCATATTCATTGATGAAATTGATGCAGTAGGTAGAGCCAGAGGAAAAAGCAATATGTCCGGTGGAAATGACGAACGTGAGAATACATTGAACCAATTACTGACAGAAATGGACGGTTTTGGAACTAATTCTAATGTAATTGTTTTAGCTGCGACAAACAGAGCTGATGTATTGGACAAAGCCTTAATGCGTGCAGGTCGTTTTGACAGACAAATTTTTGTAGACTTACCAGACATTCGTGAACGTGCTGAGATTTTTAAAGTACACTTAGCTCCTTTGAAAAAAATTGAAGGATTAGATACTGACTTTTTAGCCAAACAAACTCCAGGATTTTCTGGTGCGGATATTGCAAATGTGTGTAATGAAGCTGCTTTGATTGCCGCAAGAAACAATAAAACTGCAGTTGACAAACAAGATTTCCTTGACGCTGTAGATAGAATTGTAGGTGGTCTTGAAAAGAAAAATAAAATTGTAACTCCTGATGAGAAGAAAGCAATTGCTATTCATGAAGCAGGACACGCAACAGTTAGTTGGATGCTGGAACATGCAGCTCCATTAATTAAAGTAACCATTGTTCCTAGAGGACAAAGTTTAGGAGCCGCTTGGTACTTGCCAGAAGAGCGTTTAATTGTTCGTCCGGATCAAATGCTAGACGAAATGTGTGCTACTATGGGAGGAAGAGCTGCTGAAAAAGTAACATTTAACAGAATTTCAACTGGTGCTTTAAGCGACTTGGAAAAAGTTACTAAACAAGCACGTGCTATGGTAACTGTTTATGGTTTGAATGAAAAAATTGGTAATGTAACCTATTACGATTCAACAGGACAAAGCGAATACAATTTTTCTAAACCGTACTCAGAAGAAACAGCCAGAGTTATTGATGAAGAAATTTCATTACTAATTGAAGGCCAATACCAAAGAGCGATTCAAATATTAGAAGAGAACAAAGACAAACTAAATCAACTGGCAAATATCTTAATCGAAAAAGAAGTCATTTTTAAAGATGACTTAGAAGCTATTTTCGGAAAAAGAACATTTGATAAAAATCTTGAGGAAGTCGTATCTTAGAAAACACACAAATTATTTAATTATTTTTAAAATCTTAATTCAAAAACTACTTTTGAATTAAGATTTTTTTATCTTTGGACGTTTTCAAATAACAAATTATAGTGTTTTACAAAAATATGAGTCTTTTTAGAAAATTTTTTGGTTCTAGCAATCCGGCTTCTGAGGAAGATAAAGAAAGTGAATTTAGTAAATCCCATACTGATAATGCAACCTCTATAGATGAAAAATTCATCTACAATTTTAAAAAAAATGGTGGTAAGTTTTTGTATTGCGAAAACGCTGATGAAGTAAAAGAACAATTTGAAAATATACTAGAAGAAAACGATTGGTTTGAAAGCGAAGTTTTATGCTATGAACCAAACCTTTTTGGAATGCTTGATGACAACAAACTTACTTACAACAAACCTGTAAGCCCTAAATTTCTTCTTGCAAGTTGTGAGAATTTAATTGCTGAGGAAGGTTCTATCCTTTTCTCATCAAAACAAATTAAACAAAACAAACCTAACGAATTACCTACCAATATTATCATAATAGCCAATACAAGCCAAATTCTTGCTGCAAAAAGCGATGGACTTAGTGCTATAAAAAAGAAATACGAAAGAGATTATCCTACCAATATTACTACAATAAAATATTTCGAGAAAGCTAAAGAAGAAGATTTTACACAATACGGAAGTTCGGCAAAAAATCTATATTTATTGCTTTTAGAAGATCTTTAAGATGAATGAAACTCTAAAACGAGGTATATCAGGAGCTATTTATATTATATTATTACTTGCTTCTATTTTATATTCTACTGAAAGCTTTTTTATCCTTTTTGGTATATTCCTTATTATTGCAGTTTATGAATTTTGTAATTTAATTCAAATAAATAAAGTCTTTCCAATTCTTTTTGCAACTGCTCTATACACTATAGTAACTTTAGTAAGCCATTACAATAAAATCACTACAGATACTATCAATCAGACATTCGATACTGATTTAGAGATAGCAATAAATATCCAACAATTAGATGTCGTTTTATTAGTTGTAGCATTAGTCGTATCCATAAAATGTATCCTTTTTTTATTTTATGACAACATTCAAAAAATAAGCACTTCATCAAAATACCTTTATTTATTAGGATATATTATTCTTCCTTTTGTATTTATCACAAAAATTTCGTTTGGAATAAATGATTACAATCCAAAAATTATAATTGGATTATTTATCTTAATCTGGACCAATGATACCTTTGCCTACATTGTAGGTAAATCTATAGGCCGAACCAAATTATTTGAAAAAATATCTCCTAAAAAAACAATTGAAGGGTTCTTAGGCGGAATACTTTTTGCCATTTTAGCGGGTTATTTAATCTCAAAATACTACATAAAGGCTAATCCTGAATTTAGCGACAGATCCATTTTGATTTGGACTTCAATAGCTATCATTGTTGGAATAGCAGGCACCATAGGAGACTTAATTGAATCCAAATTTAAGCGTATTGCAGGCGTAAAAGACAGCGGAAACATAATGCCTGGTCATGGAGGTATACTAGATCGACTAGATAGTGTTATATTTGTAGCACCAATAATATTTTTATTTTATCAAATTTTAAACTATGTTTCATAAAGAAGGAACCCAATCTATTTTATTAGGCACCATTTTCACTGCTGTTGTCCTTTTATTGTCTGACAATTTCATTGACACCAACTGGATCAAAATGGCTATACAAATAGCTACTTTGTTACTTTTGATTATTATACTGCAATTTTTCAGAAATCCAAAAAGAACAGTGATAATCAATGAAAATCATATTCTTGCTCCTGTTGACGGAAAAGTTGTGGTTATTGAAGAAGTGTTTGAAAGCGAGTATTTCAAAGATAAACGTTTACAAATCTCCATTTTTATGTCTCCAATAAACGTACATGTTACGCGTTATGGATTAAGTGGAATTGTAAAATTCAGTAAATATCATCCTGGGAAATTCTTGGTGGCTTGGCATCCAAAAGCCAGTGAAGAAAATGAAAGAACTACAGTTGTCATCGAAAACAAAACCTTTGGTGAAATTCTATACCGTCAAATTGCTGGAGCTTTAGCTCGAAGAATCGTAAATTACGCCGAAGAAGGAATGCAAGTAATTCAGGGAACTGATGCTGGTTTTATAAAATTTGGTTCAAGAGTAGATATCTTTTTACCATTAGGAACAGAAGTGAATGTAGTATTGAATCAAAAAGCAATCGGAGGAAAAACTATTATTGCTACAAAATAAGCATGATTGAAAAAGATTTAGATACTCGATTTTTAGAGGCAGTAGAAATAGCTTCTGAAATGACGCAGGCATCTTTACCGCAAGATGTTCAATTGCGACTTTATGCTTTTTACAAACAAGCAACTTTTGGAACTTTAGATTTAAAACAAACATCATCATACCATTTGAGAGATGCTTTTAAAACCAATGCTTGGATGCAAATTAGCCATCTGACAGCTGAACAAGCCAAGGAACAATACATAGAAATAATTAACACACTGATCAAAAAATAATACAAATTATGAAATCGCCATGATTCCAAATCACAAATAGGAATGAAGAATGGCGATACCATATTCCGCTAAAAAACAAATATTATCTTCATATGAAAAAGCTGAATTTTTTAATTTCTGTTTTATTTTTATTTATGACTTTACTTTCTTGCAACAATAAGAAATTAACGGAGGTAGTGGAAGTCCCTTTACCTACAACGGAACAAACAGTCGCCATAATGGGATCTCCCGATGACGTAAAAGCAGAAGAAGGGTCTTTTCAACTAGAAAAATTACCTTACGCTTATAATGCGTTGGCACCAAGTATATCAGCTACAACTTTAGAAATGCATTATTCCAAGCATTATCTGACCTACACAAACAATTTGAATAAAGCGGTATTAGGAACGCCTTTAGAAAATTTAACAATCGAAGAAGTCTTGTCAAAATTAGACCCTAATGATGCTGCTCTTCGTAACAATGCCGGTGGATTTTACAATCATTCTTTATACTGGAAATGTATGGCTCCAAAAGCTGGAGGAGAACCAAAAAATGCATTAGCAGAGACGATTACAAGAGATTTTGGATCTTTTGATAACTTTACGTCACTATTTAAAAACGAAGCAACAAAACAATTTGGTTCCGGTTGGGCGTGGCTTATAGTTGACAGAACTGGAAAACTACAAGTAACCAGTACTCCTAATCAAGACAATCCTTTGATGCGTAATGCACTTATTCCCGGAACACCAATTCTAGCTTTAGACGTATGGGAACATGCATATTATTTAGATTACCAATACCGAAGAAAAAATTATATCGATGCGTTTTTTAATGTCATCAATTGGAGAAAAGTAGAAGAAAATTATGATGCTATTGCAAAAAAATAACTTTCGCTTTTAATCATAAAAAAATGCTGATATAAATTTATATCAGCATTTTTTTTATCCTCTTGTTAGTACAAAAAAATTATTTTTACAATTGATAAATGAATGATTCTGAAGGTGAGATGGTAATTTGTGCTTTCCCTTCACCATTCAAAACCTGCAGCTGAATAGAATTTTTATGGTATAATTGATCCGTTATTGTATAATTTCCATCATTCAAATTCCATTTTTGAATGATATCTGAAGGAATTTTTAATTCGAAATTACTGGTGGTAAGCCAAGAAAAATTAGTGACAACTATTAGTTTTTCAGTATCAGACCAGCGTGTGAAAGCATAAATTCCAGGATCGTAACCTTGTGTTGTTTGGCGGTTCACTGTTTGAATTTCTTGGTATTTACCCATTAAAGCAGTACTATTCAAAGAGAAATTCAATAATTTTTTATAAAAATCACGCAGTTCCTTTTCATCCTTTGTCAACTGACCTCCATCAAATTTTCCGCCGTTCATCCAGCGTTGATGACTTGAAACTCCGATATAATCAAAAATTGATGTTCTGGAATGAGTACCAAATCCTGCATTTTCATTCCCAGCCTCACCTACTTCCTGACCAAAATAAACCATCGTAGGAGAAGTGCTTATGGTAGTCGAAACCACCATCAAAGGCTTTCCTTTTTGTGGTGTTCCTGCAAATTCCGGGCTTGCTAAACGCTGTTCGTCGTGATTGTCCAGAAAATGCAACATGTGATGCTCAATATCTGCCATTCCGTTTTGTATATCTGATAGTCCATCAGGCAAAGATCTTCCTTGAATGACATCTTTCAATTTATCATAGGTTTCTACTTTATCATACAAATAATCCATTTTACCCAAATGAATATAATTTCTATATTCTTTAGGATTATAGACTTCGGCTAATAAAAAAGCATCCGGATTATTTACTTTAATAGCTGAATTCATGTAGCTCCAAAATTCATACGGAACCATTTCGGCCATATCAAATCTAAAACCATCCACTCCTTTTGCAGTCCAATACAAGGCAATATCTTTGAATTTATCCCAAGAATCCGGAACGTCTTTTCCTTTCCAAAAATCGAAATGTTCCTGATACGATTTGGAATCAAAACCAGCTGGAAGTTCCGGAAAATCCTTGGAGCCATCCGGACGAATACCATAATTTACTTTTACGGTCTCGTACCAATCATTACGATCTGGTTTTGCCATACGGGAACCATTACCAGTCCATTTTGCAGGGCTTTCTGCGAATTTACCATCAATTAATGGATTCTTTTCTCCATTTAATGGTTTGTCTGTATCCGGGATTTCAAAGTGTGTATTTGGAATATAATAGAAGTTATTATCTCTTTTGTATTCAACAGTTGCATCATCATCAGCACCAAAATCTCTAACACCTACCGGATTGCTCTTTCCTTCATATTTGCGCGCAATGTGATTGGGAACAATATCGATAATCACTTTTAATCCTGCTTTGTGCGTTCGCGCAATTAAAGCTTCAAATTCCTGCAATCGATTCGCAGGATTTACGGCCAAATCTGGGTTTACATTGTAATAATCTTTTACGGCATAAGGAGAGCCAGCTCGTCCTTTTACCACTTCCGGATCATCATTAGAAATCCCAATAGCGGAATAATCCCGAATCAAAGCATGATGCGGAACTCCGGTGTACCAAACATAAGTAACTCCCAAATCCTTAATTTCCTGCAAAGCTGTTTCCGTAAAATCATTGAACTTCCCTACTCCATTTTCCTCAATGGTTCCCCATGGTTTATTGGTGGTATTTTTATTTCCAAACAATCGGGTAAAAACCTGATATACAACTTCTTTTTTATTATTGACTAACTGTTTCTGTTCTACGTTCATTTTTAAATCTTTCGTTTTACAAGCCGTTGCAAAAAGCATCGCGCTTATCCCTGCAACAATAGTTATTTTTTTCATCATAAAAAATTATTTATACTGATTTCAATTCTTTTAATAGCAAAATGAATATCAATTTTTAAATTTAATATTTTTTAAATAAAAGAAGTCTATATCGTTTGAAATTAAATAATTCTGTTTTTAAAAAAGAACACTACAACGAAGGAGTTACGGCATTTGTTGATAACTTTAATGAGGAAAAGTCATAGCTTTGACTCCCCATTGACTAATTATAAATAAATCCTAATATGGATTAGGATTGTTTCCTTTTTCATAAATTTGACAAAAATTAAATCCATTGAAGAAATCACTGTTTTTCCTTCGTTATTGTTTCCTACTGTTTGTCACTAATTTGGTTTTGGCGCAAGCCCCCAAAAAAATTATTGTAGAAAACTCTGATTTTGCCGATGTAAATCAAGTAGAAGTTCCTGATGCTTTATTGCTTATGGGAAACGTACGTGTCAATCATGATGGCGTTGTAATGACATGTAACAAAGCCTATTATTTCCAAAAAGAAAACTACATAAAGGCTTTTGGAAATGTACAAATGGTACAAGGTGACACTTTATTTTTAAACAGTAAATATGCGGAATACAACGGAAATGTAAAAAAAGCATATGCTTCCGGAGATGCCGTAATGAGTTCACCAGATGCAACTTTGACCACAGAAATAATTAATTTTGACCGAAACATTCAAGAAGTATTTTACGATACTCCAGGGACAATTACGAACAAAGACAATACGCTTAAAAGTAATTCAGGAAGATATTACGTTAAACAAAAAAAATTCCAGTTCCTGACTGCGGTTACCATCACAAATCCAACGTATGTAATTAAATCAAATCACTTGGATTATTTCAGTAATTCCGGGCATTCGTATCTTTTTGGGCCTTCAACAATTACCAGTAAAGCCAATTACATTTATACCGAAAAAGGTTTTTATGACACCAAAAAAAATCTGGCGCATTTCCTGAATAAATCCTACATCAGATACGATGATCGAGTAATTAAAGGCGATAGTTTGTATTATGATCGAAACCGGGAATTTGCATCGGCAACACGAAATGTAAAAATAACGGATTCTATCAATCGCGGAATTGTAAAAGGACATTATGCTGAAGTGTATAAAAAACTGGATTCGATGTACGTTACCAAAAGAGCCCTTGCAGTGAATTTTGTCGAAAATGACTCGGTTTACATCCACGGAAAAAAATTAATGGTTACTGGAAAAGAAGGAAACCGAATTATAAGAGCGTTCAATAATGTCCGATTCTTCAAAACAGATATGAGTGGCAAATGCGATTCGATTCATTCGAGTTCCAAAACTGCTTTGACAAAAATGATTGGTAATCCGATACTTTGGAACGCAGAAAATCAAATCACAGGCGATGTAATGCATCTTATAGGAAACAATAACACCAAAAAACTAGATTCGCTCAAAGTCCTCAATAATACGTTTATAGTCTCCAAAGACACGATAGGAACCGGCTATAATCAAGTCAAGGGACAAAACCTCTATGGTAAATTTGAGGAAGGAAAACTTCATGATGTCGATATTGTAAAAAATGCCGAAGTCATCTATTACATGCGGAACGAAGCGCAAGAACTCATTGGTATCAATAAGAACGTTAGCAGTAAAATTAATCTTATTTTAGAAAAAAATGAAATCGAAACTATCACCTTTTTTCAGCAAGTAGATGGCGAAATCTATCCCGAAAAAGAATTGCCAGAAAATGCCCGTAAACTGCGAGGACTAGTCTGGCGGGGTGAAGAACGAATAAAATCCAAGGACGATATTTTTCCTCCAGAAGAAAATGAAGACAACGACAAAATAGCAAAAGCTACTGAGGCGGCTGAAGCCAAAGAGGATATTCCTATGAAAATCAGGAAAGAAACCCTGAATTATGATAAGAAGAAAGGGAAAAAATAGTGTTCGGTCGCAGTATTCAGTTTTTCTAAAAACGACTAAACAAATAAACGATTAAACAAATAAATTTTGAATACCGATTTCTTAAAATACCAAGCTCAAACCTCACCGTATCCACTAGGAATGGAAGTTTCACATGCTGTAGGCTCTTATATTTACGATACTAATTCTAAGAAATACTTGGATTTTGTAGCTGGAGTTTCCGCTTGCGCTTTGGGACACCAACACCCAAGAGTCAATCAAGCCATAAAAGATCAATTAGACAAATATTCTCATGTTATGGTTTATGGGGAATACTCACAAAGCCCTGCAGTTCAATATTGCAAATTATTAGCCTCACTCCTGCCCGCTCCTTTAGACACTACTTATTTAGTCAATTCAGGAACAGAAGCTATTGAAGGCGCCTTAAAACTGGCCCGAAGAACTACTGGAAGAAGCCAGTTGATTTCATGTCATAATGCGTATCACGGCAATACAATGGGTTCTATGAGCGTCATGGGATTTGAAGAACGCAAACAAATCTTTCGCCCGTTGATTCCTGATGTTGATTTTATCACCTTCAATAATGAAGAAGATTTACAAAAAATAACGGCTAAAACAGCAGGAATTATTCTGGAAACCATACAAGGTGGCGCCGGATTTATTCAGCCGCATAATGATTTTCTTAAAAAAGTGCGCGAACGCTGTACCGAAGTTGGTGCGATGATGATTCTGGACGAAATCCAACCGGGTTTTGGGAGAACCGGAAAACTTTTCGGATTCCAAAATTACGATGTCGTTCCTGATATCGTGGTGATGGGAAAAGGAATGGGCGGCGGAATGCCTGTAGGTGCTTTTACAGCTTCATCATCTATGATGGAATTGTTGAGTCATGATCCAAAACTGGGTCATATCACTACTTTTGGAGGTCATCCTGTCATTGCGTCAGCTTGTTTGGCGACTTTGCAGGAAATTACCGAAACGAATCTTATGGTTGAAGCCATGGAGAAAGAAAAGCTATTCCGATCACTTTTGGTACATCCTTTGATAGAAGAAATAAGAGGAAAAGGATTGATGCTGGCCGCAATGACCAAAAGTGCCGATATAACAAACGAAGTAATTCTTAAATGTCAAGACAAAGGACTTATTTTATTCTGGCTGCTGTTTGAAGGTTGCGCCATTAGAATAACACCTCCTCTAACCATTTCTGAAGAAGAAATACGAGAAGGTTGCAGCATCATACTTGAAGTAATGGATGGAATAATGATTGAAGAATGATGATTAACGATTTTTGATTTCAGAAGTAGTAAGATGGAAATCACATCAAAATACTTATTCAAAACAATTAGAACAAAAGGGAGCTATTTACTTCGTCAGTTCGCTTCGCTCGTGTCCCGCTATACGTTGCAATCCACGCGAAAAACGTAGGATTTATACTTCAAAAGAAGTTCACTGAACTCCAATTAAATTAAAAGTATAGTGAAGTAATCAGGGCTATGGCATCCGTTTAAACCAACCCTTTTTTTGTTAATTAAATTGTTCACAACAATTCTAACTTTCCCTCACAGTACACGCACGATTACCTAAATTTATTTAGGCCAAATTAAAAAAACACAGTATGCAATTAAGCAACGAAGAAGAAGACTATAACTTATCCCTGTCTAAATTTGAGTCCATGTTGAAAACCAACAAAGTTCTCTTTTTCGACTCCGAAGAATTTGAAGAAATTATTCTTCATTATCTCGATATGGGTAAGGCCGCTTTGGCAAAAAAAGCACTCAAACTAGCATTGGAACAACACCCAAAATCTACCGGACTAAAATTAGTTCAAGTGGAAATGCTGGTCTATGATGACAAACTCGAATTAGCCGAAAAGCTATTGAATGAGTTGTATGCCATTGAACCAACCAATGAAGAAATTTACATTCAAAAAGCCAATATCTGCTCTAAAAGAGACCAACACGAAAAGGCAGTTGAATTATTAAAAATAGCTTTAAAATACACCGATGATTTTGCTGATGTTTATAATTTAATAGGCATGGAATACCTTTTTATGGACAATCTTGAAATGGCAAAAGAAAGCTTTATCAAGTGTTTAGAAGAAGATCTGGAAGACCAATCCGCATTGTACAACGTAGTGTATTGTTTTGAGTTTTTAGACCAAAACCAAGAAGCAATCAGTTATTTAAAAAAATACATTGACAAAAACCCATATAGCGAAATCGCCTGGCATCAATTAGGGCGTTTGCATTATGGCGTTAAAGAATATGAAAATGCGATTCGCGCCTTTGATTATGCTACTTTAATCGATGATGAATTCCTTGGTGCTTTCATGGAAAAAGCAAAAGCTTTTGAGCGATTAAAAAAATACGATGAAGCCATAGAAAGCTACAGCAGAACAATCGAATTAGATGATGCAACTTCGTACGCTTTACTTAGAATGGGAAAATGTTATGAAAAACTGGGCAACAAAGCGCTGGCATTAAAATATTTCAACCAAACCGTTCATGAAGATCCACTTTTAGACAAAGGCTGGATTGCCATCACTGACTTTTACGTGCGTCAAAAAAATTACCAAAAAGCGTTGTTTTATGTCAACAAAGCATTAGCTATTGACAACCAAAACCGCTTGTATTGGAAACGCTTTGCGACTATCAATAAACAAATGAACTTCTTTGAAGAAGCAGAATTTGGATATAGAAAAGCAGTGGAATTTGGTGATTATGGTTTAGACACTTGGTTATTTTGGGTAGATATTTTGCAGTTTTTAGGCGAATTCGAAAGTGCTATTCAGACCTTATTGCAAGCATCTGAGTATTTTCCGGAAGAAAATGAAATTGAATATCGTTTGGCAGGATTGTATTTTATGCTAACGGACAATACCAAAGCAAAATTCCATTTAAGCAATGCTTTGCGATTGAATTTTGACAATTACATCCTTTTAGAAGATTTATTTCCAGTAGTTTGGGCAAAAAAAATGGTGCAGAATTATATTGCAAAACATAAAAAACAATAATGGTTGATACAGTTAGAAAACGCTTTGGATTATTAGGACGCAACATTAGTTATTCCTTTTCTAAAGGATATTTTACAGATAAATTCAATAGCGAAAACTTTGAAGGTTGTACTTATGAAAATTTTGATATTCCCGAAATAGCAGCCTTCCCAGAGGTAATTAAAAACACTTCGGATTTAAAAGGATTGAATGTTACTATTCCGTACAAAGAGACGGTGATTCCATTTCTGGATAAATTATCTAAAAAAGCGGAATTAATTGGTGCTGTCAATACCATTAAAATAACTAAAAAAGGAAAACTGAAAGGTTACAATACAGACTATTATGGTTTCAAAAAATCATTACAACCGTTATTGCAACCGCACCATAAAAAAGCCTTGATTTTAGGCACAGGAGGTGCTTCTAAAGGAGTCGCTTTTGCTTTGGATGAACTGGATATTCCGTATACTTTTGTTTCGAGAGAAGCCAAAGAAAATGGAATTGATTACGACCGAATCAACGCAACAACATTTGATAATTACCAAATCATCATAAATGCTACTCCGGTAGGAACAAGCCCTAATGTAGATGCGTTTCCATTAATTCCATACGAATTTTTCACAGAGAAGCATATAGCTTATGATTTGATTTATAATCCTGCTGAAACACAATTCCTAAAAAAAGCCAAACAACAAGGCGCCCAAATCAAAAACGGCTTAGACATGCTTATTTTTCAAGCAGAGAAAGCTTGGAAGATTTGGAATAAATAATCTAAAAACGGAGTTAACTTCTTACACGTGTTTGAGTACGTAAAAAACCACTCTTTATGAGTGGTTTTTTGTTTGTACTAACATATCGAACTTAAGAAAAAAATTACAAATGAAATCCAAAAACCCTAGCCCTGATGGCCCAGAAGTATCGGGAGACATCCTTTTTTGCATCGTTTTTCAGAGGCAAAAAAGATATAGCGAACAGCAGGAAATTGCTTCAAAAAGAACTATTTGCTAACCTAAAACGACTATAAATAAAGGATTTATTTTGAAATTTCGTGCTCCTTTACTATCTTTCGAGTTCGATAAAAAAATAGAAACCTTACACATTGAAAAAATGTTAGAAGAAAAGAATGATAACCTGCTTGAGGCAGATGGAAATTTAGGACACAATTCTGTTGAATCTACGCAATTAGAACCAGAAGTTTTGGAAACGGAAACTAGTAACATTGTTACTACTATTCCTGCAGAAGATAATGCTGTATCTCTAAGTGATGAAGAGTTACTAGCGAACGATCCTATTACAGAGACTGAAAACCAGACTGTTCTAGATGCTATTGCCGAAACAAATGCTGCCGAAAGTGAAGATGAAACGCTGAAGGAGCGTCATGAAATTCCAATGCAGGATTATGATACCTTGTCACTTGAAGCACTGGTAGACGAACTTAAAAGTTTAGTCTCTAATGAGAAAGTGATGTCTTTTAAGGAACATATTGAGGAAATCAAAAAAGCATTTTTGGCTAAATACAATCACCTTCTTGAAGAGAAAAAAGAAGAGTTTCTAGCTGAAAATCAAGATCCAAATGAAGAATTTCAATATCATTCTCCACTAAAAACAAGTTTTGATAAATATTATTCTCTTTTTAGAGATACTAAAAATAGCCATTTCAAGAGTTTACAAACTAATCTAAAAACAAATTTAGAAAACCGTTTAGCTATTGTTGAGGAATTGAAAGAGTTGATTAACCCTCAGGAAAACATCAAAGACACTTTAAAGCATTTTAATGATTTAAGAGAACGATGGAAAACTGCCGGGCCTATTCCGAAGGATAAATACAACCACGTTTGGAACAACTTCCATTTTCATGTGGAAAATTTCTACGATTATCTGCATTTAGACCGAGAAGCCAGAGATTTAGATTTCAAACATAATTTAGAGCAAAAACAAAAAATTGTAGCGCGTGTAGAAGAATTGGTGAATGAAGCCGATATCAACAAAGCATTCAGAGAACTACAGGATTTACATAGAATTTGGAAAGAAGACATTGGTCCTGTTTCTAGAGAACATCGTGACGCGATTTGGAACAAGTTTAGCGATTTGACCAAACAAATGCATGATAAACGTGAGGTTTTGTTTGAAAATCAAAGAGGAACGGAACTTGAGAATTTAGAAAAGAAAAAAGAAATCATTGCCAAAATTGAAGTTTTGGCTACTGAAAAAGTAAATGCACATACACAATGGCTGGCTCAAATAGAAAAAGTAGAAGCCTTGCGTACAGCTTTCTTCTCTGCCGGAAAAGTGCCATCGGATGTGAATGAGGAAACTTGGGCTAGCTTTAAAACTGCTGTCAGAAATTTTAATTCTTTCAAAAATTCATTTTATAAAGACATAAAGAAAGATCAAAACGACAATTTAAGCAAGAAAACGGCTCTTGTTGCCAAAGCCAAAGAATTGCAAGAGAGTCTTGATTTTGCTGCTACTACTCCTATCATGAAACAAATTCAGGATGAGTGGAAACAGATAGGACATGTGCCAAGAAAATATTCGGATAAAATCTGGAAAGAGTTTAAAGATGCCTGCAATCATTATTTTGATAAGTTAAAAGAGCATAAGAATGAGGAAAACGGCGAAGAAGTAGCCGCTTTTGATAATAAAAAAGCCTACTTGGAAACGTTGAGAGAATTTCAGTTGACCGGAGATCACAAAACAGATTTGGATGCTATCAAATTGCATATCGAAACTTGGAAAAACTTTGGAAAAGTACCTTTCCCAAGAAGACATATTGAAGGGAAATTCAATAAAATCCTAGACGCCCTTTTTGAAAAATTGAGTTTGAGTAAGAAAGATACGGATATGATGCGTTTTGCTAATAGAATGGATCATTTATCTGAAAGCAACGACACTCGAAAACTGGATAACGAAAAGATTTTCCTAATGCGTAAGATTGATGAAGTTCAGAATGAAATTTTCCAATTGGAAAACAACATTCAATTCTTTACCAATACGAGAAATGCAAAAAAAGAAAATTCTATTGTATTAGAAGTTCGTAAAAACATCGCTATTCATAAAGAAAGTCTTGATGTTTGGAAAGAAAAACTAAAACAACTGAGAAATCTAAACCAAGAGTAAATTTCAAATTTACATCAAAAATAATCTCGAGGCTGTCTTTATTGGACAGCCTCTTTTTTTGCAAAAGGTTTCTTCAATATGATAATTATCATTTTAATAGTTGAGTAGTCGTTCTACTTTTGAACAACGATAAATGATATTGCCATGAAAAATTCCTTGATACAAAAATACAATGTTCCAGGACCAAGATACACCAGTTATCCTACAGTTCCGTATTGGGATGAAACGGATTTCACGGATGAAATTTGGGCTAAAACATTAAAAAAATCCTTTCAAGCGAGTAATTCTTCAGAAGGTATTAGTTTGTATATCCATTTGCCTTTTTGCGAAAGCTTATGTACTTTTTGTGGCTGTAACAAGCGTATCACCAAAAATCATGGTGTTGAAAATCCGTATATAGAAGCAGTTTTGAAAGAATGGACCTTATATTGTAAGATTCTTGGCGAAAAACCAACTATAAAAGAGATTCATTTGGGCGGAGGAACTCCCACATTTTTTTCTACTAAAAATTTAGAGGATTTAATAAATGGTATTTTTGTTCATGCCAAAAAAGCCAAAGATCACGAGTTTAGTTTTGAAGGCCATCCAAATAACACTTCACACGAACATTTGCAAAAGCTTTACGATTTAGGTTTTAGAAGAGTGAGTTTTGGTGTTCAGGATTATTCCGAGAAAGTGCAAAAAGCAATTCACCGTTTACAGCCATTTCATAATGTGGCAAAAGTTACGTTTTGGGCCAGAGAAATTGGGTATACTTCCATAGGTCACGATATTATTTTTGGATTACCTTTTCAGGAACTAGAGGATATAATTGATACGATTGAGAAAACAAAATCATTACAACCCGACCGATTGGCATTTTATAGTTACGCTCACGTTCCTTGGATTAAAGGCAATGGACAGCGCGGTTTTAACGACGAAGACATTCCAAAAGATGATAAAAAGAGAATGCTTTATGAAACGGGTAAAAAATTATTATATGAAAATGGCTATCATGAAATAGGAATGGATCATTTTGCGTTGGAGACTGACAGTTTATATGAAGCTTTTAAAAACGGCACATTGCACCGTAATTTCATGGGCTATAGTTCGTCCAAAACACAATTAATGATTGGATTGGGCGTTTCTTCCATCAGTGACAGTTGGTATAGTTTTGCCCAGAATGTAAAAAATCTGGAGGACTATTATCAAATACTAGAATGGAACAAATTACCGGTTTTTAGAGGGCATTTATTGACTAATGAAGACCTCATCATCCGCAAACACATTCTGAATTTAATGTGTCAATTTGAAACTTCCTGGAAAAATAAAGAGGATTATTTTAATGAAATTCCAGATGTATTAATACAATTGAAAGAAATGGAAAGTGACGGATTACTTGTAATTAATGACTATGGGATTACCGTTACAGAAAAAGGAAAACCTTATGTTCGTAATATTTGTATGGCATTCGATTTACGCTTGAAAAGAAAAGCGCCGGAAACTGCTTTATTTTCAATGACAATTTAATATTAAACAATCTTACAAAATAAAAAAGCACGCTGAATGGCGTGCTTTTTTATATCCTATAAAATCTAAAAGTTAGTGACAATTTGGATCAGATTGAATAAACAAACTCATATTAGATGGTGAAATATAAGGAATTCCTAATCCCAATCCTCTTAAAATAAATAAGCAACCAATACATACCGCAACATAGGGAATCGCTTTTTGGATTCGGTTCCGAATAGGAATTGTGAGAAATGAATTGATATACACAACGCTGCTCATCAAGGGAACTGTTCCTAATCCGAATAGAATCATATACAGAACACCCAAACTTTCACTTTGCATAGCAATAGCACCAAACAAGGCAACATAAATCATTCCGCAAGGCAAAAAGCCATTCAGTAAACCAATAGTAAAAAGGGATTTGTAACTCTTGTTTCTAAACTGACTTCCTAAAGCCGTTTTAATTCTGGAGATTAATTTAAAAACGGGTTTTGAAAAATTGTATTTCGCAAAAAGTTTGTCTGGAATTACCACTACAACAATCATGGCTACACCAATGAATATGGATAAATTCTGTTGTAAACCGGCCATGAAAAAACCTTTTCCAAGCAGTCCAAAAACAAAGCCTATTGTCCCATACGCCGTTAATCTTCCTAAATGATAGGTGATGATTTGAGTTGCTTTTTTAGTCTGATTCGTTCTGTCTACAGGCAACATCATAGCGATAGGACCGCACATACCAATGCAGTGAAAACTACTTATTAAACCGAAAATGAAGGCAGTATAAAGCATTTTTTTAGTCTAATGTCATAAAATCGAAAGTCTTAAAGTCACTTACTGGACTTTCTGACTTTTGAATTTATGCCTAATTGATATATATCGTTTCTTTAGTCAAATACGATTTTCCATCGTATTGCCATTCCATATTAATGTCCCATCGACCGCCTGCCAAACTTTTTTTAGGTATGAGCAAAGTAGTAGCATCAGATAGTGAAATTGGAATTTCAAAATCTAATTTTTTGTTAGACGGTCTGTAAAGGGACACTTTACCTTTGATCTTTTTTGGAACAAATACTTTTGGAAATATTATTTCAATTCCATTTGACACATTATTTATTATTGGCTTTTGAGCCAAATCAGCTGCATTTTGTATACGAGCCATTTCATCTCCAAAATGTGCATCATGTTTATAATATTCTTCTACAACTAACTCATTATCGTATTTTGAATCGGATTGAACCGTAAAAACAAAATACAAAATGAAGGTTATAAACAAACCAAAAGCGATTACGATTCCTGTTCCCCAGCTTATTTTCATGATATTATATTTATATGTTTTGAACCTTGAATTGGATACTATTAATCAAAACTACGCGGACTCAAAAAATTAGTGGTCGCCGTTTCAATTTTTTTGTTTCCATTAAACACCTCAATTTTCAATTTTGTTTTATCGCTACCCAATAAATTTTGATTGATTTCAACAAATAAGGTTCCACCATTCATCCCTTGTCTAGGCACTTTTAATTCTTGCTTTCCAACCACTTTCAAATTTCCTTTTATTCCAACAAGTTTAAAATGAATATCATCAAAGTCATTATTTGTTTTATTGATGATTTTAAAAGTATAAATGTTGCTAATATTATCGCCTTTGTGCTGAAACAATTGTCCTGGCAATCTTAAAATACTTGCTTCAACATCCGAACGCAAGAACAATAATCCAATCAAAATTCCTGTTAGAATGAATAATACAGCTGAATAGCCTTTCATTCTAGGCGTGAACTTGAAGGTTACTTTTTTCTCAATTTCATCTTCAGAAGCGTATCTGATAAGTCCTTTTGGTAAACCAACGCTATCCATAATCGTATCACATTCATCAATACAAGCAGTACAGTTGATACATTCCATCTGAGTTCCGTTACGGATATCAATTCCAGTTGGACAAACATTTACACATTGCTTACAATCGATGCAATCGCCTTTTCCAGTAGTCGCCCTGTCTTCTTGCTTATTGAATTTAGCACGGCCTACTTCTTTTTCGCCACGAACAAAATCGTACGCAACATTTATAGATTTATCGTCTAATAAAACGCCTTGCAATCTTCCGTAAGGACAGGCTATAATACAAACTTGTTCTCTAAACCATGCAAAAATAAAATAGAAAACTCCTGTAAAAATCAATAATGAAATCAAAGTGCTCACATGGTTTTCAGGCCCTTCTTCAATCATTAAAAGTAACTTGTCACTACTGATGAGATACGCCAGAAAGACATTTGCAATAAAAAAAGAAATGATTAAGAAAATTGTCCATTTGAAGGCTTTTTTTCTGATTTTTTCCCCATTCCATTCCTGTTTTTCCAAACGAATTTGAGCACCACGATCGCCTTCTATCCAGTATTCTATTCTGCGGAAAACCATTTCTAAAAAGATGGTCTGCGGACAAATCCATCCGCAAAATATCCGTCCAAAAATTACCGTAAAAAGAATGACGAAAACGACTCCAATAATCATAAAAAGAACAAACAAATAAATATCCTGAGGCCAAAAAGGAAATCCGAAAATATTAAATCGGCGTTCCAGTATATTGAACATCATGAACTGGTTCCCATTTATCTTTATAAAAGGATTCGCAACAAGTACAATCAGTAAAAAATAACTCACCCATTTCCTGTAATCATAAAACTTTCCTGAAGGCTTTTTAGGAAAAATAAATTTTCTGTTTCCTTCTTCATCAATCGTTCCGATAGTATCTCTAAAAGCTTCGTCTGGTAATTTTGACATTTTTTTTTATTTAAAACACAAGTTCAAAATAATTATTAAAATTCTTAAGCTAAATAAAAACGTGTGTTTCTAATTGTTATTTAACTGCAACAGTAACATTTTCTTCTACCCAGACTTCGCCTTCCGGAGCTTTAGCATCAGGAGGATTACTTCCTTTTAAGGATAAGATATAACTGGCAACTTTCTGCATTTCTTTAGGTTTCAATGTGCCTTTCCAAGAAATCATTCCTTTTCCGTCACGTCCTCCATTTACCAAAGTATGAAATACATTTTTTATTCCGCCGCCTAAAATCCATTTATCATCCGTGAGATTTGGACCAATTTGTCCTCCTGCATCAGCTCTGTGACAAGCCGCACAATTTGTTGTGAAAATTTCTTTTCCAGCGGCTAAATCGGCAGGATCTGTCAGTAAGGTCACCGTTTTTTCATCCATCATATCCGGTGCAGTTTTCATGTATTCTGCAATATCAATTTTGGCTTGAGCCACTTCTTTCTTAAGCTCCATTTCTTGATTATCAGCTCCTAAAACTTCGTATCGGACCATGTAAACAACCCCAAAAACGATACATGCATAGAATAAATACACCCACCAAGGCGGTAAATTGTTGTCTAATTCTTTAATACCATCGTAATCGTGGTCCAATAACAACTGATCTTCATTATCCAATGACTCTGTTTTAGTCAATTTCGCCATCAATTTCTTGTACCATTCACTATCCTTGAAACTTAAATTATTTGCTTCATTTAATTGGATTTTTTGTTCCTCGGTCAATAATTGATAGGTAATATTATCAACTGCCTTCATCGTGATTTCTATGGCAATCAAAAGGAAAAGGAACACGAATAAGAATACGGAAACCATTGGAAATTTTATAAAAGCAGGACGATCTCCTGAGTCTATGAAATATTCCATTGCCATCATTACAGCAAAGAAAATAACAGGTACTCTAACGTATACTGGAATTAATTTTTTCATTTTCTAAATTTTAAAAAATTATACTATTTAATTGTCTCTCAATGGAATTTGACTCAATTCATTTATCGTTTCTTTCTTATAGGAGAACACCCACAGACCCAAGCCCACGAAAAAGACGAAAAAAATTAACAATGATAAGATGGGATATATCGCCACACCTTCTATCGTTTCCATATTATGTTTTATTTGTTCGAACATGACTTTTATTTTTTAGCAATATCTTTTACTTTAATATCAGTTCCCAGTCTTTGCATGTAAGCAATTAAGGCAACGATTTCTCTTTCGTTCATTGGAACAAATTTCTCTCCTCTGGCTTCGGCTTTTTTCTTGCTTTCGTCATAACTTTTTACAAAGTCAGGATCATTTTTCAAGCTTTCTTCAATTGCAATCGCTTGTTTTCTTAAATCATCTAAACCACTTGCAATCTGAGCTTCTGTGTACGGAACACCCAGCGTCACCATAACCTGCATTTTCTTTTGAGTCAAAGAAACATCCATCGGTTTATTATCAAACAACCATTTGTAACCTGGCATAATAGATCCTGCTGATATACTTTGCGGATTCCAGAAGTGGTTAAAATGCCAATTGTCATTGTATTTTGCACCTACTCTTAATAAATCCGGACCTGTACGTTTTGATCCCCAAAGGAATGGATGATCGTATACAAATTCTCCTGCTTTAGATTGCGGTCCATAACGTTCTACTTCGCTACGGAAAGGACGAACTGACTGCGAGTGACAACCCACACAACCTTCACGAATGTATAAATCACGTCCTTCTAATTCTAATGGAGAATACGGTTTTACACTTGCAATTGTTGGAATATTAGATTTAACCATAATCGTAGGAACAATTTGGATAACACCTCCAATTAAAATGGCAACAGTTGCCAAAATAGTTAACTGGATAGGTTTTCTTTCTAACCAAGGATGGAATTTCTCTCCTTTTACTCTTCCTGCACTAATTTTCAATAATTCAGGAGCTTCCGCTAATTCATCTTCAATTTTAGAACCTAATCGAACCGTTTGAATAATGTTATACACCAAAGTAAACATTCCAATTAAATAAAGGGTTCCACCAATAGCTCTCATCCAATACATTGGCATAATTTGAGTTACTGTTTCAAGGAAGTTACCATACGTTAATGTTCCGTCCGGATTAAATTGTTTCCACATAGATGCTTGTAAAAAGCCGGCAACATACATTGGAATGGTATATAATATGATTCCCAAAGTACCAATCCAAAAGTGAAAATTAGCTAATTTAAGAGAGTACAAACTACTTTTAGTCATTCTAGGAACCAACCAATAAATCATACCAAAAGCCATAAATCCGTTCCAAGCCAATGCACCTACGTGAACGTGAGCAATAATCCAATCCGTGTAATGCGCGATAGCATTTACGTTTTTCAAGGATAACATCGGACCTTCAAAAGTTGCCATTCCGTAACCAGTAATTGCTACTACAAAGAATTTTAAAACAGGTTCTACACGTACTTTATCCCAAACCCCTCTCAAGGTTAAAAGTCCGTTTATCATTCCACCCCAAGATGGAGCAATCAACATAATAGAGAAAGCAACTCCTAAATTTTGCGCCCAGTTAGGTAACGCAGAATATAATAAATGGTGCGGTCCTGCCCAGATGTAAATGAAAATCAACGACCAAAAGTGAACAATTGACAATCTATAAGAATATACCGGACGATTTGCCGCTTTTGGAACAAAATAATACATCAATCCTAAGAAAGGTGTAGTTAAGAAAAATGCAACCGCATTATGACCGTACCACCATTGCACCAAAGCATCTTGAACCCCTGCGTAAACGGAATAACTTTTCATTCCAGAAACTGGTAATGACAAACTATTGAAAATGTGCAAAACCGCAACCGTTACGAATGTCGCCAAGTAAAACCAGATTGCAACATACAAATGGCGCTCTCTACGTTTTAAAATTGTTCCAATCATATTGATACCAAAAACAACCCAAATCAATGCAATTGCTATATCTATTGGCCATTCCAATTCGGCATATTCTTTAGAAGAACTATAGCCTAACGGTAATGAGATGGCTGCTGCGACAATGATTAATTGCCAACCCCAGAAATTTAGATTACTCAAAAAATCACTGAACATTCTAGCTTTTAACAATCGCTGCAACGAGTAATAAATACCCGCAAACATTGCATTTCCTACAAAGGCAAAAATAACTGCATTAGTATGTAAAGGTCTTAATCGACCATAACTCAACCACGAAATACCATCAGTAATATTTGGAAAAAGGAACATAAAGGCCAATGTAAGCCCCACTAACATTCCTACCACTCCAAAGACAATGGTTGCGTAAATGAATTTTTTTACAATTTTGTTGTCATAATAAAACTGCTGCATTTCCATATTTATAATTATTATTAAAGTTGTTTATTATTTGATTGATTTGTTGAAAGTTATAAAGTCGTTGAACTTTCGGTTTTCGATTTTTTAGCTTTCGACTGAATTAGCTCATCGTCAAAAAGCATTCTGACTGATGGTGTGTAATCATCGTCATATTGGCCTGTTTTTACCGCTCGAATAAAAGCAATAAAAAAACCAATGGCGACAATTATACTGATGGAGATTAATAAATAAATGACACTCATACCTTAATTTGTGTTAACAAAGTTACTTTGACGTTTTGGAGTAAAATATGACATTTGTCATACTTATTGATATATGTTAAATTTATGTGAAAGCGCAATTCAAAAACTTATACAATTCTATTTTTTATTTGCATAATAACTGCTCATTACCGTTACAAAACTCACAATGGTTATTGTACTCAAAGGCATTATAATTGCTGCTACCAAAGGCAATAAATTACCTGTAATAGCAAACGATAATCCCACTACATTGTACAATAAAGAAAGTGCAAAACTCATTTTGATAGTCGTTATTGAATTCTTGGATAATTTCAAGAAATAGTTCAATTTTTGAAACTCGCTGGCATCCAAAATAGCATCACAAGCCGGTGAAAAAACATTGACATTTTCAGAAATGGAGATTCCTACATTGCTTTGCGCCAAAGCCCCCGCATCGTTCAATCCATCTCCTACCATCATTACATTATTGCCTTTTTCCTGTAAGTTTTTAATAAATTCTAATTTCTGCTCCGGTTTCTGATTGAAAATTAATTCCGTGCCTTTCGGCAAAAGTTGTTCAAGAGTTGCTCGTTCGCCTTCATTGTCACCTGATAAAACCTTGATTTGATAGTTACTTTTCAAATTTTTAAAAAGTTCCTCCAAACCTTCCCTGTATTGATTATTAAAAATAAATTTTCCGTAATAAACATCATTTACCTTTATGTGAACCGACGTTTGTTGAATGTTATTTTCTTCTGTTTTATCTACAAAAGCTGCAGAACCTATTTGAATTTGGTAACCTAAAATTTGTGCTTGAATTCCTTTTCCGGTGATTTCTTCAAAATGATCCACTTTCAACTTTTTGGTTTCATTTCCTGATTTACTTTGCAAAATTGGAATAGGCAAATAGTCATACAACATTCTGCTTAACGGATGATTGGAGGCGCGAAGCACATTTTTTACCAGCAACAAATTTTCATCGGAAAGAACGGTTCCTTCATAAGAAATATTCGATTTTTTATTGGTCGTAATCGTTCCTGTTTTATCAAAAACAATTGTATCCACTTTTGCTAATTGTTCAATAACTAAAGCATTTTTGAGATAGAATTTCTGTTTTCCTAATATTCGCAATACGTTGCCAAAAGTGAATGGCGCTGTCAATGCCAAAGCACAAGGACAAGCAACAATTAGAACTGCGGTAAACACATTGAAAGCGGTATTAGCATCAATAAAAATCCAATAGCCAAATCCTGTAAAAGCAATCAGTAATAAAATAGGTGTAAAATAACGGCTAATGCTATCGGTAATAGTTTTGTGTTTTTGCTCTACATTTTTTTGGAACACATCATTGCTCCATAATTGCGTCAGATAACTTTGGGAAACAGAATGTAAAACTTCCATTTCAATTACTTTTCCTATTTGTTTTCCTCCTGCAAAAACTTTGTCTCCGGATTGTTTCGCAATAGGAATTGCTTCTCCGGTAACAAAACTATAATCGATTTCTGCCTTTTCCGAAATTAAAATTCCATCAACGGGAATGAGTTCTTGATTTCTGATGAGTAATCGATCGCCTTTTTCAACTTCGTAAATCGCCACACTTTCTTCTGATAAATCCGAATTGATTTTGGTAATCGCTATTGGAAAATAGGATTTAAAATCCCTTTCGAAGCTCAAAAAACTATAGGTTTTGATTTGGAACATTTTTCCCAAAAGCATAAAGAAAATCAATCCGGTTAAGCTGTCGAAAAAACCAGAACCGTAATCCATGACAATATCAAACGTACTTCGCACAAACATCACCACAATTCCTAAAGCAATAGGAATATCGATATTAAGCATTTTAGATTTGATACTTTTATACGCTGAGACATAATAACCACTTGCCGAGTAAAAGAAACTCGGTAACGCTAAAGCAAAAATCAACCAACGGAAGAAGCCACGGTATTGGTCTAACCAAAATTCTTTTACTTCAAAATACTCCGGAAACGAAAGCAACATAATGTTCCCAAAACAGAAGAAAGCAACGCCAAGTTTATAAGTCAAACTTCTATCTACATCATTACTTCCCGTTTCATAGTTTTCTAAACTAATGTAGGGTTCATAACCAATGGAACTCAATAAATAAACAATCGTTTTGATAGAAACAACTTCTGGATTGAAGGTGATTCGGACTCTTTTTTCGGGAAAATTAACCTGTGAAGTGCTTATTCCTTTTTGAAGACGCTGTAGATTTTCCAGAATCCAAATGCACGAGCTACAATGAATATGAGGAATGTTAAGTGAAATAATTGCGGTTGAATTTTCTTGAAATTCCAATAATTTGGATACAATACTCTCATTGTCTAAAAAATCATATTTACCATTAATGTCTTGCGGGGTTGCTCCAGGGGATTTTTCAAAATCATAATAACACGTCAAATCATTCAGACTGAAAATTTCGTAGACCGTTTTACAACCGTTACAACAGAAATTTTTAGCATCAAAAATAATTTCGTCTTCTTTAATAATGTCTAACCCACAATGGAAACAGTTTTGTGTGTCCATAACTTTGCTCATTTTACCTGGAACAAAGGTCATTAATCGAATGAGTTAAAAATATGATATTTGTCATATTAAAGAGTTAGTTTTGTAATACATATAAATCACATATACTATGAGCAAATGCGAACAATGTATCGTCAGAGAATTTAGCTCTTTAAAAGCGTTAACTAAAGACGAATTAATAAAACTTTCTGACTGTAAAACATCCCATATCATTAAAAAGGGAGAAGTTATCTTTGAGGAAGGTGAGAATGTGAATGGTATATATTGTATCAAAGATGGTATATGTAAACTAACCAAATTGAGCGCAAACGGCAAAGACCATATTGTAAAATTAGTTACTAAAGGAGAATTACTAGGACAACGCTCGATGATTAGTGATGAACCGGTCAACTTGAGCGCGGTAGCTCTTGAAGATATGCAGGTTTGTTTCATTCCAAAGTCGGAAGTGATGGGATATTTCGATAAGAATAACCAGTTTTCGATGAATGTGATGAAAAGTATTTGCGGTGATCTAAAAGAAGCCGATGATAACATGGTGAATTTGGCCCAAAAAACAGTCAAAGAAAGATTAGCCGAAACGCTCCTTTATCTAAATGATACTTTTGGAAAAAACGAAGATAACTCTTTAAAAGTACAACTTTCAAGAGACGAAATAGCCAGTATTATTGGCACTGCCACTGAAAGTTGCATCCGTTTGCTATCTGATTTTAAAAAATTAGGTCTGATTGAATTAACAGGGAAAAAAATTGTTTTAAAAGATATCAATGCGCTAAAAAAATTAGCAGAATAGCTTCATTAATTTTGCTCTTTCTTATTCATTACAAAATAATACACCGGAATACCCAGCGCCACAATACACAATCCTAATCCCGTATTGAACGTATCATAAATCAATAAAGTGAAGCAGATTGCCGATGTCACTATAATATAAATGGCTGGTACAATTGGATATCCAAAGGCTTTATAAGGCCTATCCGCATTGGGTTCTTTTTTTCTAAGAATGAAAACACCCAAAATAGTCAGGATATAAAACAACAACGATGCAAAAGTGGCGTACGTCAACAAATCACCGAATTTTCCCGAAATACAAAGCACACACGCCCAAATACATTGCACCCATAGTGCTTTTGCAGGAACCTGATTTTTATTCAGTTCTGTAGCTCCTTTAAAAAATAATCCATCTTTTGCCATGGCAAAAAATAATCTTCCTCCCGAAAGAATCAAACCACTATTACATCCAAAAGTGGAAACCATGATTAACGCAGCCATCACAAAAACACTTACATTTCCCATAATCATACTTGCAGCCGCCGCTCCAACCCTGTCATTACTGGCAAACATGATTCCGTTACCAGAAATATCAGCAGCGTTTGGAGTTCCTTGCATTGGCAACAAAGCCAAATAAGCTAGATTTGCCAAAACATAAATAACAGTCACAATCAGGGTTCCAAGAAACAAACTTCGAGGAATATTCTTTTTCGGTTCTTTAATTTCTCCCGCAATAAAAGTCACGTTATTCCAAGCATCACTGGAAAATAATGAGTTGATAATCGTTGCTCCTGCGGCACCCAAAATTGCCATTCCTGCTAATTTTGTAACCGTAATTGTTCCGTCAGGATTTACAACCGTTTTACTGGCTTCCCACATATTTGCAAAATTATTAGACAAAACATCCGTTTGTAAGCCAACATACAATCCTAAAACAATCAATGCAAAAAGCGCAATTAGTTTAGCCGAAGTGAAAATCAATTGAACCGTTTTTCCGCTTTCAACCCCTTTGGTATTGATATACGTTAGCAGAATTATACTAAAAATAGCCAACACTTTTTGGTACGAAAAAACAAAACCAGTACCAACTGTAAAAAGAGTTTGATCTAAAACAGGAAAGAAAATTGCGGCATAATTAGCAAATGTAACCGCAATAGCCGCAATAACTCCGGTTTGAATTACCGTAAAAACGGTCCAACCGTACAAGAAAGAAACTAATCTTCCGTAAGCGCGCTGTATGTAAACGAATTGTCCGCCAGCATTAGGCATCATTCCTGCTAATTCACCATAACTCAACGCAGCAGCAACAGTGATTAATCCTGTTACCAACCATATGACCAATAACCAGGCAGCAGATCCAATATCTCTTGCCATGGCTGATGTAACTATGAAAATCCCGGATCCTATCATGGAACCAGCAACTAAACTAGTGGCATCTATTAATCCTAGAGAACGTTTTAACTCTGTTTTATTTTCTGACATTGGTAAATTAATTATTTAAAAACTGAACACTAATCCCGAAGTATCGGGACTGAAATATGAGCACTGATTACTAAATACTGAACACTGAATACTGAATACTATAACTTCTTCGCTTCTTCCCAAAAAACATCCATTTCAGCTAAAGTCATATCCATTAAGGGTTTTCCCAATTCTCCTGCTTTACTTTCTAGATATTGAAATCGCTTGATGAATTTTTTATTGGTTCGTTCCAAAGCATCTTCGGGATTAACATTCAGAAATCGGGCATAGTTAATCATCGAAAATAAAACATCTCCAAATTCGGCTTCAATTTTATCTTGGTCACCTGCTTCAACCTCAACTTGCAATTCTTCCAATTCCTCTTGAACTTTATCCCAAACCTGATGTGATTCCTCCCAATCAAAACCCACTCCTTTTGCTTTATCCTGAATTCGGCTCGCTTTGACTAATGCGGGTAAACTTCTTGGAACTCCTTCGAGAACAGATTTTTTGCCTTCTTTCAATTTTAGTTTTTCCCAATTTTGTTTCACTTCCTCTTCATCTTTAACCACAACATCACTGTAGATATGTGGATGACGATGAATTAACTTTTCACAAATTTCATTACATACATCAGCCATGTCAAAGTCATTTGTCTCGCTTCCTATTTTGGCATAAAAAACAATATGTAATAACAAATCCCCAAGTTCTTTTTTGACTTCGTTCAAATCATTCTCCAGAATTGCATCACCTAATTCATAGGTTTCTTCAATAGTCAAATGACGTAAGGTTTGCATGGTTTGCTTTTTGTCCCAAGGGCATTTTTCGCGCAAATCATCCATAACATCTAATAATCTCTCGAAAGCTTGCAGTTGGTTTTGTCTTGAATTCATCAGAAATTGTTTTTGGTAAAAATAAAAAAATCCTGTTCAGAAAATAGCCGAACAGGATTAAATATTATTGTAGTGTAAAATTACTCTTTTTTAGCTTTTGCTTTTTTAGCAGGAGCTTCAACTTCTGCAACTGGAGTTTCTTCTGCAACGGCTGCAACCTCTTCTGTCACATCAGCTGCTGGAGCTTCATCAGTAACTAATCCTTTTGCCTGAAGCATATTGTACCAGTTCAAAACTTTTTTGATATCAGAAGGATAGACTCTTTCTTCATCATAATCAGGTAAAATTTCTTTGAAATAAGCCGTCAATGTAGCATTATCTTCTTTATGTGAAATCGCTTGACCTTTATTTTCTTTATCAGCAATTTTCTGCATGATTTCAGCTAATGGTTTTTCGCCTTCATACGTGTAAATTGAAATTTCCGACAATAAACTCACATTGCTTTTTAAGTTTACTGTGATTTTTTTTCCATCTAATAATGATTCAGCAACAAACCCAGTACGTGTTTGTACTCTTAATACATATAAACCTGGTTTCCCAGAAATGGCTAATATTTTTTCTAAATTCATGTTTTGTGTAATTATTATTAAGAATTTGACTTATTATTTTTTCATTTAAAACCAAAAATCATACCAAGCGAAGCTCGAGATTTACTTTATCTTCCTTTTTTGGCAAAAAATTTCATGCGGTAATCTTGGAATGTTTTTCCTTCCAAAATGTTTTTCAGTTTCTTTTGAATCAATCGTTTTTTTAATGAAGAAATTTTATCTGTGAATAATACTCCTTCAATATGATCGTATTCATGTTGGATTACTCTGGCAATCAATCCGTCAAAAACTTCCGTTTTCATTACAAAATCCTCTTCGCAATATTCAATTGTTATGGTTGGATTTCTATATACATCTTCTCTAACGTCAGGAATACTCAAGCAACCTTCATTAAAACTCCATTCTTCACCTTCTTCTTTTATCATTTTTGCATTGATAAAAGTTCTTTTGAATCCTTTTAATTCTTTTTGTTCTGTATCTTCTAATTCTTCATCGTCACTAAAAGGAGTCGTATCGATTACAAATAAACGAAGAGCCAATCCTACTTGAGGTGCGGCAAGTCCTACACCATAGGCATTATACATCGTTTCGTACATATTAGCAATCGTTTCTTTTAAATTAGGGTGCTCTGGTGAAAGAACTTCGCCTACTTTTCTTAAAACTGGATCACCGTAACCTATAATTGGTAAAATCATTGTTTTTGTATTAAGCATTGTATACTAAAAATGAGAATAAGTTTCCCTTTAATTCAGTCCGCAAAAATAGTAAAAAAATAGACAATGAATAATACTGTATCGATAATTAGTATTTTTTTACCATTTAGGCAAAAACAGGGCAAATTATGCTTTGATTGAGTCGCTCAATTCTTACCTTTGCTTGTAACCCAATTGTATGATTTACAAAATCCGAAAATTTACTGACAGTACTTATTTTACTAATGCTCTAAAAGTAACTATAGCAGCAGTTATTCCAGTTGTAGTGCTTTCTTTTTTAGGCAAATTCGAAATAGGTTTTACCATCGCTTTAGGTGCTTTTTTTACTTATCCAAGCGATATTCCAAGTAATCTAAAACATAAAATAAACGGTATTCTGGTTACAGCTTTACTTGTTGCTGGTGTCAATTTGTTAGTAAATATTGTCTATCCCTATTCTTTTATTTTCTATACTTTTTTAGCGGTATTAATTTTTCTGATGTCTATGCTTTCTGTCTATGGACAACGAGCTACTATGGTTTCTTTCTCTGCGCTGATTTCTATTTCATTAGCATTTGCAAGCATCAATACCGGTTGGGCGATGGTTCAACATTCTCTTTTAATATTATCTGGAGGATTATTTTACCTAATGATTTCACTTGTTTTTCATTATTTAAGACCTCATCGCTATGTTGAATTACAAATTGCAGAATGCATTAAGCTTACGGCTAAATATTTAAAGCTTCGAGGCGATTTATGGACGATTAATGCTGATAAAAAAGCAATTATTGAAAAGCAACTACACCTTCAGGTAGAACTGAACACCATCCGTCAAAACATAAGAGAAGTATTGATTAGCAACCATACGACTTCTGGATCTTCTAATCAAAACCGAAAAATGTTAATCGTTTTTATTTCATTGATGGAAATTCTGGAACTTGCATTAGCTACTTCATTCGACCATGATAAATTGCATCAAAAATTTGACGACCATCCAAAGGTTTTGTTAACGTATCAAAAATTAGCCTACAATCTTGCCGCAAGTTTAAAAAAATTGTCCAAAAGCGTACAAAACCGAACTAAATATATTTCTAAACATACGCTACTAAGTGATTTGAATGCTTTACAACTTGCCATTACCGATTATGAAAATGATTTAGGAAAAATTCCCGCTTCCGAAGGTGTTTTTATGCTAACCACCATGCTGCAATATACTGAAAAACAAGTGGAAAAAATAAAAATTGTAGAGCGTGCTTTTACGCTAGCCTTCAATTCACAGGACTTTAAAGAAAAGGACAAAGATTTAGAAAAATTCCTTACTCCTCAATATTATCCTTTGAGCACTTTAATTGAAAATTTCAGTTTCTCTTCCACAATTTTCAGACATTCGCTACGATTAACCATAACATTGTTGATTGGTTTTATCATCGGAAACATACTGCCTTTTCACAACGTCTATTGGATTTTGTTGACTATTATAGTTATTATGCGACCTGGATATGGTTTGACGAAACAGCGTTCTTTTCATCGAATTTTTGGTACTATCATAGGAGGATTAATCGCTTTTGGGATTCTTTCATTAGTACATGACAACATCACAATCAGTATACTTTCTATTTTAAGCATGCTTTTAGGATTTTCATTTACCCAAATAAATTATAAAGTTAGCGCCATATTCGTGACGATGTATGTTGTTTTTATTTACGGGATATTAACTCCTAATATTGGCGATGTAGTTCAATATAGAATACTTGACACCATTGTAGGTTGTACTTTGGCTTTCCTTGCCAATCACTTTTTATGGCCTTCTTGGGAGTTCTTAAATATTCCGTCCCACGTAGAAAAATCGATTATTGCAAATCAGAATTACTTAAAAGAAATTTCGAGTTTTTATAATAAAAAAGGGACTATTTCTACCTCGTATCGTTTGGCTCGAAAAAATGCTTTTATCGAAATAGGCAATTTGATGGCTTCTTTCCAAAGGATGGTCCAAGAACCAAAGTCAAAACAAAAGCAATTACCACAAGTCTATAAATTAGCGGTACTTAATCATTCATTGCTATCGTCATCAGCTTCGTTGGGAACGTACATCCAATCGCACAAAACTACGTCTGCTTCTGAAGCGTTTAATGTTGTAGTCGATACTGTCATTAGAAATCTGGATAATGCGATTGCACTTTTGAAAGAAAATGATTTATACCTAAAAGAAAATCTCCCAAAAGAAGATTTAGCCATGCGATTTACGGAATTAAAAAATATACGAGCCAAGGAATTAAAAGAAGGAATTCCTATTGATGAAGAGGCATTTCAATTGAAAATGCAAGAGGCACAATTAGTTATAGAGCAATTAATCTGGTTGACTAATCTTTCTGAAAATATTTTAAAAACTACAAAAGAATTAATGGAATCTTAAAGAAAAAAGCGCTGGATTTAGAGAATATCTAAAATCCAGCGCTTTGTATTTTATTGCTAACTTTTCTAATTATTCAGTTTTAAAACCGAAGCAGTATCTTTTCTTATTTCGGTTAATAAATCTGGATTATCATTCAAAGTCTGACCATATGAAGGAATCATATCTTTTAATTTTTCCTGCCATTCCGGAGTTTCAACTTCATCTTTAAAACATCTTCCTATTAAATCCACCATAATAGAAACTGCGGTTGAAGCACCAGGAGAAGCACCAAGTAAAACAGCTAGAGTTCCATCAGCAGTTGTTATGACTTCAGTACCAAACTCTAGTATTCCACCTTCTTTTTCATCTTTTTTTATCACTTGCACACGTTGTCCTGCACGCTCTAATTTCCAGTCTTTAGATCTTGCACCTGGAACATATTCTCTCAACGCATTGATTCTGTCTTTAGGAGACTGACGCACTTGCTCAATCAAATATTTTGTAAGTGGTATATTTTTAATACCGGCAGCAATCATAGGAATGATATTATCCGGTTTTATAGATAAAGGTAAATCTGAATAGGAACCATTTTTTAAAAATCGAGTAGAAAACCCTGCAAAAGGTCCAAAAAGCAGTTGCTTTTCTCCATTTATCATTCGAGAGTCAATATGTGGAACTGACATTGGTGGTGCGCCAACACTCGCTTTCCCATATACTTTTGCCTGATGTTTAGCAATCACTTCAGGATTAGTACATTTTAACCACTGTCCGCTCACAGGGAAACCGCCATAGCCTTTTCCTTCAGGAACATTCGCTTTTTCTAATAACGGCAATGAACCTCCACCAGCACCAATAAAAACAAATTTAGTATATGCTTTTCTTTTTTGGCCTGTAGCCAAATCAGTAATTTTTATCCTCCAAGATTTATCTTCACGTTGTCTTAATTTTTGAACTTCATGATTGAAATACATCGTAACCCCTTCCAATTTAGATAAATAACTAAAAATATTTCGGGTTAATTCTCCAAAATTCACATCAGTTCCAATAGCCATTGACGTTGCAGCAACTTTCTCAGATTCATTTCTACCTTCCATAACCAGAGGCATCCATTCTTTTAATTGAGCAAAATCAGTACTGAAAACCATTTGCTTAAAAAGAGGATTCGAATGTAAAGCCTCAAATCTTGTTTTAAGGTATTCTACATTTTTTTCTCCCCAAACAAAACTCATGTGAGGGATACTTTTAATGAAATTTTCAGGTGATGAAACTTTATTTTGTTGCACTAAATAGGCCCAAAACTGTCTAGAAACCTCGAAAGATTCTGCAATACTGATTGCTTTTTTTGGATTGATGCTTCCATCTTCACTTTCTGGAGTATAATTAAGCTCACAAAAAGCAGAATGTCCAGTTCCGGCATTATTCCATGCATCAGAACTTTCGGCAGCAGCCATATCTAATCTTTCGTAAATTTCAATCTTTATATCTGGTTGTAACTCTTTTAGGATTAAGCCAAGAGTGGCGCTCATTATTCCAGCTCCTATAAGAACTACTTCACTTTGCGAACGAATGGTTGTATCGGGCATAACAAAATTTTAAAATGCAAAGATACTTTATATATGTAAAAAAAATATAACAAATTATTGTTAAAAAGTAAGGAATTACAAATCTATTTTAGTCAATTGACAGGCATTGCAGTTGGATTTTTAAAACATCTTTCGAGTCAAATAATCCTGAAGCATTATCGTTGCAGAAATTTCATCGATAAGTGCTTTATTTTGACGCTGTTTCTTGCTAAGTCCGCTGTCAATCATGGTTTGAAAAGCCATTTTTGAAGTAAAACGTTCATCTACCCGAATGACTTTCATATCCGGAAAATGATTGGTAAAATGCGTTACAAATCCTTTAATGATAGAAGCACTTTCTGAAGGTTCTCCATTCATTTGTTTAGGCTCACCAATGAGAACGGCTTCTACTTTCTCTTTGGAGAAATAGTCCTTCAAAAAAGCAATTGCCGTTGGTGATGGAATGGTAGTTAATCCTGAAGCAATGATTTGCATTTCATCAGTAACGGCTATTCCTGTTCGTTTTAATCCGTAATCTATGGAGAGAATTCTTGGCATTTGTTTATTTTTTTCAAAGGTAACTATTTTAATTTTCCAATTCTTAGCAGTAACAGAAAAGTCCCTTTGATATCATTTTTTTTGTGTTTATTAATTTAACATTTCAACACTAAAGAATTTTGTCATTTCAAATTAAAGAATCAAACAAGAAGTTAAATCTGTAACATTTTCTAATCATTTTGCTTTTTTGCTTTTGCCTAAAAATCCTATCTTTGTCAAAAATCTAACTAAAATGAATCCATTACAAACAATTATAGAACAAGCTTGGGAAAACCGTGCTTTGTTGCAAGAAACGACAACAACTGATGCTATCAGAGAAGTTATTGAATTATTAGACACCGGAAAATTACGTGTTGCCGAGCCAGTTGGTGAAGGATGGCAAGTAAACGAATGGGTAAAGAAAGCGGTAGTGATGTATTTCCCTATCCAAAAAATGGAAACATTGGAATCTGGAATTTTCGAGTACCATGACAAAATGTTGCTAAAAAGAGGCTATGCCGAGAAAGGAATCCGTGTCGTTCCTAACGCTGTAGCTCGTTATGGCGCATACATTTCAAGTGGTGTTATTTTGATGCCAAGTTATGTAAATATTGGAGCTTATGTTGATGAAGGAACAATGGTAGACACATGGGCAACAGTAGGTAGCTGTGCGCAAATTGGTAAACACGTTCACTTAAGCGGTGGTGTTGGTATTGGTGGTGTTTTAGAACCTTTGCAAGCGGCTCCGGTAATTATTGAGGATGGTGCATTTATTGGTTCTCGTTGTATCGTAGTTGAAGGCGTTCATGTTGGGAAAGAAGCTGTTCTTGGTGCCAATGTTTGTTTGACGGCCTCTACAAAAATTATTGATGTTACAGGCGAAACTCCAGTTGAAATGAAAGGTTTTGTTCCTGCTCGTTCCGTTGTAATTCCGGGAAGCTATACAAAATCATTTCCTGCAGGTGATTTCCAAGTTCCTTGTGCATTAATTATCGGACAAAGAAAAGCCTCTACTGACTTGAAAACATCTTTAAATGATGCTTTACGTGAATATAACGTAGCGGTATAATTCAGTTTTGTTTTAAAATTTATATACAAAAAACCTATTGGATATTTCAATAATTATAGTCAATTACCGGGGTTGGAAAGCCTTAGACGAGTGTTTAGAATCTATTGATTCCATTAGTTCTATAACATTTGCATTTGAGGTTATCATAGTGGATAATTTTTCTAATGACGGACAATTTCCTGTTTTTAAACAAAAATATTCCAAGTTTACATTCATAGAAAATACTGGTAATAATGGTTTCTCAGATGGTTGCAACTTTGGTGCAGCCATTGCTAAGGGAAACCATTTCCTTTTTTTAAACCCAGATACAAAACTTACGCTTGAAGCTTTAGAAACGCTTTTGCAAACTACTATTTCACACCCTGAAATTGGAATTTTGTCTTGTCTTCAAATAAATGAAAACAGCGTTTTTTACAAGCAAAACAATTTATTCCCCGCTTTAGGACGCTTTTTTGGAATCTCAAGAGCCATTTTCAGGAAACTGAATAAAGCCAAACTAGAAAAACGTTTCAACACTACAACAGATTTATTTTACCCGGATTGGGTTACAGGTGCCGTTATTTTCATAAGTAGAAACTGGTTTGACAAAATTAAAGGTTGGAACGAAGATTACTGGCTGTATTTTGAAGATGTTGACCTTTGCAAAAAAGTTGCTGATTCCGGAGGTAAAGTTGCGATAACCAGAAAAGCAACAATTTTCCATCAGCATGGCGGTGCATCCCGAATAAACGTTAAGACAAAAGCATTGACCAAAACTGAAGTGATTATTTCTAAACACGTCTATATCAGCAATCAATTCTCAACAGGAATTCAAGTCTATTTACAAAGTGTATTAATTATAGGAGTCCTTCTGGAGAAAACACTATTATCTATTTTAAGTTTATTTTTGTTTTTTATTCCAAAATTAAAGGTGAATCGATTAATGCTTAAAAACGTATCCGTTTACTACTTTAATGCGCTTCAAAAACAAACTTGGATTAGTCCTCGTGCCATGAATTATTTGAAAACAAAAGCATAATTTCCTTAATTTTCTCCAAATGAAAATACTTGTAATTCAACAAAAAATGATTGGTGATGTTTTAGTAAGCTCCATTTTATGCGACAATCTGCGAAAAGCTTATCCAAAAGCGCAAATTGATTATATGGTTTACGAATCTACCATTGCTGTTTTACAAGGAAATACAAGTTTTGATAATCTTATACTTTTTCAGGAAAAACATCAAAAAAACAAATGGGAACATTATAAGTTACTGAAATCTATTCGCGCAGAAAAATATGACATTGTCATAGACGCTTATTCTAAATTAGAAAGTTGGCTGGTCGTATTATTTTCTGGTGCCAAACAAAAAATATCGTATTGGAAAAAAGGAAGAGAATTTCTTTATACCGATACCGTGAAACGGAAAACAATATCTAAAACAAATTTGGGATTAATAATCGAACAACGATTAGCACTCTTAGATCCACTGCATCTTCCTATTGAATTAGAGACTTTCCCACGTATTTATGTTACGGAAGAAGAAAATGATTTTGCCACTTCACTTTTTGAATCGCACGGAATTGACCAATCCAAAAAGACAATTATGATTAGCATAATTGGCAGCAGTCCAGACAAAACTTATCCCCTGGAATACATGTCGCAATTAGTTGATTTTATCGCAGACAGAGGAAATATCAATATTCTTTTTAATTATTTTCCAAAGCAAATTGAGGAAGCTAAAACAATTTACGATAATTGCAAAGAAACTACAAAACAGAAGATTTATTTTTCTGTTCTAGGTAAAAGTATCCGAGAGTTTATTGCTATTATGAACAATTGTGACATGATAATTGGTAATGATGGCGGAGCAATAAATATGGCAAAAGCTTTAGAGAAGCCGTCTTTTATTATTTTTTCGCCTTGGATTGATAAAAAAGGTTGGGCCACATTCGAAGATGGAATCAACCATGTTTCACTTCATTTAAAAGAGTTTAAACCCGATTTATTTGAAAGCAAAACCCCTAAAATCGTAAAAAAAGAAACCGTTTCATTTTACAGACAATTTACCCCTAAATTAATTTATCCTTTGTTAAATACTTTTTTAGAAATACATCTAAAATAAACTTTTAAAGTAAAAATTGAATTTAATCCGAATACTATATTTTTGTAGAAGATCGAAAAATTAATGACAAACCATTACAACACTAACATTTCTGTTTTAATAATCACATTAAACGAGGAAAATCAAATGAGGTCACTTTTGGCTGATTTGGATTTTGCTGATGAAATTATTGTTGTCGATTCATTCAGTACGGATAAAACAGAAGCTATTTGCAAATCATTTGAAAAAGTCAGTTTCATTCAAAATACATTTGAAAATTATTCGTCGCAACGGAATTTTGCGATTTCTCAAGCAAAAAATGATTGGATTTTATTTCTGGACGCAGATGAAAGACTATCTCCTGCATTAAAAAATGAAATAATAACCACTGTTACTACTAATAAAACACATTCGGCTTTTCTTTTTTACAGAACTTTTATGTTCAAAGACAAAGTACTGCATTTCAGTGGAAATCAAAATGATAAAATATTTAGACTTTTCAATAAAAATAATGCAGCTTACACTAAAGATAGGCTCGTACATGAAAAATTAAAAGTGAATGGTAAAATAGGGGTTCTAAAAAACAAACTCATTCATTACTCCTATTCTAATTTTCAAGAATACAAATTAAAAACCATTCGCTACGGCAAATTTAAGGCTCAGGAGAAATTTTTAAAGAGAGAAAAACCTTTTATCATATTACATTTCTTGCATCCAACTTACAATTTCTTATTCAATTATATTGTGCGATTAGGATTTCTTGACGGAAAAAAAGGCTTGATTATTTGCTATTTAAACGCAAATTCAGTTTATACTCGGTATCGAGAATTAGAACAACTTTGGCATACCGAAAAATCGCTATCGCCAAAACAATAATTTCTTTTTTCGAGCAATCTTTCTGTGAAATTTTGCCTGAAAATCATTGGTATAAAAACACATTTTAACAAAAACTTCATCGTATTTTTTACCATAAAGTTTGGCATATTCATCACTCATGATAGCCAGCATTTCTGTTTTTGGCGTAAGCCTGTTAAAGTTTTTCATACGTAGATCAAAATTCATTTCTGAATGAAAATTCATTCGGTTTAAATCCACTAAGTAAAAACTGTAAGCGTTGTTAGCTTCTTTCTTGATTAATGTATTTCCAGGTGAATGATCTAAAAACTCGATTCCTTTTTGATGTAAATCAAATGTAAATCTGGTAAATTGTCTTAAAACATTCTCGTGATCGGGATAATCAGGTTGCAACACTAATTCTCTAAAAGTCAGTTCTGCTTTCAGGTGTTCACTGATGTAAAAACTTTTTTCCAACCCTGACAATTTGAAATTTTCAGCATAAGCAATAGGCTGAGGAGTTCCAATCCCGTTTTCAAGCAATTTGTTAGCATATTCATAAGAACGTCTTGCTTTAGACTTTCTGAAATATTTGTAAGCCACTTGATTAATAATATTAGGGATTTTAAACGATTTAATATTAATCGTTGAAGAGTCTACATCAAAGAGTTTAATTTTATTTCGTTTTCCATCACCAAAAAGCTCTCCACTAGAATTGAAATTTTCAATAATTGTAGTTAAATTCGTCTTGTATACCTGAAATTTAGGGTGAATTGTTATTTGCATCAATTTAAAATAATTAAAAACAAAAGTAGGTATTGCTTTTTATTTATCCAATTTAAGGGCTACTTTTACTCAAATTCAACACTATAAAATGACAAAAACTGTTTTCCTCGAAACACATAATCTAAAAAACAAAGCAACTGGATTAGGAACTTTTAATTACGAATTGATTAAGGGATTATCGAAATTGCAGTTTAATGACTTAGAACTAACCTTGAACGTTAAAAATCCAGAAATTCTTAAGGCTGAATTTGGAGATAAATTTAAGTACAATAAATACACTAATTTATCCAGACATAGTATTTTTAGAACTCGAAAAAAAAATGATTTATGGCATTCAGTCAATCAAAATACTAAAATTGAACCTTTCCATGTCAATAAATATTTACTTACAGTACATGATGTAAACTTTGTAGAGGAAATTTCATCTGATATGAATCACAAAACAAACAAATTATTTATTGCTAAACTGGAAAAATCGACAGCGATAACCTATATCTCTGAATTTGCAAAAAAACAAACACACGAGTATTTTAAAGTTCCAAATGTTCCTGAATATGTAATTCATAATGGAAATCCTATTTCAACGATCTTGGATACTTCAGCTTTCATATCAAAAATACCTTTAAACAAACCATTTTTATACTCAATAGGTGACTTTCTGGAACGAAAAAACTTTCTTTCCATAGTAAAAATGATGATTCATATCACTGATTTTAATTTAATTATATCAGGAAACAGCAATAAATCTTATGGATTTGAAATAGCAAAGTTTATCGCAGAAAACAATTTACAAAATCGTGTTTTTCTGACTGGAAAAGTTGACGATATTGCTAAACAATTTTATTTATCAAAATGCTATGCTTTCCTTTTTCCATCGATTCGCGAAGGTTTTGGTTTACCACCTATAGAAGCAATGCATTTTGGGAAACCCGTATTCTTATCGAATAAAACTTCTTTGCCAGAAATAGGTGGAAAACATTCATACTACTGGGATAATTTTGATCCTGAATATATGAAAAACACATTAATTGACGGTTTAAATCATTTCTACAACAATCAAAATGAAATGGAATTGCTTATGAAAGAAAGAGCGGCGAGTTTCAATTGGAAAGTTGCAGCCTCACACTATTTGAAAGTGTATGAAAAGTGTCTTTTATAAAAATTTGGAACTGTAAAAGCACTCAAAAAGGAACCTGGAAATATATTTGGATTGCAAAGCTCAAATGAAGTATTTTTACACACTGGAAATTACACTAGTTTTATTGAACTGAAACTTAAAATATCCACAAAAATAAAAATATGGAAAATATCAACGAAGAAGTTCACAAAGCCTACGAAGTCATAAAAGAAGGCGGAATCATTTTATATCCTACTGACACCGTTTGGGGAATTGGATGTGATGCAACAAACGCTGAGGCTGTTGCCAAAATATACAAACTCAAGCAAAGAGCCGAAACTCAAAGCATGATTGTTTTGATGAATGGCGAAAAAATGATGTACAATGTTTTCAAAGACATTCCCGAAGTAGCTTGGCAAATCATTGACTTATCCGAAAAACCAACGACTTTGATATTGGACAAACCCAGAAATGTAGCTCCCAATATAATCTCTTCAGAAAACTCACTAGGAATTCGTGTTGTAAAAGAACCTTTTTGCTTTAAATTAATGGAAAAGATGAAGAAACCATTGGTTTCGACATCTGCAAATATTTCAGGCCAACCCACTCCTATTGCCTTCAAAGATATTAGTCCGGAAATTATAAAAGGTGTAGACTATGTTGTAAATTTGCATCGTGAAAAAATTGGCGGAAAACCTTCGACAATAATAAAATTAACGAATGATTCTCAGGTGAAAGTGATTCGAAAATAGTTTGCAGTATTCAGTTTCCAGTTTTCAGTTTAGCAACTTTAGACTTTAGACTTTAAACATTTTTAAAATGAGCATTAAAACTTCATATAAAGAAGCCTTAAATAATAAAATTTTCAAAGTCATCTCTCAAGCTTCTCAAGAACTTAACGTAGATAGTTATGTAATTGGTGGTTTTGTTAGAGATTTACTTTTGAACAGAGACTTTAAAAAAGATATTGATATTGTTGCCGTTGGCAGCGGAATCGAATTGGCTTTAAAAGTATCTCAATTACTTCCTAATAAACCAAAAGTTCAAGTTTTCAAAACCTACGGAACAGCGATGTTGCGCTTTGAGGACACCGAAATTGAGTTTGTAGGCGCCAGAAAAGAATCCTATCATTTTGAAAGTCGGAATCCTGTTGTAGAAAACGGAACCCTTGAAGACGATCAAAATCGTCGTGACTTCACTATAAATGCGTTGGCTTTATCCTTAAACGAAAAGAATTTTGGAGAGCTTTCAGATCCTTTTAACGGACTCGAAGATTTAAAAAACAAAATAATTAGAACGCCCTTGGATCCAGATATTACTTTTTCTGATGATCCGTTGCGTATGTTGAGAGGCATTCGTTTTGCGAACCAATTGGGCTTTGATATAGAAGAAAATTCGTTTCAATCCATCACAAAGAATGCAGAGCGAATCAAAATCATTTCTGGAGAACGCATTGTGGATGAATTGAATAAAATACTTTCGACAGATCAACCTTCAATTGGATTTTTACATTTGTTCAAAACAGGACTTTTAGATATTATTCTTCCCGAGTTAACGGCTTTGAACCAAGTTGAAGAAATAGAAGGTCACACCCACAAAAATAATTTCTATCATACGCTTGAGGTTGTTGACAATATTTGCCCAAATACGGATGACGTTTGGCTCCGCTGGTCTGCATTGTTGCATGACATAGGAAAAGCTCCAACAAAACGTTTTAATAAAAAACAAGGCTGGACTTTTCACGGACATGAATTCCTGGGAGGAAAAATGGCTAAAAAAATATTTGAACGCTTACACATGCCTCTTAACCATAAAATGAAATTTGTTCAAAAAATGGTCATGATGAGTTCCAGACCCATAGTACTTTCTCAAGATACTGTAACAGATAGTGCGGTGCGGCGTTTGGTGTTTGATGCTGGAGAAGACGTAGAAAACTTAATGACACTCTGCGAAGCTGATATCACAACAAAAAACCCAAACAAATTTAAAAAGTACCACAAAAACTTTGAAATAGTTCGAAAAAAAATTGTGGAAGTAGAAGAGCGTGATCAAGTACGTAATTTTCAACCGCCGATATCTGGTGAGGAAATTATGGAACATTTTAACATTAAACCATCAAGAGAAATTGGTATCATCAAAGAAGCAATTAAAGAAGCAATCCTTGAGGGTGAAATCCCAAATGAATATGATGCTGCCTATGCTTTTATGCTAAAAAAAGCATCTAAATTAGGTTTAGTCAAAGTTTAACTATTGTGTACTCTTTTACTACAGTGAAATGAGATAATTTTACAAAAAATAAAACCCCTGTGCAAAAATACTTTCTAAAATCCGCAAAAATAGCTCTCGTTTTGGTTTATCTAGTCATCTTTGCAGGTGCCTTTGTTCGATTAACTGGCTCCGGAATGGGCTGTCCAGACTGGCCTAAATGTTTTGGGTATTACATTCCGCCAACAGACCAAAAAGAGCTTCTTTTTACACCAAATAAGGAGTATAATAAAGGGCAGGTAATCATAAAAGAGGAATCATTATTAGTTGCTAAGGAGGATTTTGTTGCTAAAGAGAATTTTGAAACATCCAATTGGACACCTTATCAAAAACACGATTATGCAATTTTTAATCCCATTCACACTTGGGTAGAATACATCAACCGCCTCCTAGGCGCGTTAGCGGGCATAGCTTGTATAGTAACACTGGTACTCTCCTTTGGTTATAGAAAAAAACAAAAGAGCCTTATTTACTTATCTTTTATAGTCTGTGTATTGATGGCGTTCCAGGCATGGCTTGGCAAAACAGTGGTAGACTCTGTACTTAGTCCTTATAAAATTACAACTCACATGCTGGCAGCTTTGCTAATACTTGCCATTCAGCTTATAGTGATTTACAGTGTAAAAACAAATAGAAAACCTGTTACTTACAATACCAAATTTAATGCCTTTTTACTCGTAGCGCTAGTTCTAACTCTTGTTCAAATTGTACTTGGAACAGATGTTAGAGAACAAGTGGATATTGTTTCAAAAACAGGAGCTCCAGAGGTAATGTGGCTCCAAAATCCAACTGTTATATTTTACGTTCACAGATCTTTTTCGATACTTGTGTTTGCGCTCAACGGTTATTTATTCTACATAAATAGGAAATTAAATCTAAATGCGAGCAAACAAAATTGGGTTATGTTTTTACTTCTCGTCGAAGTTCTTACTGGTATAACGATGTATTATTTTGATTTTCCGTTTGGCACACAAACCTTACATCTCGTGCTAGCAACCTTACTTTTTGGAGTTCAATTTTATCTAGTTTTAGAGTCATATTCACAAAGGAACAAACATTAAAACATTCATTTTTGACTATATTGTCACATCTATTTTTGCTTACTAATTATTAAAATGTCAAAACTTGCTGCTCAAGATAAATTTTTAGATTTATCAGATTATGGAAGACCATTTGGAAAATTTCTCGCCAATAAATTAAAAAACACTCGGTTTACGCCTATTCATGTTACCTTACTTTTTGGTGTTTCAGGATTGATTGCCATTTACTGTATACTGCAAGGAAGTTATTATCTAGCCAGTTTTTTTATCATTCTAAAATCAATGATTGATGCTGCCGATGGAGAACTGGCAAGGTTGAAAAACACTCCTTCTTATACCGGAAGATACTTGGACAGTGTATTTGATATCATCTTAAATTTTATGTTTTTAATGACCATTTGTTATGTTTCAAAAACATCATTTTGGTTTACTATTTTGGCCTTTATTGGCATCCAATTACAGGGAACTTTATACAATTATTACTATGTGATTTTAAGAAATAAATCAGTAGGCGGAGATACAACCAGTAAAATTTTCGAATATAAATCTCCAAAAGCTTTACCTGGAGAAACCCAAAAATCAGTAGATATTTTATTCCAGATATACACCATTGTCTATGGTACTTTTGACAAAATAATTCACATACTTGACAAAGAAGCATACAAAGTAAAAACGTTTCCAAACTGGTTTATGACCGTACTTTCAATTTACGGTTTGGGCTTTCAATTATTGATAATTGCGGTAATGTTACCTATGGATTTAATAGAATATATCATTCCATTTTTTATAATTTACACTGTATTAATTTTTGTAATAATTGGCATCCGAAAAGTGTTTTTCAAGGTTTAAAACCACCATAGACATAATCTATATGCAAAACACAAGAAACACATTATCAATTTTTTAAAACCCAATACCTTTAGTTTTAATTTAACTTTAATCTAAATTCCATTTATCAACTTAAATCAAAACAGAGTGATACAATTCATTGGAATTATACAATAGTTTCCTAGAATTGTGTAACATATTTACAGTTTAAAATTCCCAAATTTGTAAAGAACAAATAGTAATTTAAAACTTATATATTATGCCAAATTCAAAAGAGATTGAAGGAAACTGGAATGAGTTGAAAGGAAAACTTAAACAGAAATTTGCCGATTTAACGGATGATGATTTACTGTACGAGGAAGGAAAAGAAGATGAAATGTGGGGTAAATTACAACAAAAGTTAGGCAAGACAGAAAAAGAAATTAAATCATTATTTGATTAATTTCTAAATCCTAAACTTACTTAAAACTGTTTCAATTGTTAGTGTACAAAATTTCCTTTTAGGATTTTTTGAACCTGCATTTGAAGCAGTTTTTTTTATACTAAAATTATCCAATCCAATTTTTAAAATCAGAAACTTTTTCTCTGCTTACAATCACTTCGTCTTCTTTATAAGAAGGCAAAATAACCTTTAATCGGGAATTGCTATAGACTACAATTTCCTTAATTGCTTTCAGTGGAATTATGAATTTTCTGCTTATCCTATAGAAATCTTTTGGATCTAATTCCTGTTCCAAAAGCTCCAAAGTCGTTTCAATCAAATAATTTCTATTGTCAAAAGTATGCAGATACGTTCCTTTGTTTTCGCTAAAAAAACACTCGATTTCATCAGTAGCAATCACCTTTAAATGTTGCCCTATTTTTACCGTAAATCGTTTTTTATGATTTTTTTCAAATGGATTAGAAAGCATTTTTTTAATCTGCTCAAAATCCAACTGTACCGTTTCTTGTTTCGGTAAACGCGCTTTAAATTTAGAAACAGCAATCTCTAAATCATCTTCGTCAATAGGTTTCAAAAGATAATCGATACTATTCAACTTAAAAGCCCGCAATGCATACTCATCATAAGCCGTTGTAAAAATCACGGCGCTTTTAATTTCAATTTTTTCAAAAATTTCAAATGACAATCCATCCGACAACTGAATGTCAAGAAAAATCAATTCCGGATGTTCATTATTAGAAAACCAATCAATTGCTTCTTCTACAGAATGCAACATCACTCCTACTTGAATGTTTAGTATTTCTAATTTTCGCTGTAGTAATCTTGCAGCTGGTTTTTCGTCTTCGATTATTATTGTCATCATTTAATACTGAATCGTTTATTAGGTTATTTTGGTTTACTGAAAATTATGGCTGAACACTTATTTCACTCCCATTTTTCACTTTTCTCTTTCTCCATCAACTCCTTAATTTTTTTCTCTTCCCAGTTTCTTCCAAAAATCCAATTGGGCAAAAAAACAGAAAATCCGTGTACCACTATTCCTATTCCCCAAAAGAATGCAGTAAAGAAATTCTCTATTTTGAAATAGCTTTCTCCTGGATCCAAATCTCTAACTTTGAGGAATACAATCATTATGTTTATGGCTATATATACTATTAAATGCGTATAAAACCCTTTCAATCGCTTGACTTCCCGTTGGGCTGCAGCGTATTTGTCTTCTGGCTGAAATCCTTCAAACCCAGAATTAAAATTTCTTTTCATTTTGATGATATTAAGTGTCATTTACTATTTAAAAAAAGCAATTCAATTGTAATAGAAGAATTGTGACTTTACGTCCAGGTATCTTTTCTCTCATTTTCTTTATCCATAAACTCTTTGATTTTTTGTTCTTCCCAATCTTTACCAAAAAATGGCATATAATTAAAGACTTTCATACCATGAAAAATTACTCCAATTCCCCACCCTAACATAGGCCAAAAAAACCATAAATGCTCAGGAGATGTCACTAAATTTATAATTAAGAGAGCAATATTAAAGACAATATAGGCTGTTAAATTCCCATAGAAACCTTTAATTTCTTCCACTTGTTTTTTCGCTTTAAAATAGCGCTCTTCATTTTGATATGTATTTTCCATAATTTCTTATTTAATTTTTTTTACGTTTATAACAGCTCTGATTCTTATTTCCATGTTTGTTTCTGCTCTTCTTTGCGCAAAATTTCTTGAATTTTTCTTTGTTCCCAATTAGAACTGTAACCAAAAACCTTTAAAGCATGCATCGTCAATCCAAATCCCCATCCGGCTGCAGAAAACCAAAACCATTGAAAATGTGGTGAAAAAGTTAAATTGATATAGATTAAAAACGGAATAACACAACAGTAAGAAATCAAGTTTCCGTAAAAACCTTTAAGCTCATCCACTCGTTTTTTAGCTCTGTAATAAGCCGTATCTTCATTGTAATCTGTAGTCGTTTCCATAACTGTAATTTGTTTAGTTAAAATGGGTATTTTGACAGTAAATGTTTTCTCATTTTGAGCAATCAGGACTTTCCTGTTGGTTATAATTCCATATCTGTTGACGATATTCTGCAAACCAACACCTTGACGTTCTTGCAATACTTCTTTCTTTTGATAATCGTTTTGAACAGCCAGATAATCGCCCTCAACATAAATCCGAATGTGCAATGGCCTTTGTTCACTAACCACATTATGCTTTACCGTGTTCTCTAATAAAAGCTGTAAAGAGAGCGGCACTACTTTGGCTTCTGAATTTATAGCTGTCGTTGGTAATTCATAAAACAAGCTATTTTCGAAACGCATTTTCAATAAATTCATATAGGTTTTGGCGAAAGCCAATTCTTCTTCAAGCGAAACTAGCTCTTTATCTTTTTGTTCCAATACATAGCGATAAATCTTTGATAATGAAATCGTAAACCGTTGTGCATTATCTGGATTTTCTTCAATCAAAGAGCTTAAGACATTCAAACTATTAAAAAGGAAATGAGGATCAATTTGATTTTTTAAACTCTCGAATTTCGCGTTAGCTGTACCAGCAATAATTTTCTGTTCTTTGACTTTGTTTTCATTATACGCTTTGTAAAATGAAATGGTGTAAATGGATAATGTGACAAAAAAAGTGATGATTATCGACCCTAAATAGCTTGAAGGTTTTTCATTAGCCAAGAAATAGTCAAAAGAATTTTTACTATACACCACTACTTCAAATACGTGCATTAAAAAAATGACTACTAATGAAACTAAAAACGAACCTATAAATCCCAGTGCTAGTCTTTTTACCGAAAATTTATCTTCAAAATAAGAGTCTAATTTCCAAAAAAGAAACATGTTTGCAGCGTATAAAGAAAAAGTATACATCATTGTAAATAAAAAATTGACTAGCAACCTTTTACCGAAATAAATCTCACTTCCCATTACCACATTGACTAATTGAATCACCGCAAAAATTAGGATTGTCAATTTTATCGCTCTTTGAAGTTCTTTATATATTCTACTCATTTTATTTTGATATTTATTCAGGTACAATAATTAAGAAAAAGATTTTGAGATTGATTCACTTTCTCTTATTTCTATTCCCTATTTACAATTTTTCTGTGCTGCTAAAGCTCTGTCCAATCCCCACTTTGGAGAAAAAGGTGTTTCAGGTTTAAAAGTAGCAAAAAGTCCAATAGCTTTTTCAATTTGTGCGCACATTGGTTTTGTGTCAGTTCCCCAAAATTGCGCTCCACCAATTTCAAATTCGGCCTTACCAAAAACAACTCTTGGATTTTCTGGAGCGATTGCCTGGGCTTTCCCGTACAATTCCATCACCGTTCCGGATAATTTTTGTCCGTTTGTCATTGGGTCAAAAGCAATCCAAGCAGTATGAATCATCGCTTGCATCACAAATAACTCGGCATTATTTGGATTTTTATCCATTTCTATATCCAATGATTTTTGTGCTTTCGAAAGTAATAAATTCATTTGATCTTTATCTTTCGTTCTAAAAGCAGTCGTCGTATTTACCAATGCAACGTAATAATTAGGCAACCAACTTGTTTTTTCGGCAGCAGCTATTCTTTCGAATAAATCTGAAGCTTCGGTATTTTTTCCTTCGCCCCATAACTGGAACGCTTTTCCCATTCCTTGCTCAAATTGCCCTTGAGCCGATACTAAACTACAGATAAAAAATACGATTGTGGTGATAACTTTTGTCATGATTTCTTGTTTTAAAATGGTTATTTTTTTGATGATTGAAACGTTGTAATAATTTATACTTCAAAAGTATCTCGGTTTTTATTGGTTTAAAATTTATTGATACTGAACTGTAGAATTTGATGGATGAATTGTTATTTAGTCCAAAGTTGTAAAGTCGAAAGTCATAAAGTTTAAAGAGTTTTCGTTTACAAGGACTTTAGACCTTTGACTTTAAGACATTATGACTTCTTTTAAAGATTCCTCAACTGATTGTCTTTTTTATCATTACTAATCGTCCAAAAGAATCCTACAAAGAAAAAACGATCGGCTGTAGGAATAATTTCTTTTCTGTTGTAAAAGCCTGCATTGTCTGGATTGTTGGCGTATTCGTATCCAAATACATTTTGAGTACCTAAAACATTGGAGACTGAGAAATATAAAATCTTTTGTTGCGACAGTAAATACGCCCAATTGAAACTCAAACTGTTGTACGATTTAGTTTTTCCATTCATGAATTTTGTTTCATTTGGATTGTTGTAAGGCCTTCCGGAACTGTATGAATTAGTGAAGCCTATCTGAGATTTCCAATCATTTATCCAGTATTTAGTAACGATTGATAAGCTGTGATCTGCAACAAAACTTGGCGTCACTTGCGAACTGAAATTTTTATAATTTCGCTCTGTGTCGATGTACGAATAGGAAACCCAATATTCTAAGTTTTTGATTGATTTTCCATCTCTCCAGAACAAATCCAACCCTTTCGCATAACCAGAACCGGAATTATCATAAACCGAATTATAAGCTGTCACTTGGGTGTCGAATTTTACTAAATCGCGATAGTCTTTGTAATAGGTTTCAGCACGAAATGTTTTTCCGTTTTTATTGTACTGAAAATTTAAAATGTAATGCGAAGCTTTTTCGCTTTCAAACTGATTATTGTTGGAATATTTGATGTATTCCGCACTTGGAGCTTGGGTAAAATCGCCATAAGCGAATGAAAATTGACTATTTTTAGCCATTTTATACGCAAATGAAATTCGGGGAGAAATAGCCGTTTCATTCAGCAAATCATTATTGGAAGCCCTTATTCCAACTTTTGCAGCCCACTTTTTAGAGAAGAAAATATCAGCTTCGGTATAAACCGCTGCAATGTTAGCATCGTACCCATTGGTAAAAATCGAACCAGAATTATCCTTAAAATCTTCATTGAATTGGGTCACAAAATAATCGGCTCCAAAGGAAAGTTTCACTCTTTCTGAAAAGCTTTTTCTTAATTTTAATTTAAAATGAGCTGCATTTTCATCATTCGACACTTTATCTGAATCTAAATTTATTTTGTTGTTGCTGTAGCCATAACTCAACCCAGAAGTAATTTGCCAATTGTTCCCAAAAACGCCTTTGTAGGAGGAATTTAAATAGAAATTATTATTATTTAAATCCACTCTGATTTTCTCTGGCGAATTAATGTTTTCCTGATTAATGTCAAATTTAGACGAATCAAAAGCAGCATATACTTTCAAAATCCCATTATTGAAGTTATAGCGATATACGGTTTCTCCTGACAACGATTGAAAAGGACTATTCCAATCCACGTTTTGAGGAATAACTGCTTGATATGGAGCTAAATTGAGGTAATTCGCATTGATGCTCAATGAACTTTTTTTCCATTTTTGGGTATTTCCAATTCCTAAACCAACGGTCATCAAAGAGATTTCGGTTTTATTTTGATCTGGATTATCTTGTGTATTCAACAATAAAACACTGGATAACGCTTCGCCATATTCCGCTGAATAACCTCCCGTAGAGAATGATATTCCGCTGAATAGAAAAGGAGAAAACCTTCCTCGTGTAGGTAAATTATTCGTGGTTGCGCCATACGGCTGCGCCACTCGAATTCCATCTACAAAAGTTTGTGTTTCATTGGCCTCGCCACCACGGACAAACAATCTTCCGTCCTCGCCTACCGTTTGAGTTCCTGGTAACGTTTGCAAAGCCGCAATAATATTTCCCGCAGAACCCGCTGTAGTTACAATATCTAATGGTTTCAAAACAGAAACTCTGGCTTTGTCGCCCGCTTCTAATGTTCCGGCCGTAATCACAACGGCATCAAGCGAGGTAACACTTTCTCGTAATTTGATGGTTTTATTTTGGAAAGTAGCCACATCAATCACTGTTTTTGAAGTTTCATAAATAAGAAAACTCACTACCAAAGTTTGATTTCCTTTTGCTAAAGTAGTAAAACTAAAATCACCCATTTCAGTAGTTGAGGCGCCATCATAAGTCCCTTCGATAAAAACATTAGCGCCTGAAACTGGTTTTCCTTTCTCATCCACCACTTTCCCCGAAATTGTATTTTGTGAAAAAATAGTCAGGCTGAATAATAAAATAGCAAAAGTAAAAATTGATGTAAGGCTTCTTTTCGAATGATTTGATTGCTGAGTAAATGATGGTTTCATGATGTTTGATTTTGAATGAGCAAATATCTATAGCAAAAATCAGAACAAGAAAAAGTTAGTACTGAACTGTTGAAATTACAGGATGAGTTGTTTTATCTAATACCTTTCGAATTTAAAATCACGTATTTTCTATATTATTAATGAAAACCTTAAATTTGTGTACATTCAAATTCTGAAAAAATGAAAAAATCAATCGTATTCCTTTTATTGTTCTCTTTTAGCACTGCATTATTTTCTCAAGAAACGGAATCAGCATTTGATGAAAAACTGGCAAAATCGCTAAATGCAGATGAGTATGGTATGAAGCAATATGTTTTTTGCTTATTAAAAACAGGTAGCAATACAACTGCAACTAAAGAAGAAACCAAAAAATTATTTGAAGGACACATGGCTAACATCAGTAAATTAGCCGAGGAAGGAAAGCTGGTTGTGGCAGGTCCTTTCATGAAAAATGATAAAAATTATCGAGGTATTTATATTTTTAATGCCAGCAGTATTGAAGAAGCCAAAACATTTGTGGCGACAGATCCTGCGGTACAATCGAAACTTCTGGAACCGGAACTAACTCTTTGGTACGGGAGTGCGGCATTGCAAGAAACACTAAAAATTCATGATAAAATAGCTAAAACAAAAATATAATATGATAACCGAAAAAGAAAAAATGATTGCCGGAGAATATTATTTGGCAGGCGATCCTGTTTTAGTAAAAGACAGGCGAAAATCTAAGAATTTACTCCACCGATTAAACGTTACCGAATACAGAGTAACAAAAAAAGCACGGGAAATTCTAAAAGAACTGATTCCTAATGCAGGAGCAAATCTTTACATTGAACCCCCATTTTTTTGCGATTACGGCTATAATATCAGTTGTGGAGAAAACGTTTATTTCAATGTAAACTGTGTCGTTTTGGACTGCGCAAAAGTCACTATTGGTTCCAATGTCTTTTTTGCACCGGGAGTTCAACTGTACACCGCAACACATCCATTGGATGCTGAACTGAGGAAAACGCTGGAAAATGCATTGCCAATAACCATTGGTGATGATTGCTGGATTGGCGGAAATTCAGTAATTTGTCCGGGTATAACCATTGGAAATGGCTGTGTAATTGGTGCAGGTTCAGTAGTAACAAAAGACATTCCTGACAATTCTTTGGCAGTAGGAAATCCGGCAAAAGTGATCCGGAAATTAAATGTTTAATAAATATCCTAAGCCGAATTACAACACCTAAAAACTAAAATTTCCTATCTTTGTTATAAATATTTAAACTTTATAAAATCATCATGAAACATCTCAAAGCATTTCTAGTCTTGGCACTTATTGTTGTTGCAAACTCCGTTTCCGCACAATCCACTTTCGAAAAATGGCCAGCCATAAAAGAATTTCATGAAGTAATGTCACAAACATTTCATCCTGCTGAAGAAGGAAATCTTGTACCAATCAAAGCACGTTCAGAAGAAATGATGAACAAAGCCGCCATGTTATTAAAGTCTGATATTCCTGCAGAATTTAGAACTGATGCTATTTTAGCTTCAGCTGAACGGTTGCAAATTAAAAGTAAAGCGCTTCACAAATTAGTAATGTCTAATGGATCTGATGCCGCAATTGTGAAATCAATTACAGACTTACACGACACTTTCCATGAAATTGTGGGACTTTGTTCCGATGCAAAAAAATAAAAACCCTAAGCCTAATCAACAGATTAGGCTTTATTCATTATAATAGAAATGCTACAACTTAATAAAATTCACCACATTGCCATTATTTGTTCTGATTATCAAAAATCTAAAACGTTCTACACAAACATTTTAGGACTCACAATAATTCAAGAAATTTACCGGGAAGAAAGACAATCCTATAAACTGGATTTAGCCTTAAACGGAAATTATATCATTGAAATTTTTTCCTTTCAAAATCCTCCTCAACGCCCTTCAAAACCTGAGGCGGCAGGATTACGTCATTTAGCTTTTGAAGTTAATGACATTCTATTAACCCGTGATTTTTTAGTCAATAAAAACATCAGTTCAGAGGAAATTCGTGTTGATGAGCACACTAAAAAACGTTTTTTCTTTATTGCAGATCCAGATGATTTACCGATAGAGTTTTATGAAAAATAATAAATACCTCGACGAAGATAAAACAACTCTTGTAGTTTATCAATTTTTGAAAATGTATCCATCTTCCAAAACAAAAAGGAGTTACCGCAAAACCAAGTACATCCTGTACAAAGAAACTTTGGTTGATTTCAAAGAACATTTTTGGGCTTTTCTCGGTTCTTTTATAGGTATCGGATTAATCGCTTATTTACAATCTCAAACGCTGCCACACTCTGATGTAGTTTATTTAATAGGGTCCTTTGGAGCATCGAGCGTCTTAGTTTACGGTGTCATCCAAAGTCCATTGGCACAGCCGAGAAATCTTATTGGAGGTCACTTAATTTCAGCTATCATTGGGGTTACAGTATATAAATTCGTTCCAGATATAGTTTGGTTAACCGCTCCACTTGCTGTTTCCCTTTCAATTGTTTTTATGCAAATGACTAAAACGTTGCACCCACCCGGCGGCGCAACCGCACTGATAGCGGTAACTGGATCAAACGAAATTAAAAATCTAGGCTACTGGTATGTATTTTCTCCTGTATTTACTGGTGTGCTTATTTTACTGGCCGTAGCATTGGTTATAAATAACATGACATCAAACAGACAATATCCAACTCATAAAAAATACCATCAGTTCCGAAAAAGAGTCGCAAGTATTTTTAAAAATAAACCAAACGACCAAAAACACTAACTTAGGTGGTACATATTCAGTTCTAAAACAAGATTCGCTTTGTTACTTTTCTTCGAAAATATTTAGATATTGATGTATTCCTTGTTTACGCATACACAAAAATCTTATCAACAAATCCAAAATCTGAAATCTAAATCTAAAAATTAAATTTTACCTTTGAGCTTTCAATAAAAACAAAGATTATGGTTTATAAATTTAGAGTGATTCTAGACGCGGAAGAAGATGTTTTTAGAGACATTGCAATACTTGAAGACGATACTTTAGAAGATTTGCACAATGCTATTTTTAATTCTTTTGGATTTGACGGAATGGAAGTAGCTTCGTTTTATACTTGTGATGAAACTTGGAATCAAGAAGATGAAATTTCACTTTTTGATACCGGTGATGTTCCAGGCGAGCAAAAAATCATGAGCGATTACCAATTATCAGATATTTTAGATAAGGAAAATACTAAAATCCTCTATGTTTATGATTTCATCAATATGTGGACGTTCCTTGTAGAACTTGCTGCTGTTGAAGATCAACTTGCCGGAAACACATATCCGGAAACCATTTTTTCACACGGTGAAATGCCGGATGAAGCGATGGAAAAAAACTTTGAATCAGATAATGCAGATGACTACAATGATGAATTTGAAGACGGATTAGACGAAGACGATTTGGATATGTTTGAAGGCGATGATAGTTTTGAAGACTATGGATTTGAGGAGAACTGGAATTAAAGCATTATACAATTAAGAATCAAGAGCCAAGATAAAAGACCTTTTTGCTGTCTTTCATCTTGGTTCTTTTATCTAAAAAAATAAAAACATGATCAACTTATATAATACACACATCGAAAACTTATCAATTCACAGAGTTGGTAATAAAAGTCGAAACGAAGCGATTTTTTTATCGGAGCAACCTTTTAATCTGAATGATGAGATTGTTCCTTTGATGAAAGAATTTTTCTTTAAACCTTTTAGAGAGAAAGAAGAAAACTATTTTCAGTTTGCTCATGAAATTGATTTGGACTACAATGATATGTTCAAATTTGCAACAGAAATTTTTGACAATCCAAGTACAATTCATGACGTTTCGAAAAAAATTACCTCACACTTATTTGAGCAATCCAATCATCCGCACATCAAGAATGGTGAAGTTTACGTAACGTATTTAACGAACGTGAGCATTGACAATAATGTGGTGGATGCTATAGGGATTTTCAAGAGTGAGATTCAAGCGGATTTTTTGCAGTTTGAAGAAAAAGCAACGCACTTAGAAATGATTTTGCAACAAGGTGTCAGTTTGAATAAACTGGACAAAGGTTGTATTATCTTTAATTACAAAAAGGAAGAAGGATACAAAATTCTAACTGTTGACAGCAACCGCTATGATGCTAGATATTGGTTAGAGCATTTCTTATCTGTGGATGCTTTTGAGGATGAAAACTTTATCACTAAAAAGTATTTAAAATTCTGTCAGAACTTTGCGAAAGATGTTGTTTTTCCCGCCGAAGACAAAAAAGAAGAAGTGATGTTTATGAACCGTTCGGTAAATTATTTTGCCAAAAACGATCAGTTCGAAGAAACTAACTTTCTAAATGAAGTTTTAGACAATCCAGACTTAATTCCTGAGTTTAAAAACTACAAAGTTGACAAAGGCGAAAAATACAGCATTGAGGATGTAACATCTTTTCCTATTGCGAATGCAGCAGTTTCTGACGCTAGAAAATCAATCAAAAACGTTATTAACTTAGACACACACATCCAAATTAAAATGGATTTCATCAACCCTGAAAGTGCTGAAAAATATGTGGAAAAAGGCTGGGACGAGGAGAAACAAATGTATTATTACTTAGTTTATTTCAATAAAGAAGAGAAAAGTTAGTTTATAGTTTTTATACTTCTAAATTTTCAATCCTCAATTACTTAAGTAGTTGAGGATTTTTTTTGCCCATACAACACTTTATTCCAAAGAGTCATAGAAAATATATTAATTTTTATCAGAATTTTATTTCTTTTACTAGCTAAGTATGCATTTTGTCGATTTTATTTGTCATTTAGACGATTATTAATTAAGTTTAATTCCCTTTAATATTTAAATCTAAATAACCAATAGTATGAATAAATCGAAATCAAAGAAAAATTTCTAAGTAAAAAAATTCTGTTAACTCTATTTGGTGATAAAATAATTACAACCTGAAATGTAACAAATCATTTCAAGGAGTTAAAATGTACAGTTTCTCAACTTGAATTAACTAACGATGAAAAAGATAGGAAAACATTTCTTTCACCAGAACTAAAAGAAATAAATGAAACGGTCATTGGTTTCTACAACAAAAGAATTCATTTCGTATAAAATTATTTTTGGATTCATTACAACGCATTAGATTACTGAATAACAAATTGTTATTTTTCATACCTAACCTTATAAAAACGTAAAACATGCTAATCCTTCTATTAATAAAATCAATCCTGATATTGAGACAGAAAAATAATCAAAAAAAACTGCTAAGATACAATAGCATTTCTATCAGATAATTTCCGCAAACTACTTAAATACAAACTCTAATTTAGTATTAAAAAATTTGATTTATTAAATTTTAATTAAACTATTTCTTAAAAAAAAGACCTGAAATTTAGCTATCCAATTTCGTTTATTAGTAATTTTGTATTCTAAATAAACTATCAGATGGATTATCATTTGTTTAAAGAAAGCCCGTTCAAAACTCTAATATCATTCCATAAACTCATTGAAGCTTTAGAGAAAATCGCAGTAACTAATGTCGATTATCGCTCAAATTATGCCAAAGCTTTATTGAAAGAAACTGAACCTTTTCCTGAGTTTAGAACAGGAATAGAGGACTTGAATCTAATTCTAAAAAACGAAACTCTTATACAACATTTACTAGCTGATCTTTTCCCTACTGCGCTGACTCAAAACGAAATCAAAGCGGTTACTATTCCTTTTCAGAATTTTACGTTCAATTACTCTGAAAGATTCAAAAAAATACTTCAAAATGCAGGAATAACATTTGACATGACAATCAGGGATTTTGATCAAAATCAATTCTATATTATGAATTGCATTTTGATTTTGAATACCTTTTATAATCAACATTTTGATTTCAACAGACCTTTATTTTACGATATTCCTGATGCAAATGGCGTAATGAAGCATTACAGAATTCTATATAATGCTGATTTTATGGAAATCGTACCTACTGATAAATCGATACAATTATCTGCTGAAGATATTGATTTATTGATGGACAATTATGATAATATCGATTTATGGAAAGAGAAATTCCCTTCTGAAAGCTGGATTTTAAAAGGCTTTGGTATCGTATCATTATTTGATGCCTCTATTGAAAGTGCCGTTTCAAACTTGAAAAGCAACCTTTTGAAATCAAAGACTGAACATACAGATAGCGATAGTAATTTTGAAACCATTTTCCGTTCCATTTTTAAAATATCTGATTTAAAAGTTGGTTTTATCATTTACAATGAAGAAGACGAAAAATTTGTAAAACCTCCTTATGAAGACAACAAAATAGACAGTTTTATTCTACATGACATGCAAGAAGTAGATTGTAAAAATGCGCTTTTTGGTTGCTCATTGGAAAATATTTTAGAACAGAATAAGCCTTTTGTAATTTCAAATGTTGAAAAATTTGTCAAAACTGAAGGGAATGAAAAGCTAGGAGAGCATTTTTTAAAACTCAATATTAAAAGCTGTATTCTTGCTCCGGTAATAAAAAACGATAAACTTTTAGGTATTATAGAATTAGTTTCGGGGAAACCTAGAGAACTAAACAGCATTAATGTAAACAATCTGGATTTGATTTTGCCTTATGTGGTAGACACATTGGAGCGCTATAAAAATGATATGCGATACCAAGTAGAAGCTATCATTCAGAGAGAATATACTGCCATTCACCCAAGTGTTTATTGGAAATTTAGAAGAGAAGCGCTCAAATATTTTCAGACCAATAATCCAAATAAAGACTATATTTTCAAAGAAATTGTATTTAAGGAAGTGTACCCTTTATATGGGCAAATAGATATTAAAGGTTCTTCCAATCATAGAAATGAAACCGTAAAAGAAGATTTAAAAAATCAACTTGAATCACTTATTCAAATATTTGAAAATCAAAAATCAAATACCAATCTGGTTTTATTGGAACAACGGAAATTTGAATTGCAATCATTTTACGAACAACTGAAATCGCCTTTGAAAGCGGATACAGAACAGCAGATTCAACTTTATATAGAAAAAGAAATTCATCCTATTTTAAGGAATACAAAAACAAACGAGCTAGGTGAAACACTAGAGCACAATTATTTTGAAAGTTTGGACGAAAAAACAGGACTATTTTATCATTCGAGAAAGAAATTTGATAATGCAATGTCTATTGTTAATAAAAAACTAGCTTCTATTCTTGACAAAAAACAAGTTGAAGCACAAAATATTTTTCCACATTATTATGAACGTTTCAAAACCGATGGTGTGGAACACAATCTTTATATAGGTGCGTCAATTACACCAAACAAAGATTTTGATAGTATGTACCTTCATAATTTAAGATTATGGCAATTGCAAACGTTGTGCGAAATGGAACTGGAACACCATCAGCTCAAATCTACCTTGCCTTATGAACTCGATGTAACTTCGTTGATTTTAGTGTTTAGTTCCGCTATTTCTATTCGATTTAGAATGGATGAAAAACGTTTTGATGTTGACGGTACCTACAATGCGCGTTATGAAGTAGTGAAAAAACGTATCGACAAAGCCAATATCAAAGGAACAAAAGATAGAATTACCGAAAAAGAAAAAATCACAATCGTATATTCCCACAATAATGAGGAAACAGAATATCTGAATTACATCAAATTTCTACAATTTAAAAAAGTATTGGAACCAACCATCGAACAATTTGAAGTAGAAGAATTACAAGGAGTTTCAGGCCTAAGAGCAATCAGGGTAAAAGTGATTAATGATATTAAAGAACAAACTCCAAAAAACTTTTCTTACCAGGATTTACTGGATGAATTAAATTAAGAACCAACCATTTTAAAAGCAATTACAAAAGCAATTACCGAGATTATAATTCCTATCATGAAAAAATTATAGGCAACTCTTAATAAACGGTATTTTTTCTCAAGAACCAATCCCAGAAAATATAAATCCTTAATCATAGAGTTATAAAGGTATTCCCTGTCTTTCATCATTTCGTTCATAGCCCATTGGTATTCATCCAAAGGCATTTTGTAGAAATTTCCGAAGAAGAGTAAATTCACTTTTTTATTTTCAATATCTTCTCGGGTAAAAACTCCTTTGGTCACTTTTGGTCGTGTGGAAAGTATCGCAAAAATAATAGTAATTACACTGGACATTAGCATAATAAAAGTAGGAATCATGAGATGAACATTTTTTGGGCTGTCTAATTTTGGAATCAACGTAGAAAGCGCTATCGAAATAATAATTGCATTTACGGACAGTAAAATATTGGCTTTACTATCTGCAATACCACTTAAACTGGTATGATTATTTAATGTTACCCTAAATAAAGTATCAACTGCTCGCTCTGGTTTATCTTCTTTTTCTCTTTTTTTATATTCTTTATCGAATTCGTTATTCGTTTTCAAGTTCATTTTTTTTAGTTTTTTCTGAAGACGTTTTATGTTTTTCTCCTTTAAAGGTTGCCAATTTTCTAAAGCATAATCCGTGTAAAACCGATGAATATTAGATAAGAAATTAAAGTTTTCTACAGCCCAATCTTTATCTGTAAAAGATTTCCCTTCAATATTTTTCCATTCGTTTCTTAACCCCTCACAGCTAAAAATATAATCATCATTCAAAATATGGTAATAATCAGCATCTTTTATTATTTTTTCAGAAAGTGTTTGGGGAATATATTCCTTTTTAGTTGCTTTGATTAATACTGCTACTTTCTCAATATAATCCGTAGACTTCCCGTTTTCCAATAAAAAATCAGAAGCTATCACAATGCTGGAATCTTCGTGATTACTACAACCTTTTATATATCCTGTATCATGAAACCAAGCGGCAATAAGCAAAATTTCTTTATCAGAAGAACTTATATTTTCGCTGTCAGCAAGTGTGCTAACGGCAGCTACTACGTCAAAAGTGTGATTAAAATTATGGTAGGTATATGAATTAGAAAGTTTATCTTTGAGTAATTTACTAACAAAATTTTCGGCTTGTTCTATAAGATTCATAAAGAAATTTTTACACTACTAAAATATGAAATTGTTTTCGGATAATCGTTTTATAACTTCAAATAAAGCAGTTTTTATATTATTTGCTTCAGGATTCATTTTTCAATCATGTGCAACACATCACGCACAATTTGATAAAAACATCAAAACTCCGATATCACAAAACGGAATAGATAGCTCAAAAATTGCACATACTTTTTATTTAATAGGTGATGCTGGAAACGCCAATGAAGAAAAAGCACAACAAACAATTGGTTTACTGGAAGATCGATTAAAAAAAGCAAATAAGAATACGACGCTTTTATTTCTTGGTGACAATATTTATCCAAAAGGATTGCCGAATACTGACCGCCCAAATGAGCGAATTATTGCCGAAAGTAAGCTTACAAATCAACTAAAATTATCTAAAAACTTCAAAGGTCAAACTATTTTTATTCCTGGAAACCACGATTGGTACAGTGGAATAAAGGGTTTAGAACGCCAGTCAAAATTTGTAACCGAATATTTAAATGATAAAAAATCATTTTTACCCAGAAAAGGCTGTGGGATTGATGACTTAGAAATCAATAAAAATCTAACTTTGATTACTATCGACAGTCAATGGTTTCTGGAAGACTGGGATAATAGTCCAACCATAAATGATGATTGCACGATAAAATCAAGAGAAGCTTTTTTTAATGAATTAGAAGATATTCTGAATAAAAATCAAGAGAAAACAATAATTCTGGCATTGCATCATCCATTAATGAGCAATGGAACGCACGGCGGACAGTTTTCATTGGAAAAACAACTATTTCCATTAGAGCAAAAAATTCCACTTCCTGTCTTGGGCTCCGTTATCAACCTCATCAGAAAAACATCGGGAATTAGCCCGCAAGACATTCAAAACAAACAGTATACTATTTTTATAAAACGCATAAAAACACTATTACAGAGCCAAGATAATGTTATTGTAGTTTCTGGCCATGACCATAATTTACAATACATTGAAAAAGACAACATCAAACAAATTGTAAGTGGTGCCGGATCAAAATCTGAGGCTGCAAAAGCCGTTTTTCCAAATGATTTTTCTTATGGTGGAAATGGGTATGCCGAATTAACAGTTTATGAAAATGGAGCCGCAAAAGTGTCCTTCTACGGAAAAGAAAATAGTAAAGAAAAACTGATTTTCGAACAATTTATAGTAGCTGAAAAAGATGATTTCAGCACCAAAAATTTTTCGACTTCATTTGCTAAAACGACCACTGCAACTATCTATTCAGCAAAACAAACAGATAAAAATGCATTTTATAGATTCCTTTTTGGGAAGCATTATAGAAAGTATTACAGTTTACCGATAGAAGTACAAACGACAACTATTGATACTCTTTTTGGCGGTTTAAAACCAAAACGTGCCGGTGGCGGACATCAATCAAAATCATTGCAAATTGTTGACAAAAACGGAAAAGAATATGTAATGCGCGCCTTGAAAAAAAGTGCTCCTCGTTTTCTGCAATCGGTAGCGTTTAAAGACCAATTTATCGAAAACGAATTTGAAGATACATATGCTGAGAATTTTTTACTTGATTTTTATACCACTTCACATCCTTACACTCCTTTTGCTGTTGGGAACTTAGCTGAAAAGATTGGTGTCGCACATTCAAATCCAGTATTGTATTATATTCCCAGACACAAAGCGTTAAAAGATTTTAATGCTAATTTTGGTGATGAATTGTATATGGTAGAAGAGCGTCCTACTGACAGCCAAATTGGCGTAAAAAGCTTTGGTAATCCTACAGCAATAATCAGTACCGAAGATCTAATGAAGAATCTTCATAAAGATGAAAAATACACTATTGATGAAAGTGAATATATAAAAGCACGTTTATTTGATATGCTCATTGGAGATTGGGACAGACATGAAGATCAATGGCGCTGGGGAGAATATAAAGTAGACAAAAAAATAATTTACAAACCCATACCAAGAGATCGCGATCAAGCCTTTACAAAATATGATGGCGCATTACTTACCATCTTGATGAATATGCCTTCATTGCGACACATGCAAACCTTTAATGAGAAAATTAAAAATGTAAAATGGCTGAATCGTGAACCTTATCCTTTGGACCTTGCTTTTCTTAAAACCGCTGATGAAAATGAGTGGCTTAAACAAGCCAAATTCATTCAAGAAAACCTTTCGGATAGTGCTATTGACAGTGCCTTTGATAATCTGCCTGCAGCAGTTCAAGATGAAACTATTGAAACTATAAAACGTAAATTAAAAATACGAAAAACGCAATTGCAGCGCTACGCATCTGACTATTATACTGTTTTACAAAAAACCGTTTTGATTGTTGGTACCGACAAAAAAGACAAATTTATAATTCATCAGACAGCAAAAAATAAGATTGGTATTGAAGTATATCGTTCTAAAAATGAAGGAGATGAATTGCTGTACAGAAAAGATTTTGTTGCAGGAAAAACAAAAAATATTTGGATTTACGGATTGGATGAAGACGATATTTTTGAAGTGAAAGGAAACGCAAAATCAGATATAAATATTCGATTAATTGGAGGACAAGACGAAGATTTATATACTGTAGAAAACGGGAAAAAGGTAAAAATTCATGATTTCAAATCAAAAACAAATACCTACACTTTAGATTCAAAAACCAGAGTTCTTTTGTCCGATGATTATGAAGCAAGTCATTATGATTATGAAAAACCTAAATACAATGTCTTTTCAGGATTACCAAATATTGGTTTTAATCCTGATGATGGTGTCAAAATAGGTTTTATCGCAAACTATACCATCAATAAATTCAACCAAAATCCGTACACGCAAAAACACATTTTGAAAGCAAATTACTTTTTTGCGACAGATGGATATGAACTGGTTTACAATGCACATTTTCCGAAGTCCATTGACAAATGGGATTTAGATTTAGAAAGCCAATTCACAAGTCCAAATTTTACAATCAATTATTTTGGCACTGGAAATGAAACCGTAAATAATGACGATATTTTCGGAATGGATTACAATCGTGTGCGCATCCGAATGTTGAAAGTACTGCCATCAATCAAAAAAGTGGGTAAATCCGGAAGTACAATCCATTTCCAAACTTCATTTGAGCAAATCACTGTAGAGGAAACCAATAATCGATTCATAAACATTCCAGGAATTGTAAATCCTGATATTTTTGACAGCCAGCAATTTGCTGGAGCAACACTTAAATACAGTTTTGAAAATTATGATATTCCTTCATTTCCCTCCATGGGAATGGGATTTGCAATAGCAGGAACATGGAAAATGAACTTGAATGATGCTAAAAGAAATTTTCCTTCATTGGAAAGCAAGCTTAATTTTAACCATAAAATTGATGCCAATGGTAAAGTAGTTTTGGCCACTATTATAAAAGCGAAAATGCTATTGAATAACAATTTTGAGTTTTACCAAGGAGCAACTTTGGGAGGTGATTATGATTTAAGAGGTTTTAGAAACGAACGCTTTTTAGGCAATCAATCGTTTTATCAAAGTACTGATATACGTTGGAATTTAGGAAAAATTAGAAGAAGCGTTTTGCCTATGACTTACGGAATTCTAGGTGGTTTTGATTATGGAAGAGTTTGGCAAAAAGGCGAGAATTCAGATAAATGGCATCAATCTTTTGGAGGCGGATTATGGCTCAACGGACTAAATGTAGTTACAGCCAGAATCACCTATTTTAAAACTGCCAATGAGGAAGCCCGAATTGCTTTTGGTTTAGGGTTTGGGTTTTAGTTTTTTGATACTAACATCATAAACATTCCCTCCTATGCTTTTAGATCTTTCATCGGCAATAAAAAGTCTGTCATTATCAATAAAAGAAGCTGCTTCTTTTTGGGAAAAATGATCTAATACTAGGGTGGTTTTTATTCCATTCAGGAAATTATCACCTTCGAAGCTTTCGAATAAAAAAACTTTATCATGGGTTAAAACAGCAACTTTGGACTCATCTGGACTTATCGTTGCGGCCGTAATTGCACAATGATTGTAGTTGTCACAAGTTTTGAATTGCCCTATTAAAACCGCCTGATGAAAACCTGCAGTATTGGGGATTTTGTATAAAAAAGCGGTTCCGTCAAAACCTTTGCTTCGGTTTTTAGTGAAGAGATAGAAATTATTTTTAAACTCAAAAAAACCTTCTACATCATAGAACATTTCTGTTTTTTTAGGAGGGAAATCTTTTTGTTCCGGATACGCAAATGAAATTTTATAAGCCGGAATTGCACTTTCAGTAGCTAAGGATTTTTTATCGATTTTATAAATACTTAAATCTTTTCTTTCATTATCATTGTTGCCAAAATCTCCAATATAAAGATTTCCTTCTTTGTCTTTTGTAATATCTTCCCAATCGATATTCTCCGTATTTTCAATGATAATCGTTTTTTCGATTTTGCCATTTTCAAAGTTCAGTCCGTAAATTTCATTTGCATTACCGCTGTCTTCCAGTGTCCAAAGCAAATTACTTGTAGATAAATAGGTGATTCCTGAAACTTCTTTTAGCTTTTTAGGCAACGAATAAACCGTTTTTAAAGCACCTGAATCTTGTTGACATGACAAAAAAGTAAAAACAGATAAGATGAAAATATAGTTTCTCATAGTTGATTTAATGTAAATAATAAATTTATAAAAGACTAAAACTCCGTTTTAAATAAATTTGTGTTTTTAAAGTTTCTCGTAATAAATTCAAAAGCAGCACTCATAATATTACCCATAGATTTTGCTTTTTTAAAATTCAAATCATTGGTGTAACGGTATAATTCTAATTGCAATTGCTTCAAATGTTCCTCCGGAGCGATTACATCATCGCCCATAATTTGTAATAATCTTTTGATACGATTCTCGGCAGAATGGATTCTTTTGGCAAGAACCGCTCTTTCCTCATCTTTATATTGCTCGATTGAACTGTTTTGAAGTTTGTCTTTAACCAATTTTACCATTGGATAATTTTCTTTGAAAAATTGAGGTCGGTAGACTTTAAAATTTCCTTCATAACATTGCTGGTCAAAATCTATAGCGCGTATTTTATAAACAACATGGTCAAAATCATGTGTAGGAACTATCACGTAATTATAGGAACGCATATCTCCCAACAATCGTATCATACAACGCTCGTTGAATTTTACAAACTCTTTTGCAATTTGTGATTTTTCAGTTTCAGTACAATCTGCCAAAAGTGTTTTTATGAAAACATCCCCAGGAATCCCCATGATATGTTCCTCTATCAAAGTGTCATTGTACACTAAAAAATTTATCTTATCCGGAGATAAAATATGCTCTAATTCTAGTCCGTAAATACGAGAAGCATCTGCTTTCTTGATATAAAAATGAGTGTAATTATCATTCAGAATGTTTCTGACTTTTATTCGAAAAGGTTTCGAGTTTCCAAAAGTACAGTAATCAATGGAATCCACATTCAAAAATTTAAGAATCCCCAAATTACCATCAGAATGCAACAGCGAATAGATTTTTTTTAGATTCAAATCAATTTCTTGCCTTTCAAATTCATTATAATACACTCGAATCCATAATGTATCCTCGTCATTTTTATCATAAACGTTCACAGATCCTGAAAAGCGCAATAAATCATCGTAAAAAATAGAAACTTTTGACAAACGGTCAAAACGCTCCAAGTATTCCAATAGTGATTTGTTTATTGGATACGATGGTTTTTTAAAAAGCATTACTGGCTCACTACTCATTTGAAAAATAATTTAATACAAAATTACAATAAATTAAGCCGCTGAAGGGTATTCCTTTTTAAATATATGTTTTTCAAACTACTGAGTAATTAGAAATAAAGTACTTCAAATACAATTTTGAGCTTACTATTTTAAGTCCAAATTATTTTTATTTAAAAAGAGTAAAATTCGAGAAAACTGTAACTCCTTAATTATTAGATAAAAAACGACTTTTTTATTTTTTAAAAATAAAACATAAAATACTAAAAAAGAACACATTACGTATTATTTAGCAAAAACTAAAATACAATTAAGTTGTTTTTATGTTAAAAATGTTTGGCACCAAGATTTAAACTTTATATTTGGTTGTCCCCAAGACTCTTAAAATATTTTAAACCCTACTAATGACAGATAAGCTCAAACTCTATTTCAAGGCTGCACAATCAGCTAAAATTGGAATTTGGAAAATGAATGTGCAAACCAATGCTGTATATTGGGATGCTGTTACGAAATATATTCTTGAAGTTCCTGAAGATTTTGAACCTGTAAATAGAAACGGTATTAGTTTTTATACAGAAGGCGAAAATAGAGATCGAATTAAAGCACTTATCGAAAGAGCTGTCAACGAGGGAATTTCATTTGATGATAAATTTCAGATTATTACCGCTAAAAATAACATCAAGTATATCGAATGTATTTGCCAGGTAGAAGTTATTGACGGAAACCCCATGAATTTATTAGGTACCTTTCAAGACATCACAAATGAGCAGAATTTAATAAATGAACTACAGCTGAATGTTGAAAAATTTTCTTCGATTTTCTCCAGCGCGAATGATGCAATCTTTATCATTGACACCTCAAACGGTATAATCAGTGACTGTAATTCAAGATCATCTGAACTTACAGGATACAATAACTCTGAATTAAAAGGTTTACATAATTCAAAACTATTTCCGGATGAGCTTAGAACAGAACTTCGGCTTTTTCTAAAATATAATTTAACCAGGAATGAATATACCGTCAATGAAACGCGCATAAAAACAAAATGTGGAGAAACTATACCTGTAGAAATAGCCTCCGGAAAGAAATTTCAAGTCGATAACATTACCTATCTGGTTTGTTTCATTAGAGATATCAGTGAAAGAAAGAATGTTGAAGCTAAATTAAATTTATTATCACTTGCAGCTTCAGAAACTACTGACACAATCGTAATTGCAAATGAAAAAGGAGAAGCGGTTTGGGCAAATCAGGCCTATTTAGATCTTACTGGTTTAAATATGGAGGAAGTAATAGGGCAAAAACCGGGCTATTCATCCAAAGGACCTGAAACTGATTCCAATGCTACATTAGTAATGAGAAAAGCAATTAAAAATAAAGAAAGTATCAAAATCACGATACTAAATTATAATAAAAACAAAGAGAAATATTGGTTTGAACTCAATATAACTACTGTATTTGACAGTAATAATAATTTCATTAATTTTATTGGAGTAGGTCGAAACGTAACCCAAAGGATTGAAAAAGAGTTTGAACTTAAACGATTATTGGATGTTACCAGTAGTCAAAACAATAAATTATATAATTTCACCCACATTGTTTCCCATAACATACGCTCCCACACGAGTAATCTATCAATGGTAGTGGATGTAATTGAAAATACAGATGATATTGATGAGAAGCTTTCCTATTTTGATTTATTCAAAGAAGGAACTGAAAAACTTTCCGAATCAATTGAATATTTGAATGAAATTATAACAATCCAACAAAAAACAAATATTGAAAAGACTAAGATTCAGTTAAAGAATGAAATTGAAAAAACTAAAAAAGCGCTAAGTTTAGCCATTAAAGACAGTCAAATATCAATTACGCATACAATCCCCGAAGATTTGATTGTTACTGCAATTCCTGCTTACTTAGATAGTATTTTGCTAAATTTATTTACAAATGCAATTAAATATAAATCTCCAGACCGGAAAGCTACTTTAGAAATTGGTTACGAAATCACAGATGACTACACTATTATTAACTTTAGAGACAATGGCTTAGGTTTAGATTTAAAAAAAAATGGGCATAAACTTTTTGGAATGTACAAAACCTTTCACGGAAACGAAGATGCAAAAGGAATTGGATTATTTATAACCAAAAACCAGCTCGAAGCTATGGATGGAAAAATTGAAATAGAAAGTGAAGTGGGTCATGGTTCTAATTTTAAAATTTATTTAAATGAAAAATAAATTAACATACATTATTGATGATGACAAATTAACGGTGAAATTGATGAGCATTCTCATCGCTAAAAGTAATTTTTGCGAAGAAACCCAATCCTTTTACAATGCTCAACATGCGATAGAGAAATTAAAAGCAAATGCTCTTGATGATGGAATTCTGCCCGATGCCATTTTGCTAGACCTAAATATGCCCGTCATGGACGGATGGCAGTTTTTAGATGAATTCATTTTATTAGCCCTAAAAAAAGAAATCTCTATTTTCATAATGACTTCTTCCATAGACCCTGCAGATATTGAGATGGCAAAAAAATATAGTGTCGTTAAACATTATATTATGAAACCCATAACAGCCGAAAAATTACATAAGCTCTGCCTCTTGATTGGAGAAATAAACTAATTCCGATTAAATAGTAACAAATTCCTTTCTTGTTCGTCCTATATAAAAATGTAAAAGATGAACCCATTGGAAACGATACTTTCTATCAAAAATCTCAACAAACGTTATGGCTCACTTCAAGCCTTGAAAAACGTTTCTTTCGACATACATAAAGGCAATGTGTACGGAATTCTCGGTCCTAACGGGAGCGGAAAATCAACAACTTTAGGAATCGCTCTGAATGTGGTCAATAAAACTTCTGGAGAATACAGCTGGTTTGGCGGTACAATGGAAACGCATGAAGCCCTAAAAAAAGTAGGTGCAATTATAGAAAGACCTAATTTCTATCCTTACATGACTGCTAAGGAAAATTTAGAGCTGGTTTGTAAAATTAAAGGAATCAACTATGCAAAAGTCAATGAAAAACTTGAGCTAGTAGGTTTAGTAGATAGACAAAATAGTAAATTCAGTACTTTTTCTTTAGGGATGAAACAACGTTTAGCGATTGCTTCTGCCCTACTGAATGATCCAGAAATATTAATTCTTGATGAACCTACAAATGGTTTAGATCCTCAAGGGATTCATCAAATTAGAGATATCATCAAACAAATTGCCTCAAAAGGAACTACTATTTTACTCGCTTCTCATTTATTAGACGAAGTAGAAAAAGTATGTACTCATGTTTTGGTTTTAAGAAAAGGAGAAATTTTATACACTGGTTTAGTTGATGGTATGTCAGCAAATGAAGGTTTTTTTGAATTGCAAGCTGATGACACTGAAAATTTAATCCTAGCGGTTAAAACTCATCCTGCAGTTAAAAATGTAGTAAATGAGGATGGGAAAGTTTTAGTTTATTTAAAAAATGATTTAGATGCAAAGGAATTGAATAGATTTCTTTTTGAAAAAAACATCGTACTAAATCATTTGGTAAAACGTAAAAACAGCTTAGAAGAACAATTTTTAGAACTGACTAATTCTAACCCAACTTTCAAAAACTAAATCATGAAAAGATTACTCTCAATAGAATTACAAAAAATTTGGAAAAACAAAGCCAGTCGTGTTTTAACATTGGCTTATTTTATTCTCTTAACTTTTATAGCATTAATAGCCTCCATAAAATTTGATCTTGGTATTTTTAAATTTCATCTTGCTGAGATGGGAATTTTTAATTTCCCTTTTATATGGCATTTCAACACCTATATAGCAGCAATATTAAAACTGTTTTTAGCGATTGTTATTGTCTCCATGATGGCAAATGAGTACAGCTATGGAACACTAAAACAAAATTTAATTGATGGAATGAGTAAAAAGGAATTTATTCAGTCTAAATTTCTAACAGTCGTTTTGTTTGCTACAGTTTCAACTATTTTTGTTTTTATAATGTCACTCATTTTAGGACTTAGCTATTCTTCCTATACTGAATTTAGTATCGTCTTCTCTGATTTAGAATATCTCTTGGCTTATTTTGTAAAACTGGTAGGTTTTTTCTCTTTCTGTTTGTTTTTAGGAATATTAGTAAAACGCTCTGCTTTTGCATTGGGATTTCTTTTAGTTTGGAATATCATCGAAGGAGTTATCAATGGGGTTTTAACTTTTAAAGTATTCCCAAACAGTACTACCGCAGCATCTATTACTCAGTTTTTACCGTTACAATCCATGTCGAATTTAATCGTAGAACCTTTTAGCAGATTATCAGTAGTAAAAAATCTGGGAACTCAAATTGGGTTAGATAACATTAAAGATTATGGTGTTCATTTTTCTTCCATAGGTATTGTTTTATGCTGGACCGTGATATTTATTTTCCTTTCCTATCGATTATTAAAAAATAGAGATTTGTAGTATCTTTACACATGATGAAATGTGTGAAAATAATATTATTTTATATTTTTATTAGTTGCGCTGTGTTTGATGCAACCTCACAATCTATTTCAGTAAATGACTCTTATACGGCGCAACAACTTGTTGAAAATATTTTAGTAAACAGTTCTTGTGCCAATGTTTCTAATTTCGTAGTAAAAGGAGATTCTTTTTCCGGAACTAAAAACAGTTATGGGTATTTTAATTCTGGAGCAAGTAGTTTTCCTTTTACGCAAGGCGTTGTTTTGAGTACTTGGAGTAGCAAGAATTCTGAAGGTCCTTATGTTTCTACCCGAGGAGGAGGAAATTCTTCTTGGCTAGGTGATTCTGATTTAGAGCAAGCATTAGGAATAACAAATACCGTAAATGCCACTATTTTAGAATTTGATTTCATTCCATTAACCAATTTTATAAGTTTCAATTACATATTTGCATCTAATGAGTATCAATCTTATTTCCCTTGTGAATTTTCAGATGGATTTGCCTTTTTAATCAAAGAAATTGGTACAAGCACTTATCAAAATTTAGCAGTGCTACCCAATACTTCAACTCCTGTATCATCCGTAAATGTTCACCCCTTAATAAATCCAATTACTGATACTCAAGGGAACGTTAGACCTGGTTGCCCATCAATAAACGAAACTTACTTTAATGGATTTAACACCATCACCAGTCCTATAAATTACAGCGGGCAAACTAAAGTATTAACCGCGCAAACAAATGTTATTGCAGGAAAAACATATCATATAAAACTAGTAATTGCTGATGATGAAAATGAAGATTATGACTCCGCAGTATTTCTTGAAGCGGGTAGTTTTTTACCAAAAATTGATTTGGGACCAGACCGATTATTAGCAACTAACAATCCTATTTGTTTTGGTGAAAGCTATACTATTGACACAAAACTACCTTCAAGCTTAGGCTATACTTACAAATGGTTTAAGGATAATTTAGAATTTACGAATAACTCTTCTACTTTTACAGCTACAAGTCCAGGCACTTATAAAGTTGAAGTGCAATTGACAACCAGCTGTATCGCTAGTGAAGAAATAAAAATCGAGTATACTCCAGAAATCATTTTAAATGACACCACGCTTTCGCAATGTGATATCGATAACGACGGAATATCTATTTTTAACTTAACTAAAGTCGATGCCATTGTAAAAAACAATGCGAGTAATTTAAGTGCTATTGTTTATTATGAAACTTTGATTGATGCTGAGGCAAAAACTAACCCAATTGCAAATCCCACAACATATAGCAACAAATTCGTTAATCAGTCAGTATTTGCTAGAGTGAGCAATTCATTTAACTGTGCCAATTATGCTGAAGTAAAACTAATTATCTCCAATAATGCTATTGCTGTTCAAAATCCAATTTCAACTTGTGATACTGATGGTACCAATGATGGTTTGTCACAATTTGATTTAAACACTCAAGTAACGCCACAAGTAGTTGCGGGTTTACCAGCTGGCTTAATCGTAGAGTATTATTTAAACCCAACGGATGCCATAGTTCAACAAAATCAGTTATCAAATATTTTTAAAAATACCGTTGCAACCCAACAAATCATTTATGCCCGAATCGTAAATGGTACAGATTGTTATGCAATTACTCCAATTACACTTGTAGTGAACACCTTTGCCCCTCCCAATTTTCAAGATGAAACTTTTGTTTTGTGCGAGGCAAGCTCGATTAACTTAACCGTAAATTCAGGATTTTCAAGCTATTTATGGAGTACTGGAGCAAGTTCAAACACTATAACAGTTACTACTCCAGGCGATTATTCGGTAACAGTTACTAATTCTGAAGGTTGCGGAAAAACAAAAAAATACCATGTTGATGTTTCTGGAGTTGGAACAATTACCGGAGTAACAGTGAATGATTTTGATGGAAATGAAAATTCAATATCAATTGAATATACTGGAATTGGAGATTATGAATTTTCTATAGATGGATCTTTTTTTCAGGATGACCCAATGTTTAACGGAGTTGCACCCGGAGAATATTTAGTTTATGCCAGAGATAAAAATGGCTGTGGTTTATCTATTCCATATGTGGCATATGTTTTAGATTATCCTCGTTATTTTACGCCTAACAATGATGGCTATAATGATTTTTGGCAAATTAAAAATCTAGATAATTTACCCCAATCAACTCTTTTTATCTTTGACCGCTATGGAAAATTATTAAAACAATTAATCGCTTCAGACCTGGGATGGAATGGAACTTTCAATGGATCTACATTACCCACGGATGATTATTGGTTTCATTTGAATTTAGAAAACGGCAAAATAATAAAAGGTCATTTTTCATTAAAGAGATAATCTAAATTTTGCTATTTTTAGCACATGAAAAAAACATTACTCTTACTCATTACACTTTTTTCCATAAATTGTTTTTCGCAGTTTAGCAAAACACACTATATTCCGCCATTGACTTCAGGAACTTCAACTGGAGTTGCCCCGCAAGATCATTATTTATACATTTCTACTCCTAGCATACTAGATGTAAAAGTGAAAGTAATTGAAATTGGAGGAAGTGTATTTACACGTTCAATAAACAAAAATAATCCTTGGATTTATACGATTGGATCTGGTAATGACACGCAAATATTTACACCCAACACAATTATCGGAAAATTAAATAACAAAGGTTATATTGTGGAAGCCGAGGATTTAATTTATACAAGCTTACGAACAAATGCAGGGGCATATAATCAAGCTGGAGGATTAGTTTCGAAGGGAAATAGTGCCTTGGGGAAAGAGTTTAGAATTGGAGCCATGTTAAACAAATTTAACACTGCTGGCTTAATGAATTTCGCATCAATTTTAGCTGTTGAAAACGGGACTAATATAACGATATCCAATATTCCTACCGGCACAGTTTTAACCGATGGAACAACTATTACTAGCCCATTATCATTTACTTTGAATAAAAATGAAAGTTACGTTTTAGCCATTGAAAATAACGCTTTAAATTTTAACAGTACTAACATCATCGGTTGTTTAATAAATTCTTATAAAGATATCGTTGTAAATACTGGTTCATTTGGTGGTTCTAACTATGAAGGACCAATTACTGGTGTTTCCGCAGGAAGAGATGTTGGTTTTGATCAAATTGTTTCTTTTGAAAAAACTGGAAAAGAATATATTTTTATAAAAGGCTTGGGAAGTGACGTTTTAGAACGTGTTTTGTTAATTGCACACAAAGACAATACTCAAATTTACGTTAATGGAAATACTACGCCAATTATTAAAAATGCAGGTGAATATTTAGTACTGGACGGTAGTTATTACAGTAATAATAATCTATATGTTACTAGTTCCGAAAATATTTTTGCTTACCAAAGCATTGGTGGTTCAAATTCACCAGCAAACCAAAATCTATTTTTTGTTCCTCCCATAAATTGTTCTACACCAACTGTAGTTGACAATATTCCCTTTATAAATTCAATAGGAACAACCTCTTTCAGTGGAAGTATAAATGTTGTGACTGAATCTGGTGCAACTGTTTTAATGAATGATGCACCAATCCCATCCAGTCCAATAAGTATAGATGCAAACCCCGGTTTTGTATATTATTCTGTCAATGGATTGTCTGGAAATGTAAGTGTAAAATCTACAAAACAAGTTTATGTGTCCTATAATGGAACAAATGGAGCCGCAACTTATGGTGGTTATTATTCAGGTTTTGATACTAAACCAGAAATTGTAACTGATAAAATTTCAGTATCCAATTCTGCTTGTATACCAAATGTTATTCTAAAAATCAGCACTTTATCTTCTTATGATACTTTTCAGTGGTATTTTAACGATGAAATAATTGCTGGTGCAAATTCAAATTCACACACCCCAACTCAACCTGGTTATTATCAGGTAAAAGGAAGTATTGTGAGTTGCCCAACTACTATTCCAATTTTTTCAGATAAAATCCCGGTAAGTAATTGTCCTTTAGATTCCGATAATGACGGAACAAATAATGACATTGATATTGATTTAGATAATGATGGAATAACTAATGATCGAGAAGCGAATATTTCGCTCTTCAATCAGTCAAATCCCACTGCAAGTTCAGATTACAATGCAACGACATCAGGAAGCGGAACTATTACCGGTAAAACATTGTACGGATTTGTATCAGAAGTACCAGCTGGAACTGCAAATTTCACAACCTACGCATTAAATCTAACGAAAACAGAAAGCATCAGCATTAGCTATATAGGACAGGATGGTCCAAACCAAACAACTGATGTTTCTGAATATCTAAATGCAGAGGGTGATTTTACAATAAAAGTACCGACAGATAAAACCATTACTTTAACAGACCCTCAAAATCAGTTGCTTGTAGACACTAATTACGATGGAATTTACGAAAGCGGTGTAACTGAATTTTCTTCCTTCGAAATCCGATTCCGATTAAAAAGTACTACTCCAATAATACCTGGTTCTGGAAGTTTTCAATTTTCATCCTATCTTACTAATGCAATAACATTCACACATACTAATCTTTCTGAAACCAATGTTAACAAAGCAATTTTTATGATTAACCATACAGAAACCTTTGATTCTGATTCTGACACAATTCCAGATTTATTAGATATAGACAGTGATAATGATGGAATTCCTGATACAATAGAAGCACAAGGAAAAGGTTTTAAAATTTTTTCTGGAACTGATTCCAATAAGAATGGTCTTGATAATGCTTTTGAACCCGGACTAACACGAATTAATACAGACAATGATGTCTTCAATACTTTTCCTGTTGTTTATGATTTATTGGATTTAGACAGTGATAATGATGGAATTTTTGACATAATTGAGTCTGGTAACACTACTGTTATTGATGCCAATAATGATGGAATTATAGATGGCCTATATACTGCCTTTGGAACGAATGGTTTATTTGACGGACTTGAAACCAGTCCAGATAGCGGCAAACTAAATTACACCATTTCTGACACCGATTCTGATGGAACTTTTAATTACATTGATTTGGATAGTGATAATGATGTTTGTTTTGATGTTATAGAGGCTGGTTTTAATGATCCTAACAATGATGGAATATTAGGAAATAATCCCGTTACTGTTAATGCCAAAGGAACAGTTACAAGTGGTGTAGGTTATACAGCTCCTAATAACAATTACATAATTGCTGCGCCAATAGAAATCACTTCTCAACCGCTGGCAAATCCTACTTGTGAGTTAGAAAACACCACAATTACTGTTGCTGACAATGGCGGAAATACCTATCAATGGCAATTGTCTATTGACGGAATAACTTGGAATAACATTCTAAATAATGCGACGTATCAAAATGCTACAGCTAAAACCTTAACATTGATAAAAGTGACTAATGCAATGAATGGTTACAAATACAGAGTGAAACTGGATAAAATTGGAAACTCATGTGGTTTGATTTCTTCCGAAACTACTTTGACAATTTATACTTTACCTGTAGTCAATACGGTCACAATAGTTCAATGTGATGACGATACAGATGGTTTCTCTGATTTTAATTTAACGGTAAAGAACAACGAGATATCAACTAATTATACTTCCGAAACATTTACGTATTATACTTCACTTTTAGGAGCTGAAACTGCTGATACTGGGAAATTAATTTCTAATCCATTAGCATTTACAAATACTACTTCAGGAGGTATGACTGTTTGGTCTAGGGTAAAAAACACTAATGAGTGCATTAGTATAGTTCGAATTAACTTAATAGTTTCTACTACTCAAATTCCAGCTTCATTCAGTCGTACTTTTTCTACGTGTGATGATTTAGGAGTTGCTAACGATGATACTGACGGCATTGCAACTTTTGATTTTAGTAACGTCACTGCAGAAATCATAGCCATTCTCCCACCCTCCGCAACACCTTACTCCATTCAATATTACAAAAATGAGCAAGATGCTTTATCCGAAAATGATGCAATAACAAATACTTCAAACTATAGAAATGAAGGATATCCAAATCAACAAAAAATATGGGTTCGCGTAGAAAGTATGGCTGATAATGCCTGTTATGGTTTGAGTCCAAAGGTTACATTAACCGTAAATCCAAAACCAAATATTGATACGAATGAAGATTTAGAAGAAAACGAATTAGTTTGCTCTAATCTTCCCACTTTCTTTGTAAGATTAGATTCGGGAATTCAAGATGGAACTCCCAGTACTGACTATACTTATGTATGGACAAAAGACAATGTAATTTTAACGTCTGAAACTGGTTCAACATTGAATGTAAACGCAGAAGGTAATTATACGGTAGAAGTTAGATCTCTAGCAGCTTGTAGCAGAATCCGAACTATAAAAGTCACGGCCTCTGATATAGCAGAAATAACAAGCATTTCAATTGTTGATTTAGCAGATGTAAACTCAGTTACAGTTAATGTAACTGGACAAGGACAATATCAATATAGTCTGGACGCTCCTTCAGGGCCTTTTCAAGATTCTAATTTCTTTGATAATGTAACTGCCGGAATTCATGAAGTATACATTAATGATAAAAATGGTTGCGGAACCGTAAGTAAAACAATTGCTGTGATTGGTGTTCCAAAATTTTTCACTCCAAATGGAGATGGTTACAATGACTATTGGAATGTAAAAGGAGTAAATGAAAATTTCAATGAAAATTCAATCATTTATATTTTTGATCGTTACGGTAAACTTTTAAAACAGATTGTTCCTTCTAGTCAAGGATGGGATGGTACATTTGTAGGTCAGCCTTTATCCGCAGATGATTATTGGTACTCCATAAAATTAGATGGAGGTAGAGAAGTCAAAGGACATTTCAGTTTGAAAAGATAATATACAAGACATATTCATGAATCGTACTATTACTTTTTTTTGTGGATATTGACTATATTTGTTAGTTATGAAACATTATTACCATTTACTGTTTATTTTCCTTTTTCTAACTACCCCCTCTTTTGGACAAAAAGAAGCGGCTATATGGTATTTTGGTGATAATGCCGGTCTCGATTTCAATTCAGGAAGTCCAGTAGCTTTAACCAATGGTAAATTAAATACTGCCGAAGGATGCACAACCATTTCTGATAAAAATGGAAAACTATTATTTTATACTGATGGATCAATAGTATATGATAAATCACATCAGGTAATGCCAAATGGGTATGGTCTATTAGGCCATAACTCAAGTACTCAGTCAGCTATAATTGTTCCACATCCGAGTAATCTAAACTTATATTATATATTTACAGTAGATCAGCCTAATCCAAAAAATGTAGACGATAATCTCACAAATGACGAGGACCCACCAAATAATGGATTAAATTATTCGTTAGTTGATTTGAGGTTGAATAATGGCTTAGGAGATATCTCTATCAAAGAAAAGAACATTCATCTCATTACTTATGACCCCAGTGATAGTGATGATGTGAAATTTAAATGCTCCGAAAAAATTACTGCTGTTCAACACGGTGATGGCATTTCGTTTTGGGTGATAACCCATTTTAAAAACACTTTTTACTCTTTTAAAATAAGCACATCTGGTGTTGATAAAAAACCTATTCAAACTACCACATCTTTAAATGTACCAACAGGCGGTTATATTTCTAATGCTATAGGCTATTTAAAAACATCTCCAAATGGAAAAAAAATTGCTATGGCAAATTCTTCCTTGAAAGCGACTGATGAATTAGGTCCTAAAGGTGAAATTAGACGAAATACCGGTAATGTATGGTTGTTTGATTTTGATGCAGCTACAGGGAAAGTAAGTAATGGTTCTTCTATTCTTAACGGAACTAATCCATACGGTGTAGAATTTTCTTCAAAATCAAAAAAGTTATATATCACAGTAAATTTATTCGATTCTGAAGGAATTTCTTTAGGAAGCTCATTAATTCAATTTGATCTTAAAAGCGCTAATATTATAGGTTCAAAAACCACCATCAACTCTTCCACAAACGTTGCAGGTGCTTTACAACTAGCACTTGATGAAAAAATATATCGTTCTGGATATCCTACTAGAAATGATAGTAGCGATAAGCTATCTGTTATAAACAACCCTGAATTAGATGGTTCTAACTGTAATTACTTACAAAACGAAATTGATTTAGGTGGAAAAAAAGCCAAATTAGGCTTACCCCCATTCATCACTTCTTTATTCTTATATGCCTTTAATTATGAATTCAATTGTTTAGGTGACGCTACTCATTTTTTTAGTAACTCTGTCGAAAAAATTGACAGTGTACTTTGGGATTTTGGTGATGGATTTACCTCCACCGATATTGATGCCTATCATACTTATGCTCAAGTTGGTGATTATAAAGTAACGCTAATAAAAACTGTAAACGGGGAAGACAGAGAGCCTCTTGAAAAAATAATTACAATTTATGATGCCCCGAAAATACTTTCAACAACTTACAAGTTAACACAATGTGATACACAAGACAGCACTCCTACTGATGGATTAGCTTTATTTAATTTGACTCTTGCTAATGATCCTATTAGTCTAGGAGATAAAGATTTTGAAGTATATTATTACCATAGTATTACCGATGCAGAAAATGATTTAACAAACACTCAATCTATTCCTGTAAATTATCGAAATAGCGTTCCAGATGAACTTATATATGCAAAAGTCACTCAACCAAATTCAAGTTGTTATAGCATTGGAACAGTTATTTTACATGCTAATAAAAACATATCATTATTACCCGAAGCAATTCATGCGTGTGATCTTGGTGAGGGAAAAGCATCATTTGACTTAGAACAGAAAAAAGATTTAATAAAAACTGAATTGAATTTACCTTCAGATGTGCGTTTGTTTTTTTATTCAAATGAAGAAGATGCCGCTATGGGAACAAATGAGTTCAAAGAGCCTTTTGTTTCTGAATCTAAAACAGTATTCATTCGGGCTGAAAATGCTGAAGGTTGTTATGGAACTGGAAATTTTGAAATTATAGTCGAGTCTTCTCCAAAAATTAATATTTTAGAAAATATTATTCTATGCGAAGGATTAACAAATCCCGCAATCCAATTAAATGCAGGAATTTCAGCCCCAACTAGAACCAGTGATTTCACTTATTTATGGTCAACAGGCGAAACAACTCCTACCATATCTATTAACAAAGAAGGTGAATATAACGTAACTGTAAAAAATAAATCAGGCTGTACCACTACACGAAAATGCATTGTAACTCTATCTTATTTGGCAAAAATAAATAATATAATTGTGCATGATTTACAGCAAACAAATCAAGTTATAATTGAACTCGATAATCCAAGTGATTATAATTATATGATTCAATACGAAAATGGAACTGAAACTTCTTTTCAAACTTCAACTCTTTTTGAAAACGTACCTGGTGGTTTTCACGAGTTAATTGTGGAAAACAATAATGGATGTGGACAAACAAAAAAAGCCTTTGCTGTATTAAATGCTCCTAAATTCTTTACTCCTAATGGTGATGGATACAATGATTATTGGAACCTGAAAGGAATAAATAGCAGTATTTACGAAAATGCAATAATATACATTTTTGATCGATATGGAAAATTATTGAAACAGTTATCTCCTTCAAGCCTTGGTTGGGATGGAACTTTCCTTAAGGAACCATTACCTGCAGATGATTACTGGTTCACCATAAAACTTGAAGACGGAAGAGAAGCTAAAAGCCATTTTAGCCTGAAAAGGTAATATAGAATCTATTTTATTACTTCAACAACTTTCTTAGTACATTTCAACCAATAATTTCCGGCAATTTCAAGCATTAAAAAAATAATTTCTTTATAGATACTTGAATACAAAATATCAAATTACTAAAAATTAAAAAGCCTAAAAAAAGCCATTCGAATCAACGAATGGCTTTCAATTTTATAAAAAATAGAATTAGATTTTAAATCTTTTTCTATCTGTTTCTGTCAAATATATTTTTCTTAAACGAATAGATTTTGGTGTAACCTCAACATATTCATCTTTTTGAATGTATTCTAAAGCTTCCTCTAATGAGAAAATGATTGGAGGAATGATCCTTGCTTTTTCATCATTTCCAGAAGAACGGACGTTAGATTGTTTTTTCTCTTTCGTTACGTTAACACACATATCATCTCCACGAGAGTTTTCTCCAATTACCTGACCTTCGTAAATTTCAGCATTTGGTTCAACAAAAAACTTTCCACGATCTTGTAATTTATCAATAGAATAAGGAATAGCTTTTCCTTTTTCCATAGAAATCAATGAACCTTTGTTACGTCCAGCAATTTCTCCTTTGTAAGGCTCATATCCTATAAAACGGTGTGCCATAATAGCCTCACCTGCAGTTGCAGTAAGTAACTGGTTACGTAAACCAATAATTCCACGAGATGGGATATTGAATTTAACAATCATACGCTCCCCTTTAGTTTCCATGCTCAACATTTCACCTTTACGCATAGTAACAAACTCTACCGCTCTTCCAGAAAGTGTTTCTGGTAAATCAATTGTTAATTCCTCAATTGGTTCACATTTTTTACCATCAATTTCTTTGATGATTACTTGTGGCTGACCGATTTGTAATTCATACCCTTCTCTTCTCATTGTTTCAATAAGAACAGATAAGTGAAGTACACCACGACCAAAAACCATAAATTTATCAGCTGAATCAGTTTCACCTAATTTCATTGCTAAATTTTTCTCTAATTCTTTTGTCAAACGATCTCTAATATGACGAGAAGTTACAAATTTACCCTCTTTACCAAAGAAAGGAGAGTCATTAATTGTAAACAACATACTCATAGTAGGCTCATCAATATCAATTGTTGCTAAAGCTTCTGGGTTTTCAAAATCAGCGATAGTATCTCCAATTTCAAATCCTTCAACACCAATAATTGCACAAATATCTCCAGCAATTACTTGTTGTACTTTTTTACGACCAAGACCTTCAAAAGTATGAAGTTCTTTAATTCTAGATTTAATTACAGTACCGTCTCTTTTTACTAATGAGATTGGCATACCCTCATTCAAAATACCTCTTTCAAGACGACCGATAGCGATACGACCTGTAAATGCTGAGAAATCTAAAGATGTAATCAACATTTGTGGTGTTCCTTCAGAAACTTTAGGAGCTGGTACATTTTCAATAACCATATCTAACAATGCTTCAACATTATCAGTTACGTTTTCCCAATGGTCAGACATCCAGTTATTTTTAGCAGAACCGTAAACAGTTGGAAAATCCAATTGCCACTCTTCAGCACCTAATTCAAACATTAAATCAAAAACTTTTTCATGAACTTCTTCAGGAGTACAGTTTTCTTTATCAACTTTATTGATTACAACGCAAGGTTTAAGACCTAAGTCAATAGCTTTTTGTAATACAAAACGAGTTTGAGGCATTGGACCTTCAAAAGCATCTACAAGTAGACAAACTCCATCCGCCATGTTCAATACACGTTCTACTTCTCCTCCAAAATCGGCGTGACCAGGAGTATCAATAATGTTGATTTTTGTTCCTTTGTAAACTACAGAAACATTTTTTGAAGTAATGGTAATACCTCTTTCACGCTCTAAGTCGTTGTTATCAAGGATTAAGTCACCTGTGTTTTCGTTATCACGAAATAACTGACAGTGATACATAATTTTATCAACCAAAGTTGTTTTACCGTGATCGACGTGGGCAATAATTGCAATGTTTCTAATAGATTCCATCTGTGATTTTTAATGGGTGCAAAGGTACACTTTATTTTGATATAAAAAATATTTATGCAATAGTTTACATATTCTTAACGCATTAGACACAAAAATAGGCTTTTAAAAAAATCTCTAAAAAATAAGTTATGAATGTTCTTTAATAATTCAGCAATAATTATTTATATTTGAGTAATGAAAAGCAAAACCAATCAAGTAATCATCATCTACATTCTAATTTCAATGTTTGTAGCCATTGTTAGTCATAAATTATTAGCGCAATATATTTCTGATTCAAACCATCAATTTTACACTTTTACTAAAGACATCTTATTTATAATTTTGACTGGAATAATTTTTAAACTTATTTTATCAAAAAACGACAACCGAAATATATCCATTTTCGAAAAACTTAAAAATACAAATAACGAAATCAAAGAGTCGAATGAAAAATACGATATTGTAGCTAAAGCGACCAGCGATACAATTTGGGACTGGAAAATACAAGAAGACAGCTTTTCTTGGAATAAAGGAATTGAAAATGTTTTTGGCTATACTGAAGATGAAGTTGGTAATAGTTCAAAATGGTGGTTTGATAAAATTCACCCAGAAGACAGCATTAAGATGTCCATCAGACTCTATTCATTTATAGAACAAAAAACCGAAAACTGGCAGGATCAATATCGCTTTAAATGCGCTAATAACTCCTATAAATACGTTTTAGACAGAGGCTTTCTCTTAAAAGATGATAATGGAAAAGCCATCAGAATGATTGGTGCTATACAAGACATCACAAAACAAAAAGAAGAAGAGCAAAGACTTAAATTACTAGAAACCGTATTTACACAATCAAAAGATTCAATTATCATTACCGAAGCCAATTCCTTTGACGAAAAAATCCCTAACGTCATTTATGCCAACCCTGCTTTTTCTTCTATGTCAGGATATGATTTTGAAGAAATTTCCGGAAAACCTGCAGATCCTTTCAATAGTACAAATTCCGATATTAACGAACTTGAAAAACTGTTAAGCTCCATCAAGAACAAACAGGAATGTCTTATAGAAACAATCAGCCTAAACAAAAAAAGAGAAGAATATTGGGTTCGTTTCTCCATGATACCAATTTATAATGCTGAGAATGAACTTTCTCACTGGATATCGATTCAAAGAGACATAACCGATGAAAAAAAGCAAGAAAAAGAAAAAGAACAACTTATTAGGGAATTAACTCAAAACAATAAAGACTTAAAGCAGTTTTCATATATTACGTCGCACAACCTGAGGGCTCCATTATCAAATTTAACCGGATTGCTAAATCTATTGGAAGACATCCCTATTGAAAACCAAGAATTAAAAGAAATCCTAAACGGCTTTAATAAATCTACTCATTTATTAAATGACACAATCAATGATTTAGTAAAAGTTATTATCATAAAAGACAATCCTTCGATTCAAAAAGAAGCTGTTTTAATAAAAGAAATCTTTGAAAATGTTTTTAACCAGCTTATTTTTCAAATCGAATTATACAAACCAATCATAAAACTGAATTTCGAAAAAGTTTCTATTATAAACATCAATAAAGCATATATAGAAAGCATATTATTGAATCTTTTAACAAATGCAATAAAATACAAATCCGAGAGCAGAAAACTCAAAATAACTATTACCACCCAAGAAATGGACGATACTGTGGTATTAATATTTAAAGACAACGGAATAGGTATCGATTTAGAAAGAAATAGAGATAAAGTATTTGGGCTTTATCAACGTTTTCATAATTACCCTGACAGCAAAGGACTGGGTCTCTATTTAGTAAAATCACAAGTTGAAACGATGGGAGGTACAATCGAAATTGAAAGTGAAGTAAATAAAGGAACTACATTTACATTAACATTTAAAAACAGACAATAATGTTAGATCAAATTTTATGTATTGATGACGACCCGATAACACTTATGCTATGTAAAAAAGTAATAATCAAATCATCGTTTTCTAATGAAATAATAACAGCTCAAAATGGCGAAGAAGCACTAAGCTACTTCAACACCTTCAGATATGCCAAAAACAAACCAAACAAACATCCGCAATTAATTTTTTTAGATTTGAATATGCCTGTAATGGGTGGATGGGAATTTTTGGATCATTTCAATAGCCCGGAATTTTCAGAATTCAACACTATTAAAGTCGTTGTACTATCCTCAACCATAGATCCTGAAGACTTAGAAAAAACAAAACAATACCCAATGGTAATTGACTTCTTATCTAAACCAATTACACGTTCAATGCTTGAATACTTAAAGAACAAGATGGAATAGAAAAATTTTAAGATATAAAAAAAGCTCTCATAAAATGAGAGCTTTTTTTATATCTTAACAATTGTATTGATTACAATTTAGCAACGTGCTTAGTTAATTTAGATTTTAAATTAGAAGCTTTATTATCATGAATGATATTTTTCTTAGCTAATTTATCAATCATAGAAATTACACTTGATAATTTAGATGTAGCATCAGTTTTATCAGTAGCAATTCTTAATGCTTTGATTGCATTACGAGTAGTTTTATGTTGGTATCTGTTTAATACTCTTTTCTTTTCGTTACTTCTAATTCTTTTTAGAGCTGATTTATGATTTGCCATTTTACTTTATTTTTTTTTAATTGTAATAATTGTTATAAACTATTAGTTAAAAAAGAAAAACCTCCCACAATTGTTAATCAATCACTTTGGTTTTAACTAATAAAACAACGATTGGAGACACCAACCTCTGTTTTACAAAACTTATTTACAACTAATTGTAGTCCGTAAGGGAATCGAACCCCTGTTACCAAGACGAAATCTTGGCGTCCTAACCCCTAGACGAACGGACCTTATCCTCCTAAGTTTTTATCAATATAAATTGAAATTGTAGCCCGTAGCGGAATCGAACCGCTCTTACATGGATGAAAACCATGCGTCCTAACCGATAGACGAACGGGCCATTATTCCTTCTAAGTTCAGGAAAACTTTAACATGCAATAAAAATAGTAGCCCGTAGCGGAATCGAACCGCTCTTACATGGATGAAAACCATGCGTCCTAACCGATAGACGAACGGGCCCTGCTTCTCTAATGCGGATGCAAAAATACAACTATTTTTGAAACGTACAATAGTACATGCAAAAAAAATTATTTTTTTTTAATACGCCTTCGCAAATAACACTCTACCCGCTGAGCTTTCCCCAGTAAAAACACAGCTTCCCGCCTCTTCTACCCTGTCTAAAGGAATACATCTGATGGTAGCTTTAGTCAGGTCTTTAATCTTCTCTTCAGTTGCTGCAGTTCCGTCCCAATGTGCTGATACAAAACCTCCTTTAGTATCTAAAACCTCTTTAAATTCTTCAAAACTATTTACTTCAGTAATATGCGTATTTCTATAATTTAATGCTTTTTCGAACAATTCTTTTTGAATTTGCTCTAATAAATCACTTACATAAGTTGTAATTCCATCTTTAGAAACTACTTCTTTAGTCAAAGTATCTCTTCTTGCCACCTCAAAAGTTCCATTTTCTAAATCTTTTGGACCTACGGCAATTCTAACAGGCACACCTTTTAATTCCCATTCTGCGAATTTAAAACCAGGCTTCTGAGTGGTTCTGTCATCAAATTTTACTGAAATGTGTAATTTTCGTAAAGCCGCTGTCAAAACATTAACCTCAGCAGTTATAGCAGCCAATTGTTCGTCTGTTTTATAAATAGGAACAATCACTACCTGAATAGGCGCTAAACTAGGAGGCAACACCAATCCCTGATCATCTGAATGCGTCATTACTAATGCACCCATTAAACGAGTAGAAACACCCCAAGAAGTTCCCCAAACATATTCTTGCTTTCCTTCGGCATTTGCAAATTTAACATCAAACGCTTTAGCAAAATTCTGACCTAAAAAGTGTGAAGTCCCAGCTTGCAACGCTTTTCCATCTTGCATCAAAGCTTCGATACAATAGGTCTCCTCAGCTCCGGCAAAACGTTCTGTTTCGGTTTTGATTCCTTTTATAACTGGAATTGCCATGAAATTCTCAGCAAAATCAGCATATACATTCATCATTTTTTCTGATTCTTCAACTGCTTCTGCTTTTGTTGAATGAGCAGTATGCCCTTCTTGCCATAAAAACTCTGCTGTTCGCAAAAACAATCTAGTTCTCATTTCCCAACGCACCACATTCGCCCATTGATTAATCAACAAAGGCAAATCTCTGTAAGACTGAACCCATCCTTTGTAAGTAGACCAAATAATAGCTTCGCTTGTAGGACGAACTATTAATTCTTCTTCTAATTTTGCATTAGGATCAACCATAAGTTTCCCTGGCCTATCCGGATCATTTTTTAATCTATAATGAGTTACAATTGCACATTCTTTAGCAAATCCTTCCGCATTTTTTTCTTCAGCTTCAAACATGCTTTTAGGAACAAATAGTGGAAAATAGGCATTTTGATGCCCTGTTTCTTTAAACATTCGATCTAATTCAGCTTGCATTTTTTCCCATATCGCATATCCGTAAGGTTTGATAACCATACAGCCTCTAACTCCTGAATTTTCGGCTAAATCGGCTTTGACAACCAACTCGTTATACCATTTTGAATAATCTTCTGATCTTGTAGTTAAGTTCTTACTCATACTGAATAGTTTGGCACAAATTTTGCATTAATAATTTTAAGTAAATAGTTCAGCAAAACTAACTATTTTTGTAATGTGCAACAATAAAAACTCCATATATATGAAAACTAGTACTCTTTCCTTCCGAAACCCAACAATATATTACTTTGTTGGATTTTTGAGCGTCCTGTTGACATCCTGTGGCTCGTACCAAAACAGTTCTTACTATGATTCTGATGGAATATATGGTAACGCTCCAAAAAGAGCTGTTGAAGTAGAGACGCAAAATGCTCCAAACAATCAATACAAAGACTACTTCGGGTCTTTACAGAACAATAACCAACCTGTGGAAATTTTCACAGATGCAGATAGTTACAATGATTATAACATAGAAAACGACAGCCTGCAAGACTACAAAAACTATCCGGGATGGGGCAGTAATCCTCAAACTGTAAGTGTAAACATTTACGACAACGGATGGGGAATGAATAATTGGTATGGAAATAACTGGGGATGGAATGCCGGTTATGGATGGGGATTGAACGTTGGTTTTGGATGGAATAATTGGTACGGAAATAATTGGGGTTGGAATAGTTGGTATGGAAACAATTGGGGCTGGAATAACTGGTATGGCAATAATTGGGGATACCCTAATTACTACGATAACAGAGCCTATTCCTATAACGCAAGCAGAAGAGGTTCCTCCTACACTACTAACACAAGTAGTGATAGAAATTACAGCACCCGAAATTCAGCAAATTACTCTAGAAACCACAGCAATACCGTTAGCCGTAGAAACAATTCAAATTACAGAGCAAATACAAATACTGATTTAAGAAGTAGAAGTACTACAAACGGATTCAATAGAACAAGCCCAACATTTTCAAGAAATCAAGGACAATATCAAAACAATTCCAATAGTACACCTAGCAGAAGATCGAACACGAATAGCACTCGAAACGAAAACAACAGACCTGAAAGATCCTACACTCCAAGTTCAAGGAATGACAACAATTCAAGATCATACAGCCCTAGCTCAAATAGTTCCGGGAATTCTGGTGGTGGCGGAAGATCATCAGGTGGTGGAGGAAGAGGCGGAAGAGGATAATAACCTCTATACACCTTCCAATTTTGATATTAAATTAAAACCTACGAATTAAAAATGAAAAAATATATATTTTTATTAGCCTTAGGCTTCACTGCAAGCGTTGCACAATCACAAGAAATATCAGATGCCATGCGTTATGCACAGGACAACCTGAACGGGACAGCTCGATTTAGAGCTATGAGTGGTGCTTTTGGAGCTCTTGGTGGTGATTTATCATCTATAAATGTAAATCCTGCGGGTTCTGCAGTATTTACAAACAACCAAATAGCTCTTACCTTAAGTAATTTTGACACAAAAAACAAGTCTAATTATTTTGGCAGCACATCAAGCGAAAAAAACAATTCGTTTGATTTGAACCAAGCGGGCGCCGTTTTCGTTTTTAATAACAGAAACACAAACAGCAATTGGAAAAAGATTTCATTGGGCGTTAATTACGAAAACATTACTAATTTTGACAACGGATTTTTTTCTGCCGGAACCAACCCAAATAATTCCATAGGTGATTATTTTTTAAGCTACGCCAACAATTCTAATAATGGAGCTCCAGTACCTCAAGAATTTGTAAATACAAATCCCGGAGAATCTATTTCAAACTTATATTCATTTTTAGGAAGCAATCTCCCTAATAACCAGTATCCAAATTTAAATGGATTTGCAGCGCAACAAGCATTTTTAGGATACCAAGGTTTTATTATTGATGCCGTTGATGGAAATAATAATAATTCTCCTTACACCTCGAATGTTCCTGCTGGAGGTAATTATTATCAAGAAAATTCCGTTTATACCACGGGATATAACGGAAAATTATCTTTTAATGCAGCAACATCATATAATGACAAGTTATACATTGGACTGAATTTGAACTCACATTTTACTGACTTTCACAAATCGTCTACTTTTTACGAAGATAACGATGCACCACTAACTAATGACTACACTGTAACCCGATTGAGTTTTGAAAACGACCTATACACTTACGGAACAGGATTCTCATTTCAATTGGGAGCGATTTCTAAGATTTCTGACGAGATTCGTTTAGGTCTGGCTTACGAATCATCTACTTGGTATAAATTAAATGATGAGCTGTCTCAAAGACTGGTTGCAGTAAGCAGTGCAACAAATGCTGACGATACTAATGACGTAGTAAATCCTCAGGTTGTTAATATTTACGAACCTTATAAATTACAAACACCAAGCAAACTAACGGGAAGTTTTGCTTATGTTTTTGGAAAATCTGGCTTAATAAGCGTTGATTATGCTATTAAGGATTATAGCAACACTAAATTTAAACCTGAAAACGATCCTTATTTTAATGATTTAAACAGCGATATGAATTCAATCTTAGACACTACTGGCGAACTAAGAATAGGTGCTGAGTATAAAATTGAAGCTTTGAGCCTAAGAGCAGGATATCGTTACGAACAAAGTCCTTATAAAAACGCTGTAACAATAGGAGATTTAACCGGATATTCAGCAGGTTTAGGATACAATTTTGGCTCTACCAAAGTAGATTTAGCGTATTCTTATGCCAAGAGAAACTCACAACAAGGTTTTTTTAATCAAGGATTTACAGATGGTGCCAGTATTCAGGCCATAAACAACAATCTTTCAGTAACATTACTATTTGAATTGTAATCAATCCGAAAAATAAAATTTAAAATCCGTTTCGTTATCATGGAACGGATTTTTTTTTAGCCCTGATGGTCCCGAAGCGTCGAGAGAAATCCTCCCGTTTTTTCGGGAGATTGTAACGTACAGCAGGAATAGCTCCATAAAAAGCACAAAGATTTATGGTCCTAAAAATAAAAATTGTAATTTTGCAAAATTCCCAAATTATCGGGATTCTAATGTTATGAGAACTAAGTCTTTAAAAAAGAATAAAATCAACGTAATCACTCTAGGGTGTTCGAAAAATGTGTATGACAGTGAAGTGCTAATGGGACAACTTCGCGCAAGCGGAAAAGACGTTACGCACGAAGCTCCGGAAGCAGAAGAGGGAAATATTATTGTAATAAATACTTGTGGATTTATTGATAATGCTAAAGCAGAATCAGTAAATATGATTTTGGAATATGCTGACAAGAAAGAAAGAGGATTGGTAGATAAAGTATTCGTTACCGGATGTTTATCTGAACGTTACAGACCAGATTTAGAAAAAGAAATACCAAATGTAGATCAGTTTTTTGGTACTACAGAATTACCACAATTATTGAAAGCTTTAGGAGCGGATTATAAGCATGAATTATTGGGAGAACGATTGACTACGACCCCAAAAAATTATGCGTATTTAAAAATTTCAGAGGGTTGCGACAGACCTTGCAGCTTTTGTGCGATTCCGTTAATGCGAGGAAAAAATGTTTCTCAAACTATTGAAAAATTAGTAAAAGAAGCGGAAGGTTTAGCTAAAAATGGCGTGAAAGAATTGATTTTGATTGCTCAAGATTTGACTTATTATGGGTTGGATCTTTATAAAAAGAGAAATCTTGGTGAATTACTAGAAGCGTTAGTAAAAGTAGAAGGAATAGAATGGATTCGTTTGCACTATGCCTTCCCTACCGGTTTCCCAATGGATGTTTTGGAAATCATGAAGCGCGAGCCTAAGATTTGTAATTATATTGACATTCCATTGCAACACATTTCAGATTCTATCTTGAAATCAATGCGTCGTGGAACAACTCAAGCAAAAACAACAAAATTATTGAAAGATTTCCGCGCTGCTGTTCCCGGAATGGCTATTCGTACGACCTTGATTGTAGGATATCCAGGTGAAACACAAGAAGATTTCAACATATTGAAAGATTTTGTTCAAGAAATGAAGTTTGACAGAATGGGCTGTTTTGCTTATTCTCATGAAGAAAATACGCATGCTTACGCACTGGAAGATGATGTTCCAGACAACGTAAAACAAGAACGTGCAAACGAAATTATGGAACTACAGTCGCAAATTTCTTGGGATTTAAACCAAGAAAAAGTGGGACAAACATTCAAATGTATCATCGACAGAAAAGAAGGTGGACATTTTGTAGGAAGAACTGAATTTGACAGTCCGGATGTAGATAATGAAGTCTTGATTGACGCATCAAAACATTATGTAAAAACGGGTGAGTTTGTAATGATAAAAATTATTGAAGCAACAGAATTTGATTTGTACGGAGAACCTGCATAATTTCTTAAGACGATTTTAATCCATTTTAAAAACTAAATATGAAACCATTTCAATCACTACTTATCATCGCATTTGTATTATTATCTACAAATATAATTTCTGCACAATACGGTTATGGCGGATACGGAAACGGTTATGGCAATGGTTATGGAAGTAATCGCAGAATGAATAGTGCTATGGATCAATCCAGAGCCCAGGACAAACCAAAAGAAATTCCTGTTGAAGTAACGGTTGGAAAAATCATAGAGCGCATAAAACCGGAACTCACTCTTGATGAGCTTCAGGTTATTGCAATCTCTAACATATTGACCGAAAGCATAAAAACACAAGGCATGCTAATAAAAGCAGAAGTTAGCCAAGATGACAAAATAAAAAATATCAAAGCTCTTTCAGAAACTACTGATAGAAAAATAATGGAATTATTAAACAAAGACCAAAAGGAAAAATATATTGCTTTGAATGAAGAAGCTAAAAATCCTAAAAAATCGAAATCTAAAAAGAAATCCAATTAATCGATTTTAGTCCGTTGCTAAATGAAAACCTACATGAGAAAAATTTTTTATTACCTTATTTTAGCAGTTATCGCTGCATCCTGCTCAACAAATCCTTATAAAAAGAGTGAGAAAATTTATGACACTAAGCTTAAATCATTAAAAGAAACCATTTCTAATAAAGATCCGCAGCCATTACCTATTATTCCTCATGTAGAAATAAACATTGACACACTATACAAAAAACAGTTGCATACTTATAAAGACACTATTTTTAAAATGGGATCTACGCCTTTGCAAAACGGCGTTAATACAGAATGGATAGGAACCGTAAATTTTAATTTAAGAAAGCCCAATTTTATTATTATTCACCATACTGCACAGGATTCATTACAACAAACGCTAAAGACATTCACTAAAATAGAATCTCAGGTGAGTTCCCATTATGTAATTTCAGATGACGGTAAAGTAGTCCAAATGTTGAATGATTATTTAAGAGCTTGGCATGCAGGTGCTGGTACTTGGGGGAGAAATACCGATATTAACTCGACATCCATAGGAATTGAATTAGACAACAATGGATCTGAATTTTTTTCTGAATTACAAATCAATAGCTTACTGGCACTTTTAACGAAGCTAAAAAAAGATTACAATATTCCTGCTCAAAACATCATTGGTCATGCAGATATTGCACCAACCAGAAAAAAAGATCCAAGCCAATTGTTTCCCTGGAAAATATTAGCAGAGAAAGGTTTTGGTCTCTGGTCTGATGAGTTTTTAGAAACTGCTCCAATTGATTTTAATGTTGAACAAGGATTGCGAATCATAGGCTATGACACTAAAAATCTACCCGCGGCAATAACTGCTTTTAAACTACATTATATTCAAACAGAAGTTAATGATGTATTAGATGAAAAAACAAGAAACACCATTTATTCTATTTATAAAAAACAATAAGTAGTTTACATATAATACGACACCTATAAAAACGGTTTTTTGAATCTTTCAAAGAACCGTTTTCTATTTAAGCACATCTCAAAATCTTCACTTAGTTTATCATTATACAGACCTCCACTGTCTTAGAAATCTAAACAAAGAAGCTTTCAATATTCTTGAAAACACCTTAACAACAAAAAATATATTTCATAACTAGAATAAATAAGTTGTTACCAATAATGCATAAATCATTCAACCTTTTGTGGCTGCATTACAAAAATAGCTGTAGCTAGTAAAATCTAAACAAAAAAAAACTGCCAAAATACTTGAAAGCATCTTGGCAGCAAAAAAAAAAATATTATTTAAATACTAGAACGAATAAGTAGTCGCCAGTAATGCATATGCTGTTAAACCTTTTGGAGCTGCATCACTATTTGTAAAAATATCTTCTGAAGCTGTGTCAACACGGAACTCAGGAATAATAGTCAAGTTTCCTACTTTGTAGTTTAGTGATAAAGTATTACCTACAACACTAGTTCCAGCAAGTGAACCAAGTCCCGCAGTAGCATCTTTGGCATCTAAATACTCTAATCTGTAAGCTAAGCTTAATGATTCTTTCAATGCGAAATTAGCATATCCAACTAAAGCAAACCATTCTCCATCCAAAGAACTATCAAAGTCATTGTTAGTCATTGCATAAGTACCGTTGAATCCTAAAGAGAATGAATCACTCACTTTTTTCGAACCTACAAAATCAAATTGTGTTTTGTTCTCATCAGAAGCAGGATTACTACTTCCAGAAGTAACATTGAAATACGCACTTCCAGTGTCACCAACATAACCTAGTTGACCTATGAACGTTTTTTGGCTTGAACCCGCTTCAATTGTTGTTTTGAAATCTGTTGGATTTGAAACCCCAGCCATAAAAGTGAATTTTCCAGAGGTATATTGCGCTTTTACTCCGGTATTAAAGAACGGACCATACGTAAATGCATAAGACATACTGTAGTTTTTATTGTCTACAGCGTCCAATAATTCATATCCCACATGAGTTCCAAAACTACCTGCAGTAACTTTAAATTTATCTGAAAACTCGTAAGTGAAATTCAATTGTTTAATCATGAAAGTTGAAGCACCATCATTATAAGCAAATTGAGCAGCTCTGTTCCCAAACCCTAAATCAACAAAAACAGATGCTTTCCCCATTTTATGAGACGCTTCGATAGAGGCCATCCCTAACTCAAAAGAATTGTGAGAATTTGTGAAACTGGTCAAACTGTTGTCTACACCAGAAAAATCATATTTGTAATATGCATCAGCAGATCCTGCAAAAGTAGTTGAAGGTGCGACTGGAGCGTCTTGTGCGAAAGTTAAACTTGTTGTTAGCAATAATGCTAAAATAGCTAGGTTTTTTTTCATCTTTAATTTGTTTTAATTAGTAATCTAGTTTGGTTATTATTTTGGTCTTAGTTTATACGGTTTAAAAATTCTAATACTTATAATCAAGAAAACTGCTTTGAAATGCACTTTTTTTAATGTGAAATTTTCTTGTTTCTGAAGCGAATTTATTAACTTTTATTTCACTTGAATTACTATTTGGCACTTTTTTGCCTTGTTTTGAGAAGAATTATTAATAACGAAAAATGAATAAAAAATAATGGATATTCCGTATTTTAAAGTATCAATTTTAAAAATTCAATAATGAGTTTTTACACAACACCCCCTATTTTTTTAAGATAAATATCTAAAATAAAATTTTAAAATCATTTTTTAACGTGATTTTTATAAAAAAAAATACACATACCCCCAATAATAAATACACTTAAATTTTTTTAATATGATTAAAAAAAAAACACAACTTCATTGATTTTTTTTAACTAAGAAATCTATATCCAACAATTTCATCTTTAAAAATACAATTTACACCACATTGAAAAAGCAACTGAATCAACACTTATAAAAAACTACATCCCATTATTATTAACACTTATTTTATGAAAATTTTAATTGTGTAAAGATTCCTTTTTTAGTACATTTAAAACATGTTTCGTTTAGTACTTAAAATCTCCTTTTTACTTGTATTCCTCACTTTTTCCATAATTTGGGTAAGTGACAAACTTTCAATACTTATTCATGAGAAGCAATACGATTTTTATGAACTAACCGAAAACAATACTGAAGAAAACAATGTAGAGAGTAAACTAAAACTACTTTTTATTGATTCAATTGAAATTTTTAATTGTTTCGAATATTACTCTCTTAATAAAACCCGAATTAATTCTTTCGATTTATTTGTAGTCAAAGAGTTTGCTTTAAAAAATTTCACTCCTCCGCCAGAAATTATATAGTCCTTATTTTTTAATAAAAACATTATTAATATATGTCCCAATTTAAAAATGGGATCATACACCTTTACTATTATCTAAACACATGAAAAATTTATTTATAGCCTTCACTATTTTATTTACCACATCATTAATTGCGCAAACACATCAAATTATCAAACATGATGGAGAAACAATTAATATAAACTTTATTAAAACAGCAAATAATTTAGTGTACTACACTTTACCTCAAAGCGCTGAAGAAAAGACAATCAGTCAATATGCAGTGGCACAATTGAACCAAAAATCAATAAGTGATTCTAAAATCTTATCTGAAAAAATTCAACTGAATGGAAAATCAGATTATAAAAAAGTTATTATACTAAAAAAACACCAAACTATTGGATTGAAAGAATCTGGCATGATTACCAGTTTTTACGAAGGAACGAAAGGAGAATCTCCATTATCGTTTTCTGATAACGGTGAGAAACGATTAAAACAAAATGCCGCGCTCAAAGGATCTCAATTTATTGTTATTCTTTCCAATAAACCAAAAGATTTAAAGGCGGTCATTTATACCTATTAATAAAAAGGCAAATCAAGTAACAAATTTATAGATTGACCTTTCATAAATAGAAATAGATTGAATAAAAAAATCGAGGACAGATTTGTATACACACAATTACTGTTCTCGATTCTTTATTATAATATGTCCTAAATACAATTATTCTATAATCAATGATTTCATATTCATAAATTCTTTGATTCCTATTGTACCTAATTCTCTTCCGTAACCTGATTTTTTAATCCCTCCAAATGGAACTCTGGAATCTGATCGTACTAATGAATTCACAAACACATTTCCCGCTTCTATTTTTCGTGCTAGTCTGTACGCATTTTCACGGTCTTCAGTCCAAATTGCAGAAGCCAATCCATATCTATGATTATTGGCAATAATTATAGCATTATTTTCATCCTTAGCTCTAATAATAGTTGCTAGCGGTCCAAATGTTTCTTCCTGAAAAGCAATATTATTTGAATCAACAAAATCAATTAGCGTTGGTTGAAAATTACAATTTTCCCATTCCCCGCCTACTATTAATTTTGCTCCTTGTTGCAGTGATTTATCCAATTGATTTGCTAATTTCTCCGCTAAATCAAGCCGAGCCAGCGGTCCCATATTAATTCCTTCCTGTAATGGATTTCCTTGTTGCAATAATTTTATTTTTTGAGTAAAAAGCGACGTAAATTCATCCGCTACTTTCTCTGTAACAATAAATCGTTTGGCACAAATACAAGCCTGACCTGCATTTAGCATTCTTGATTGCGTCGCAACAGTTGCCGCTTTTTCAAGATTTGCATCATGCAAAACTATAAAAGCATCTGAGCCTCCCAATTCCAAAACAGATTTCTTGATATGCTTTCCTGCCAATGAAGCTACAGATGAACCCGCCATTTCACTTCCGGTCAAAGTAACTCCATGAACAATATCTGATGCAATTACACTTTCGACCTGAGGAATATCAATTGTAATTTGTTGAAAAATACCATTAGGAAAACCAGCTTCCAAAAACGCGTTCTCAATAGCTTTAGCACAACCAATAACGTTTGGCGCATGTTTTAAAAGAGTCACATTACCAGCCATAATTGCCGGAGCCGCATAACGCAGCACTTGCCAAAAAGGATAATTCCAAGGCATTATTGCAAAAACAGCTCCCATTGGATCATAAACTGACATGCTTTTGAAAGGAGTATCATAATATTCATCTTTCAGCATTTTTTCAGCATTTTCAGCATAAAAATCACAGTTTCCAGCTGACTTTTCTACTTCAGAAATACTTTCAGATAGCACTTTACCCATCTCATTGGTTATTAACAATCCTAACGCTGCTTTGTTTTCCCTCAGAATGTTAGCTAACTTTTTCATCATATCAGCTCTTTGCCCAAATGTGGTTTGCCTCCAATTTTTAAATGCTCGCTCAGATAATTGCAGTTTTTGATTCAATTGCGCATTCGTCAATACCTCGTGTTCAGCTATAATTAGTTGTGTAAACGGATTTATCGATTTAAAAACCATGTGTTTGTAATTTAAATTCTTTGAAATATAAATGTTAGAAAATTAAGCAGCAGTTCTAAATCATTTCAAACATTGATTAACGATTCACGCACGCTTAGTAATGTTTTAAATCTAGTAAAAATACAGCTATAAATGAGAGGAAAAGTTTAAAAAATCGCAAGAGTGAAAGAAGTCAGATTCTAAAAATTTCGAAAACATTAGAAATCAGCAAAGAGAGCACAATCAAAAGTATACAAGTTTAAATACCCTAAACTTTATTTATTAATTCCCATAAAAACAGTATCCAACATTTCGAATACTTTTTCCTTATCCAATGGTTTTGTAATACAGTCCATAAAACCAAATTGCATCATTTTTTCTTTATCTTCAAATGAGGCATAAGCAGTTTGGGCAATAACTGGAAGTTCTGGTTTTATTTCTTTTATTTTTTCGAAAGCTTGATAGCCGTCTAAAATAGGCATTTTTATATCCATAAACACCAAAGTAATGTTTGGATTTTCTGTACAAATATCTACAGCTTCTTGTCCGTTTTTAGCTCTTAGAACGGTATGATTTCTTGATTCAATAATTTTTTTCAACAGCATAAAATTAATGGTATCATCTTCTGCGACTAAAATAATTTCATTATCATAGTTCCTGTAAAAAGATTTTACTTTTTTGGGTTTTATTGCTTTTTTCGTTTGATCAAATTTTAATGGTATAGTAAATAAAAAAACTGAACCTAACCCAATTGTAGAGCGCACTGATATCTCTCCGCCCAACATTTCTACGTAAGCTTTTGTAATTGATAAACCCAATCCTAATCCAGATAATTCCACAGATCCATCACCTTCAATTCTTCTAAACCTATCAAAAATTACTTTTAAATAATTTTCGCTGATTCCCATACCTGAATCTTCTATCTTAAATTCTAAAACTTCTTTTTCGTTGTTTATTGAATATCCAAAAGCAACAAAACCTCTATCAGTAAATTTTAACGCATTAGTGATTAAATTAACGATAATCTGTTTCAGTTTTGTTTCATCTGTTAGAATATTCCCTTGAAGTTTCTCTGGATTTTCAAGAATATAAAATTGAATTTCTTTGTCTTTAGGAATCGTAATCTTGATGGAATTATACAATTCTGTGATACACTTTTCTACATCTAATCCTTTATAATTAGGCATAATTTGTTTTGCATCAATCTTAGACATTTCGATAAGGTCTTCAATAATTGAAACCAGACTGCTACCACTGTTTTTTATAATTTTCAAATATTCTAACCTCTCCTTTTCTTCTAAATTTGTATCATGCAGTAAATCACTAAATCCCATTATAGCATTCATGGGTGTTCTGATTTCATGTGATAAATTAGCCAAAAAAGAGGATTTTAAGGTATCACTTTCTTCTGCTTTTTGCTTGGAAATTTCTAGTTGTTTCCGTTGATTGCTGTTTTCTTCAAATAGGTTTCCAATGTATCCAAACTCTCCATCGGACCTTTTTAAACTATTTATTGAATTTGTATTACCCGTTTCCAGAATGCTTTTAATTAACTTTAATGGATTATAAACCCATCTTTTAGTATAATAAACGTAGACAAAAATGTTTATCAAGGAAACCAGAACAACAATAAAAAGAATCTCTTTTGTGTTCCTGTAATTTAAATTGAAAGGTCTTTTAAAAAGTAATCTGACTACATCTTCATTTTTCCAATCTTTTAGATCTAAGCCAACAGTAACAAAATCGTCTTCATTTGCAATTACATAATCGTTTGAAGCCAAGTAAACTTTTGAGCTGCTTATGTTCCCTAAAGTATTCAAAAAAGATTCATCTAAAAGTCTTGCCGTAAAAAAATATCCGGAAGGCTTGGTTTTATTCTTTTTAGGATCATTAGAAGGGTGAATGGTTGCTCCAAAAACTTCAACAATACCTTCTGGAATTTTTATATAAAATCTTTTAAGTTTAGACTTATAAAGAATAGCCATCATCTCTTTTGGGATAAAATCAAAGCTTTTAATCTTAGAAGAAACTGTTTTATTGATTATTTTTTTATCTAAACCGTAAATACCAATATAATCAGCTTCATACGATTCAAATTCACTTAATATATATTTATTATACCACTTTTCATCTTTTGTTTTTGTAAAATGAACCAACTCATTCCAATAGGTAACATCAATAATAGTGGCTGTTGCCGTTTTAGAGTTAAGTCTAAACAAGGACTTAACTTCCTTATCGTACTGATTATAAGTAGTTTTGTAAAAATTACTTTCTTCTTGAACGGTATAAAGATAAAGCGAGATGTAAATTAGAAAAAAGAAAATACTTGTCGAAATTATCAACAAAAGTAGTTTAGAATACGTATTTAAATTAATCAATCTCTTCATGGAATAAACTCGAATAAAAAGAAGTAGAACTAAAATGCACCACGCATTTTGTAAGATATATCACTTTTTTTCTGTAGCGCAAGTTAGCCTTTTTTATTATAAAAAAAAATTCCATCCGTTTAAACCGATGGAATTCATTATAATAAAGGTTTATTTATCAACACTATACTTTTGCAAAAGCGACTAAACCTTGGTTTTTGGGTCTTCAAAATCTATATTTCTACTTTTGTTCAAATTTTTCAAATTATCCCAAAATATTTCCAATTTCCAATAATTCGGATGTGGAGAAATCCAGATTTTGTAAACTTTCAATATTATTATTTAATTGACCTACGGAACTGGCTCCAATCAAAACAGAAGTGATTCGGTTGTCTTTTAATAGCCAAGCCAAAGCCATTTGTACCAATGATTGGTTTCTCTGTTGCGCGATAGTATTCAGTTGGATGATTTTTTGAATTCTTTCCGCCGAAACATCATCTGTTTTTAAATGACCATTTGGATTAGAAGCTCTTGAATTTTCCGGAATCCCTTTCAAGTATTTGTCCGTTAAAAGTCCTTGTGCCAAAGGAGAGAAAGCAATACACCCCACTCCTTTTTCTTCGAGAACATCTAATAAACCCGCTTCAGGTTCTCGCACAAACATCGAATATTTCACCTGATGGATCAAGCAAGGTGTTCCCAATCGTTTCAAGATTTCAGTAGCTTCCTTAGTTTGTTCTGCATTATAATTCGAAATTCCTGCATACAATGCTTTTCCGCTCTGTACGGCATAATCCAAAGCCATCATGGTTTCCTCCAAAGGCGTTTCCGGATCAAAACGATGCGAATAAAAAATATCTACATATTCTAAATTCATACGCTTCAAGCTCTGGTCTAAACTCGATAACAAATATTTTCGGGAACCCCAGTCACCATAAGGACCGTTCCACATGGTGTAACCAGCTTTGGTCGTAATCACGATTTCATCACGCAGGTTTCCTTGAAAATTATTTTTCAGTATTTCCCCAAAATTAGTTTCAGCTGAACCCGGAACTGGACCATAATTATTGGCCAAATCAAAATGGGTAATTCCTTTATCAAAAGCGGCTTTGACAATGTTCTCTCCATTTTCAAAATTATCCACCGAACCGAAGTTGTGCCATAATCCTAAAGAAATTTGTGGCAGTAACAAACCACTTTTTCCACATCTGTTGTATTTCATTTTTTTAATTTAAAAAAGGAAAGATAAACATTTTATTTAAAAATGATTTATCTAAAAACCATCACATTACAATCAAAGACAAATTCAGATTCAACTACAAAAAAACTCGATTTATCTAAGACAAATCGAGTTTTCAACATTATAAATAACTTTTAAAACCTAAATAACAATTCCTTTAAGTGTCAATACTTTTGGTGTTGTTTCAACATTTGTTGTAACTGTAACTGTTTTTGTAAAAGCACCTTTATTAGCTGCATTGTATGTTGCGGTAACCTTTCCTGATTTTCCTGGAAGAATTGGCGTTTTGGTATAATCTGTTGCCGTACAACCGCAAGAACCTTTGACGCTGGTGATTATTAATGTAGTTTTTCCTGTGTTTTTAAATTCATAATTAATGGCTTTTGGCGTGTTTTGAGGAATTTGACCAACATCTATACTTTCACTTTTCCATAAAATGGACGAAGCAACAGACGAAACTTTTGACGTCAAAGCATTTGCTGGGGCGATAGCTGAAAATGACATTAATCCTAGAGTTAATGCCAACATTGAAATTTTAATAATTTTCATAATTTGATTTTTATAATAGTTAAATAATAGATTATTTCATTTGAACATACCAAAAGTAGATTAGAAAATTTTCACTTCCTGTTAAGCGGTTTCAAATGTTTGTTAACGACTTGTTAATGGTTATATTTGAATGTAATTTTGATTAATATTACACTTTCTAAACTCATTTTTACTTGAAAATAAACAAACTCAATAGTATCATTATTCTTGGAATCATTGCCATCGTTGGTATTCTGGTGGCACAACTCCTTTGGACCAAAGAAGCTTTTACTATTGAGGAAAAAAAATTCAGCCAAAAAACACATATCGCCTTACTTGAGGTTGCCAAAAAATTATATCAAGGTACCAACCACGATTTACCCACAGAAAATCCGGTAAAAAAAATATCAAATGATTATTATGTAGTGAATATTGATAATGATTTTGAACCCGAAATTTTAGAATTCTATTTAAAATCTGAATTCAAGAAAATGAATCTCACTACCGATTTTGAATATGCTATGTACAATTGCCAAAGCGATGAAATGGTGTATGGAAACTATATTTCTTTATCGGACAAATCAAAAGGAAAACAATCTATTTATTTCCCAAAACATAAAAATTTAGTATATTATTTTGCCATTCGGTTCCCCAATGAAACCACTTATTTGTTTAGTTCATTACGTTTTTGGTTTGTACTTTCAATGGTGTTAATCCTAATTTTACTGATTTATGTTTATTCGATTTTTACGCTTTTACAGCAAAAAAAATATTCCGACTTGCAACGGGATTTTATTAATAATATGACGCATGAATTCAAGACGCCGTTATCATCAATTTTGATTGCTTCCAATTATTTAATCAAGCAAGACCCCATCAAAAAGGATAAAAAACTCTACACCTACGCTGAAATTATTATCAATCAAAGCAATAAACTAAACCTGCATATTGAAAAGATTTTGACAATAGCCAAATCCGATTATTCTCCTTTGGAATTGAATACAGAAAACATTGCGATAGTTCCGATAATTGAAAATGCTATTGAAAATATCAAACTAAAATATCCTGAAGTTACAACAACAATCAAATCAGATTCGTCTGATTATACAATAATTGCAGACTCCTTTCATTTCAATAATTTGGTTTACAATCTCCTAGACAATGCCGCAAAATACTGTAATGGCAAACCCGAAATTGTCATCCGATTATCAAAAGAAAATCACGTGCTAAAGCTTGAATTTATTGATAATGGAATCGGAATTCCCAACAAAAACCTCTCTTTCATATTCGATAAGTTTTACCGAATTCCAAGTGAGAAAAGTAATGAAGTCAATGGTTTTGGATTGGGTTTGTATTACGTAAAGAAGATTTGTAATTTACATCATTGGAAAATTAACGCCACCAATAATCTCGAAAAAGGCATTACCCTAACCATTTTAATTCCAAATAAATAATGAGTACTTCCAGAATTCTTTATGCCGAAGACGATGCGACATTAGCATTCCTTACCAAAGATAATTTGGAGCAAAACCATTATGAAGTGACACATTGTTGCGATGGAAAAACAGGTATGGAAATTTTCAAAAAAGGCGATTTCGACATTTGCATTCTGGATATTATGATGCCAAAAATGGACGGATTCGAATTAGCAACTGAAATTAGAAAGGTTAATATTGATATTCCTATTATATTCCTTTCGGCAAAAACCTTAAAGGAAGATCGCATCAAAGGATTGCGTTTGGGCGCCGATGATTATCTTGTAAAGCCTTTCAGTATTGAAGAATTAATCCTAAAAATAGAGGTTTTCCTGAAACGTTCCCATAAAAACAATACTGCTGATAAATCGATTTATGAAATTGGAAAATACCAATTTGACACCAAAAATTTTATTTTATACAACGAAAACGAAAAAATATCCCTCACGCAACGCGAATCCGAACTCTTGAAATTATTTCTGGACAATAAAAATACAGTTCTGAAACGGGAACAAATCCTAACTTCACTTTGGGGCGACGACGATTATTTTATGGGACGCAGCCTGGATGTTTTTATTTCTCGCTTGCGCAAAATTTTGATTAATGAAAAAGGAATCGCAATAGAAAATTTACACGGGATTGGGTTTCGATTTGTATTAGAAACATCATAATAAAAAAACCACCTTCATCAGGTGGTTTTTCAATTCTTGTAAAATGCTACAAAGGAATGTTTCCATGTTTTCTATTAGGAGTAATGCTTTCTTTATTTTCGAGCATACTAAAAGCTTTTATCAATTTACGTCTTGTGTCTTGCGGTAAGATTACCTCATCTACAAAACCACGTTGTGCTGCTGTATAAGGATTCGCAAACAAATCGGCGTATTCCGCTTCTTTTTCCAAGAGTTTCGCTTCATGATCTTCGGCTTCGTTAATTTCTTTCTTGAAGATAATTTCTGAGGCTCCTTTGGCTCCCATCACGGCAATTTCAGCAGTTGGCCAAGCAAAATTCATATCGGCACCGATGTGTTTCGAGTTCATTACATCATATGCACCACCATAGGCTTTACGTGTAATTACAGTCACTCTTGGCACAGTTGCTTCACTTAAAGCGTATAACAATTTCGCTCCGTGAACGATAATTCCGTTCCATTCTTGATCCGTTCCCGGTAAAAATCCTGGTACATCCACTAAAACTAATAACGGAATATTAAAACAATCACAAAAACGAGTAAATCGAGCCGCTTTTTTTGAACTGTTAACATCGAGACAACCCGCTAAAATCATCGGTTGGTTAGCTATAATTCCAATGCTTTTTCCTCCCAATCGAGCAAAACCCACCAAGATATTTTCGGCATAATTTTTATGAATTTCAAAAAAGGAATCTTCGTCAATAATTCCACCAATCACCTCGTGCATATCGTACGGTTTGTTTGGATTATCCGGAATAATGGTCGCTAATTTGGTACGAACTTCATCATTTAGTTCATAAGGTAAATTATGTGCTTTTTCTTTGTTGCTTTGTGGTAAATAACTCAACAAGCGCTTCAAATCTTCCAGACACTCCACATCATTAGTAGAAGTAATGTGCGCCACACCAGATTTAGTTGAATGCGTACTTGCACCACCCAATTCCTCCGAAGTTACGGTTTCATTGGTTACAGTTTTCACCACATTCGGACCTGTTACGAACATGTAACTGGTATCTTCAACCATCATCGTAAAATCAGTCATTGCAGGAGAATAAACGGCTCCACCGGCGCAGGGTCCCATAATTGCAGAAATCTGTGGAATAACTCCAGAGGCTTGTACGTTTCTATAAAAAATATCAGCGTAACCACCCAAAGAACGAACACCTTCCTGAATACGTGCTCCACCAGAATCATTTAGTCCAATCATGGGCGCTCCCATTTTGACTGCCATATCCATAACTTTACAGATTTTCTCAGCATGGGTTTCAGATAAAGAACCTCCAAAAACCGTAAAATCCTGAGCGAAAATATAAACTAATCTTCCGTTTATAGTTCCATATCCTGTGATGACTCCATCGCCATAATACAGTTCTTTTTCCATTCCAAAATCAGACGTTCGGTGCGTCACCAACATCCCTATTTCTTCAAAAGAACCTTCGTCCATCAAATAATTGACGCGTTCTCTAGCGGTTAGTTTTTTATTCGAATGTTGTTTTTCGATACGTTTTTTACCGCCACCCAAATGAGCTTCGGCAATTTTATCGTTTAATACTTTTATTTTAGAATCCATAATTTACTGAATTGGTAAGCGTACGATTTTTTGATCTTCAAAATATTGTTTCATTGCCACAAGAGCTGCAATTTCGGCTTCTTGCGCTATTTGGTTTTTTAACATTTCGGCACTGTAGTAATTCTTCACGAAATGCGTGTCAAATTTTCCGGAACGAAACGCCTCGTGTTCAAAAACAAATTTCCCAAAAGGTAATGTTGTCTGAGCTCCTTCTACATGATAATTTTCAATGGCCTTAATCATAATTTGAATCGCTTCTTCTCGGGTTTCTCCAAAAGTGATCAATTTGGCCAACATCGGATCGTAATAAATAGGAATATCCATGCCTTGCTCAAAACCGTTATCTACACGAATTCCTTCACCGATAGGCAATTGATATACATCCAAATGACCCACACTAGGTAGAAAATCATTCATAGGATCTTCGGCATAGACACGCAATTCCATCGCATGTCCTTTTATTTTCAAGTCTTCTTGCTTGATTGTTAATTCTTCGCCTCGAGCTACTCTGATTTGCAGCTCGACTAAATCAGTTCCAGTAATTAATTCGGTAACGGGATGTTCCACTTGCAAACGCGTATTCATCTCCAAGAAGTAGAAATTATTATTTTCGTCCAATAAAAATTCAACAGTTCCAGCTCCTAAATAATCACAGGATTTAGCTACCAAAACGGCTGCTTCTCCCATTTTTTTACGCAATTCCGGTGTTAAAACGGAAGAAGGAGCTTCTTCAATTACTTTTTGGTGACGACGCTGGATGCTGCATTCTCTTTCGAATAAATACAGTACATTACCGTGACTGTCTGCCATAACCTGAATTTCGATATGTCTTGGCGAACCCACATATTTTTCGATAAAAACCGAACCATCTCCAAAAGCAGCAATCGCTTCACTAATGGCGCGATCCATTTGAGATTCAAAATCAGCTTCGCTTTCTACCACACGCATTCCTTTTCCTCCACCACCTGCTGAAGCTTTAATCAGAATTGGAAAACCAACTTCCTTCGCAATGACTTTTGCTTTTTCGACATCCGTAATGGCTTCATCAAAACCGGGAACCATTGGAATATTGTATTGCTTAACGGCATCTTTCGCCGCTAATTTACTTCCCATGATTTTTATCGCTTTCGATTTTGGACCAATAAAAATGATATTATTTTTTTCGGCTTCTTCAGCAAAATCTGCATTTTCACTCAGGAAACCGTAACCAGGATGGATGGCATCCACATTTAAAGATTTAGCAACTTCTATAATTTTACTACCTAATAAATAGGATTGACTTGAAGGAGCTTCTCCAATCCAAACGGCTTCATCAGCAAATTTTACGTGCGGTGCATTTCTATCGGCAGTTGAATAAACTGCTACAGTTTTAATGCCCATTTTTTGTGCGGTTTTCATCACCCTAATGGCGATTTCCCCTCTATTGGCAACTAATATTTTTTTCATAGTCTTATTCAAATTCAATTAACAACTGTCCTTTATCTACTGCATCTCCCATAGCAACCGAAATCGATTTGATAATACCATCACGAGGAGAAAGGAAACTGTTTTCCATTTTCATAGCGCCAAGAATTATTAAATTGTCGTTTTCTTTTACCTCTTGTCCCACCACAACACTAATTTCCAGAATCAATCCGGGCATAGGTGCTTTGATAAAATTGACTTGTTTGGTAAGTCCCGTTTCGAATCCCATTTCCTTAATCAAAATATCCAAAGGATTTGAAATGGCAACGGTGTAGGTGTTGTTGTTTACCTTAACAGTGTAGTTTTTTTGAAGAAAATCAGAAGTGACGATTTCCGCTTGATAAGGTGTGTTTTCGTGTAAAATATGGAACTTGTTAGTCTCCACACTTACTGCATCCAGTTGTGAAACACTTTCCTTTTCCAAATCAAAATGAAAAGTGTCGTTTACATTAACTTTATAACCAATACTCATTTGTTTCTATTTTAGAATCGTAAAAATAAGTAAAAGAAAACGTTTTCGTAAACCTAAAATTAAATTTTATGCTAAATAGATATAGTTATATGAAATAAATTTATAAGACTAATAATCCAAACTCTCTAAGGGTTTTAATTGGCTTTGAGTACCAAAACAATTCAAAATCTTCCAATTGTATTTCGAAATCAGCTTTAATTTCTTGGTAATTATAAATTTTAGCATTCGAAACAGAAATTTTTTGCAGCATTTCTACCAACCATTCTCCTTCCTTTTTATTAGTTTGAATGGAGAAACTTTCTTTCTTATCATGAAAAGTCAAAGTCATCATTTCCCAAGAATTTCCTTTCTTGGATTTGGTAAAATGTTCTACAAATGGCCTCCCACCCAACCAAACGATTTTAGCCGTAGGTTTGATATTGAAATCATCGTCTTCTTGCAAAGCATCAAAAATAAAATCGGGAGAAATTTTAGACTTTGGAATTTTAAATTCAAACCAATCCTGCAATTCGTAATCAAAACAGATTCCGTGCATGAAGTTGAACAAAGATTTCTTAAGTCCAAAACTGAATTTATCATGATCGATTCCTGTTGAATCGGTATAATTAATATCGTTATTAGCGAAAGTTCCAATCGCTTCGGTTTCCTTTACCACACCAAATTTCTCTGGATACAAGCCAACAGGACTGTGAGCGGTCATCGCAAACTGGTGCCAAAATCCGGATTGCAATACACCAACTTCAAATAATTGACGCACCATTTCGAGACTGTCCACCGTTTCCTGAATGGTTTGTGTAGGATAACCGTACATCAAATAGGCATGAACCATAACGCCTGCTTCGGTAAAATTCCGAGTGACTTTCGCTACTTGTTCCACCGTAACACCTTTATCTATTAGTTTTAATAATCTGTCCGAAGCTACTTCCAAACCACCAGAAACCGCAATACACCCGGAAGCTTTTAGAAGCAAACACAAATCTTTAGTAAAGCTTTTTTCGAATCGAATGTTCGTCCACCATGTCACTGCTAATTTCCTGCGGAGGATTTCAAGAGCCAAAGCGCGCATCAAAGCCGGAGGAGCCGCTTCATCTACAAAATGAAATCCGTTCTCGCCTGTTTGGGCTATCATTTCCTCCATTCGATCGCACAATAAATTGGCTGCAACGGGTTCGTAAATTTTTATATAATCCAATGAAATATCACAAAACGTACATTTCCCCCAATAGCAACCGTGCGCCATGGTAAGTTTGTTCCACCGGCCATCGCTCCACATACGGTGCATGGGATTCACAATTTCGATAACCGAAATATATTTATCCAAAAGCAAATCCGAATAATCCGGAGTTCCCACTTGCGATTGTTTGTAATCGTGTTTTAGTGAATTATTTTTGTAAACTACTATTCCATCTTCTAAAAGGAAAGTCCTTTTATAGGAATTGTAACCTGGTTTTTCAATATTGGAAATTAATTCTTCAATTGGTGCTTCGCCATCATCCAAAGTAATAAAATCGAAAAACTCAAAAACGCGTGCATCTGAAAGCGAACGCAGTTCCGTATTGGGAAAACCACCACCCATTGAAATTTTGATGTTTGGATGATGCTTTTTCACCCATTGTGCGGAACGAAAAGCAGAATATAAATTACCTGGAAACGGAACCGAAATCAGGAATAATGTAGGTTGAATGGTTTCTATTTTTTCTTTTAGAATCGAAAGGAGAACAGTATCAATATACGTTGGCTCTTGCTGCAAGGCTTCGTACAGCTCGTCAAAAGAATTGGCACTTCGTCCCAAACGTTCCGCATAGCGGCTGAAACCAAAATTAGCATCAACACATTCCACAATAAAATCGGAGATATCTTCGAGATATAAAGTCGCCAAATGCTTCGCTTTGTCCTGTGTTCCCATGGTTCCAAAAGCCCAATCCAATTCTTCGAGCTGAGCAAATCGAGACGCCTCCGGCAAGAAATCTTCTTGACAAATTTGAAGCGCCAATGTTGGATTTTTCCCTTGTAAAAAAGCAATGACAGGATCTATAGTTTTAAGGTATTCATCTTGCAAAGCGTAAATACGTTTCGAATTATCTGAGACTTCTCCAAAGTTAAATTTTAAACTTGCGACTTTAAACAAATTTTCAAGTCCTTCTTTCGAAAACAATTTCAAAATCACTTCGATACCCAAATCCGCCTGAACAGACTCAATGTTTTTAGTATTCAGAAACCCTTTGATATATGCGGTTGCCGGATACGGTGTATTCAGTTGGGTAAAGGGCGGCGTGATTACGAATAATTTGGTTTTCAAGAGGAATTGTTTTGTGCAAAAATAAGGGATATTTATTGTTTTTCAACAAAAGAAACAACTTGCAGTTATTCGAGTAAAATCAAGAAATTAATTGAATTTAATCTCTTGAAAAACAATGTCATTTCTGCATTTTGGCCCTAACGATTTCAAATATAAAATTCATACAAAAATTAATATCTTTCCTGCTAAAACCCTGATTTTTTATTTACTTTTGTGTACAAAATTCCCACAATGAAGCTTAAAGTCCTACTGCTGTTTATTTTATTTCACCAAAGTATTGTTGTTTTTTCTCAAGAAACTAATCCAAATTTATCCAATAAAATTTTATTGGAGGATAAAAATGGTCATTTAATTCAAACTTTGGATGAGCAAAACGAGTTTTTGAAAATTCGGGAAGAAAAAAGGAAAAAAGAAATCCTGAATTTAAAAAAAGTAAATCTGAATTTGAAAACAACAGCTACACAACAAGCTGTAGAAATGTGTACCAATGGAAGTTTCGAACAATATGAGACTATCAGTGGAAGTAGTTCCCTCAAGAATTTTTTTTATACCATAGGTGATCCTCCTGGACCAACGCAATGCCGCTCTATTACCAATACCGCCAATTCATACATCAATCGGTATGACCCTAATAATATGGATATCATGGCAACTGGTGTGTCTTCAAATTTGGTTGATCCTTATATGGGAGATATAAAAGCATTCGATCAATATGCCCTTAAAATTAATTATGAGAACTCATCTACTTATGGCTCTATTGTTCAGGGCAAAAGGTTTAAAACTAATAATGAAAATTATCTAAAATTCAACTACAAAGCAGTATTACAGAGTGTATATGACAATAGTCACACTGACAATCAAGCATTTGTAAAAGCACGGATTTTAGATAAAAACGGTGTTGTTGTAAATGAATTTTGTTTGGTAGGTGACGAAAAAAATTGCATTTTCACCAAAGTTCCGAGTCAAACTTCTTCTTACGTCACTTTGTATACTGCCAATTGGCAATCTGGAATACTGGATATTTCATCTATACCTAACAACGAAGAATTTACCGTGGAATTTATGGCTTCAAGATGTGGATTGGGTGGACATTTCGGATATATGTATGTAGATGATATTTGCTTACTGCATTCTACAGAAAATTTACAAGGATCTGTAGAACTAGATCCTTTGGATAAAGTTTGCCCTAGTTTACCGATTTCCGTGTGTGGAAATTACACCATTCCTAATTCTGGCGGAATTTCTTCATCGGTAAAAAAAATTACTTTAAATGTTTATAACAGTAATAACGTATCAGTTTATAGTACATCTACAACCTCAAGTTTAGACACAACAAATAAAAAGTTTTGTTTTACATTGAAGGCCACTGATTTTCCTAATAGTACCAATGCAAATTATAATGTTGGAGTACAAGTAGATTATGATATTTCTGGAACTTCTTGTGCCGGAACTACATTTAATTCGGCCACAGATCCTGATGCGAATTCTGGTTGGGATATTTCTTTTTTAAATTGTACTTCAAGTTGCAATATTAATGTAACAACAGCAAAGGTATCTCAGTGTGATGCAAATCGTGACGGAAGCGAAAATTTTGATTTATCTAAATTAAATTCTTTGGTGGTAACTTCAACTACAGGTTTAAATTTTAATTATTACAAAAATTACAATGATGCGGAAGCTAACTTGAATGCAATCACCAATTTCTCAAGTTATCCAAGTTCAAGCACTTCTATTTTTGTTAGAGTGAGTAAAGATGTCACTTGCTACAAAATAATTTCTGCAAGTTTGGAGGTAAGAAATCCAACGGTAAATATTACAGGTATTCTAAATGTATGCTCAGGAAGCACTGTATTAACAGCTTCTTCAGGATCATCCTATCTATGGAGTACAGGAGGCACTTCGCAAAGCATTACAGTAACTTTGACAGGAAATTATTCTGTTACTGTTACTGATTCTTTTGGATGTAGTAGCAATGCTAGTGTTTCTATAGAACCTAGCCAGACTGCTGTTTCACCAATTTTGCAAATCACTCAACCTTCGTGTTTTTCTACCACAGGAAGTATAAAAGTAACCTCAGCTGCATCACAATATAGTTTTGATGATGGTTCAACTTGGAGTACAAACGACACAAAGAGTAATTTATCTCCCGGTACGTATTTAGTAAAAATAAAAACCATAAATGGATGCACTTCTTATTCTCAAAGTGTAACCATTACAGCTGTCTCAACTTCATATCCAAATTATAATTATACCAATCCACTATTTTGTGGAGACGCAGGTACTATTTCTATTACTACGCCATCTGCATATTATAGCTTTGATGATGGTGTAACTTGGGTAAATTATGCTACTGCCACCAATCTTTTGCCTGGGAATTATAAAATTCGTATAAAAGATTTACAGGGTTGTATTTCTTCGGCCAACAATGTACTTATTAGTAGCAATACGTTAGAAACTCCATCTTATACTTTGCTACATCCTGCATGTAATGTAGCCGGAAACATTACCATTAATACTATTTCAGATTTTTATACTTTTGATGGAGGTACAACTTGGGTTACGAGTAACACCATGAGCAATTTAAGCACCGGAAGCTATTCTTTAGGAATCAAAAATGCTTTAGGTTGTACTTCCAATTATACCTACGTTTATTTAAATGATTTTCAATATTCCTATCCTGAATATACTGCAGAGCAACCCGTTTGCGGAAGTAATGGAAGCATTACTATTACTACAGTTGGAGATTCCTATAGTTTTGATGATGGTGTAACTTGGACTAACAATAACGTAGCAAATTTACCCTATGGAAACTATCCTGTAAAAGTAAAAAATAGTGCAGGATGTATTAGCGCTGCTAATTATGTTTATTTATACCAACCCTACTTGTCTACACCAATTATTAGTATAAAACAACCAACCTGTGGTGTAAATGGAAAAATCACTGTTAATTCATTATCAGATTCTTACAGCTTTGACGATGGAGTAACTTGGACGACCCTCAATAATAAATCACTGCCTCCAGGGTATTACAACATAATTATAAAAAATAGCATTGGTTGTACTTCCTATCCAACTGGTGTTTATTTAAACAATCCAAATATAGCGGAACCTACTTTTACTGTCATTCAGCCAACTTGTACTACTGCAGGAAGTATTACAATAAATACAATTGCAGATTTTTACAGCTTTGATGGGGGGTATACTTGGGGAACCACTCCTACATTATCAAATATTAATTCTTATGGATATTACAACATTTCCATAAAAAATAGTCTAGGATGCGTATCACAGAATATAGGTATCCCGATTAATACCCCTAGTCTTCCAGATCCCGATTATACAGTTACTAATCCAAGTTGCGGAAATATTGGTAATATTACATTCAACAGCACTGCAGATTACTATAGTATAGATTATGGCACAACCTGGAGTACAAATACTATTTTTAACAATTTAAGCCCAGGATATTACTATCTATTGGTAAAAAAAGCGGATTGTACATCCAAATATATTTCTGTTTATTTGGATTCAACTCATTTAGCACCACCAAAATACACGATCGTCCAACAAGCTTGTGGTACAAAAGGCTCCATCACCATCACCACTACTGCAGATTTGTATAGTATTGATGGACAAACTTGGGTTACAAGTCCTACTTTTTCAAATCTTTCTTCTGGCTATTATTACCCTTCCATAAAAAATGCCCAAGGTTGTATTTCTAACTCTAATTCTGCAAATATTCAAACTTTTTATCTTCCTAATCCTACTTTTACAACAACACAACCCACTTGTGGAAACGGAGGAAGCATAACTTTTACTACTACTGCAGCACAATACAGCATAGATGGAGGTAATTCATGGAATACCAATCCTGTCTTCACTAATCTTAATTCTAGTTCTTATTATTTAGTGGTAAAAAATGCTGATGGATGTACTTCTTATCCTTATAATACTTACGCAAATTTAAATCCATATTATTTGCCAAATCCAGATTTCACATACGTTCAACCAACTTGCGGTACCAATGGAAGCATTACTATTGCAACAGTTGTAGATTCATATAGTTTTGATGGTGGTAGTTCTTGGACAACAAACCCCACCCTTACTGGGCTAACGTCGGGATATTACAATATTGTTATAAAAAATGCAACTGGCTGCAAATCTTATGGCATATCGATATACATTAACCCTTTTTATCTTCCGAATCCAAATGTAAAAGTGATACAACCAAGTTGTGAAAATGGAGGAAGTATTACCATCACTACACCTGCTGATCAATATAGTTTTGATGGAGGTACAACTTGGACTACCAATCCTATTTTACTAAATCCAACATCATCATCTTATACTATTGTTATTAAAAATACAGCTGGTTGCAAATCACAGTCACAATACTACTACATTAATAAATATTATTTACCCACACCAAATGTAACTTCCATTCAGCCAACTTGTAGTTCTCCTTACGGGACTATAATAATAAATACTACTGCAGATCAATACAGTTTTGATAATGGTTTAACTTGGACTACAAATCCCATAAAGAAAAATCTAGCTGGCGGTTCATATACTGTAGTAATAAAAAACACATTAGGTTGTATCTCTTACGGGAGTTATGCCTATATTGACATACCGCCTGCCATTCCTCCAGCACCCGCTGTACAGATTGTTCAGCCCTCTTCTTGCGGAGCAACTGACGGTAGCATAACCATAACTACAACGGCACTAAGTTATAGTTTCAATGATGGAAACAGCTGGACAACAAATCCAACAAAAATAAATGTAGGAGCTGGTACGTACATTATTAAAATCAAAACAAATTCTTATAGTTGCGAATCATCAACAACAGTTGTAAATTTAAGTTCAGGTACTACAATTGCTGCTCCTGCTTATACTTCAACCCAGCCGAATTGTAGCTCTGCAAAAGGTTCTATTACTATTACCACAACTGCTGCAACATATAGTTATGACAATGGATTAACCTACGTTTTTTCGAATACAAAGACGGATCTTTCTCCAGGAATTTATTTTATAAAAATTAAAAATTTAGCTGGTTGCGTTTCTGATGCTGCCACAGTCACTATTTCAACATTATCTGCACTTCCTGCTCCTGCCTACAAAGCAAGTCAACCAGATTGTACCAACTTTACAGGATCACTATCCATCGATACCGTTGCCGATTTATATAGTTTTGATAACGGAATCACGTTTGGAACTTCAAACACAAAATCCAATGTAGCACCAGGAACATATAATTTAATGATTAAATATAATTCTGGCTGTATTTCTCTTAGCGCACCTGTTACCATAGATGCTGCACCCACAATTCCAGCAGCACCACAAGTTGTAGTTACAAATCCTATTGGTTGCACATCATCAACAGGTAGCATTATGGTTTCTACTGTTGCAAATCTATATAGTTTTGATGATGGTTTAACTTGGAATACGAGCAATACTGCTAGTTTATCTCCTGGAAATTATTTAATCCGAATAAAATATACAAATGGTTGCCCTTCGATTGCTTATGCTGCAACAATCAATCCACCTCCAAACGCACCTTCAATTCCAATCTTAAACGTTTCTCAACCTGTGAGTTGTAGTAATCCGTTTGGTTCTATTTCCATTACAAGTGCCGCTTACCAGTATAGTTTTGACAATGGCGCAAATTATTCGACCAATCCAATTTCAGGAAATTTAGCAGCTGGGACCTATTTAGTTCGGGTTAAGAATAGTAGCGGTTGCGAGTCTGTATCATTATCTGTAAAAATTAATCCTCCAACTGATTATCCCGTAAATCCTAAATTTACAACTATTCAGCCAGACTGTAATAATCTTAAAGGGACTATTATAATTACCGATATTGCATCAGAATATAGTTTGGACAATGGAGTTACTTGGAAAACAAATGCGATGCAATCAAATCTTGATCCTGGAACATATTATATAAAAGTAAAAAATAGCATTGGTTGTATTTCAAATGCTACCACAGTTATACTAATTCCTTTTACAAATTTTACTCCGAAACCTACATTAACAAATCCTCAAAGCTTCTGTATCCAACAAAATGCAACGTTAAGTTCAATTGCAATTACGGGTCAAAATATAAAATGGTACGTCGCTCTAACAAGTGGAACACTTTTATCAGACACAACTCCATTACAAAACGGAATCACTTATTATGCCTCGCAAACTATTAATGGTTGCGAAAGCGAAAGAATTCCAGTTCTTATAAACATCCAAAATACACCTGCTCCAACTGGAAATGCAAATCAAAGTTTTTGTACGACTCAAAATCCTACGGTAAGTTCAATTTTAATTTCGGGTAACGACATAAAATGGTATAATAGTATTGGAGTTCTTTTGTCCAATTCAACTTCTTTACAAGACGGCGTGACCTATAATGCAACTCAAACAGTATATGGTTGCGAAAGTTTGAGCAAAATAGCTGTTACTATTTCGCTAATAAACACTTTACCCGCAAATAATTATGAAGAATTGTTTTGTGATGATTTGAATGACGGTTCTGAAAAAGTAAATTTATCAGACTATAATTCAAAGCTAATTTCAAATACTATAGGATATACATTTTCTTATTACTCAACTAGTTTAGATGCCGAAAATCAATTAGCAGCCAATCAAATTACTACCTTTTCAAATTATAACTTAGTCGTAGGTGAAAACAAAATCTACGTTCGAATCAACTCGAATACGCCTTGCTATGCTGTTGCTGAATTAAAACTAACTCTCCTCTCAAAACCAATGATTTCAATTCAGGACATTGTACCCATTTGCGAAAACAATACTATTATAGTGCATGCAGATGCCGGTTATGACAGCTATTTATGGTCAAATGGAGCAACAACACCATCCATAATGGTATCAACTCCCGGTAATTTTTCAGTAACAGTTACCAATAATTACAGTACAATTTCTTGTTCCAGCACGAAGAATTTTGAAGTAAAAAAATCAAATAGTGCAACAATTACAGCTATTGAGACCAAAGACTGGACTAATAATGAGAATACAATCACCATTTTTGCATCAGGTGCAGGTGATTTCGAATATTCAATTGACGGTATACATTTTCAGGACAGTAATCAATTTTCAGCATTGTATAGTGGCGCATATACCGTACACGTCAGGGATAAGAATGGTTGCGGAACCGCCACAGATGATGTCTTTTTATTGATGTACCCAAAATATTTTACCCCAAACGGAGATGGCTTTAATGATACTTGGAATATTAAATTTTCAGATTTGGAAACTAACTTGACTATAAAAATATTTGACCGTTATGGAAAATTAATCACAGAATTAATCCAAACCGGATCTTGGAACGGAACCATAAATGGAAACGAACTTCCTTCCGATGATTATTGGTTTTTAGTAAATAGAGCTGATGGAAAAGAACACAAAGGACATTTTAGTTTAAAGCGATAATTACTAATTTCCTAAACATATCTTAAACCAAAAAAACATAACTTTACTTTTTCTTACTTTAGCGACAAATTTAGAAACTCAAAACATGCCAACCGACTGTATCAGCTATCAAAATTCCGGATATTTCTCTTCCTTGATGAACGATTATTTAGATCAAAAGAACAATTTAGATTCTCTATACAATAGATTTCCAAAGCTTGAGAACTTTGAAGATCAAATCCTTGAAAAGCATAACAACTACGACAATAACAACAGATCCATTTTAGTTTCTACTTTACAAAAACAATATTCAAAAATTAAAACTTCCGTTTTAACCAAACAAAATATTGAAGCTTTAAATAATCCAAATACATTCACCATCACAACAGGTCATCAGCTGAATCTTTTCAGCGGACCTTTATATTTTTTATATAAAATCATTTCGACTATAAATTTAACAACCGAATTAAAAGCGAAATATCCAACGCATAATTTCGTACCCATTTACTGGATGGCAACCGAAGACCATGATTTTGAAGAAATTAATTATTTCAACTTTAAAGGTAAAAAATTCCGTTGGAACAAAGAAAGCACTGGTCCTGTGGGTCGTTTGTCTACTGAAGGTCTGGATGAATTTCTTGAAATATTTACATTAGAAATTGGTTCCAATTTAAATGCAAACGCAGTAAAAAAATTATTTGAGGATTCTTATATCAAGCATGACAATCTAGCCGATGCCACAAGATTTTTGGCAAATGCACTTTTTGGCGCGCATGGTTTAGTTATTTTGGATGCCGACAATCAGGATTTAAAACGCAGCTTTATCCCTTTTGCAAAAGAAGAATTGCTGCAACAATCCTCCCATAAATTGGTATTGGAAACTGCCGAAAAATTAAAAGAGTATACGGTTCAGGTAAATCCACGTGAAATCAATTTGTTTTATATTAAAGATGATTTACGAGAACGCATCATTTTTGAAAACGATAGATACAAAGTAAACCACACTAAAATTGAGTTTTCTGAAACAGAAATTTTATCCCTTTTAGAAAATCATCCTGAAAAATTCAGCCCAAACGTTATTATGCGTCCGTTATATCAAGAAGTGATTCTACCCAATTTATGTTACATCGGCGGAGGTGGAGAAATTGCCTATTGGTTGGAGCTAAAATCCTTTTTTGCTGCTGCAAAAGTAACTTTTCCAATACTTTTATTAAGAAACTCTGTATTATTGGCTACTGAAAAACAAGCTAAAAAAGCAGACAAATTAGAATTGAATTGGGGAAATTTATTTTCGAAACAAGCCCATTTAGTAACTACTAAAACCAAAGAATTATCAGATTTCCCAGTCGATTTAACGCATCTAAAAAAACAATTGCAAAAACAATTTCAAGAGCTTTATGAAGTGGCAAATATAACAGATGAATCCTTCATTGGAGCTTTAAAAGCGCAGGAAGTAAAACAAATTAAAGGTCTAGAAAATTTGGAAAAACGTTTGCTAAAAGCACAAAAAAGAAAATTGAGTGATATTTTACAACGCATCACCGACTTGCAAAACGAGTTATTCCCCAACCAAAGCTTACAGGAACGACAAACTAATTTTTCGGAATTTTATTTGGAATTCGGTGAAAATCTGATTCCTAGATTGATTGAACACCTCAAACCATTGGACAATAAATTTGATATTATTGTACTTTAATCAGATAACCGTTATTTGAATGCCGAATTTGTAAAAATAATCAATAAAAAAATACTATTTTTGCACAAAATTTAAAAAATAAAAAGATGGCTACTAATAGAACATTTACAATGATTAAGCCTGATGCTGTTGCTAACGGACACATCGGAAACATACTTGCAATGATTACAAATGCAGGTTTCAAAATCGTTTCTTTGAAATTAACACAATTAACTATTGCTGATGCACAAGCTTTTTACGAAGTTCACGCTGCAAGACCTTTCTACGGTGAATTAGTTGAATTCATGTCAAGAGGACCAATTGTTGCTGCTATTTTAGAAAAAGATAACGCTGTTGAAGATTTCAGAACTTTAATTGGTGCTACAAATCCAGCTGAAGCTGCTGAAGGAACTATTCGTAAAGCATACGCAACTTCTATTGGAGAAAATGCAGTTCACGGTTCTGATAGCGATGAAAACGCAGCTATCGAAGGTGCTTTCCATTTTGCTGGAAGAGAGCAGTTCTAGTACTTAGTGCTCAGTTTTTAGTGTTCAGTGACATATTAATCTGAACAGTAAAAAATAGAAAATCCCGTTTCAAAATTGAAACGGGATTTTTTTATGCAAAAAATCTTAAATCTACAAACTGTTAATCAACAATCTCAAATCTCTATCTTAAAACTACATCCTTTACCACATCACGACGCAGTTCTTCATTAATCATCGCGACGATTTTAGACTTTCCATGGCTTAATTCTTCCCGTAATACTGAAGAACTCAATTCCACATACAAAGTGCTTCCTTTCAAAACCACATTTTTAGTATAATTATTCACACCATTTCCCATCAGATTTTTCCAGGCATCTTTCACGTCAATTTGGTCCATTCCGGGTTGCAGTTTATTCACCTGGATTATTTGCTTCAAAACATCCCCTATCGTACTTTGATTATTTAGTCGTTTTGCCATCGCCTAGTAAATTTATTGATGTTGCTTTCTTATAATGATATTCCGTTTTTTCCTTGTTAAGCAATACTAATTCTTCCGCTGATACAGCAATCAATTCCTCACTCCATTTCATATAAGGTGTCGAATAATCCAAAAATACTTTATCATCGGCAAATCGCACCGTTACGTTTTCGTAAACATCATTCACCAAAAAAGTGCCATCCAATTGCGGCATTACTTTCTTCCGAATCCCTTTATTGTCGCTTATTTTAAAAAAATCATAGCTTTCATTCATCCCATACTCCTTATCTTTTCCTTTTTCAAAAACAACCTTCTCAATTTCCCAATATCCATTTATTTTTGCAATATCGGCGGGCTTAATATTTTGCTGACATCCTACAAAAAGGAATGCTATAAAAAGAATGCTAAATGTTTTTTTCATATAATTATTATTTTTAGGAGCTATTTCCTGCTGTACGCTATATCCATCTCGTTTTGAGAACGAGATGGGATGCCACTTCCATCAGGGCTAGGGAATTCGAGTTATATCATGTTTATTCTAAATACAAAGTTACTCTTATTAAATTCAAAGAAAACAAAAATAGTAGAAACACATTAAACTATTTTCTATATTTTTGGTCTTAAAGGAATTAGAAATAAATCATTAGCAAGATGTCAAAAATAATCTACAGTTTCCTCATCGTATTATTTTGTAGTAGTTGCAGTTCCGATACTACCGAACCAACTCCAACCCCAACACCTGCAGAAACACTCTATTTCCCGCCTTTAAACGGAACAACTTGGGAAACAAAATCTATTGCAAGTTTAGGTTGGAAACAAACCGCCGTTGAACCATTACTAGATTATTTGCAACTAAAAAAATCTAAATCTTTCATCATTCTTGTAAACGGAAGAATCGTAATGGAAAATTATTTCAATGGTCATGACGCCAATGCTTTTTGGTATTGGGCAAGCGCCGGAAAAACACTGACCTCAACAGTAACAGGAATTGCACAACAAGAAAACCTAATCAATATCAACAATAAAGTTTCGCAATACATAGGAACCGGTTGGACGAGTTTACCTTTAGCCAAAGAAAACTTGATTACAAACAAGCACCTGCTCAATATGACTTCCGGATTAGATGATATTACGGATGATGTTGATCCAGCAAGCCTAAAGTACAAAGCCGATGCAGGAACACGTTGGGCGTATCATAATGTATATGTAAAATTACAGGATGTGATTGCTCAAGCCAGTGGTCAAACCTGGAATTCCTATTTCAACACCAAATTGAAAGATAAAATAGGAATGGAGGGTGCGTGGTTTCAATTAGGCAATAATTCCGTTTATGGAAGCAATACTCGCTCCATGGCACGATTTGGATTGTTAATCTACAACAAAGGAAAATGGGAAAGCAACATGATAGTGAATGATAACTACTTAAATGAAGCAACAAACACTTCACAAAACATAAATCTGGGATACGGCTACTTATGGTGGCTAAACGGAAAATCAAGTTATCATTTACCACAAAGCCAACTTCAGTTCAACGGTAGTTTAATACCGACAGCTCCAGCCGATATGTATATGGCTTTAGGGAAAAATGACCAGAAAATCTATGTTATTCCAAGCAAGAAAATGGTCGTTATCAGAATGGGAGATGTTGCTAATCCAGATAATCCCACTTTTGCTTTATCCGATTTTGACGAAACTTTATGGCAAAAAATCAGTGCTTTGTATCAATAAAATTACTTGGTTTTCAACCGTCTCATAAAACCCAAAACAAAGAAAACCAAACCTATTATTAATAAAAAATAATAGAAACCAAGACTTTTATCTCGGACAAGATTTGCCAATATAAAAGAAATAATACTCACTAAATAAAGATACATCGGAGGTGTATTTTTCAAAGAAGAGAAATCCATTCTAACTATTATTTAAAAAAACTATCTACAAACTCATACTTATTAAAAACCTGAAGATCCTCAATTCCTTCTCCAACACCAATGTACTTTACTGGAATTTTAAATTGATCTGAGATTCCTATTACAACACCGCCTTTTGCAGTTCCGTCTAGTTTAGTAACTGCTAAACAAGTAACCTCAGTAGCTGCTGTAAATTGTTTTGCTTGTTCAAAAGCATTCTGACCGGTTGAGCCGTCCAAAACTAATAACACATCATGTGGCGCGTCACCAACGACTTTTTGCATCACTCGTTTCACTTTGGTCAATTCGTTCATTAGATTAATCTTATTATGCAATCGACCTGCTGTATCAATAATAACAATATCGGCATTTTGCGCCACAGCTGATTGCAATGTATCAAAAGCCACCGAAGCCGGATCACTTCCCATATCTTGACGAACAATAGGAACGCCTACTCTATCCGCCCATATTTGCAACTGATCGATGGCTGCGGCACGAAAAGTATCGGCTGCACCAAGAACCACATTATAACCTTGTTTTTTAAATTGATATGCTAATTTACCAATGGTAGTCGTTTTACCAACACCATTTACCCCAACCACCATTAAAACATAAGGCTTCGTCTGAATTGGAATTAAAAATTCGCTAGCTTCACCTGTATTAGTCTCTGATAATAAAGCAGCAATTTCTTCTCTGAGGATTTGATTGAGTTCTTCTATTCCAAGATATTTATCTGAAGCCACACGGCTTTCTATTCTTTTAATAATTTTTAAGGTTGTATTCACACCAACATCGGAGGCTACTAAGATTTCCTCTAAATTATCCAGGACTTCATCATCCACTTTTGACTTTCCAGCAACCGCTTTGGTTAACTTCGAAAAGAAATTTGTTTTTGATTTTTCAAGACCTTTGTCTAATGTTTCTTTTTTCTCTGATGAAAATATTCTTTTAAAAAAACTCATTGTATAAATAGTATTAAGAATGAAGTATTTAAGTCCAAAGAACCAATACGTTTTTCTAACGGTAAATATAGAAAATAAAAAAGCTACTTCCGAATGAAAGTAGCTTTTCTATATAATGTGATTGTTAATTATTTCTTTTTCAAGAATTCGTCAACTGATTCCGGTGTCATAATAGATTCTACGAATGTATATGCACCTGTTTTTGGAGATTTCACCATTTTGATGGCTTTTGACAATCTCTTAGAAGCTGTTTGTAACGATGCTACGGTTTTCTTTGCCATGATTAAAATGTTATTTAAATTTAAATAAAATTTTCAAATGTAGAACATTTGAGATTTTATCAAAATCTCTAATTATTACTTAATTTCTTTGTGAACAGTTACACGTTTCAAGATAGGATTAAATTTTTTAATCTCTAATCTGTCTGGTGTATTTTTTTTGTTCTTTGTTGTAATGTATCTTGAAGTTCCTGCAACACCCGAAGTCTTGTGCTCAGTACATTCTAAAATTACCTGAATTCTATTACCTTTCTTTGCCATCTTGCTATTTTTTTATTTTGGAATGGATTATTTAATAAATCCTTCTGACTGCGCTTTTTTCAAAACTGCAGCGATTCCATTTTTATTAATTGTTTTTATCGTAGATGCAGCTACTCTTAGAGTAATCCATCTATCTTCTTCTGGAAGATAAAAACGCTTTTTAACTAAGTTTACAGAAAATTTTCTCTTAGTTTTGTTCATAGCGTGAGAAACGTTATTTCCTACCATCGCTCTTTTACCTGTAAGGTCACAAACTCTTGACATTATACTTATCTTTTATCGTTATTCAAAATCAGGGTGCAAAGAAAAGAAAAATAAACCTATTAAGCAACAAATTTATTGCACATTTTTTAAAATTTCTTTCTGTAATAGTTCTAAACTTTTAATTACAGCTCTATCTATCACTTTTTCACGTGGTTGACCAAAATTAAATTCTTCAACAATTACTTCGGTTGGTGTTGCCAATGCGATGAAAACTAATCCGACTTCAGCATTTGAGTCTCCTTTTGACGGTCCAGCGTTACCGGTTGTCGCAATTGAATAATCTGTTTTCATCATGTTTTTTACATTCAATGCCATCGCCGAAACTACTTCTATACTCACCACAGAATTTTCTTTTACGATGCTTTCTGGAATACCCAAAACATCGATTTTAACTTCAGTTGCATACGAAACCACACTACCTTTAAAATACTTTGAAGCCCCGGAAACCGATGTCAATGCTGCTGCAATCTTACCTCCGGTACAACTCTCGGCAGTGGAAATCGTTTTATTTTGCTTTGTAAGCATTTTTCCTATCACAACCTCTAAAGTTTCATCATCATCAAAACCAACGATAATATCATGGATTATAGCATCCAGCGAGTTTACATTTCTCTCAAGAGCAGCTTCTAATTTTTCTTTATCTGTGCCACGGGCCGAAAGACGCAAACGAACTCTTCCCGGTGCAGGTAAATAAGCCAACTTAATAAATTCCGGAAGGTTATTTTCCCAATCCTCTATCCGTTCCGCCACCATACTTTCACCTTGTCCATACGTGAGAATTGTTTTATGGATAATATAAGGTCGTTCGTATTCCCGAACTACTTTTGGGATGATCTCATGTTCCACTAAATACTTCATTTCATAAGGAACTCCGGGAAGCGAAATGAAAACGGTATTTTCCTTTTTCATCCACATTCCTGGCGCAGTACCCACCTGATTGTGAAGAACCGTGCATTTTGACGGAACCAGCGCTTGATCTTTATTGATTTGGGTAATTGTTCGCTTATAAAAGCCCTCAATAAGTTGCGTAACATGAGCCAGTACTTTTTGATCAACAATCAATTCATCATCAAAATAATCACAAAATGTTTTCTTGGTTATATCATCTTTTGTTGGTCCTAAACCACCCGTTATAATAACTAAATCGACTTTGTTTTGAAGTACTGCAAATGTATCTAAAATGTGTTTTTTATCATCACTAATCGAAATCATTTCGTTGATTTCAACGCCAATCTTATCTAATGATTTGGCTATAAAACCCGAATTTGTATCGACAATTTGGCCTATTAAAATTTCGTCACCAATGGTAACTATGGTTGCTTTCATTTTTTTTGTGATATTTTTTATCGGATTGCAATCTTAAAAGAGAAATGTGTAAAACAACACATTCCGTTTTTTTTTTGCGTGAAGGATAATAGTGAAAATCCTCTCTCGTTTTTTAACGAGAGAGAGATTACTTCACCTAATAATTATTTCCATAGGAGTTCAGTGAACTTCGTTAGTAACGGATAGCCCGACCCACTTTTTCAGCGGGTCACGCCCCAAAACTACAAATCGAAATCTTTTTTGATTTCTTTGATAGCGTCATTAACTTGGTTTTTTACGCTCTTAAAAGTTTCTTTGATGTCTTTCTTTTTACCTTCTGCTTTAGTCCATGCCTCGATTTGAAGAATCTCCTCAAAAGCCACGTTTAACCCCATTAAATCAAGCGTAGGTTTTATCTTGTGCGCATAAGCATAAGCGTGCTTATGGTCTTTCTTTTTTATTCCTTCTTTGATTTGCACTAAATCATCTGGAACTTCGGTGACAAACAATGTCAAAATTTCATTTACAAATTCCGCATCGTTGTCTGAAAGTGCGTACACTTTTGAAAGGTTGTAGTTTATAGCCATTATTTTACTTGTATTCTAAATAGTTGTTGTCCTTCTAAAAATCCTTCCAAAACATCATCTGGTTTTACAGCAGCTACTCCTTCCGGAGTTCCTGTAAAAATAATATCTCCAATTTTTAGTGTGAAGAATTGAGAAACGTATGAAATTAGTTCGTCAATTTTCCACAACATATGACTGGAATTACCCTTTTGTACCGTTTTATTGTTGTTGGTTAATTCAAAAGTAATATTTTCTAATGAACTAAATTGATTTTTTGACAAAAATTCACCTATAACTGCCGAGCCATCAAATGCTTTGGCTTTTTCCCATGGCAAGCCTTTAGCTTTCAATTCTCCCTGTAAATCACGGGCTGTAAAATCAATTCCAACACTAATCTCGTCATAATATTTATGTGCGAACTTAGGCTCGATGTATTTTCCAACTTTATTTATTTTGACAATAATTTCAATTTCGTGGTGAATATCCTCCGAAAATTCTGGAATCACAAATGGATGCTGTTTCAATAAAACAGCCGAATCCGGCTTCATAAAAACAACAGGCTCCGTTGGTCTTTCGTTCTGTAACTCCTCTATATGATTGGCGTAATTTCTACCGATGCAGATGATCTTCATTCTTTTTAAGTATTCAGTGTTATCATTTAGTGTTCAGACTTAAACTGAACATTAATTACTAATCACTATTTTGTATTTAGTTTTCTAAGTTTGATTGCCGTTAAAACTTTCTTAGTATACAACGGAAAATCAGCATTTTGTATCCAACTGAAATAACCAGGTTCTGTTTCCAGAATTTTATCCACTTTCACTCCTTTGTGTTTTCCAAAAGTAAAAATCTCTTCATCATCCTTATCAAAAGCTATCATTCCTGCAAAATCAGCAATTTTCTTTCTTGTAGTAAATTCTGATAGTGATTTCATGTCGTTTTCCAGTTCTGGATAACGGTCCAGTTGCGCTTTTAATATTTCGTAAGTCGCCATGGTATCCGCTTCTGCAGAATGTGCATTTTCAAGCATTTTTCCGCAATAAAACTTATGTGCCGCGCTTAAAGTTCGCTCTTCCATTTTATGAAAAACAGTTTGTACATCTACTGAAACTCTGCCTTTCATATCAAAATCTACTCCGGCACGTAACATTTCTTCGGCCAATAACGGAATATCAAAACGATCTGAATTAAATCCAGCCAAATCACTGTCTTTAATCATATTGTAAACTTGCGCCGCCAGTTCATTAAAAGTAGGCTCATTCGCCACTTTTTCATCGGTGATACCATGAACAGCAGTAGTTTGAGCGGGAATTGGAATCGTAGGATTCACTAACCAGGTTTTGCTTTCTTTATTTCCGTTTGGAAAAACTTTGAATATTGAGATTTCTACAATTCTATCTTTTCCGATGTCAATTCCTGTGGTTTCAAGATCGAAAAAGCAAATTGGTTTATTGAGTTTAAGTTCCATTTTTAAATTTTGTGTGGATACAAATATAGAAATTTGGGTTTAATTTCGTTTAAAGTTCTACGTTTAAAGTTCCCATAAACCTCAAAAAAACAAAACCCGATTGATTTTTAAAAATCAATCGGGTCTAAATTGTAATTATAAAATTTTAAACATCTCTGTTTACATCAAATGCTTCTAAATATTCCGCAACTCTTTTTACAAAACTGCCTCCTAGCGCGCCATCTACCACTCTATGGTCATAGCTGTGCGACAAGAACATTTTCTGGCGAATCCCGATAAAATCTCCTTCTGGCGTTTCAATTACTGCCGGCATTTTACGGATTGCTCCAAGGGCTAAAATTCCCACTTGCGGCTGATTCAAAATTGGTGTTCCAAAAACACTTCCAAAAGTCCCCACATTGGTAACCGTATAGGTTCCGCCTTGTGTGTCGTCCGGTTTTAGTTTCCCCGCTTTCGCGCGACCACCTAAATCGTTTACCGCTTTTGCCATTCCTACCAAATTCAGTTGATCTGCATTTTTAATAACAGGAACAATTAAATTTCCGTTTGGTAACGAAGCTGCCATTCCAAGATTGATATTTTTCTTCTTGATGATATAATCACCATCTACAGAAATATTCATTCCAGGGAAATCTTTCAGGGCTTTAGCAACAGCTTCCATAAAAATTGGCGTGTAGGTCAATTTTTCCCCTTCTCTTTTTTCGAAAGTATTTTTATTTTTCTCTCTCCATTTTACAATATTCGTCACATCGACTTCAATAAATGATTGTACGTGAGCCGAAGTTTGTACCGAAGCGACCATGTAACCCGCAATTAGCTTGCGCATTCTGTCCATTTCTATAATCTCATCACCACCACTTACAGATACTGGAGCTGCTTTTTGCGCCACTGGAGCTGCTACTGGTTTTTGAACTGCTGCAGCTGGTACCGCAGCTACAGACTGGCTTGTTCTATTTTTTACGTATTCTAAAATATCATTTTTAGTTACTCTTCCTTCTTTTCCTGTTCCTGAAATCGCTGCTAATTCAGCTACAGAAACCCCTTCTTCTTTGGCAATGTTTTTTACCAAAGGCGATAAGAATTTTTCAGAATCAGAGAAATCAGCTGGAGCTGCAACTGCTTCTTTTGCGGCATCCACTGTTTTTGTCACTTCAGCAATAACCTCAGGAGCTACGGCTTCTTTAACAATTGACACAAGCTCTCCACCTTCGGTTTCAATAATTGCGATAGTCTGACCCACTTGAACTAGATCATCTTTACCAAACAATTGTTCCACCAAGATTCCCGAAACTTCGCTTGGCACTTCACTGTCTACTTTATCAGTAGCAATTTCCAGTACCGCTTCGTCAGCTTCAATTTTGTCTCCAACTTCTTTTAACCAGTTTGTAATGGTTGCTTCTGCAACGCTTTCTCCCATTTTTGGAAGTTTCAATTCAAATCTTGCCATATTGTTAACCTAAAAGGTGATTTTGATTTTCAGTTTGCGAAATTACTAAATATTTTAAATATAAATTACATTAAATGTAATTTTTTACTCTATTTTTATAATCTCACCTCTCTCGTTACTATTGTTACTTCCTATTAAAAAATTAGCGTTTTTTGGTATAATTTTAAAGGTAAACCTTTTATTCCTTGAAGATTCGAGAATTGTAATACATTCTTTAAAAGAAATGAATTCGTTATCTAAAATAACTTCTGTGCCTATATTACTTTTAACAAAAGACGAAATTACCATTTTTTCTGTTTTCAAATCGTGAAACAGGAATTTTTTTTGCAAAACCAAAGCCAGTTTTTTTGCTAATTTTTCGTTAGCCGAATACAGCTGATATGATTTTGGAGTTATTTTTACCCCAAAATTTTGGGAGGATTTTCCTTGAAACATTTTTACCAGAGAGAAAAAGACAATCCCCAGTTTCATAAAAAGCAAGAAGAATAAAGATCCCGAACCATCAGGACTAAAATGCTTTTTATAAAAGAAATTCATAGCTTCCTGAAAACGTTTCATATACGTTTCGTCCTTAATGGTACTTTCTCCTTTATAATGTAATACCGTAGTTTCATGAAAATAATAATTGGATTTTCCTTCTTTCAAAACTCGATACGACAAATCAATATCATCAGAATACATGAAACAATCTTCATCAAATCCGTCTACTTCAAGGTATAAATCTCTTCTCATGAACATAAAAGCGCCCACGAGAATATCTACTTTTCCAGTTTGGTTTTCACTTAAATACTGCGCGTAATATTTCCCGAATATTCTAAATTTAGGAACTAATTTATACAAACCCGTAACCTTTGTAAATGCGACCCAAGGCGTTGGAATACCACGTTTGCTTTCTGGTAGAAAATTCCCGGCTCCATCGATGAGTTTGCAACCCAAGATTCCTAAATTATTCTTCTCGACTGCGCTTGAAGTGACAAAATTCAAAATTTTCACAAACGTATCTTCGGCAACAACGGTATCAGGATTCAAAATGCAAATGTATTTTCCTTGCGCTTGACTAACTCCTATGTTATTACCTTTTGGAAAACCAAGATTTTCATTGTTTTGAATGAGTTTTACGTTTGGGAAACGCTGTTTCATCATTTCACAACTTTCATCGAAAGAATTATTATCGATTACAATGATTTCGCCGTCAATGGTTTCTAAAGCGCTTTGAACACTTAAAACACATTGTTCCAGAAAATAGCGAACGTTGTAATTGAGGATGATGACGGATAGTTGCAACGCTTAGTGTTTTAATTTTTTTGGATTTTGTTTCGTGTTGAAAATTTTCAAAACCACAATACTTTCTTTCTCTACGGAATAAATAATTTTAAAACTCCAAATGGCTACAAATCTAACTTTTTCTATATTAATTATTGGTTCAACCGGAAATTTATAAGGGAAATTCGGCAGAGAATTTACTAAATCATAAATTTCATTAAATACTAAAACAGCATTTTGTGGACTTTCTTTTTTTATGTACTTATAAATAACTTCTAATTCATTTGATGCTTTTTTACTCCAAAGCACCTTCATTAACCTAGAATTTTTTTTCTGACATCTTCACTAGAATAGGTTTCTAACTTTTTTTCATTCAATTCATGTAAAGCCTCATGAATGTCGTTAGTATATTCTTTTTCTGAAATTGGGTTTCCATCTGCGTCATAACCAACAATATTTTCTTCATCAAGAAGTTTTACTATTTTACTAAGAATCTTATTGTCGTTAATACTTAAGATTCTTTGCGTGATGCTGATTTTTAAAGTCTCCGTTTTCATGATACAAATTTTTAACCACTCAAATTTACGTTATTTTATTGAAAACTAAAAAAACATGTTTCTCCATTAGCCCGATTACTTCACTAAACTTATATTTTCATCACAGTTCAGTAAATTTCGTTTAAAGTGAAAATCCTTCAAGAGGAACGAGCAAAAATGCAACGAAAAACGGAACGAGACCTGTAAATAATCTCAATCCCGACACTTCGGGACGCTCCTAATTTTGATTTTAATCGATAGAATCCATTACTTTTGAAGAATTAAACTATTAATTTTAAATCATTGAAAAAGATATTCTTATTATTCTTGCTTTCTATTATTCCAGTTCAGGCTCAAATTTCGGGTTGCACCGATCCGCTTTCTAAAAACTACAATTCTCTTGCAACTATTAATGACGGTAGTTGTGTCTATGCTTCGGCAAAAATTAAACCAATATCTTCTGTAAAACTAAATGCAATTCTGAAAGAAACTTCAAGTTTAACACAAAGCGATTCCCTTTTTTGGACCAGTAATGATAACACTGACAAGACACTTTATGCGATTAATAACAAAGGTATCATTCAAAATAAAATTCAACTTAAAAACACTACAAATACCGACTGGGAAGAAATTTCACAAGACAGCCTTTACTTTTATATTGGCGATTTTGGAAATAATGCCTCCGGAAACAGGAAAGACCTGCATATTTTACGGATTGAAAAAAAATCGCTTTCGCAGAATAACCCGAAAATCGACACCCTTTCCTTTTCCTATTCCAATCAAACCGATTTTATCAAAACCAAGTCCAATACAACTAATTTTGATTGTGAAGCTTTTATTGTTTCCGGAGAGAATATTTTCTTATTTACCAAACAATGGAAAACAAAAAAAACCAGTGTATATATCATTCCGAAGATTCCCGGCAAGCATGTTGCACAACTCAAAGAATCCTATGATGTGGATGGATTAGTAACCTCAGCAACTTATTTACCTAACAAAAAACTGCTTGTTCTCGCCGGCTACAGTAGGTTTTTATCCCCTTTTGTGTATCTGTTTTACGATTACAATGGTTCGGATTTCTTTTCTGGGAATAAGAGAAAAATCAATATTGCACTGCCATTACATCAGGTGGAAGGAATTGCGACACAGGATGGACTTCACTATTATTTAACCAATGAAAATTTCTCCAGAAGACCAATTATTAATATCCCGCAGCAGTTGCATCAATTTGATTTAAGCGCGTTTTTAACCAATTATCTGAAACAATAATTGTTAATGAAACCTTAGATTCAACTAAACTATTGGCAAATCGGTATTTAATAGCTTACTTTTGCAAAAAATTTAGCCTTGTGAATTACCTTTCTGTAGAAAATATCTCGAAATCTTTTGGTGAACGTACGTTGTTTAAAGACATTTCGTTCGGAATTAATAAAGATCAAAAAATTGCCTTCATAGCCAAGAACGGTTCTGGAAAAACAACCATTATGAGTATCATTAATGGTTTAGAAGAATCTGATACTGGTCAAGTAGTCTTAAGAAAAGGCATAAAAATGGCGTTTCTTTCGCAAAATAACAACTTGCAGGAGGAATTGACGATTGAGGAAAGCATTTTCGCTTCAGATAATGAGACTTTAAAAGTGATTGAAGCCTATGAAAAAGCGTTAGAAAATCCCGAAGATGAAGAAGCCTACCAAAAAGCTTTTGACGGAATGGATCAGCACAATGCATGGGATTTTGAAACACAGTACAAGCAAATTTTGTTCAAACTGAAATTGGAAAATTTCAAATTGAAAGTAAAAAATCTTTCAGGTGGACAGAAAAAAAGATTGTCACTGGCTATCATTTTGATTAATCGTCCTGACTTATTGATTTTGGATGAACCAACGAATCACTTGGATTTAGAGATGATTGAATGGTTGGAAAGCTATTTTGCCAAAGAAAATATCACGTTGTTTATGGTGACGCACGACCGTTTCTTCTTAGAGCGTGTTTGTAACGAAATCATCGAATTAGACAACGGAAAATTATACCAATACAAAGGAAATTACTCCTATTATTTAGAGAAAAAAGAAGAACGTATTGCCTCAGAGAATTCGAGTGTCGATAAAGCGCAGAATCTTTTTGTGAAAGAACTGGAATGGATGCGCCGTCAGCCAAAAGCGAGAACGACTAAATCGAAATCGCGTCAGGATGATTTTTATGAAATCAAGGAAAAAGCACAAAGTCGCCGTCGCGAAAATAAAGTAGAGCTTGAGATTAATATGGAACGCATGGGAAGCAAGATTATCGAGCTTCACAAGATTTCAAAAAAATTCAAGGATCACGTCATAATGGATAATTTCAGTTTTGATTTTCAACGTGGCGAACGCATTGGAATCATTGGAAAAAACGGAACAGGAAAATCGACTTTCTTGAATTTATTGACCGGAACTTTACCTCTTGATGGTGGAAAAGTAGTGATTGGTGAAACCATAAAAGTAGGTTACTACACGCAAAGCGGAATAAACCCAAAACCGGGTCAGCGTGTGATTGATGTGATTAAGGAATACGGAGAATTCATTCCGTTGATGAAAGGGAAATTAATTTCGGCTTCGCAATTATTGGAGCGTTTCTTGTTTGATGCTAAAAAACAATATGATTTTGTGGACCGATTGAGTGGTGGAGAATTGAAACGTTTATACCTGTGTACGGTTTTGATTCAGAATCCGAATTTCTTGATACTGGATGAGCCAACGAATGATTTGGATATTGTAACGCTTAATGTTTTGGAAAGCTTCCTTTTGGATTATCCGGGTTGTCTTTTAGTGGTTTCTCACGACAGGTATTTCATGGATAAAATTGTGGATCACTTATTTATTTTTAGAGGTGATGGTGTGGTGGAGGATTTCCCTGGAAACTATTCTGATTTTAGAGCTTACGAAGACAGTACTGATGTAGCTCAAAAAGAGGAAAACAAAGCCGAAAAGAAAGACTGGAAACAAAACAATCCAACTGGGAACCTTACGTTCAACGAGCAAAAAGAATTCCAGAAAATCGAGAGAGAAATCAAGGATTTAGAACTTCAGAAAATAGCTATTGAGCAATTATTCTCAGACGGGAAAATTGCTGAGGCTGACATTGAAAAGAAAGCGAACGAATTGAGAAACATTATCAATAAAATTGAAGAGAAAGAAGAAAGATGGTTTGAGCTTTCTGCGAAAATAGAAGGATAAAAACTAAATCAGTATAAAGGCAGAATAGAATTAGAAATTTTATTTTATTTATACCTACCTTTTCAACCATAACAATGAGCCTTAAAATAAAAAGCCACAACAGAAACTAATTCTGTTGTGGCTTTTTATTTAAAAGTAAATCCTTATTTAATCCTTTTATGATATAAATAGAACTTTCTTATGATAGTTGTATAAAATGGAATCATAAAGAGTGAATTTTGGCGCAACTTTTTCTGTAGCAGCTTCAAATTTGATACCGTTGTGTTTACGGAACAAGTAAATTTCTTTCAAACAATTCAACAAACTTTTATGAATAAAAGTCTTAAAAGTTGGCAATTGCTTGTCCCCTACCAATAACGCTATTTGGTAATTGGAGCTTGTTTTCGATTTATTATTTCCAATAATTTTTATCGTGAATTTTGTTGGGATTCCGTTTTGATTCCCTTGATACTGAATTTGCATATTTATCTATTATTAAAATATGGTTAAACAAAAATTACATACGTATTGAATTCTATACTTAAGTTATCCAAAAAAAAACATAAAATCGTACCATAACAGTCTTCAAACTATGCCTTTTACACAAAAATACTAAATAAATGATTCAAAATCTCTTTTGCTAATCTTAATTTTATGAATTATCATGTAGCACTGATTGTATTAATTTACACTAAAAATCACAAAAATTCACCTTCAAAAAAACCTCAGTAGAATTAGAAGATTTTGCTGTGGCTGTTTTATTCTATGTTCGTTTACTAATTCCCCCTTTGTTAGTTAAGTAGATTTACCAAGGAATCGGATTATAATCTTTCAAAAACTTACCGCACCAATGCTTTCCTGTATTGATACCGTCAAACAACGGATCCATTACTCGCGCAGCTCCATCCACAATGTCTAATGGCGGTTGGAAATCTTCTTCTTCTTGTTTTCTTTTGGCTAATTCTGCAGGATCTTCGTCGGTTACCCACCCGGTATCAACCGCATTCATAAAAATGCCATCTTTTGCCAAAGTTCCAGAGGAAGTGTGCGTCAGCATATTCAAGGCGGCTTTTGCCATATTGGTATGCGGATGGCGGTCTTCTTTAAAAAACCGATGAAACTTTCCTTCCATTGCCGATACATTGATGATGTGTTTTTTTCCGGTGTTTTCTTTCTTCATCACTTCCGAAAGACGGTTGCACAATACAAATGGTGCTACGGAATTTACCAACTGCACTTCAATCATCTCTGTGGTTTCTATTTGTCCCAATCGCAAGCGCCAGCTGTTGGTTTTTCTTAAATCAACTTGCTGCAAATCGGCATCGAGTTCTCCTTCCGGAAAAACTTCATTTGCTACGAGCGCATTATCAAACGAATACGGAATCTGCGATAATTTGGCGGAAGCCCGCAACCCAATTCCAGGTTCTGGTCCGTGCCAAGTCACTGGCATATTCTGATTAGAGGAAGCGCCTGCTGTCAATACTTTTAATTCATCCAAACAATTAGTATGATCCAGTAATAACTCTTGTGCTTGCTGCGGTAAAGAAGCGATGGAGCGTTCTTCGTTTTCCATTAAATGCGTGTAAAATCCTGCTGGACGCCTCACTGTTTGCGCCGCGTTATTAATCAGAATATCCAATCGCTCGTATTTTTGCTCTATAAAATTGCAAAAAATCTCCACACTCGGAATGTGTCGCAAATCCAATCCGTGAATTTTCAAGCGATGTCCCCAATCCATGAAATCGTCTTCCTTAGAAAAACGCAATGCCGAATCTACAGGGAAACGAGTCGTAGCAATAACAGTTGCGCCACCACGCAATAACATCAACGTGATGTGATACCCTATTTTTAATCGAGAACCTGTAATTACGGCTACTTGTCCCTTTACATCTGCAGTTTGAAAACGTTTGGCATAATTAAAATCACCACAATCCATACACATGGTATCATAAAAATGGTGCATTTTAGTAAACTCGGTTTTACAAACGTAACAGTTTCGTGGAGTTTCCAGTTCTAATTGTTCTTTGTGGGCAAGATCATGCGAAGCCAATAATTTTGGAGCCATAAAAACACTCGCTTCACGAGCGTGACGAATTCCGGTTTCCTTACGGGCAGTTCGATCGCGTTTTTCCATTTTGCGTTTGGCAGCCACTTTTCCGTCTTTCTTTCTACGGGAAAGTTCGTCACGGTCGGGTCTGGAAAACATTCCTGCCGCTTTGATTAAAGCCGTTCTTTGTTCTTTTGGGATATCAAATATTTGGTCGGTATCGGTATTCAATTGTGCCAAAATAGCGATGCATCGGTCAATTTCTTCCGAGCTTATGGCAGCTTTATTTTCTATTTGTTCAGTCATTATCGTAAAAAATGGATATTATTCTTGTGCAAATTCCAAGGGCGCAAAGATAGGTTTTAAAGTGAATAGTGAGTGGTGAATGGTAACAATTCAGTACTACACTTCTCACCTTTCACTTCTCACTCCTTATGACTTTTTTTATATCTTCGCACCTACCTTCTAACAATCACTATGTTTTTTCAAATAAAATCGTATTTACAATTCCTTTGGCACTCAAAAAATGAGCATGCCGTACATTCCCCATTTGTATTTAGTTTGTTGACAAAATGTTTTTATGACAAAAAATCAAAACCTGAATATGCTGTTTTAAGAAAGTATAGAAAATCGCTTTTAGCAAATAACAATACGATTGAAGTCACTGATTTTGGTGCAGGTTCAAAAGTTTTCAAATCGAATACCAGAGTCATTTCCAAGATTGCCAAAACAGCAGGGATTTCTCCAAAACGAGCCGAATTATTATTTAGAATCACTCATTATTTTCAGCCCGACAGTATTTTAGAAATTGGAACTTCGTTAGGATTAGCTACTGCTGCGCTTTCTTTAGGCTCCCGAAGCGTCGGGATAAAAGCAAAAATCACAACTTTGGAAGGTTGTCCTAATACAATGGCAATTGCAAAAAGTCAATTACAATTGTTCCATTTTGATAATGTAAATCCAATCGTAGCAGAATTTAGTAATTATTTAAGTGACTTTCGAGTTTCGACTTTCGAGTTTAAACTTATCTATTTCGACGGAAACCACTCCAAGAAAGCGACTTTAGACTATTTCGAATTATTACTTCCTACAATTACGAACGAAACCGTTTGGATATTCGACGATATCCATTGGTCAGCAGAAATGGAAGAAGCTTGGAAAATCATCAAAAAACATCCAAAAGTGACGGTAACAATTGACACGTTTCAATGGGGATTAGTGTTTTTTAGGAGAGAGCAACCCAAAGAGCATTTTATCATTAGGATATAACGCAAAAAAAATGACAGCCATCCCTGACTGTCATTTCTAACATTGAATTAATTATTCTTTATTCTTTAGCTTTTTTCATTTCTCCTGATTTTGCTCCCATTCTGTTTACAGTATACATTGGTGCAAATTTCAATTTTAAACTAGCAATTTTTCTGTTATCATCACCTGAAAGTCCTTCTTTTTCAACAGTATTTTTTCTGCTATCAAGTGCTTCATACATCAATTTAATTTCATCCCAGTCTTCACGTGAGTAAGCATCTTTATTGGTTTCAACTGTACTTACAAATTGTTGATAAACTCCAAGAATATTGTCTTTGTTTACCCAAGTAAAACTCATGTCATCCCCTATTTTTCCTTCACCAAACAAAGCATTTCTTAGTTGTTGTTTTGGGTTTGCAGCTACAGCAGCTTGAGCATTTTCTTGCATTTCAGCTTCATATTTAGCTTTCAACGCTTCATATTTAGCAGTTGCAGCATCAAGACGTTCTTGCGCTTCAGCGTTATCTTTCATATTAGCTAAAGCTGCTTGAGCATCTCCGCTTCTTAATTGATACGTAGCTTCAATTCCTTGCCAGTTTGCTTTAGCATCCTCTGAAGCAACATTTCCTAGTGAATCAACATACATTACATATGTATCTACCGTTTTTTCTGCTTGTTGAGCTTTTTCATCTTTACATGAAGTAAATCCTAAAGCGATTACCGCTATTCCTAACACCATTTTTGTACTTTTCATAACTACTTGATTTGATTAATATTATTTATGTAAATTTAAGAAACATTAATCGATTCATAATTATAATCCAAAAATCTTATAAATAATACATATAATTATGAAATAAAAAGAAATAAAGTGGGAATTATATAAATTAACCATGAAATAGTATAAATAATTACGACTGATTCTATGTATTAAAAATTGTCTTTTAAAAGAAATCAGCAAAAATCGCAATGGGTTGATTTTAAAAAAGTTAGTTCTTATTTAAAATTGAAGCTCAAAATGTAACAAATTTTAAAAAACAACTACTTATCAATAATTCAAAAGTCTTTTGTACTTTTAAAATCTAATTTAATAGCACCCTACGCTCGGTCGAAGGTTAAAAATCATATATTCTAATGGCAAACCCGCTAATAAAAATAACCAATATCAAACGAGATTTTGTACTTGGAAATGAAATCGTTTATGTTCTTAAAGGCATTGATTTAGAAATAAATAAAGGCGAATATGTAGCATTAATGGGACCTTCAGGATCTGGAAAATCAACTTTAATGAATTTATTAGGATGTTTAGACACGCCTACTTCCGGAAGTTACATCCTCAACGGAAAAGATGTCAGCCAAATGAAAGACGATGAATTAGCCGAAATTCGAAATAAAGAAATAGGATTTGTTTTCCAGACTTTCAACCTTTTACCTAGAACCACAGCATTAGATAACGTGGCTTTACCCATGATTTATGCAGGATTTTCAAAATCGGAAAGAAAAGCGCGAGCTACCGAAGTTTTGGAACAAGTAAATCTTGCGGACAGAATGGACCATCAACCCAACCAACTTTCGGGTGGACAACGCCAGCGTGTGGCTATTGCCCGTGCTTTGGTTAACAAACCGTCCATCATTCTTGCCGATGAACCAACCGGAAATCTGGACAGTAAAACATCATTAGAAATCATGAAACTTTTTGGAGACATCCACGCTAATGGAAACACCGTAATTCTGGTAACTCACGAAGAAGAAATTGCCGCTTACGCCAATCGCGTAATTCGTTTGCGTGACGGGCTTATAGAAAGCGACACATCTAAATAGTTTTTTCAGAAGCTTTTTACTTCGTCAGTTCGCTTCGCTCGTGTCCGGCTATCCGCTTGTATCTCTTTCTTGCCATTCTTCCTTCGTCTGAATGACAAGAAAGAGGATACCGCTTTTATCCGGGCTAGGAAATCAAAATTACGATTGCGTTTAAAACTCCAAATAATACCTATTAAAAAATGAAAATCGCCATACTAACCTGCGAAAAACTTCCCGACCTAAATCCCGAAGACCAAAAAATAATTCCGGCATTAGCCAAACATGCTATAGAAGCCAGCGCTGCTATCTGGAGCGACAAAACAATCAATTGGACTGATTTTGATTATTTAATTTTTCGAAATACTTGGGATTATTTCGAAAAAGAAACCGAGTTTAAAATTTGGCTAGACCAAATAGAAAAACTAGGAATCAAAACACTAAATCCTATTGAAGTAATCAAGCAAAACATTCATAAGTTTTACTTGCGTGACATGGAACAGCAAGGAATCACAATTTTGCCTACTGTTTTTATTGACAAAACAGACACCCTTAATCTTGCAGAACTGATTCCTTCGCATTGGAAAAAAGCGGTTATAAAACCCGCATTTTCAGCAGGATCCTATCTCACCGAAGTTTTTGAAATTTCCGAAATTCAAGCAATAAGCGAAAAATATAAAAGTATTGCCGCAGAGAAAGAGTTGCTTTTACAGGAATTCATGCCCGAAATTCAAACATTGGGAGAAACCTCTTTTATCTTTTTCAATAAAAAATTCTCACACGCGGTCAATAAGAAACCCGTTGACGGCGATTTTAGAGTACAATCCCTTTTTGGAGGAAAATACAATTTGGTTCAACCCAGTCAGGAACTAATTGATAAAGCGCAAAAAATTGCTGACACCTTCCCAGAGAATTTACTGTATGCCAGAGTAGACGGAATTCTAATTGAGAACGAACTCTATTTAATGGAAATTGAATGCATTGAACCTGATTTATATTTCAATCTCAGTGAAAACGCACTGGAACGATTTGTTTCAGCAATAGTGGAATTAATACCCTAAATTTGTTTTTTTTTAAATCAAATAAACCGTAGATGAAAGTATATACAAAGACTGGAGATAAAGGAACAACAGCACTTTTTGGTGGAACCAGAGTCCCAAAAGACCATGCCCGAATAGAAAGTTACGGAACCGTTGACGAATTAAATTCTCATATTGGCCTGATTCGCGATCAGGAAATGAATGCGCAATACAAAGAAATTCTTATCGAAATTCAGGATCGTCTGTTTACTGTTGGTGCTATTTTAGCAACGCCACCTGAAAAAGAAGTGATGAAAAACGGAGAACTTCGTTTGAAAAACCTAGGAATTATAGAATCAGACATTGAACTATTGGAAAATGAAATTGACGCTATGGAAGAAGCATTGCCTCCAATGACTCATTTTGTACTTCCGGGCGGACATACTACTGTGTCATATTGTCATATTGCACGTTGTGTTTGTCGCAGAGCAGAGCGTTTAGCAGTCCATTTAAGCCATAATGAACCCGTTGCTGAAATCGCAATCAAGTACTTAAACCGACTTTCTGACTACCTTTTTGTGTTGGCACGAAAGTTGTCTCATGATTTAAACGCTGCCGAAGTTCAATGGATTCCGAGGAAGTAGTTGGTAGTTTTCAGATGCAGTTTTTAGTACGAAAACTTTAAACTTTAAACCTGAAACTTTAAACTAAATAAAACGTTCTTAACTTTAACTAAAAATAAATCATTTTTTACTTGTCTTTTTCAGTAAAAAATTTATTTTTGCACAAAACTAAATCGACAACACATGTATTGGACATTAGAATTAGCATCTTATTTAAGCGATGCACCGTGGCCTGCTAACAAAGACGAACTTATTGACTACGCTATTAGAGCAGGAGCTCCATTAGAAGTAGTAGAAAACCTTCAATCTATAGAGGACGAAGGCGAGATATATGAATCAATGGAAGAAATTTGGCCAGATTATCCTACGGACGAAGATTATCTTTGGAATGAGGATGAATATTAAAAAGTAAACCAAGAAAAAGTCTCAAAAGAGGCTTTTTTTTTGTTTAAATTTACAGAATTACACAAACAGAAATAAAAACATATTATGAGTTTTATAAATAGTATTATTAAAGTCTTTGTTGGGGATAAATCCCAAAAAGATGTCAAAGCTTTACAACCGTATCTTAGCAAAATTAAAGCTTTTGAAACTCCTCTGATGGCATTATCTAATGATGATCTTAGAGGACGCACTGCTTTTTTCAAAGATAGAATCAAACAGGCATGCGCTGAAAAAGATGCTAAAATCGCTGCATTGAAACTAGAAGTGGAAAGCATTGAAGACATTGACAAAAGAGAAGATATTTATGTTGCTATTGATGCACTTGAAAAAGAAGCTTACGATATTTCTGAAAAAACGTTGATGGAAATTCTTCCAGAAGCTTTTGCCGTTGTAAAAGAAACAGCAAGACGTTTCAAAGACAATACAGAAATTGTTGTAACTGCAACACCTAAAGACCGTGAACTTTCTGCTACTAAAAGCTACATTACCTTAGATGGTGACAATGCAATTTGGGCAAATTCATGGAGTGCTGCAGGAAAAGAAATTACTTGGGACATGATTCACTATGACGTACAATTAATTGGCGGAATGGTTTTGCATGAAGGAAAAGTAGCTGAAATGCAAACAGGTGAAGGAAAAACATTGGTAGCAACCTTACCGCTTTACTTAAATGCATTGACAGGAAACGGTGTGCATCTTGTAACTGTGAATGATTATTTGGCAAAAAGAGATAGTACTTGGAAAGCGCCATTATTTGAATTTCACGGTATGACTGTTGAATGTATTGACAATTACCAACCAAGTTCAGAAGGAAGAAAAAAAGCCTACGATGCTGATATCACTTACGGAACCAATAATGAGTTTGGTTTTGATTACTTAAGAGATAATATGGCGCATTCGCCAGAAGATTTAGTTCAAAGAAAACACAATTATGCTATTGTCGATGAGGTCGATTCTGTATTAATTGATGATGCTAGAACACCATTGATTATTTCAGGTCCGGTTCCACAAGGAGATCGTCATGAATTCATGGAAATGAAACCAAAAATTGAAAACTTAGTTAGTTTACAACGCCAGTTGGCAAACGGTTTCTTATCTGAAGCAAAAAAATTAATCAAAGAAGGAAATACTAAAGAAGGTGGATTCCAATTGTTAAGAGCTTACAGAGCATTACCAAAAAACAAAGCATTAATTAAGTTTTTGAGTGAAGAAGGAATTAAACAATTACTTCAAAAAACCGAAAATCAATACATGCAGGATAACAAAAGAGAAATGCACAAGATTGATGAGGCATTGTATTTTGTTATCGAAGAAAAAAATAATCAGGTTGAATTAACAGATAACGGAATTAAATACCTTTCTGGAGATACTGATGCTGACTTTTTTGTACTTCCAGACATTGGAACTGAAATTGCCGCTATCGAAAAGAAAAAATTAGATAAAGACACTGAAGCGGAAGAAAAAGAACAATTGTTTCAAGATTTCGGTGTAAAAAGTGAGCGTATTCATACTTTGACACAACTTTTGAAAGCTTACGCTTTATTCGAAAAAGATGTAGAATATGTAATCATGGATAACAAAATCATGATTGTTGATGAGCAAACCGGTCGTATCATGGATGGTCGTCGTTATTCTGACGGATTACACCAAGCGATTGAAGCCAAAGAAAATGTAAAAATCGAAGCTGCAACGCAAACCTTTGCAACCGTTACGTTACAGAATTATTTCAGAATGTACAACAAACTGGGAGGAATGACTGGAACTGCAGTAACTGAAGCGGGCGAGTTATGGCAAATATATAAATTAGACGTTGTAGAAATTCCTACTAACAGAGGAATGGCCAGAAAAGACAAAGAGGATTTTATTTATAAAACCACTCGTGAAAAATTCAATGCCGTTATCGAAGACGTAACTGAATTATCTAAAGCAGGAAGACCAGTTCTTATTGGTACCACTTCTGTAGAGATTTCAGAATTGTTAAGCCGAATGTTGAAAATGAGAGGCGTTGCACACAATGTCTTGAATGCAAAAATGCACAAACAAGAAGCGCAAATTGTTGAAGAAGCTGGAAAACCTGGTGTGGTAACTATTGCTACCAACATGGCTGGTCGTGGTACCGATATTAAATTATCTGCTGAAGTAAAAGCTGCTGGTGGATTAGCAATTGTAGGTACGGAACGTCACGATTCGCGTCGTGTTGACCGTCAGTTACGTGGTCGTGCAGGACGTCAAGGAGATCCGGGAAGTTCTCAGTTTTATGTATCTCTTGAAGACAACCTAATGCGTTTGTTTGGTTCTGAAAGAGTGGCTAAAGTTATGGACCGAATGGGATTACAGGAAGGTGAAGTGATTCAGCATTCTATGATGACTAAATCGATCGAACGTGCTCAGAAAAAGGTAGAAGAAAACAACTTTGGTGTTCGTAAACGTTTATTGGAATATGATGACGTTATGAATGCACAACGTGAAGTAGTGTACAAACGTCGTCGTCATGCATTGTTTGGAGAGCGTTTGAAATTAGATATTGCCAACATGCTTTACGACACTTGCGAATTGATTGTGGACCAAAACAAAGTATCAAATAATTTCAAAAACTTTGAATTCGAATTAATTCGTTATTTCTCTATTACTTCGCCAGTTACTGAAAGTGAATTCAGTAAATTGAGTGAAATGGAATTAACCGGGAAAATATACAAAGCAACGCTGGAATATTACACGGAGAAAACCGAGAGAAGTGCCAGAGAAGCGTTCCCTATTATAAAAAGCGTTTACGAAGACAAGAACAACCAATTTGAGCGTATTGTAGTTCCTTTTACGGATGGAATAAAATCATTGAATGTGGTTACTGATTTGAAAAAAGCCTACGAAACTGAGGGAGCTCAACTTGTTGCTGATTTCGAAAAAAATATCACTTTATCTATTGTAGATGAAGCTTGGAAGAAACACTTGCGTAAAATGGATGAGTTGAAACAATCCGTTCAACTTGCGGTTCACGAACAAAAAGATCCATTACTTATTTACAAATTGGAAGCTTTCAATTTGTTTAGAGCAATGATTGACAATGTCAATAAAGAGGTGATTTCATTCTTGTTCAAAGGTGATTTACCGGCTCAAGAGAACCAACAAATTCAAGAAGCGAAAGAAGTTCGTCAACAAGAAGAATATCAATTAAGTAAAGACGAAATTCCAAATAGTGAAAGTGATAATCGTGAAGCGGGAGAAACCCAACAACGTCAAGTTACCGAAACTATCGTGAGAGATATGCCAAAAATTAATCGTAATGATAATGTAACGATTCAAAACGTGGCCAACGGACAAATACAAGAAATGAAATACAAAAAAGCCGAAAGCTTAATCGCTTCAGGACAATGGGTTATCGTGAACTAATAACCGTTTCGATTCCTTACTATTACATTCCCCAATTACAAAAGTAGTTGGGGAATTTTTTTGCGACTTATTTTCAGAAGCCACTCCCGCCCTGCGCTGCAAGCTATTTGGTTTCAAACCCTTTTTCTAACCGCTCGCAGGAGCTTCCTCTGGTCGCTCTGCCACCGCCAGAAAAAAGTGGTTTTCAACCGGCATAGTCTTTCCGCTGCTGTCGGGGCTAGGGATTTTGCGTTAAACAACTCCGTTTACGGTTTCCCGTACTGATCCTCCAATGAAAGAATATATCTTCGACAAAAAATGAATAGTTGCTCTATTTTTATAAGTATTTTCAGCGATTTGTTTATATATTTGAAAATAAAAAAAGAATGACGACTATTATGCTATCTTCTCAATTTTGGAATGATCAGTCTTACAGCGTCAGTAGTATATAATAGTTAGTATTAATTTTAAGAAAAACTTTAATAAAATGAAAGAAAGATTAATAACTCAACAAGAAATTATTGAAATAGCTAATCGTGATGAAAGTCATTTTTACGATAATAAAGCCTTTGAGATTAAAGGAGACAAAATTCAAAAAATTGCTGTAGCTTTTGCAAATGCTGATGGCGGAGAATTTATCATAGGTATTAAAGATAAAAAAGAGGAAATAACTCCTATAAATAGATGGCAAGGAATTTTAGATATCGAATCTTTCAATTTTGTTTTTCAAAATCTAATAGAATTATCTCCAACGATTCCCCATGATTATGAATTCTTAAAAGATGACAAAGGTCAATTTGCATTGAGAATTACTATTGAAAAAAGTGAAGCTGTCCACAAGACAGCAAGTAATCTAGTATACATTAGAAAATCAGCTCAATCATTACCTTTAAAAGATCCTGCACAAATTCAGGCACTTTCATATGCTAAAGGCGAATCTTCATATGAAGACACAATCGTAAATTCAGCTATTGCAGAAGATATATTTCAATCAAATGAAATTTCAAAATTTCTAAAAGATTTTTCTCCGCAATCTGACGCAATTGATTTCACAGTGAATCAAAACCTTGTCGACAGAAAAACATACGACCCAAGGACTGTAGGTCTTTTATTATTTAGCGATAATCCAGTACCATTGCTACCTAAGCGATGTGGTATAAAAATAAACCGGTACGAAACATCTGAAGTAGTCCCAGAAAGAATTCATCTAAAAGATCAGTTTTCAATAGAAGGATGTTTAAATGAACAAATCAAAGAAGCTTCAAAAGTAATTACGGAAACTATGGAATCGGTTCAGGTAATGGGAACAAATGGACTTGAAAAGGTAAAATACCCGCCAGAAACTATTTGGGAAATTCTCGTAAATGCAGTTATTCATAGAGATTATTCTATTTCGGACGACATACAAGTCTTAATATTTAACAATAGAATTGAAATTAAAAGTCCCGGAAAACTGCCAGGATACGTAACTCTTGATAATATTTTAGATGCACGCTTTTCAAGAAATTCTAAAATTGTACGAGTGTTAAATAAATATAAAAACCCAGCCAATAAAGATATGGGTGAAGGATTAAATACGGCCTTTCAAAGAATGGAAGAATTTAGACTTAAACCACCGATAATAATCGAAGATGGAAATTACATTAAAGTAATTATTGCTCACACATCCTTGGCTTCACCAGAGGAAAGAGTAATGGAATATTTGAGTAAAAATGCAAATATAAAAAATAAACAAGCAAGAGAAATTACAGGAGTAAAATCTGAAAACGTTATGAAAAGACATTTTTATGATCTACGTGACAAGAACTTAATAGAACCTGTTATGAGTAAAAATGGAAATAAGATTGTTGCTTGGAAAAAGAAAAACTGATACTAACATCTACGACAACGGATTTGGGACGAAACCAATAGCTTCCACTAGCGCTTTTTTGCAACTAGTGCCAACTTAAATTATAACAACAAATTATAGCGTTTGCAACGCGGCTAACTAGGATAGAATTATTTTTTAAAAAGACACTTTCGAGCTTCTTTGACAATTTGTAAACCGTTAACAAAAACCATAAAAAAAAGAATAAATATTAAACCTTAAAATAAATTACATAATGAAAAAAATGATTAAAATTAGTTCGCTTTTAGTTTTTGCAATGCTTTTGAATAGTTGCGCTTCTGGGTATAAAAAAATAAATCCTGAAACAATAAATTACGCTTCAAAAAGTATTGAAAACAATATTTTACTAGAATACAAATATGATTTGTTAGGAAAAAAATATAAAAAGAAAGAAACTAAAAATAACATTAAGCTAATTGCAGTTAAGATTACAAATAATACCGAAAAAGAAATAGTTTTGGGAAGAGATTTTAAACTTTCTTATGAAAACGGTAATGAAGTAAGTTTAATTGAAACTGAAAAATTATTTAAAACTATCAAACAAAGTCCAGCTTCCTATTTATGGTACTTACTTTTAGCTCCAGTTCAATTACAATCAGGAACTACAACCACATCAAATGGATTTTATACTGAAACTAAACCTACTAACATATTTCCAATTGGATTGATAGCAGGACCAGGTTTAGCTGCTGGTAATATGATTGCAGCAAGTTCAGCAAATAAGAATTTTAAAAATGAATTAATGCAATTTGATCTTAATGGAAAAACAATCAAACAAGGCGAAACTGTTTATGGATTGATAGGTTCAAATTCGAATAGCTACGATTCACTTAAAGTAAAGGTGGAATAACAGTCCTAAAAACAAATAATTTTTTCGTAAATGCTGCGCAAATGTCTCTGACTTTGCGCAATTTTTATAAATGGATATTAGAGTAAAAACCGCCGCTAGCGCGAGCGTCTCGCTCATGTCCACAAAAGATAAAAACTTTGCAAAAATTAAAGCCCGATAGCGCAGATTTGCAAACCTTGCACACAACAGTATGCAAAAAAACCCCTAAAATTTTAGCAATTTATGAGAAAGACACAAAGTAACATTTCTCATATCTTAAACCAAACAGTAACCTACAAACAAAAATGTATCGAAAAATTGCGACCGATATCAGATAGCGTTTTTTAGCGTAAATTGCTTGAAATAAATTTTATATGCGATTACTAATTATTTTTATCTGTTTGTGTTGTTTCAGTTGTAAAATTGAAAAAAATGTAAAAAATGCAAAACCAGACCTAGCACTAGAAAAGAGAGTTAGGCCTGTGCATGATACAATTGGTTTTACAAAATACAATTGGCAATTAGATTCTATTTATAACCGTTTAGGTATTAAGGATTCTAAAAATAATATGCAATGGAAAGCAGCTATATGTCCGCATGACGATTATAAATACGCTGGACGATTGTATTACGAATCGCTTAAAGGAATTAATGCCAACACGATTATTTTGATTGGTGTCGCACATCGCGCTCGAAACTTTACCCTTCAAGACAAAATCATCTTTGGAGATTTCACACATTGGAAATCGCCTTATGGTGATTTAAAAGTGTCTGATTTAAATGCTGAAATTATGGCGCAACTGCCAAAAGCTTCCTACCTAGTTCATAACGATATGCAAGAGTTAGAACATTCATTAGAAGCTATAGTACCTTTTTTACATCGCAAAAACAAGAACCTACAGATTATTCCAATACTGGTGCCTTATATCAATTACGAAACAATTGAAAGCATTAGCAATACTCTTTCTGATGTTGTATCAAAAATTTTAAAAGAAAAGCATCTTAAATATGGAAAGGATGTCGCAGTTGTCATTTCTAACGATGCGGTGCATTATGGTACTGAAAATTGGAGTGGCGATTTAGCCCCTTTTGGAGTTGATGATGAAGGCACTAAAAAAGCTAGAGCTTTAGATATGGAGATTATTGAGAAGTGTTTAGTAAACGAAATTAGTACTGAAAAAATAAAAACATTTACAGAATACACCGTACAAAATACGGATTACAAAGAATATAAATGGGTTTGGTGTGGTCGTTATTCTGTGCCTTTTGGAGTGAGTTTTGCAAATAAATTAAATCAGGCATTATACAACAAACCTTTGACAGGAACTTTTTTAGATTACGCATCAAGTTTAGATCATGACCTTATAAAAGTAGAAGATTTAGGTATGGGAACTACAGCTATAGCCACTCAAAAACACTGGGTCGGATATGCGAGTATAAAATATGAATAGATATGTAATTCTGGAGGTTGAAGACATATATTAATAAGAATACGATCCCCACTGGCGCACGTTTGCAAGGAGTGCCAAATTAAATTATAAAAACAAATCTTAGCGTTTGCAACGCGGCTAACTAGTATAGAAATATTTTAAAAAACACACTACCTCGACAAGCCCCAAACCTTTAAGCATCTGTCTAAAATAAAAAAATATATGAAAGAAATTGATAAAATAGCTTTAATAAAAATTGAAAAGGGCCAAATTTTAAGCACTAAATCAAAAGGTAAAAACAAATATTATATTCCAGGAGGCAAAAGAGAAAATAATGAAACCGATCAACAAACTTTAATCAGAGAAATTCAAGAAGAATTAAGTGTTGAAATTATAAATGAATCTATTAAATATATAGGAACGTTTAAAGCCCAATCACACGGAGCTATTGAAGGAGTAATTGTAAAAATGACGTGTTACAATGCTGATTACATTGGAGAACCGAAAGCCAATAATGAAATAGAAGAAATTAAATGGTTAAAATATACAGATTTAGATATAATATCGGAAGTTGATAAAATTATATTTAAACATCTGAAAGAAAACGGATTATTAATTTGAGTCGAAATAGAAAATTAACTTTAAAAATGCCGAACGCCTAACACATGTTTCAATGGATTCCCGCTCCGAAAAGAATCCCTGAAAACACATAAATTTTTCGTAAATGCTGCGCAAATGTCTCAGACTTTCAAAGGTGTTTTAGCAAAAAAATCCCTGAATTCATTACAAATACATCGTGTATCTTGTTTAAGTTATTCTTGAAAAATAAAAAAAGCAACTTTTTTTTGTAAGCAAAATCGTTTATATTTACATGCAACGTTAGAAAACTGTTTAATTACCAAAAAAACCATTATGAAAGAATACAAGGTAGAAAGTTTAATTTATTACTCTAAATTGACTTTAGATTCAAAGCACATTGCTAATGAATCAAAAAAAGAAATTCAGCAATTACTAGATAAATATGCCTCAAAAGGATACAGATTAACTACCTCAACATCAACAAATTTTGGTTCTGCCATTTATATTCATTTGTATTTTGAAAAAGATATTTAACCAAAGTCCGAGAAAATAATACCCGCTTCGCAAAACACTTTTGAGAACACCTATTTTTTTCTTAAATGCTGCGCAAATATCTCTGACTTTGCGCAATTTTTATAATAATAAAACGCCATAAAGAAGCTGAATTTCATCAACATTTAAAAACACTGTAGCATTAACAACAACAACTGAACATAATGAAAAAAATACACTTCAATCACTTGACATTTAAAAACTGGACATCACTTTTAATGTTAATCTCATTGGTTTTTATTCTTATGGGGAGTTTTGAAATTATTGAATTTGAATATAAGAGAACGAATAAGATTTTGGCTTCCATTGGTTTTTTTATCCAAGCAGCCTATTACAGTAAAATGTTTTGGTACAAAAATTATGTTGAATGGAATAAACGGGGAATGAACATCAAAATAAATAGATTAATCAGTAAGTCTATAACATTTAAAAATATCGCAAAATTGGAATTAGACAACAGTAATTTAAAAATCATTCAGAAATCCGGAAGCGACAAAATATTCGAAATCCATAACATTGCTAGTATTGATTTGGAAAAACTCGTGGAAATAATTAAACAAAATAGCGGAATCGAAAGCACCGAATTTTCTACAAATTGAAAAATCAAATAAATTACGGTTGCTAACACTAAAACTTCTTTACATAAATTTAATGCACGCTGCACGCAACCAAAAGCGGTTTTGGATATCTTTATAAAAACATTTCTAAATGAAAAAAATAATACTTCTCCTGCTGGTTTCATTTTTATTCATTTCCTGTTGGCCAACTACAGATAACGGTGACTTTGCGCGTCAAGAATACAAACCGGTCATCATTAATCGGAGCACCCTCGAAACCTCCATTGCTTTTCAAAACGCGCAACCCATTATCAAATCGGGAAAAATCTATATCAAGGACGATTTAATGTTTATCAATGATGTCAATAAAGGTTTTCATGTTTATGATTACACCGATCCTAAGAAACCAATCCGACTGCATTTTATAAAAGCTCCTGGCGCTTCCGATTTAGCCATCAAAGGAAATACTGTTTACATCAATCAAGCAGTCGATTTAGTCACTGCCACTTTTAATCCTGCCACCAAAATTTTTACGGTTACTAATAGAAACAAAAATGTATTTCCGCAAAAGCAAGCTCCAAATGGCTTATATGGCTACACCAAAGAAAATGAAATAATAATCGATTGGACTTTAATCAAGTAACACATGAAAAAAATTATATCCTTCGTATTACTAGTATTTATAATGGGTTGTTCGGATAGTGACAGCGCACAAAACGGCGACATAGGGCAAGGCGGTTCACTTGCTGTTTTTGCCATAAAAGGCAATTATTTATACGGCGTAGACCAAATGAAATTGAATGTATTCTCGCTTATTGATTCAGAAAAACCCGTAAAAGTCAATGAGATTCCTATCGGTTTTGACATTGAAACCTTATTTTCGTACGGAGATAATTTATTCATTGGATCTAGAAACGGAATGTTTATCTATTCGATCAGTAATCCTGAAAATCCAACAAAATTGTCAAGCGTACAACACTTTACTGCTTGTGATCCAGTCATTGCCAATAGTACGCACTCCTATGTAACCTTGAATTCGAACACCACTTGTGGCAACAACACTAACGTTTTGCAAGTTTATGACACCAAAGATCTAACAAATCCAAAACTAATCCACAGCAGAACACTCATGCAGCCTAAAGGTATCAGTTTTTACACCGCTGATTATTTACTGGTTTGTGATGATGTTATCAAAATATTCAACATTCAAAATCCTGTTGAACCTGTTTTAGTGCATGCCATTGACAAAAATTGTTTTGATTTAATTGTACGCAACAATACCTTATTTGCCATTGGGAATAACGGCGTATACCGCTATAAAATGAATCCAAATAATATAAAAGACATACAACTGGAAAGCGAAACAACGTTTTAATGCTCCTCAAAATATCGCGCTTCAATTCGCTTGATGTCTTTTATGGAATTTTTGGCCCAAGCCAAACGCTTTTCTAAAATTTCATTTTCAGATAAATGCCAGTCAATGTTTGAATTGCGCAATCGATTCGTCAGGTTTTGAATGATAATCGCCGCCGAAACCGAGATATTCAAACTTTCGGTAAAACCTACCATCGGGATTTTTAGAAAACCATCGGCGCGTTGTAAAATTTCCTCGGATAATCCGTCTCTTTCTGTTCCAAAAAACAAAGCGCTGGGTTTCGAAATATCAAAATCTTCCATCAAACAATCATTCTCATGTGGCGTGGTAGCGATGATTTGATACCCTTTACTTTTTAATGTATCGACACAATTCGTAATGCTGTCGAAGGTATTGATGTCAACCCATTTTTGAGCGCCCATCGCAATTTCCTTGTCGATACTTTTTCCGTAACGCTGCTCGATAACATTCAATTCCTGAATTCCAAAAATCTCACAACTGCGCATTACCGCGCTCGTATTGTGCATTTGAAAAATATCTTCGACAGTAATCGTAAAATGCTTGGTTCTGTTTTCCAATACTTTCAGGAATTTTTCTTTGCGATTATCAGTCAGGATATTTTCGAGAAAATTAAGGTAATCGATATCAATCATTGCGGATTATTTTTTTGGCAAAAATACTAAAAAAGAGTAGCTTTATCTCCTAATGCATTTTACAAATGAAAAAGAAATTAGTGGTCTTAACCGGAGCAGGAATCAGTGCCGAAAGCGGCATCAAAACTTTTCGTGATAGTGACGGACTTTGGGAAGGTCATAACGTTATGGATGTCGCAACACCCGAAGGTTGGCATAAAAACCCGGCTTTGGTACTGGATTTTTACAATCAAAGACGAAAACAACTCAAAGAAGTAGCACCAAATTTGGGGCATCAAATTTTGGCTGAATTAGAAAAGGATTTTGAGGTGTACATAATCACACAAAACGTAGATGATTTACACGAACGCGCCGGAAGTTCTAACGTGTTGCATTTACATGGCGAATTATTGAAAGTCAGAAGTACTAAAAATCCAGATTATATTCTGGATTGGCAGGATGATTTAAATTTTGGCGATTTAGACGAAAACAAAAATCAATTACGCCCGCATATTGTTTGGTTTGGCGAGGAAGTTCCTGCGCTTGATGAAGCCATAACTCTTACTCAAAGTGCGGATTATTTTGCTGTAATTGGGACTTCTTTGCAAGTGTATCCTGCGGCAGGATTAATCGATTTTACGAGTCGGGAAACACCTATTTTTTATATAGATCCAAAACCGATAAAAATCCCAAATCTTAGAAACCCATTGGAAGTCATTCCAGAAGTAGCTTCAACAGGTGTTGCTTTTATGAAAGAAAAATTACTCAATCAATAACAAAATCAATGGCAATGGCAATGAGAAACTTTAGTTTCAATAAAGAATTCCCTCAAAAAATCTAAACTTATACCCCATAACTTATAACTTATAACTATTTTTGTGCCTTTCGAACAAACAACTAAACAATGATTACTTTAAACGAATTGAATGCTATATCGCCAATCGACGGAAGATATAGAAACAAGACTATTTCTCTGGCTCCATTTTTCTCTGAAGAAGCCTTAATCAAATACCGCGTGTTGGTTGAAATTGAATATTTCATTGCTTTGTGCGAAGTGCCTTTGCCACAACTAAAAGACGTAAACCCGAACTTATTCGAAAGTTTACGTGACATTTATAAAAACTTCTCTACTGAAGATGCGCTTTGGATCAAAGAAACGGAGAAAGTGACCAACCACGATGTAAAAGCGGTAGAATACTTCATCAAAGATGCTTTTGAAAAACTAGGCTTATCAGAATATAAAGAGTTCATTCACTTTGGATTAACATCGCAAGATATTAATAACACGGCGATTCCGCTTTCTACAAAAGAAGCTTTCGAGAAAGTGTACATGCCTTCTTTGATTACTTTGACATCAAAATTGAAAGATTTAAGTATCGAATGGGCGGCTATTCCAATGCTTGCCCGTACACACGGACAACCTGCTTCTCCAACTCGTTTGGGTAAAGAAATAGGTGTTTTTGTAGAACGTTTAGAAGAGCAAATGCGTTTGTTATTTAATGTTCCTTTTGCGGCTAAATTTGGCGGAGCAACCGGAAATTATAACGCACATCACGTAGCGTATCCACAAATTGACTGGAGAAAGTTCGGCGGTAAATTTGTAGAGGAAAACCTTGGTTTACACCACTCCTTCCCTACTACACAAATTGAACATTACGATCATTTCGCTGCATTTTTTGATGCGTTGAAAAGAATAAATACCATTATCATTGATTTAGACCGAGATATCTGGACATACGTTTCGATGGAATATTTCAAACAAAAAATCAAAGCGGGAGAAATAGGATCTTCGGCAATGCCACACAAAGTAAACCCTATTGATTTTGAAAATTCAGAAGGGAATTTAGGAATTGCCAATGCTATTTTCGAACATTTATCGGCTAAATTGCCATTATCAAGATTACAACGTGATTTAACAGATAGTACGGTTTTGAGAAATATTGGCGTACCAATGGGACATACCTTAATTGCTTTTGAAGCTACTTTGAAAGGATTGAACAAATTGTTATTGAACGAACCAAAATTCCACGAAGATTTAGAGAAAAACTGGGCTGTAGTTGCGGAAGCGATTCAAACGATTTTACGTCGTGAAGGATATCCAAATCCGTATGAAGCATTAAAAGGATTGACAAGAACCAATGAAGCGATTGATAAAAATGCAATTCATGGTTTTATTGCAACACTAGATGTTTCAGATGAAATTAAAGCCGAATTGATGCAAATCACTCCAAGTAATTTCTTAGGAATATAAGTTTTAGGAAATTATTTAAATTTATAAAATCCCGTTGAAAAGGAAGTCAAAATTCTTTTCAACGGGATTTTTGTTGCTAAAAAAATCATAAAAAACTGTTATTAGCGCTAATTATACTTTCAAAAGTAAAGTTTTTTTATATCTTACAACAATACACAAATACCTTAAAAAAATAAGTAAACGCCTATGAATACCGCAGAAACAGTAGCAAACGCCTCACACCATTTACAACCTTTAATTAGTGATTTAGGGTTAATCCTAATGACCGCCGCTGTGGCCGTTTTGTTATTTAAAAAAATCAAACAGCCTCTCGTTCTGGGGTATTTAATTGCCGGATTTTTGGCAGGAAATCATTTTGATTTTTTCCCTTCGGTAAAAGATATTAAAAGTGTAGAAGTTTGGGCAGAGATTGGGGTAATCTTTTTATTATTTAGCTTAGGGCTGGAATTCAGTTTTAAGAAACTGATGAAAGTGGGTGGAACTGCATCTATTACTGCAGTAACACAAATTATTTCAATGGTTGCCATAGGGTATTTAGCCGGCCAATGGATTGGTTGGAAACAGATGGACAGTATTTTTTTAGGAGTTATACTCTCGATTTCATCTACTACCATTATCCTAAAAACATTTGACGAACTCGGCGTAAAAACCCAAAAATTCGCGGGAATAGTTATCGGATCGCTTATCGTTCAAGACATAGTTGCCATTTTAATGATGGTATTGCTTTCTACAATTGCAGTAAGTCAACAGTTTTCAGGAAGCGAATTGTTATTATCCGTTTTTAAACTAATCTTTTTCTTGACCATATGGTTTGTTGGAGGTATCTTTTTTATCCCGACTTTACTTAAAAAAGCCAAAAATATATTGACGGACGAAATGCTGTTAATTATATCACTTGCTTTGTGTTTAATGATGGTTATTTTGGCAGCCAATGTTGGTTTTTCTCCTGCATTAGGCGCTTTTATAATGGGTTCCATCATTGCCGAAACTACTCAAGCGGAACACATCGAGCATTTGGTAAAACCTGTTAAAGACCTTTTTGGGGCGGTTTTCTTTGTTTCTGTTGGTATGTTAATTAACCCCGGAACTTTATATGAATATGCCTTGCCGGTTGCTATTTTAACCTTAGTCGTGATTTTAGGACAATCAATAAGCTCAACAATTGGTGCGTTACTTTCCGGGCAACCACTGAAACAATCGGTGCAAACCGGAATGAGTTTGTCGCAAATTGGGGAATTCTCCTTTATTATTGCAACACTAGGAATGACATTGAATGTAACCAGTGATTTTCTCTATCCAATTGTAGTGGCAGTGTCAGCAGTGACCACTTTTACGACTCCATTTATGGTGAAATTTGCCACTCCTTTTTCAGAATATCTGGAAAAAAAACTGCCTCGAAAATGGATTAAAAAAATTGAACGATACAGTGCCAATGCACAATCGATAAAATTAGTAAGCAACTGGCAAATAGTTGTGCGTGCATTTCTGACGCAAGTAATCATCCATTCCGTAATTATAGTGGCCATTATTTTACTTTCATCGAAATTCATTTTACCTTTAGTTGAAGGATCACAATTTGGAAATATATTCGCCGCATTAATTACATTAGTGATACTATCGCCTTTTTTATGGGCACTGTCCTTGCGTCGCGTCGCAGTTAAACAAGTGGCAATTTTAAGAGAAGAACGCAAATATCGCGGACCAATACTGATGATGATTTTGTTGCGAATGGTATTGACTCTCTTTTACATTGGATTTTTATTAAATATCTTTTTCTCACCCGTAATCGCTTTTATAATGCTGATTGTTGCCGTTGTCGTGTATTTTGTTTTTCCAAAAAAATTAAATGCGCAATATCACAAAATTGAAGACCATTTTTTGAAAAATTTAAATGCCCGAGAACTTAAAAAAGCGGTAAGAAGTCGTAGTGATTTAACACCCTGGGATGGCCACATGACTACTTTTGAAATCGCTCCAACCTCAAATATTGCCGGAAAAACACTCGAAGAATTAAGTATTCGAGAGCAATTAGGAATTAATATAGCTTTTGTTAAGCGTGGTGAAATCACCATTAATATTCCCAGCAGAAACGAAAGACTTTTTCCAGGCGATGAAATTTGTGTCATTGGTACTGATACTCAAGTAGCAGCATTTAAAAAATATTTGGACCAACATGAGATTGATGTCTCACCATTGGCAACTGAATCTGATATTGTCTTACAGCAGTTAGAGCTAATCAACGAAGCATTTATTGGAAAAAGCATACGTGATTCTGAATTACGTGAAAAAACAAGTGGTTTGATTGTTGGTTTAGAAAGAGGAGGAAAAAGAATTCTCAACCCAGAGTCAAAATTGATTTTAAAAAAAAATGATATTCTTTGGATTGTGGGTAGCAAAAAATTACTAGCTAATCTTTCCAAAAATTAAATAATGAGATTTATTTATTACAATTCCATTTTGGTAGAATTAATTTAATTTAAAATAAATATCCGAAATAAATCCCGTCTGAACGAAACTTTAGATTTTGTTTAGACGGGATTTTCTGTTTATTATAAAAAAATACTATTTGAACGATCCTAAATCATTAAGATTAAGCAATATTTTATACCTTAGAGCGGTTTTATTTTCATAAAAATAGTGTAAATCAACACAATAATCCTTTTTAATAGTTAAAATAAATTTATGCCAAAAAATAAAATCTTAATCTTGTTTTCACATCCGCTATTCGAGAAATCTCATGCGAATAAAGCTTTGGTGCAGAATATTCCCGATTCAGAAAACATTACTTTTCATGATTTATATGAGCAATATCCAGATTTTGATATTGATGTAAAATACGAACAAGATTTATTAAGTAAGCATGATATTATCATTTGGCACCATCCTATGTACTGGTATAGTTGCCCGCCATTGATGAAGCAATGGATTGATATGGTACTGGAACATAACTGGGCTTATGGAAAAAAGGGTAAAGCATTACAGGATAAAATTATTTTTCAGGTAATTACAACTGGTGGAGACAAGGAAAATTATTGTGAAACGGGTAGTGATCGCTATAGTATTCTTGAATTATTGGAACCGTTTAATCAAACTGCAAAAGTGTGTAATATGATTTACTTACCTCCTTTTGTAGTACATGGAACACATAATATGACCAATGAAGATTATGAAAAAAATGGTTTGATTTATGGCTATTTTCTAGATTATTTAGAGAATCATGATATCGATTCGGATGAAATTTTGCAACACCATTATTTGAATGAATGGTTTGCAACAATACTGACATAACATGGATACTAATTTTTTACTTCAGGCAATCATTTATTTAACAGCTGCCGTAATTTGTGTGCCAATTGCTAAAAAATTAGGCTTGAGTTCTATTTTAGGCTATTTATTAGCCGGAATAATCATTGGTCCTTTTGTTCTTGGTTTTATAGGTCAGGAAGGTCAGGATATAATGCATTTTGCCGAATTTGGTGTGGTAATGATGCTTTTTTTAATTGGTCTTGAATTAGAACCGAGTAAGTTTTGGAAAATGCGGAAATTCATTCTTGGAATGGGTTCCATGCAATTAATTGGAACCACAATACTACTATTTCTCGGATGTCTTTTTTTTATGGACTGGAAATGGGAAACTACATTAGCGATTTCGCTGGCACTAGCTTTATCTTCCACAGCTATTGTATTGCAAACCTTAAAAGAAAAAGGATTGTCAAATACTTCCGTGGGAAGTTCTTCATTTGCAGTTTTACTTTTTCAAGATATTGCTGTAATACCAATTTTAGCTTTTTTACCTCTTTTGTCAACAGTAAATCTTGAGGCAACAAATGATGCGCCACAGTCATTAATTACAGGCTATGCGAGCTGGTTACAAACGGTAATCGTAATCGGGATTATATCAACAATCTATTTTGCAGGCCGCTTTTTGTTTGTTCCTTTATTGCATATAATCGCAAAAACCCGGTTACAAGAATTATTCACTGCTTCAGCCTTATTACTTGTCGTTGGTGTTTCATACATGATGCAATTAATTGGATTAAGTCCTGCGCTTGGTGCTTTTATGGCTGGTGTCGTATTAGCCAACTCCGAATTCCGGCATGAATTAGAAGGCGATATTGCACCATTTAAGGGATTGCTTTTAGGCTTATTCTTTTTGGGTGTTGGAGCCTCAATAAACTTTCAATTAATTATTGATAATCCATTATTTATTTTTGCTTTTGGGGCGATTCTAACATTAGTGAAGTTTGTGGTATTGTTTATGACTAGTCGATTTTATAAAAAAAAATTGGATCAAAATCTACTGTTTGCTTTTGGCTTAAGTCAAGCGGGAGAATTTGGTTTTGTAATCATGAGTTTTTGCATGCAATTGAATATTGTACCTAATGTTTTAGCCAATCAAATTATGGCAGTCATAGCCATGAGTATGGTTGCAACTCCTTTCCTGTTGCTAATAAATGAGCGAATAATTTATCCAAACACCCGAACTCAGGAAAAAGAAGTAAAAAAAGATAATGATTATATTGACGAAGACAATCCCGTTATTATAGCTGGTTTTGGACATTTTGGAAGTACAGTGGGGCGATTATTGAGAGCGAACCAAATTAAATCAACCATTCTAGATTATGATTCAGATCGTATCGATTTATTACGGAAAATGGGCTTTAAAGTCTATTATGGAGATGCAACCCGATTGGAGCTATTGAAAGCTGCCGGTTGTGAAAATGCAAAAGTTTTCATTGCTGCCATCGATAATCCTACTGTAAATCTTCAAGTAATTGAAACCTTAAAGAAACATTTCCCAAATTTAAAAATCTTAACTCGTGCCCGAAATCGAAATGATGCCTACGAATTAATCGATCATAAAGTGCAACATATTTACAGGGAAACTTTATATAGCGCAGTCAATATGGGTGTTGATGCATTGGTAGAATTAGGACTTCGGAAATATACAGCTACCAGACAAGGTCAACAATTTATAAAATATGATGAAATTACCACACGTAAATTAGCCGAAAAACGCCATGATAAAATGGCCTATTTGATTACCATAAAGGAGGAAATTGAATTACAGGAACAATTATTAAAGAGTGATATATATTCCCAAGTTGCTGCTACCAATCACAGTTGGGACAGTCAGCACTTAAAAAATAATCTGGCTGACTTGTCTGACTCATCAGAATTGCAAGACTAAAATTTATAGCAATAAAAAAAGCATAATTAAAACCCTAAAACGGAATTAATTATGCTTTTTTTTTATGATATTAAAACTATAAAATTATCTTGAATAATTTGGAGCTTCTTTTGTTATGGTCACATTATGTGGATGACTTTCGTTGATTCCGCTAGCAGTAATACGAACAAAACGCCCTGTTTCCTGTAATGTTGGAATATCTTTTGAACCACAATACCCCATTCCTGCACGAAGACCACCAATGAATTGTTGCATACTTTCGTTCAATTCTCCTTTGTAAGGAACACGACCTACAATTCCTTCCGGAACTAGTTTTTTCACGTCATCTTCCACATCTTGGAAATAACGATCTTTTGAACCTTCTTGCATCGCTTCAACAGATCCCATTCCTCGGTAAGACTTGAATTTTCTTCCTTCGAAAATAATAGTTTCACCAGGAGATTCCATAGTACCGGCTAATAATGAACCTAACATTACACAATCCGCACCTGCAGCAATCGCTTTAGGAATATCTCCTGTGTAACGAATTCCACCATCTGCAATTACTGGAACTCCAGTTCCTTTGATAGCGGCAGCCACTTCAAGAACAGCGGAAAACTGAGGGAAACCAACACCGGCAACAATACGAGTTGTACAAATAGAACCTGGTCCTATTCCTACTTTTACCCCATCAGCACCATTTTCAACAAGATATTTAGCTGCTTCAGCGGTGGCAATATTACCAACAATAACATCTAAGTCCGGGAATTTAGCTTTGACTAATTTTAGTACATCTACTACTCCTTTAGTATGTCCGTGAGCGGTATCAATTATAACTGCGTCTACTCCGGCATTAACTAAAGCAGTAGCTCTTTCAACAGCATCTGCAGTAACACCTAATGCAGCAGCAACACGTAAACGTCCGTATTTGTCTTTGTTTGCATTTGGTTTTTGAGTCAATTTAGTAATGTCTCTAAATGTAATTAGACCCACTAATTTATAAGCTGCATTTACAACCGGTAATTTTTCAATTTTATGACCTTGCAAAACTACTTCTGCTTGTTCCAGAGAAGTACCTTCAGCAACAGTTACTAAATTTTCACTGGTCATTATCTCAACAATAGGTCTTGAACTATTTTTTTCGAAACGCAAATCTCTATTGGTAACGATTCCTTTTAATATTTGGTTTTCGTCTACAATTGGAATACCTCCAATACCAAATTCTTTCATTGCACTTTTAGCATCTGCAACAGTAGAAGTCAAAGGCAAAGTAACTGGATCGATAATCATTCCTGACTCCGCACGTTTTACTTTTCTAACTTTCGCAGCTTGTTGCTCGATAGTCATATTTTTATGCAAAACACCAATTCCACCTTCTTGCGCCATAGCAATTGCCATTGCACTTTCGGTAACAGTATCCATAGCTGCAGATACAATTGGAACGTTAAGCGTTATATTTCTTGAAAATTTTGATTGAATACTCACTTCGCGAGGAAGCACATTTGAGTAGTTAGGAACTAATAGAACATCATCGTAAGTTAATCCTTCACCGATAATCTTAGAGTTGTGTGCGATCATTGCAATTGTAGTTGGAGTTTAATTGCGTGCAAATATAGACAATCTTATGCAAAAAAACGAGTAAATTTTATAATAAATGATTAAATTGCATTATAGAGTTTTCTCTAATCCAACTTCTTCCGTTTTTATAATCTATAAAATTTGATTCATTTATTTTTTGATATGACAGAACCACAACAACAAATAAAAGGGCTTTCAAATGATGAAGTCTTGCAATCAAGAACAAAAAATGGAGTAAATTCCATAGTACATCAGGACAACAATAATTTCTTTACTTCTCTAATCGAAATGGTTAAAGAACCTATGTTTTTGTTGCTTTTGACGGCTACCAGTATTTATTTTATTACTGGCGATTTTGGTAACGGAATTTTTATGGCGGTCGCTATTATATTAGTTTCTACTATATCACTTTATCAGGAATCAAAAAGCCGAAACGCAATCGAAGCTTTAAAAAAACTATCACAACCCAAAAGTAAAGTCATTCGCAATAGCGAAATTATAGAAATCCCAAGCGAGGAAATTGTCTTGGGTGATTTTATCCAAACGGAAGAAGGAACCTTTATACCAGCTGATGCCACTATCATTAAATCTAATGATTTTTCCATAAATGAATCTGTTCTTACTGGTGAGTCACTGGCAGTCTTAAAAAATGAAACGTCCGAAAACAATCAAGTATATCTTGGAACAATTGTCACCAGCGGTTTAGCTATTTGTGAAGTTACCGCTATTGGCAACCAAACTCAATTAGGCAAAATAGGAAAAAGTTTAGAAACAATTATCGAAGAAAAAACGCCTTTGCAAATACAAATTGGAAACTTTGTAAAAAAGATGTCTTTTGTAGGACTGGCAATTTTTGGTGTGGTTTGGATTATTAATTACTATAATTCTAAAGACGTTCTTGACAGCTTACTAAAAGCATTGACCTTGGCAATGAGTATCATTCCTGAGGAAATTCCAGTGGCTTTTACCACTTTTATGGCCCTTGGTGCTTGGCGCTTAATGAATATGGGAATAATTGTCAAACAAACGAAAACAGTAGAAACTCTGGGTAGTGCCACCGTAATTTGCACTGATAAAACGGGAACTATCACCGAAAACAAAATGAGTCTGGCGCAATGGTACACTTTTTCATCAAATGAAATATCTAATCCAAAGAAACACCTAAATAATGATGAACTGGAAGTAGTAACACTTTCCATGTGGGCTAGCGAACCAATTCCTTTTGACGCAATGGAAATTGCCTTACATGAGGCCTATTCAAAATTAGATATTCCAGATGAACGCCCCAATTTCAAGTTAATACATGAATATCCATTGTACGGAAAACCGCCCATGATGACCCATGTTTTTGAAAACCAAAATGGAACGAGAATTATTGCTACCAAGGGCGCTCCAGAAGCATTAATTGCCTGTTCTAATCTATCCGAAAAAGAAACTCAACAAATCCTTACAGCAATGACTACTATGGCTAAGGAAGGATTTCGTGTTCTGGGTGTTGGCGTTGCTCAATTTTCAGGAACTGATTACCCTAAAACGCAACAAGAATTTGCTTTTGATTTTAAAGGACTGGTCGCTTTTTATGATCCTCCAAAAGCAAATATAAAAGCAGTTTTTGAAACATTTTACAAAGCAGGCATTCAAATAAAAATAGTTACTGGTGACAATGCAGCGACAACAGCCACAATCGCTAAACAAATTGGTTTTCGAAACGTAGAAAAAACACTCAACGGAGATGAATTAATGGCAATGGACGATGCTACACTAAGAGAAAAAGTAATGAAAACCTCCATTTTTACAAGAATGTTTCCCGAGGCAAAACTCAAAATTATAAAAGCACTAAAAGATAATAATCAAATTGTAGCTATGACAGGCGATGGCGTAAATGACGGACCAGCCTTAAAGTCAGCGCACATAGGAATTGCTATGGGTAAAAAGGGAACCGAAATTGCCAAACAAGCCGCTAATCTTATCCTTATTGAGGATGATTTTTCAAAAATGATTGATGCCATTGCGATGGGCCGTAAAATATATAACAATCTAAAAAAAGCGATTCAATATATCATTTCCATTCACATTCCAATTATCATGATTGTGTTTATTCCTTTGGCTTTAGGATGGATTTATCCAAATATTTTCTCTCCGGTTCATGTCATTTTTCTGGAGATAATTATGGGACCTACGTGTTCTATAATTTATGAAAACGAACCCATGGAACGCAATTTGATGCTCCTAGAACCAAGACCATTTACCACGACTTTTTTTAAACTCAAAGAAATAACGATAAGTATTATTCAAGGACTTGCTATTACTTTGGGACTTTTATTTGTCTACCAATATTGTGTGACTGAAAATTGCTCCGAAAGTGTGACAAGAACTGTTGTATTCCTCACTTTGATTGCTTCCAATATTTTCTTGACACTCACCAACCGTTCTTTTTACTATTCTATATTTACTACTTTACGCTACAAAAATAATTTAGTTCCAATGATTATAGGCGCAACCATTCTCATCACTATTTTATTGTTGTTTGTTCCTTTATTTGCTCATTTTTTCGAGTTCGAAAGAGTTACTGGATTTCAAATTTGTCTGAGTATTTTAGTGGGATTTGTCTCGGTACTTTGGATAGAAATTTACAAAGGATTTAAACGAAGAAAAGTCCAATTTTAGAATAGTATTTATTTTTTACTGTTTTTAAAAACAACATTAAGCCCTAGCTGAAAAGACATGCTATTGGCTTTAGTGACATCCTTATATTCCAGAAGATTATCGGCAAGAACATAGAAATTAACCGGTCCAAACATACTGGACAATCCCAATCCTATATTTTTATAGGAATAGGAATCTATGGTATAAGTCGCTTTCATTTGCAACGAATTGAAAATTTTTCTTCTGTAATAGGTCGTAAAAGCAACTAAAGGCGTTCTTGGGGTAGACATTACAAATAATTGAGCCCCCACAGCACTTTTATAAATAGTTTCAGGATCATAATTAAGACAATTACAATCTTCGGAAACTTCTTCTTCGAATGAAAATTGAATGGAAGAGTTCAATTTTGTAGGTCGCCAAGTAGTGTAATCGGCATACAAGGTATCCAAAGGAACAGCATCCTTAAATTCTTGATATCCATTTTCTGCTGAATTTCCAGAACTGAATTTGGGAATAACTCCTTCGTATTTATAACTACCTTTAAAAGTCAAACTTTCTACTTCTTTAGTATGTTTTATAAAACCAAAATCAATAACACTTGCTGTTAATTGAATATTTTTCTTTGGATAATAAGTCAAACCGGCATCAAATCCCAAACCTAAATTACCTCCTAGAAGAGCTCTTTTAGCAATATCTTTTACCACATTTGGATCATAATCTTCGTCATCATATTTAGCAATCCCTGATGTATTGAATTGCAAATCCGAATAAATCATTTGTTCATAAACCCCTTGTGTAGAAGGAATGGTGTAAATATATCCTGAATTATTAGTGGAACTGACATTATAAATACTGGAATAAATCTTTCCTCGCGCTCCTAGAATTAATTTTTCATTTACCTTTTTATGAAATCCCAGATGAAAAACTGAGAGCATTTCAGCTTTTATATTCAAATCCCCTAAATTAAATACTTTCCCCAAATAATCTCTATTCCCGTCTAAAGCCAAAATTGCAATATCTTTAGGAACATAGCTCATAAAATCAAATTCCTGGTACATACCAAAAGAAATATAGGAATCACCTTGCTCTCCCGCTATTTTAAAACCGCCATTAAATAATTCTATTTGTTCGTTTAGGGCCATTCTATCTTTTCGTGTTGTGGAGAATACTACATTTCGCAATTTTACATTAAAATCGACTCCGTTATCCGCGAATAAATCATATGCCGAAAATCCACTCGAACCAACATTTGCAGAAATACCAGACAATAAAGGAATCCCAAAATACCAATTGTACTTCACATCAGAACCCGGATTTGTCAACAAGGACTGAGGCACTGAAGTAAAATTATAGAGAATTTGTTTGTTTTGTGAAAAGGAACCTATTGTTAGAAATAGAACAAAAATCAAAAATATTTTTCTCATTCTACTATAAAATAAGCGGTTACTCCTGAACGTAATTTTAAATTCCCCACGCTACTTTCGCTTAATGGCGGTCCAGTAAACATGGTAATCGTAAATGTAATTTTAGTTGTTCTTTTTAATAAATCCAGTGTAGCATTTTGAAACATTTCGGTTTTAGTAACTATATTCTCTGTTCCGGAGTAAGCTGGTACGCTAAAATTTGAGGAATGAACTGGCTGATTATTTCTATCCAGAAATACTAGATCCATTCTGTAGCTTCTATTAATAGTATTGTTAATTTCAAAAAAAAGATCAACCCTATTTAATTTTTCCGTGAAAAATTTTTCACTAAAAACATCAACAGTTGGCGCATCAAAAATTACGTTTTGTTCTACTCCTCCAGTTACAAATTGATTGGCCTGAATATTAAAATAAGCTAAATTTGATATAATTACTGGTTCTAATTTTATATCATTTACTTGATTATAATCTAAATCACTTGCGCATGAAGACGAAAATAAGATCAGAATTAGTACACTTAAGATTCTATGGATGGTCCGTAGTTTCATCATAATTAGTCTATTAAAAGTAAATTGGGGAACTGTATAACTAACGCATCAATCATAAACTTATTATTTCAAGATATAGAGTTCAACTACAAGTATCATTTTTTAATTTTAATGAAATTCACCAAACAATTTAGAGGCCTCATTGTAAGCACTTTCGAAGCTAATAGGGCTCATATCTGTTTTTTCTTTTTGAGCTGTAAAATAAGATAATAGTTTCTCTGTAGGCATATTGCCTGTTAAATCATCTGTTGCCATTGGACATCCTCCAAAACCTTGAATAGCTCCATCAAATCGACGACAACCCGCTTTATAAGCCGCATCAATTTTCTCAAACCATTTATCAGGTGTTGTATGAAGATGCGCGCCAAATTCTATTTTAGGATATTTTGGAATTAAATTCGAAAATAAATACGAAATCACATCTGGTGTTGAACTTCCTACTGTATCCGAAAGTGAAAGTATTTTGACTCCCATCAATGCTAATTTTTCAGTCCATTCGCCTACAATTTCTACACTCCAAGGATCACCGTAAGGATTACCAAATCCCATCGAAAGATAGGCTACAACTTCCTTATTTGTACTATCGGCAATTTCAAGAATTTCTTGTAAGGTAATTAACGATTCGGAAATCGTCTTATGGGTATTCCTCATTTGGAAATTCTCAGAAATCGAAAATGGAAATCCTAAATACTGTATTTCAGAATGATTTGAAGCTAGAGTTGCTCCTTGTGTATTAGCAATAATTGCCAACAATTTGCTTTTGGTTTGAGATAAATCAAGTTGTGCCAGAACCTCAGCGGTATCATGCATTTGCGGAATCGCTTTTGGCGAAACAAAGCTTCCAAAATCTATAGTATCAAAACCCACACGCAATAAAGACTGAATATAAGTCACTTTTCTTGCCGTAGGAATAAATGGCTTTATGCCTTGCATGGCATCACGTGGACATTCTATAATTTTTATTGGCTCCATAGAAAGCCAAAGATAGAAAAACAATTAAGAATTTTAAATTATGATTTTTAAATTTTCTAAAATTGATATTATTACCTACTTTGGTAATAAATTAAAATATTACGTAATTTGGTAATAATTTGATATTAACCTTTTAGAATTGAACTTGATTTTTAAATTATAATTGAATTATCATAAGTTTAATCAAAGGAGACATTATTAACTCTTGAAAAGTACCTTCAAAAATAAGATATTACAATCTTTCTAAAATCTTTTTGTTTATGGCTTTCACCAAAGCCGGACCTTCATAGATAAAACCGGTGTACAACTGAATTAAACTTGCTCCTGCGTCTAATTTTTCTAGCGCATCGTCCGCAGAATGGATTCCTCCTACTCCAATAATCGGAAAGGCTTTATTACTTTTTTCAGATAAAAATCGGATGACTTCAGTAGAACGTTTTGTCAATGGTTTTCCAGATAATCCACCTATTTCTGTTTTATTATCAGATTGTAATCCTTCACGAGAAATCGTGGTATTAGTTGCAATAACTCCCGCAATTTTAGTTTCCTTGATAATATCAATAATATCAAGCAACTGCTCATCAGTCAAATCAGGAGCAATTTTCAGGAGAATTGGTTTTTGCTTTGGCCTTGCCAAATTCTTATTTTGTAATGTTTGTAACAATTGTGTCAACGGCTCTTTGTCTTGTAACGCTCGAAGATTTGGCGTGTTTGGAGAACTTACATTCACCACAAAATAATCAACATAATCATACAAAGCATCAAAACAAATTTCATAATCTGAAGTCGCTTCTTCGTTTGGTGTCAACTTATTTTTACCAATGTTTCCACCTATTAGAACGTCTTTATTTTGTTTCAAACGTTCTACCGCTTCTTGAACTCCGCCGTTGTTGAAACCCATCCTATTAATAATTGCGCTGTCTTCTTTTAGACGAAACAATCGTTTTTTAGGATTTCCTTCTTGTCCTTTTGGTGTGAGTGTTCCTATTTCGATAAAACCAAAACCAAAATTAGACAATTCTTTATACAACTTAGCGTCCTTATCAAACCCGGCAGCAAGTCCAACAGGATTTCTAAATTTTAAACCAAAAACCTCAGTCTCTAATCGTGTATCTTTTACTTCGTAAAGCAATCTAAAAAGGGCAGTAAAACCTGGAATTTTGGACAAAAATCGAATTAATGAAAAAGTAAAATAATGAACTTTTTCCGGATCAAACAAAAATAGAAATGGACGAATGAATACTTTATACATGGTTGTAGTGTTGTTGGTACAAAAATAGAACTATCTAATCGATAATTAAATATTTCGAAAAAAAATTATACATCACATTTGATTTGGCTGTAGCCAAAGAAGAAATAACAGAAATAAACAGTAGTTAAATAAAGCACAAAACCTTCTGAACAACAAAACACAATTTACTAGTTATCAATTATTTAAAATCAAAAGTCGCAGTTTTAAATTCCTTAACACCAAATAAGATATGATTTTTCTTATCTTGTAATAAAACAAATCACTTTTAAACATACATTTTTATCAACTTAAAACACATAATCATGAATATAAAATTACTTTTCACTGTAGTATTGCTTTCTAGTTTTCAACTTTTCTTTGCGCAAGACACAAAAACTGACACGATAAAATTAGCCACAAAAACTACCATAACTACGGTTACAACAATTAAAGACACCATAAAAGTTGCTCCAGTAGTAGCAGCAAAATTAGCGACTAATGAAGAAAAAGAGGCATTAAAAAAAGAAGCTAAAGTTCTTAAGGACAAAATAAAATCAGAAAAAAAAGCACTAAGAGAAGCTAATAAAATAGAAAAAGAGCAAAAAGCTTTTGAAAAAAAACAAAAAGCTTTTGACAAACGACAAGACAAAATTCTTTCGAGTGAAAAATCAATTAGTAAGATTAAAACAAAAATCTCAGATGAGGAGAGAAATTTAATCAAACTCAAAGAAAAATTTGAACAGAAAAAATCAAAAGGAAAGCTTACTTCTACTGAAATTGAAAAAGAAAATATCAAAATCAGTAAGCGACAAATAAAAATAAATAAGCTTGAAGGAGATCTAGATAAAGCAGAAGAAAAACTTCATAAAATGAGAGATTAATTTGAACCACCTTCGGGTGGTTTTTTTATATAAAAAGATTTATTTCACCCAAAAAAAGTATTGTTTATTGAGGTTCAAACAATGCAATTATTATTTTTAATTTGCAAGATTTTGTTGCTGCTTAACTTCAAAATGCTCCTGAAAAAATGTTTATATTTGCATTAAAACAAATTAAAATGCAACATATAATTGACCGTTTCATCAGTTACGTAACTATTGATACTGAATCTGACCACAAATCAGAAAGTACACCAAGTACAGCAAAACAATGGGATTTAGCCAATAAATTGGTTGAAGAACTTAAAGCAATTGGATTGCAAGACGTGACAATTGATGAGAAAGCATACATCATGGCAACTCTGCCAAGTAATGTAACTCATGAAGTCCCTGTGATTGGATTTATTTCTCACTTTGATACTTCCCCTGATTTTACCGGAGCCAATGTAAAACCTCAAATTGTATCGAACTATGATGGTAAAGACATTGTATTAAATGCAGATAAAAATATTATTCTTTCTCCAAGTTATTTCAAAGATTTATTGCTTTACAAAGGACAAACTTTGATTACTACTGACGGAACAACACTGCTAGGTGCCGATGACAAAGCCGGAATCACTGAGATTGTGACTGCAATGGAATTCCTTATCAACAATCCTGAAATCAAACACGGAAAAATCAGAATCGGTTTTACACCAGACGAAGAAATTGGTCGTGGTGCGCACCATTTTGATGTAGAGAAATTTGGAGCTGACTGGGCATATACAATGGATGGTAGTCAAATAGGCGAATTAGAATATGAAAATTTTAATGCGGCTGGCGCCAAAATCACTTTCAAAGGTAAAAGCGTGCATCCTGGTTATGCCAAAGGAAAAATGATCAATTCTATGTTGATTGCTAATGATTTTATTAATGAGTTACCCGCTGGAGAAACTCCTGAGGAAACTAAAGGATATGAAGGTTTCTTTCACGTACATCATCTGAATGGAAGTATTGAAGAAACCGTTTTAGAATTAATCATTCGCGATCACAACAAGAAAAAGTTTGAAAAGCGCAAAGAACTAATCGAGAAAATTGCTCGAAAAATCAATAAGAAGTTTGCTAAACAATTTGGTGAAGATATTGTTATCACGGAGATTAAAGATCAATATTACAATATGAAAGAAAAGGTTCTGCCTGTGAAACATATTGTAGATATTGCTGAAAAAGCGATGAAAGAAATAGGAATTAAACCGCTTATAAAACCTATTCGTGGTGGAACTGACGGTTCTCAATTATCCTATAAAGGATTGCCTTGCCCAAATATTTTTGCTGGTGGACACAATTTTCATGGGAAATATGAATATGTGCCTGTAGAAAGCATGCAAAAAGCAGTTGAAGTAATTGTCAAAATAGCGGAATTAACAGCTACAGAAGATTCATCTAAAAAATAATCTATTGGAATCCTCAAAAACAACTCATTCTGGGAGAAAAACAACAGTTGGCCAGAAGAATTAGAACTTCTAAAATCAATTATTGGCAAAACAGAACTCGTGGAAACAACCAAATGGGGCGTTATTGTTTATGTCTTGAATGGTAAAAACGTACTCGGAATTGGAGGATTCAAAAATTACTTTGCCATTTGGTTTTTCAACGGAGTTTTATTGCAAGATAAAAAAAAGGCGTTAGTCAATGCACAGGAAGGCGTTACCAAATCATTGCGACAATGGCGTTTTTCATCGAAAGAAGAAGTCAATGAAGCTGCAGTTTTAGAGTATATTAATGAAGCGATTGCCAATGAGAAACAAGGAAAGAATAGTAAGCCACAGAAAAAAGAACCTATCGTTTCTGAACTTTTTCAAAAAGAATTAGATACAGATGCCAATTTAGCAGAAGCTTTTCTAAAATTCTCTCCTTACAAACAATATGAATTCTTAGAGTATATTGAAACTGCTAAACGGGAAGAAACCAAACTTTCCCGGATTGAAAAAATCAAACCGATGATAAAAGAAAGCATTGGTTTAAATGATAAGTACCGATAAAATTAAGTCCCAATTCTGAAGCTCAGAGTTGGGACTTTTTTTGTTCAAAATCATATTAGAATATCTCACTGTTCTCCCATAATCATTCAAACAATCTCTTTCCTATAAAAAAGAAAATACTTGTTTGTGCATTATTTGTTACAAATTAGAATGAATTATAAAAATCATTCTGAAAAACTTAACATTGACCAGTCTATTAAATCACTATATTTACTTACAACCACATAACAATTTAGTAACACAAGAACAACTATTTGTTTAATTGCATAAAAACTAATACTATAAATTATGATACCAAAGAAAGAAGCGGAGACAGATCCCGTATCTCCAGCAAAACCTGAAATTGATAAGCCTATTAGAGCTCCTAGGACAAAAGTTATTAAACCTGTAGCGGAACCCGTTGAAATTATAGCTCCTGTCATTGAAGAAGAAATAACGGAAATCATAGAGATTTCGACTATTAGTCTAGAGGATAGTGATAATAGTGATGTTTCAAATCAGAAAAAAAGTAAAAACGAGATTAAAAAGAAAGTAAAGATGAAAGATAAAGACAAGAAAAAGGCTAAAAAAGCCGACGCAAAAGAGAAAGCAAAGCAAAAAGCGAAAGCAAAAGCTAAAAAGGCTAAAAAAGCCAAAAAGGATAAAGCTAAAAAAGCAAAAGTCAAATCAAAGATAAAAGCTAAAAAAGCTAAAGCAAAATCAAAAAAAGCAAAGAAGAATAAAAAGAATAAAAAATAAGACTGTTATTTTTTATCAAAAAAAGTCCCAATCCGAATAATCGGTTGGGACTTTTTTAATTCATTAAAATGAGAATTATTTTTTGTTCAATACTGCACTCATTTCCATAGAAATAGCTGAACGCTCCATTTTCAATTTTCCTGACATCGTTTCAACAACTACAGTTGTATCAGCTAACTCAGAAACTTTTCCGTGAAGACCACTTTTTGTGATGATTTTATCACCTACTTTCAAGCTGCTTTCAAATTCTTTTTCATTTTTCGCTCTTTTTTGTTGTGGTCTGATCATGAAGAAATAGATTACCACAAACATTAATAAAAACGGTGCAAATTGAGTTAATTGTTCCATAATTTAAATTCTTTTTTTATTGATTAATTACATTAAACCACGACCAGCTTTGATAATTCTTTTACTGGCTTCCAGTTCTTTTACTAAATTGTCTAAAATTCCGTTGATAAAAATACTACTTTTTGGCGTAGAATATTCTTTGGCAACTTCTAAATACTCGTTAAGAGTTACTTTTACAGGAATGGATGGGAATTTCAAAAATTCACAGATTGCCATTTTCAGGATAATCGTATCAATTTCGGCAATTCTCTCAGTATCCCAGTTTGGTGTTTTATCAAGGTATTCTTTGGCTAATTCCGTTTCGTTTAAAACTGTCTTTCTAAACAAATCTTTAACAAAATCCTTGTCTTCATTGTCTTTATACAATTTTGGAACTCTGAAATTATCATCTTCTCCAGATTTAATCGCTTTCAATTGCTTGATAATATGCGTATTCACTAATGGAATATCGTCAACCCAAGTTAACTTATCATCCTCTAAATATTCATATAATTTTTCATTTGGAACAATTACATCCATGAACAAATCAACGATAAATTGCCTGTCTTCTTCAAATGTATTTACTGAATTACTCATGTAATCCGCATACAATTTACTTGCTTTTACATCATTAAGAAGCAATAAAATATAATCGTCGTTTAAAGACCAATTATTGATTTTACGGTTTTCCAGCGCAATGCTTAATGAATTGTTTTCGGTAAGAATTTGAAAAATTTTGTTTTTGATGAACTTTTCGTTGGGTTTACGTTCCTCAGGAGTTGCAAGATGTTTCAAACTTGATTTATGCAAAAAGACAGTCTCTGTTTTACAAATTTCAATCAAGGAAGAAAGCATTATAAGGTATAAATCTTGAATATTATCGATACTGTAAAAAAGGAATTTTTCTTCTTTTTCCAAACTATCTGAACCGCTTTGATGCATTGCATAAATGGACTGCATAACTTTAACGCGAATGTGTCTTCTATTTACCACCTTGTAAGAACTTTTATTAATTAGTCTGCAAAAATAAGTATTTCATTTTTTAAAATAAAATATATAATCGCTTATTTTAAAGTTTTCAATCAGCAGCATTCAGTGAACGGCTATTATTTGTTCACTGAATACTGATAACTGAGCACTTTTTTTTTACTTTTTACTGTTTTCTATTTTTCTTTGATTGATGCGATTTTGAGCAATAGTCAATGCAGCATGATGCGTTGTCATCTTGTTCGCAATAGCAAAATCAAATATCTCTAATGTTGTGTTATAAATATTTTCTGTTTTACGCATGATTTCCGCTTTGTCATAATGCGCTAATTCAGCATATACATTGATGATTCCACCTGCATTAATCAAGAAATCCGGAGCATAAAGAATGCCTCTTTCCTGCAGAATTGCACCGTGAACATTCTCATCAGCTAATTGATTATTAGCAGCACCAGCAATTACTTTTGCTTTAATTTTATAAACTGTATTGTCATTTAACGTTGCTCCCATGGCGCAAGGCGCATAAATATCAACATCTGCACTGTATAAATCTTCTCCTCTGAAAATTTCTGCATGGTACTTCGCTCCCACTTCATACAATCTATCATCATTGATATCCGAAATTGTTACTATTGCTCCTTCTTTTGTCAAATAATCAACTAAAGTTTCACCTACGTGACCAATTCCTTGAACCAATACTTTCTTACCACTTAAAACATCAGAACCAAATTGTTGTTTTGCAGCCGCTTTCATTCCTAAATACACTCCGTAAGCCGTAACAGGTGATGGATTTCCAGAACCTCCTCTTGATTCAGAAATTCCGGTAACGTAAGGTGTTACATCTCTAACGATATCCATATCTGCGGTTTCCATTCCTACATCTTCAGCAGTTATGTATCTTCCGCTTAAAGAATGTACAAATTCACCAAACTTACGCATCAACTCAGGAGTTTTTTGCGTTTTAGCATCTCCAATAATAACTGCTTTTCCTCCTCCAATATTCAATCCTGTGATAGCAGCTTTATAAGTCATACCGCGAGAAAGGCGCAATACATCGTTTAATGCTTCCCATTCGTTTGCATAATTAAACATTCGGGTACCACCCAAAGCAGGGCCCATAACCGAATTATGAATACCAATAATTGCTTTTAAACCTGTATCTTTGTCGTTGCAAAATACAATTTGTTCGTGATCATCAAATGATAATTGACCAAAAACGGGATCCATTTTTTGAAGTTCCTTTCCAGTTGTGAAAGCTGCATTCATAGTGTAAGTTTTTATAGTGATAAATTACGAATTCGTCAAAAAGACAATCCAAATTTAAACAAAAAACAAATATGTATTAATTTTTTGTTTAAAAATTATCAAATCAATAATTTAATTCGATAAATAACTTATCACTAAAATTATTAAAAAGTAAAATTATTTTAAAAAATAAAATCATTTCAACATAGAATATCATAAAAAATGAAAGAATTACGTTATTTAAATAAATATTTCGTCAAATACAAATACAGTTTCTTACTAGGAATTATTTTTACCATCATTGCACAAATATTCATGCTTTTCACTCCTAAGTTGATTAGCAAATCATTCAAGGTCATTGAGGCTTTCGCCAAAGATAAAACAGTAGCCAAATCAGTTATTCACGAAGAATTAATTTCGAATATCTTATTGATTATTGCCACTACAATTATTGCCGGGTTTCTTACTTTCTTGATGAGACAAACCTTAATTGTGATGTCGCGTCACATAGAATTTGATTTAAAAAACGAAGTATTCCGTCAATATGAGAATCTTTCGCAAAACTTCTACAAGCAAAATCGTACTGGAGATTTAATGAACCGAATCAGTGAGGACGTTTCAAAAGTAAGAATGTATGTGGGACCAGCGGTGATGTATACCATAAATACCGTTATTCGTTTTGCTATAGTAATTGTCTATATGTATAATGTATCGCCAATATTGACTTTATACACATTACTTCCTTTACCAATTTTATCGTACGCCATTTTTAAGCTGAGTTCCGAAATCAATGTAAGAAGTACTATTTTCCAACAATATCTATCTAAAGTTTCCAGTTTTTCGCAAGAAATATTTTCAGGAATCCGTGTGATAAAAGCCTATTCATTGGAAAACCAACACCAAAATAACATGGTTGATTTAGCCAATGAAAGTAAAAGCAAAAGCTTGAATTTGGCCAAAGTGCAATCGCTATTTGGACCTTTGATGTTAGCGCTGATAGGAATTAGTAACTTAGTCGTAATTTATTTTGGTGGTTTAATGTACATCAACGGCTCTATAAAGAGTATTGGAACAATTGCTGAATTTATTTTGTATGTGAATATGCTGACTTGGCCGGTAGCCTCTTTAGGTTGGGTTTCGTCTATGGTTCAGGAAGCAGAAGCGTCTCAAAAAAGGTTAAATGAATTCCTTAAAATTGAACCGGAGATAAAAAACAAAAATCTGAACAAATCAGTGATTGAAGGTTCAATTTCTTTCGAAAATGTAAGCTATACTTACGAAGACACTAATATCAAAGCGTTACAAAACATCTCTTTTACGGTAAAAAAAGGAGAAACTTTAGCTATTCTAGGGAAAACAGGATCTGGAAAATCTACCATTTTATCCTTAATCTCCAGAATGTATGATGTAACCGATGGAAAAATAACCATTGATGGAAGCGAAATAAGTAACGTCAATCTTTTTGATTTGCGAAACAGCATTGGTATCGTTCCGCAAGATGCGTTCCTATTTTCAGACAGCATCAAGAATAACATTATGTTTGGCAAAGAGAATGCTACTATACAAGAAGTGGAATCAGCAGCTAAAAGTGCCGTTGTTCATGATAATATCATGGGCTTTAACAAGCAATACGAAACGATTCTTGGCGAAAGAGGAATTACACTTTCAGGAGGTCAAAAACAAAGAGTCTCTATTGCCAGAGCAATTATTAAGAATCCTCCTATTTTACTTTTTGACGATTGTTTATCGGCAGTAGATACAGAAACCGAAGAAACGATATTAAATAACTTGTATGAAATTTGCAAAGACAAAACAACAATAATTGTAAGCCACCGTGTGTCATCTGCTAAAAATGCGGATAGAATTATCATCATAGAAAAGGGTGAAATTATACAACAAGGTTCTCATAATCAATTGATAAATCAAGAAGGCTATTATGCCGCTTTGTATTTGAAACAACTTTCAGAAAAAGAAATGCTATAATTGTTGGATAATACATATATTTTTTAGATTTTTGGATACTACTTAACAACCATAAATTGATAGAAAGGATTATGAGAGAACATGACATGTTAGAAAAAGAAGAGATATTTTCTAAAGTTTTAAGAGCTGGAAGAAGAACTTATTTCTTTGATGTGAGGGCGACAAAAGCAGATGATTATTACATTACCATTACCGAAAGCAAAAAATTTACTGAAGAAGATGGATCATTCCATTTTAAAAAACATAAAATCTATTTATACAAAGAAGATTTTGCTGCTTTTGCAGAAATTCTTGGCGAAATGACTTCTTATGTTTTGAACCACAAAGGCGAAGAAGTAATCTCAGAAAGACACCAAAAAGATTTCAAAAAAGAATATGCCTCTGAGAAATCAGATGATGAAATTATACCACAAACATCAACGTTCACTGATATTGAATTTGATGATATTTAATTTTTAGTTCCCTACTTACAAAAGGAAAAAGTCCAAAAGTCAATTGATTTTTGGACTTTTTTTGTACATTTAAAAAATAAATGATACCAAATGAAAAACGTTTCTCTTTTCGTATTGTTATTCTTTTTTGGAGCTAATATTTCAGCCCAAAAATTAGAATATGCAATACAAACCAATCTTCCCTACTACACAGAAGCCATCATTAAATCCGATTCATACATAAAAGAAAGGTGTGTATTAGATGTATATTACCCAAAAAATAGTTCTGGATTTGCAACCGTGATTTGGTTTCATGGTGGTGGATTAACTGGCGGAAATAAGGAACTTCCTGAAGAGCTAAAAAACCAAGGAATTGCAGTTATTTCAGTCAATTATCGTTTGGGCCCAAAAGTCATTTCTCCAAAATATATTGAGGATGCAGCAGCCGCTGTAGCTTGGGTTTTTAAAAACATCCCTTCATTTGGTGGAGATGAATCTTTGATTTTTGTGTCCGGTCATTCCGCAGGCGGGTACCTGGCAAGTATGGTAGGTCTAGATAAGAAATGGCTGAACACTCAAGGAATCGATGCCAATAAAATAGCCGGTCTTATTCCTTTTAGCGGACAGGCGATTACTCATTTTTTAGTTCGAAAAGAACGTGGTATCCCAGAAACACAGCCCGTAATAGATGAGTTAGCACCACTTTTTCACGTTCGTGCAGATGCTCCTCCTTTATTACTAATAACAGGAGATCGTGAATTAGAAATGTTAGGACGTTATGAAGAAAATGCTTATTTGATGCGTATGATGAAAATTGCTGGACACAAAAACACTAAATTATATGAATTAGACGGATTTGGTCACAACATGACAGCACCTGCTTTCCCTTTATTACTTAACGAAGTTCGCAGAATTATTAAGGAAAAGAAACACTAAAACAATGACAGAACCAATAGTAAGTGTCGCATGGCTTCAAGCAAATCTTAAGGATCCAAGCTTAATAATCCTCGATGCCAGTTTAAAAGAGAATCAATCCAATTTAAAAACGGACTTAGAAAATATCCAAATTAAAGGCGCTCGATATTTTGATATAAAACACACCTTCAGCGATACAACTAATTCTTCTCTACCTAACACGCTCCCAAGTAGCAATCAATTCGAAATAGAAGCTAAAAAACTAGGGATTAACAAGGACAGTACAATTGTAGTTTATGACAACTTGGGTATTTATTCGAGTCCAAGAGCTTGGTGGTTGTTTAAAATAATGGGACATCAAAATGTTGCTGTTTTAGATGGCGGACTGCCAGAATGGATAAAAGAAGGCTATGCTATTGAAGAAATACCGGAAAATCCAATTTACACCGTTGGGAATTTCAAAGCCAAATTCAACCCGGAATTAGTAAAAAGTAAAGAACTAATTTTAGAGAATATACAAACCAAAGACGCTATTCTGATTGATGCCCGTGCAGAAAACCGATTCAAAGGAATTGGCGATGAGCCCAGACCTGGATTACGAAGCGGTCATATTCCGGGTTCTATAAATATGCCGTACACACAACTTTTACAAAACGGAAAATTTTTACCAAAAGAAGAATTAGCCACAATCTTAAAAATTACCGACAAACCTCTAATATTCACTTGCGGTTCCGGTGTTACTGCCTGTATTGATTTAATTGCATATGAATTGATTGGTCAAAATCCTAAATCAGTCTACGATGGCTCATGGACAGAATGGGGACAACTGGAAAATCTACCAATAGAAAAATAGTCTAATTTTTTTAATTGTATTGGTCCTAATTTTTATGTGAAACTGATTTTAAATTGTAAATTATATTACGACCATTAATTCCGACAATGATTTAAAAAATAGCGTGTTATGAACAACTGAACATAGAAATTAGTATTCATTAATATACATTATCAGCACGTTTTTATATTTGAAATGGAATAGCTAACCGCCTAGCTTTCTAGTGAAAAGTAAGGCAGTAATTCGTGCTAATAAATTTAATTCATTTCTTCTAAATAGTAAATTAAACTATTTGAAAATTTCAGCATCAAATTTGAGTTCAAATAGTACCGAAATTTATGTAATTACAACCTTTAAACGGAAGTTAAAAGATTGTTTTCCAGATGACTTTACATGTTATTTAATTATATTTATCCAATACAAACTATATTAAAAATCTACTTTCGAATATTTTTGTAAATTAATGCATAGCCAAAAGTTAGCGAGAGACTTTTTTAATAGAAATTTTCAAGGCTTAATCGCATTTTTTTGAGACTTTATTTAAAATCATTTGAACCTCTGAGACATTATCGTAAAATAGCAATTAAACCGAACGAAAAGCATTTAAAATTACTGACAACACATGAAAGAAGCCAATTCATTATTTAGTTTTTTATACGCAGCACTTTTATCTGAAAAAACTAAAAAAAGAGCTGAAATTTTCTTTGTCTCATTAGCGATAATAAGTTTTTTATTACATTTGGCAATCATCGCCTTAGTTGACCTTAAAATTATTTTGATTAATGATTATTCCAAATTATTAAGTAATCCAATATCTGCAATTTACACTCCATTCTCCTTTATTTTGATTTATGAAGTTTACCTATTGGTCTATTATCTTCCTAAATCGACAACAATCTATATTGGCAAACAATATGAAATTATTACCTTAATTATCATCCGAAGAATTTTTAAAGACTTAAGCAAATTAGAATTAAACGCTAATTGGTTTGATTCGAAAGCTAATGTGAATTTTACCCTTGACATTGTGGCTACAATAATCTTGTTTTTTTTAATATATATCTTTTACAACCTCAACAAAAAAAATGAAATTAATCAATCTAAACTGCAAAAAACACTGGAACTCAATTCATTCATAAAGCTAAAAAATATTTTTGCTATCGGGCTAATCCCTGTATTTTTAGTGCTTTCAGTATACAGTTTAGCCCATTGGATTTATGAAAGTTTCTTTTCAATTACGCAAATCGTTGTTAAAATTAAAGACATTAATAAGATTTTCTTTGCTGATTTTTTTACAATTCTAATTTTAATTGAAGTGCTTTTACTACTGTTTTCCTTCTTCCATTCGGATAAATTCAATAGAGTCATTCGCAATTCAGGCTTTATCATATCAACAATATTAATAAAGCTTTCCTTTGGGACAGAAGGAATTTTGAATGCAATACTAATTGTCGCCGCAGTATTATTTGGTGTCATAATCTTGGCTATTCACAATAAATATGAGACCTTAGAGGTAAAAAGTGTCAGTACTTTAGAGTCATAAATCACCCTATTTGCAATCCGTTTTCTATTTTAAAATCGGGAGCCAATAAAATCACATCGCCTTCATTTCCAACTGCACCCAACACCAAGCACTCGCTCATAAATTTTCCGATTTGTTTTTTAGGAAAATTAACTACGGCAACAATTTGTCGGTTGAGCAAATCTTCTTTCGCGTACCGTTTCGTTATTTGTGCAGATGTTTTTCGAATTCCAATTTCAGAACCAAAATCAATCGTCAATTGATAAGCTGGTTTTCTAGCTTCAGGGAAATCATTAACTTCGAGAATAGTTCCTACTCGCATTTCTACTTTTTCAAATTCAGTCCAGGTAAGGTTTTCCATAATTAGTTTTATTAAATAAAATACTGAATAACAAACCTATAAATTTTACAAGTATTTACACTAATTCTGTAATACTATTTTCAGTTTATGCGCCTAATTTTACAAAAGAGGAATATTAAATTCATCTTTTAAATAGTAACTATTATGGAAATGAATCAGAAAAACAGCAGTGAATCGAGAAAGGTAAATAATGCTGGATTAGACATGTTTATTGAAACTGCACCAAATGTCAAATTATATGTTAAAGATTATGGCGAAGGAAAACCTGTAATTCTTATTCATGGATGGCCACTATCTAACGAAATGTGGGAGTACCAAATTGATACTTTAGTTCAAAATAATTATAGAGTAATTGCTTATGACCGTCGAGGTTTTGGTAAATCCTCACAACCTTGGGATGGCTATGATTATGACACTTTAGCAGACGACTTAAAGGCTATTATTGAGCAATTGGATTTAAAAGAAGCCACGCTTGTTGGATTTTCAATGGGTGGCGGAGAAGTGGTTCGTTATTTCAGTCGTCATGGTGGAAAAGGGGTTTCTAAAGCGGTTCTTATCGCTTCAATAACACCATTTCAACTGCAAACGGACTCAAATCCAAATGGTGTTCCCCAAGAAAAGTATGATGGTATGGCAGCGCTAATCAAAGAAGACCGAATCAGTTTTCTGGATAATTTTGGAAAAACGTTTTTTGGCGTGAGCTTTATCAGCAAACCTATCAGTACTCCTTTATTAGACTATTACAGAATGCTGTGTTCTTTTGCATCACCACGTGCTACTTTAGAATGTGCCAAATCATTTTCGGCAACCGATTTTCGTCATGAAATGGCTTCCGTAAATGTTCCTACATTAATTATTCATGGAGATGAAGATAAAACGGTTCCTATTGAAATCACTTCTGAGATAGCAGCTAAATTAATACCGGAAAATAAATTTATTGTTTATGAGGGAGCTCCTCACGGGTTATTTTACATTGAAAAAGATAAATTAAATAAAGATTTGATTGAATTTCTAAATTCATAAATTCGAATTTAACAGAATTTATAAGTCGCAATTTATGTATTGCAAAAAAAATCCCAAAACTTTCGTTTTGGGATTTTTAATTTTATAGGTTATATAAATAGTTCTAGACTATTTTACATCCATTAATTCTACATCAAAAATCAAAGTAGCATTTGGTGGAATTGCTCCTCCAGCACCACGAGATCCGTAACCTAAATGAGATGGTATCACGAAACGTGCTTTGTCACCTACGCGCAACAAGGCAATACCTTCGTCCCAACCTTCAATTACATTTCCTCTTCCTAATGGAAATTCAATTGGTTTTTTACGAGGATATGAACTATCAAAGACTTTTCCATCAGGAAGTTGTCCTGTATAATGTACAGAAACTGTTTTTCCGTTCTCTGCTTTTTTACCTTCACCTCTTTGGATGAATTGGTAACGCAAACCGCTTTCTGTTTTTTCAAAACCAGCAGCCAGTTTTTCCATAGCTGCTTCAGCATCTGCTCTTAAAGCAGCATCACGCTTGTTGCGAGCTCCTTTGAAATTGATAAAAGCTTCAATTGCATTCCAGTTTTTAGCTTCTTCTCCTACTCTAACAATCTCTAAAGACTCCAAAACATCCCCTTGAGCAACAGCATCAACAACATCTTGACCTTCTACCACATGACCAAAAACAGTATGTTTGTTATCCAACCATTCTGTAGGAATATGTGTAATGTAGAATTGAGAACCGTTTGTTCCAGGTCCTGAATTAGCCATTGCCAAAACTCCCGGACGATCGTGTTTCAAACTAGGATGAAATTCATCATCAAATTTATACCCTGGATCTCCAGTTCCTGTTCCTTGTGGACAACCACCTTGAATCATGAAATCAGGAATTACTCTGTGGAATTTTAATCCGTCATAAAATTTAACCCCTTGTGGTTTCACTTTATTCTCTAAATTTCCTTCTGCCAATCCTACGAAATTCCCCACTGTACCAGGAGTCAAATCGTGTGTTAGTTTTACTAAAATAGCACCTTTAGTGGTGTTGAATTTAGCATATATTCCGTTTTCCATTTTTTTTAATTTTTATTGAAAGGCAAATTTACGAAATTAATTTTAAAAAGGGAATTGGGAGATTGGTTGATTTAGTTATTTGAAAGTTTGAAAATTATCAGGATCATTTTTAGCTAATTATAATTTTTTCAGCTACGCTAATTCGAATCTTTAATCTCATAATTCCTCTACATTATAGCCCAGATTGAAACGGCATCCTTTTCTTGCTTTGTTTAAGCAAGGAAAGATAGAGTGTAAAGCTGGAAATAGCTCCAAAAAAAAAAATGACATCCTTACGAATGTCATTTTAGTTATTTATATCAAAATTTTATTATTTTATTAACAAACCCGCGTTTCTCAAATACGGTTCTATTTGCATGTCATGTCCAATAAAATCTTTAAAGGCTTTGTTTAAATCGACACTATTACCCACTGATAAAATGTACTTTCTAAAACGTTCACAATTGGCTTTTGTCATACCACCATTGGCCTGCATCCAATCGAAAGCATTATAGTCTAGTGTTTTTGACCACGTGTACGCATAATATCCAGCTGAATATCCTCCGCCCCAAATATGAGCAAAATAAGGTGTATGGTACCTCGTTGGAACCTCATTTACCAATAAGCCGTATTTTTGTAGCGCCTCTTTTTCGAAAACTAAAGTAGGTTTGAAATCAGATTCTTTTTCCACACTATGCCAAGCCATATCCAGTGTTGCCGCTGCTAAAAGTTCCGTAACAACATATCCTTTATTGAAGGTATCGGCTTTTTTAATTTTATCAATTAACTCCTGAGGAATAGCTTGTTTAGTTTGATAATGTATCGCATAATTTTTTAAAACCAAAGGATCCAATGCTGCATGTTCATTGATTTGGGAAGGAAACTCTACATAATCACGTGGAACGGATGTCCCAGAAAGCGTTACATACTGCTGGTTTGCAAACAATCCATGCAAAGTATGTCCAAACTCATGAAAAAGCGTGGTTACATCATCAAAACTAATCAAAGATGGATTTCCTCCGGCTGGTTTTGAAAAATTATAGACATTGACGATAACTGGCTTTTGTTTTAAATAATATGACTGATTCACAAAATTACTCATCCAAGCACCTCCGTTTTTATTGTCTCGAGTGTAAAAATCTAAATAATATATTGCGATTGATTTTCCGTCATTATCATATACTTCATACACTTTTACATCCGTATGATAGACCGGTAAATCATTCCTTTCTTTAAATGTAATGCCATACATTTGTTGTGCTGCGAAAAATACTCCATTTTCTAAAACAGTGGCAATTTCGAAATACGGTTTTATTTGACTTTCGTCTAAATCATATTTTGCTTTGCGCACTTGCTCTGAATAAAAATTCCAATCCCAAGGCTCTAGTTTAAATCCTCCGTTTTGGGAATCAATCAGGTCTTGAATTTCTTTTGCTTCAACTTTTGCTTTTACAACTGCCGGACCTGCAATCTTTGCTAATAAATCCATCGCTGGTGCTGGTGATTGAGCCATTTGATCTTGTAATTTCCATTCGGCAAAACTTTTCTTACCCATTAAATTTGCTTTTTGCAAACGTAATCTTGCCATTCGCTCTATTACTTCACGAGTATCTCCATCATCATTTTTTTCGGCACGATTCCAAGACGCTTTGTATATCTTTTCTCTAGTAGCTCTGTTAGTAAGACTTTGCAATAATGGTTGCTGAGTCGTGTTTAACAATCCTATCAAATACTTTCCGTCTTGACCTGCTTCAGTAGCTTTTGCCTTTGCTGCCGCAATTTCATCAGCACTTAAACCTGCTAAATCATTTACGTTATCAAATAAAACCGCTCCATTTTTTCTGGCTATTAGCAGTTTATTATTAAATGAAGTGCTCAGACTTGCGAGCTCTTCATTGATTTTTTTCATTTTATCTTTATCGGCAACTGACAAATTTGCCCCGGCTAATTCAAATTGTTGCAAATAATATTGTGTCAATTTTTTGTCTTCACCTTTTAAAGTAGCAATATTCAATGCTTTGAATCGATTGTACAACTTACTATTCAAATAGATTTTATCATTGTGAGCTGAAAAAATTGGAGCGTATTCCTCATCAATCGCTTGTAATACTGGGTTAGTATTAGCCCCCGATAAATTATAAAAAATACCCGTTGCTCTGCCTAAGTCTACGCCACTGGTTTCTAATGCCAATACCGTATTTTGAAAAGTAGGTTTAGCTGGATTGTTTTCAATCTTTTCAATTTCCTGATCGTGAATTTTTAAACCATATTGAAAAGCAGGTTTAAAATGTTCGTCTTTAATTAAATCAAAAGTCGGCGCTTGATATTGCAACGTACTTTTTTGTAAAAGAGGATTCGTCATCTTAACAGATTTGTTTTGTGCATAGAGTGTTTCAGTTTGGAAAGAAGCAACTAAAAACAAGGAACTAGCAACGATTATTTTCGAAAAAATTCGCATAATTAAGTGATTTATTTTTAAGATATAAAAGTAGTTGAAAAAAGTATAGTATTAAATATTGCTTTGAAGAATTAATTTCTACAAGAAGCAGCGGCCGTTACGCTAAAATTTAAAATGTGTCTAAAAAAAGTTTAATAGTTGATTTGGTTATTTGAAAACCTTTGCAACTTTGTACCTTTGCAACTTTCAAACTAAGATTCAAAATTATGCGCATCGATATCGTTACCGTTCTCCCTGAATTATTGCGAAGTCCTTTTGAGGCTTCGATTATGAAACGCGCTATTGACAAAGGTTTAGTAGAAGTTCATTTTCATAATTTACGAGATTATACGACCAACAGACAGAAAAGCGTGGATGATTATCCTTATGGCGGTGGTGCTGGAATGGTAATGACAGTTCAACCTATTGACGCCTGTATTTCGCATTTAAAAAGTGAAAGAACCTACGACGAAATCATTTATATGTCGCCGGACGGGGAAACCCTGAACCAAAAAATGGCGAACACGATGTCGATGTATGAAAATATTATTATCCTTTGCGGACATTATAAAGGTGTAGATCAGCGTGTACGCGATCATTTTATTACCAAAGAAATCTCTATTGGTGATTATGTTTTGTCTGGTGGAGAATTAGGTGCTTTGGTACTATCCGATGCATTAATCCGATTGATTCCGGGAGTTTTAAGTGATGAAACCTCAGCTTTGACGGATAGTTTTCAGGATGGATTATTGTCGGGACCTATTTACACTCGCCCTGCAGATTACAACGGATGGAAAGTTCCAGAGGTTTTGACCAGCGGAAATTTTGCCAAAATTGACAAATGGCGCGAAGATATGGCATATGAACACACGAAGAATAGAAGACCAGATTTACTGGAGGATTAAAAATTTGTTTAAAGTTTAAGGTTTAAAGTTGGTATTCAAGAACTTCTAAACTTTAAACAAGAAAAACTTTAAACTTTAAACTTTTTTATCTACTTTTGCGCCCACATTAGTTCAACCTCTGGCGAGATCCGTGAATGTTGATTTAATACAAACCATAATTAAAAAAATTATCATGGCAGATTTAATGAAATTCGTTCAAGACGAATTCGTAACAAGAAAAGAATTCCCAGTTTTTGCAGCTGGAGACACTATTACCGTTTACTACGAAATTAGAGAGGGTGAAAAAACTAGAACACAGTTTTTCAAAGGAGTTGTAATCCAAAGAAGAGGTTCTGCTAACACAGAAACTTTTACTATTCGTAAAATGTCAGGTGCTATTGGAGTTGAGCGTATCTTCCCAGTAAATCTTCCTGCTTTGCAAAAAATTGAAATCAATAAGAAAGGTGCTGTACGTAGAGCTAGAATTTTCTACTTCAGAGAACTTACTGGTAAAAAAGCTAAAATTAAAGATAAAAGAAGATAGTCTACTGTCTCTTTATTATAAAAGTCCTAACACTGTTGGGACTTTTTTTTGTTTACTATTTTCCTTATATATTCCTAATTTAGGATTAATGGCCCCCTAAAACTAACAATATAAGAATAACAAGTTAGTAATCTTAAAATTCGTATTTTTCTACATAAAATCCACCTTCTATTACATCTGATTTTCATATATTTGTCCGCCTTATTTTAAGTGAAATACCTTATATAAGCTACATTTAACCGTGATTCGATTATAAAAATAAAAAAATGACACAGAAATCAAAAATTTTTTACACACTTACTGATGAAGCGCCTTTATTGGCAACGTATTCATTTTTACCTATTGTACAAGCATTTACATCAACTTCTGACATTGAAATTGAAACTAGAGACATTTCTTTAGCCGGAAGAATTTTAGCAAACTTCCCGGAATTTTTAACAGAAAGTCAAAAAACAGGAGATGCTTTATTAGAACTTGGACAATTAGCAACAACCCCAGAAGCTAACATTATAAAATTACCAAATGTTTCGGCATCTGTTCCTCAATTAAAAGCTGCTATTACTGAATTACAATCTCATGGGTATAATTTACCAAACTTCCCTGAAGAGCCGCAAAATGAAGCTGAGGCAACCATCAAAGCTAAATACTCTAAAATATTAGGTTCAGCTGTAAATCCTGTTTTACGCGAAGGTAACTCTGATCGTAGAGCACCAAAAGCGGTAAAAAATTACGCTAAAGCAAACCCACATTCTATGGGAGCTTGGTCTGCTGACTCAAAAACACACGTAGCTTCTATGGAAAGTGGTGATTTTTACGGAAGTGAAAAATCAATTACTCTTGCTGATGCTACTGATGTAAAAATCGAATTCGTTGCTAAAGATGGTTCTACTACTGTTTTGAAAGCAAGTACTCCATTAAAAGCAGGTGAAATAATCGACAGTTCAGTAATGAACTTGAACGCTTTAAAAACGTTTGTTGCCAAAACAATTGCTGAAGCAAAAAAATTAAACGTTTTACTTTCAGTTCACCTGAAAGCGACTATGATGAAAGTTTCTGATCCCATTATTTTTGGAGCGATCGTAGAAGTATATTTTGCTGCTGTTTTCGAAAAATACGCTGCCTTATTTAATGAATTGAACATTGATACCAGAAATGGTTTGGGTGATGTATATGCAAAAATCGCAGGACATCCGATGCAGGCTGAAGTAGAAGCGGCATTAAACCAAGCAATTGAAAATGGTCCAGCATTGGCCATGGTAAATTCTGAAAAAGGAATTACAAATCTTCATGTGCCTTCGGATGTGATTGTAGATGCTTCTATGCCTGCTATGATTCGTACTTCAGGACAGATGTACAATAAAGATGGTAAACAACAAGATACCGTAGCCATGATACCGGACAGATGTTATGCTGGTGTTTATACAGCAACTATTGATTTTTGTAAAAAACATGGTGCTTTTGACCCAACTACAATGGGAAGTGTTCCAAACGTAGGTTTGATGGCACAAAAAGCAGAAGAATATGGTTCTCATGACAAAACATTTCAAATGACTGAGGACGGAGTGGTACGTGTTGTAGATACAAACGGAAACGTTTTGATGGAACAAGCCGTTCAAGCCAAAGATATTTTCAGAATGTGTCAGGCAAAAGATGCCCCGATTCAAGACTGGGTTAAATTAGCTGTAAACAGAGCACGTTTATCTAATACTCCTGCTATTTTCTGGTTAGATAATAATAGAGCACACGATAGAGAACTTATTGAAAAAGTTACTAAATACCTAAAAGATCACGATACAACCGGTTTAGATATCCAAATCCTGAATCCTATTGAAGCTACAAACTTCACATTGGAAAGAATAATCAAAGGATTAGATACTATTTCTGTAACAGGAAACGTACTACGTGATTACTTAACCGACTTATTCCCAATTTTAGAAGTGGGAACATCAGCAAAAATGCTTTCTATTGTTCCATTAATGAATGGCGGTGGTTTGTTTGAAACTGGTGCAGGTGGTTCAGCTCCAAAACACGTAGAGCAATTTACTGCAGAAGGATATTTACGTTGGGATTCTCTTGGTGAGTTCTTGGCTTTGGGTGCTTCATTAGAACACTTAGGGCAAACTTTAAACAATTCAAAAGCAATTGTTTTAGCAGAAACTCTTGATGTTGCAACAGAAAAATTCTTAGCAACTGATAAATCTCCAGCACGTAAACTAGGAGGAATTGACAACCGAGGTTCTCACTTTTACTTATCAATGTACTGGGCGGAAGCTTTGGCAGCACAAGATAAAGAGCCTGCTTTAAAAGCTATCTTTACTCCTATTGCAGCAGAATTTGCAGCAAACGAAGCGAAAATTAACGTCGAATTAATTGCAGCTCAAGGAAAACCTCAAGACATTGGTGGTCATTACCAACCAAATCCTGAAGCAACTAGCAAGGCAATGCGCCCAAGCGAAACTTTCAATACTATATTGGCAAAAATTGCTTAATTAAGATATTAATTATATTTAAAAGACAACCCGAAACGGTTGTCTTTTTTTATATTAGCAATACCTTAACAGTTGTTATATAACAATTGCTATTCAATTTAGTGTACTTTGCGTTTTTTCATTTCGATAAAATATAAACAATGACTCCAAAGAAAATTATTACCTTTTTAGTTGTATTACTGTCCGCACTCTCCTCTTTCGGACAAGAGAAATTTACACTAAGCGGAACTATTATTGACGCCAACAGCAATGAAACTTTAATAGGTGTCAACGTCGTTATTCCAGAGTTAAAAACTGGCGTAACCACCAATGAATATGGCTTTTACTCCATTACTATACCAAAAGGAAATTATACCGTTCAAATAAGTTATTTGGGTTACCTGACTATTTCCGAATCAATATCTCTTAACCAAAATATAAAAAACAATTTTAATTTATACAGCAATGAAACAGCTTTGCAAGAAGTTATCATTACGGATAATAAAACAAAAATTGATATCAAAAAACCAGAAATGAGCGTTAATAAACTCTCCATTTCAGCTATAAAGAAAATGCCCGTTGTGCTGGGTGAAGTCGATGTTCTAAAATCTATTTTGTTACTTCCCGGAGTTACGAATGCTGGCGAAGGAGCCTCAGGTTTCAATGTTCGTGGTGGTGGAGCCGACCAGAATCTGATTTTACTGGACGAAGCAACTATCTTTAATTCATCGCATGTTTTTGGATTTTTCTCTGTTTTTAATCCAGATGCTATCAAAGATTTAAAGTTGTACAAAGGCGGAATTCCAGCAAGATACGGCGGAAGAGCTTCTTCTGTTTTAGATATTTATCAAAAGGACGGTAACAGTAAAGGCTTCCATGTCAATGGAGGAATCGGATTGATTTCCAGCCGTATTTTAGCCGAAGGGCCATTAGTAAAAGACAAAGGTTCGTTCCTTATAGGTGGTAGAAGTTCATACGCACATTTATTTCTGAAGCTTTCCGAAGAACAAAAAAACAACTCGGCTTATTTCTATGATTTGAATACTAAACTGAGTTATAAATTAGATTCTAACAACAGTCTTTATTTATCTGGTTATTTTGGTCGTGATGTTTTCAGTCTGAATAAAAGTTTTACCAATATCTATGGAAATGCAACTTTAAATCTTCGTTGGAATCACTTGTTCTCTGAAAAGCTATTTTCGAATTTATCCCTTATTTACAGTGATTATTATTACGGTTTAGATTTAGATTTTGTAGGTTTCAAATGGGATTCTGGTATTAGAAACTATAATATCAAATACGACTTCAAGAATTATATTTCGGATAAATTCAAATTGAATTACGGTGTAAACGGAATTTACTATGAGTTCAATCCGGGAACTATCAGACCATCTGATGAGAACTCAGGAATAAATTTTGATCAATTGGACAAAAAATATGCTTTTGAACCCGCACTTTACATTAATGCTGATCATGAAATATCAAATAGAATAGCACTTTCTTACGGACTTCGTTACAGTATGTTTTACCGTTTAGGACAATCTACCGTGAATATTTATGCCGACAATAATCCCGTAACGTTCAATTCCGCTTTACAGATTTATGAAAAAGCAACTCCAATTGGCAGTAAATTTTACGACAGAAATAAAGTCATGCAAAGCTATAATTATTTGGAGCCGCGTTTTTCAATGGCCTACCAAATCAACGAAGAGCAATCCATAAAAGCGAGTTACAACAGAATGGTGCAGTATTTACAATTAATTTCGAATACCTCATCGCCTACTCCACTTGATGTCTGGACGCCAAGTGATAGTTTTATTAAACCACAAATTGCGGATCAGGTCGCTTTAGGTTACTTTAAAAACTTCAGTGACGATATGTATTCTCTTGAAGTAGAAACGTATTACAAAGAAGTTCAAAACCGATTGGATTACATTGACGGTGCTGATTTAATTGCCAATAAAGCCATCGAGCAAATAATCTTGAACGGCCAATTACGATCCTACGGTTTAGAAATCATGTTCCGAAAAAACGAAGGAAAGTTTAACGGCTGGATTTCATACACATTATCAAAATCCGAGCAACAAACTCCGGGAAGAACTTCAGCAGAAACCGGAATCAACAATGGTCAATGGTATAATTCAGTATACGATAAATTGCATAATGTTGCTGTAACCACATCGTATAATTTGAATGAGAAATGGTCTTTTGGAGCTAATTTTGCGCTACAAACGGGACAACCGGTGACGTATCCAGTGGGACAATATGAATATTTAGGAATCAATGTGCCTAGTTATGGATTGAGAAACGAAAATCGTCTTCCTGCTTATCATCATCTCGACATTGCGGCTACTTTGACTCCAACAAAAAACAAAAATAGGGAATGGAAAGGCGAATGGGTTTTTAGTATCTATAATTTATATAATCGAAAAAATGCCGCTTCCATCAATTTCAGACAAAATACAGATACCGGAAGCAATGAAGCTGTAAAAACTTCGATTTTTGGTGTAGTTCCGGCAGTGAGTTATAACTTTAAATTTTAATGATAGCATCGATTAAGAGAATAAAATAAAAAATAAAATCATGAAAAAAATAACACTATATCTAGTACTTTTCATCGCTATATTTTCGACAAGTTGTGAAGATGTTATCGAAGTAGATTTAGACAATGCGCCCCCAAAACTGGTTATTGAAGCAGCAATCAATTGGAAAAAAGGGACTTCCGGAAATCAACAGAAAATAAAACTGACTACAACAACCGGATTTTACAGCACAGAGATTCCAAAAGTTTCTGGCGCAACAGTTTCAATAAAAAATAGCGCTAATGTAGTTTTCAATTTTTCCGAAATTGCGAATACCGGCGAATATACTTGCGCTACTTTTATTCCTGTAATCAATGAAACCTATACACTTACAGTTATCAGTAAAGGCAATACTTATACCGCAACAGAAACATTGAAACCCGTTACGCCAATCACAAAAATTGTTCAAAACAATCAAGGTGGTTTCACTGGAACCGACATTGAAATTAAGACGTTTTATCAAGATCCGGTGGGTGAAAGCAATTATTACCTTTATAAATATGTCTATTCAAACCAGGTGAAATCAAACTTTTATGTAGACCAAGATGAGTTTTTTAACGGAAACGAATTCTTCAGTATATCTCAAAATGACGAGTTAAAAAAAGACGATAAAATTGAGGTAACGCACTATGGAATTTCTAAAGCATATTACAATTACATGAGTGTTTTAGTAAGTATCGCAGGAAACAGTGGCGGCGGACCATTCCAATCACCGCCTGCAACCGTAAGAGGAAATATCATCAATACCACTGATGCGGCAAATTATCCTCTAGGCTATTTCTCCCTTAGCGAAGTCGATGTTAGAAATTACACGATTGAATAATTAGGAGCTAATCCAGCTGTTCATTACAACCTGTTTTGGTTTTCATTGCCATCCGGGCTAATACGTGAAGGATAAAACGAGAACTTTTATTTACTTTTACGTCACAATTTATAATTTATACTTCATTATGTCTTCACACCATATCGTCCGCGACGACCAAGAACCTGCTTTAATCATTGCCAATGGCGCTTCCTGTAATCCGGAACTATTGGGTCAATTATTGGAATGGTCGCCACTTGTAGTTGTATTAGATTCGGCTATGGTGCGTGTCATGGAATTAGACATCAAAGTCGATGTGCTATTGGGGGATTTTGATAGAGGATTTGACCCTGAAATTTATAAAACGTCCCAATATCCCATAGAAATCATTCATACGCCGGATCAAAACAAAACCGATTTAGAAAAAGCTTTTGATTATTTAATCGAAAGAAAAATCCCGGCTGTAAACGTCGTTTGGGCAACCGGACGCAGAGCCGATCATACGATTACCAATCTTACGAACATTACGAGATACAGAAATCTATTGAAAATTGTTATTCTGGACGATCACTCGAAAGTCTTTTTATTGCCTAAGAAATTCGAAAAATGGTACACGGCGAACACTCCTATTTCATTAATTCCTATCGGTCACGTTACTGGAATTCATTCGAATAATTTATTTTATCCGTTGAAAGATGACAGTTTAACCATTGGTTACAGAACCGGAAGCAGCAATCATGTCATCAAGGACGGCATCGTAACAATAGAACATAACGAAGGTGATTTATTAATGATGGAATGTCTGGATTAGCATTTATTGTATATTCAACAAAGCATTTCTCACAATCTCATAATGGCTCCAAGGAATAAAATGATTCGCTTTTTTGATCGTTATCGTATCGATTAATTTAGCATTGACAAACTTTTTTTGCATAAAGGCAACATTACTGTACGGCACCAAAGCATCTTTTGTTCCATGAATAATGGTAACATCACAAGCAATCTTTTTCAGTTCTGGTTCTAAGTCCACCAAATCTTGTTTCAGCCACCACAACTCATCATTAGACGGGCGTAATGCTCCAGGAATTAAATAACGCAAAGGCGAAACTTTGATAACCGTTCTCCATTTTTCCGGGTTTTCAGCTTTCGGGTCTAATGATCCTGCCAGTATCACCAATCGTTTGTACCAAGACGGATTATCTACAGCTAATTGCGCTACAACTGGTCCGCCAACGGAATGTCCCACTAAAATAAGCGGTTTTTTATTATCTATTTTTTTGATAAACTCAGATATTCTTTGAGATTGTACCTTTAAATTTTGAGCATCCCCAAAATCACTGAATCCAAAACCCGGTCGGTCAATAGCAATCATTCGGTATTTTCTGAGCAATAAAGTATCCTGAAGATATTCTTTGAAAGCATTCCAACTTCCAGGCGATCCATGAATAAAAAACAAAGTTGGGCTTTGCGCGTTACCCGTTTCAACATAATGAATTTTATAACCGTCAAAACCTATTGTTTTATCCTGAAATTCTGTTTTAGAGACAGCGAAAAATTTTTTCGTTTCCTTATTTGAAAATCTCATCGTCATACAAGACTGACACATTACGATATACAAAAACAGTAAACTGTAAACTATGTATCTCTTTTTAAAATGAAATGAGGCAGGTATAAAAGTCATGCTATTTGTATTTTTTATAAAAGTAACCGTTTTTATGGTTCTAAAAAACGGCAATATTCTAATTTTATGATTTATTTTCCATCTGTTTAATGGCTCTAAGTAACGTTAGTGCTTTTACAAAATAGTTATGACTATATTTGCATCGAAATAAAGAAAATGAAAGCGAAAACGATTACCGAAAAGACTAATTTACATCCCAGAAATCTGGATAGATTTGGATATAATTTTGAGCAATTAATAGAAAAATCCCCTGAACTGCAACATTTTGTTTCTATCAACGAGCATAATATTGAGACTATTGATTTTAGTAATCCTGATGCCGTAAAGTCACTCAACAAGGCGTTATTATTATTACATTATGACATTCAAAACTGGGATATTCCTAAAAATTATCTTTGTCCACCCATTCCCGGAAGAGCAGATTACATTCATTATATAGCAGATTTATTAGCCTCAGGTAATAACGGAATAATTCCTGAAGGAGAAACTGTTCAAGGTTTAGATATTGGTGTCGGTGCCAATTGCATTTATCCAATAATTGGTAATTCAGCTTACGGATGGAGTTTTGTAGGAACTGATATCGATTTACAAGCAATTAAAAATTGCAGCGCCATCATTGAAGAAAATCCAAAATTGATTGATGCCATCAGTTTACAGCAACAAACGGAATCGCGTTTTATTTTTAAAAATATAATCACTCCTGAAGACAAATTTACGTTTACCATTTGCAATCCTCCTTTTCATGCCTCACAAGATGAAGCTACAAAAAGTACGGTTCGAAAAATCAATAATTTAGAATCTCGAAGCGCCACGAGCAAAGTAACTAAACCTGTTTTAAATTTTGGTGGTCATAATGCTGAACTGTGGTGTGAAGGCGGAGAATTAGGTTTTGTTACCCAAATGATTTACGAAAGTGCTAAATATCCGATGCAGTGTTTATGGTTTACCACTTTGGTGTCCAAAAAAGAGAATCTTTCCAGTCTTTACAAAACATTAAACAAAGTAAGTGCTGTCGAAATTAAAACGATTGATATGGCTCAAGGCCAAAAAACAAGCCGAATTGTAGCTTGGACTTTCCTGAGTGCAGCACAACAAAAAAACTGGAAGTTCGAATAAAAAACTCCTTTTCATTTATGTATTCAATCCCTCCAATCATTCTTCATAGTTGGGGAATTAGTCTATACCTATAATTTTTCCTATTATACATTTAAAATGAAGCCCTCAAAAACCTTCCATTATTAAATCAATAATTAAAGTTCCATAAATTTATTTTACCGAAAAAAACATACAACTATTTAGGAATAGTTGTATTTCTTCCTGTTTTTAAGAACAAAAATTAATTTTAACATAATTTTACGTAAATTTGGTAAAGAAATCTTTAAAAAATTATAAAGAAATTTCTTTTTACGATGCGTCAAAAAGGCAACTTAAAAGCGCATTATTTAAACCAAATTAACTATTCTTTTTTCAGATTATTTTTGGTGTTTAAAATCCGTGATCTAATTCAAACTAAATGGTAGAAAAGCAACCGTTACATACCGAAATCCTTGATGATTCCAAACTTTGGAACAGTCTGAAAGAAGGGAATGAAAATGCTTTTTCAATACTTTTTAAAAGACATTATTCTCATTTAGTCCGTTATGGAAACTCCTTTCTTCCTTTTCCCGAAAAAGTGCAAGATTGCGTTCAAGACGTTTTTACAGACATCTGGATTTACAGAGAGAAATTGAGTGACAAAGTGGTTGTAAAAGCCTATTTATTAGCTTGTGTTCGTAAGAGAATTACCAGATCACAAGAACGGGATCGTATTTTTAGGCTGAGTAGTTCAATAGATACTGTTGAATTTTTATTTGATTTTTCAATTGAACACGACCTTATCTCAGATGAAACCACAGCTACTAAAGTGTCACATCTCAATCATCTGATAAATGATTTGCCTTCTCGACAAAAAGAAGCTTTATATCTTCGCTACACCCAAGAACTTACCGTAGACCAAATTGCTGATACACTTGACATTAATTATCAATCAGCAAACAATCTTTTGCACCGAGCGCTGTTAAGTTTACGCAAAGATTGGAAAGGAAACATCTTTTTTATTTTAATGCTGTTTTCATTTGCATTTTAGTCTTTCAAAAATAAATTCAAAAAAATATACTATTTAGTGAGTATCAATTAAAAAAATTGTTCTCTATACAGTTGTAACCCCTTTTTTTTGATGCAACACCGTAATAATTATACTGAGATAGAACACTTTTTAGCTGATGAATCATTCCGATTATGGGTGTGTTTCAAAGACGACCAACAAGAATGGGAAGAATGGACTTTAGAAAATTCCAGTCGTGCAAAATTGGTTGAAGAAGCCCGATTATGGTTGTTAGCGATGAAAGTTCCTAATGATAATTTAACTACGGATGACGTTCAACATGCTCTGGAAGCTACTTGGGGGAAAATTGAAAGAACAGAAGAAAATAAAAAGGAGAAACCAGTTCTTAAACTTTTAAGAAAAAAATGGTTTAACGGAGTTGCTGCTGTTTTAATTTTAAGTCTTTTAACCGGCTGGTTATACAATCAAACCAACAGTGATGATAATTCCGCACTAACTTACAGCGATCTTATCAATGAAAATGAAGAAGGTTTAGTTGAACAAACTAACAATTCAGACAAACCACAAATCATAACATTATCCGATGGAAGTTCTGTTTTACTGCAACCCAACAGTAAATTAAGTTATCCTAAAATATTTGTAGGCAATGAAAGAAAAGTGTACCTATCTGGTGAAGGCTTTTTCGAAATCAGTAAAGATCCTAAAAAGCCGTTTTTTGTCTTTGCGAATGAAATTGTTACTAAAGTAGTAGGAACCAGTTTTAAAATAAAAGCATACGCTAATCAGCCAAATGTGGAAGTGGTGGTTCGAACTGGAAAAGTAAAAGTAAGATCTAATGAATTAATTGCAAATCCAAAAGACCAACTGATTGTTTTATTACCGAATCAAGCCTTGCGATTCGTTCGGAAAAATTTAAGTTTTAATAAAATTACCGATATAACACAAGATGAATCATTAATTAATTCTACAAGTAATATCGAGCAATTAGGATTTGAATTCACAGATATACCTGTGGCACAAATTTTCAAAACTATCGAGCAGGCGTATTTAGTGAAAATTGATTTTCCTCAAACTAAATTAAAAGATTGTTATCTAACTACGTCTTTAAGCGATCAGCCTTTGCCTGAAAAACTTAAAATCATCTGCAAAAGTCTTGGAAACAATACGAGTTATGAAATGAATGGAAACCAAATTAGTATTATATCCGATGGATGTAATTAATCGTAAATTGTCTATGAATAAAAATATATAATGAAAAAAGCGCCGAAAATGCTGTAACATTCTCGACGCCTTAAATAAAATCAATTCGCTCTCTGTAAAGAGCAATTGCAGTGTTCAACCAATACCCTTACTAACGAATATTAATAAAAACCGTCCAAAACTATGAAAAAAACCGTCCTTAAACAACGACTACTAATTCGAATTATGAAAATAACCTTATTTCAATTTGTTTTAGCCCTTGTCTTTTCAAGTGTAACAATAGCGAACAATATCAGAGGTCAAAAAAAGTTGGACACTAAGGTAACTATTACCGTGACCGATTTGAACTTAGATACTGCGCTGACAAAACTTGAGAAGTTGGCACATGTGAAATTTTCGTACAATTCGAGAATGTCACAATTGAATCAAAAAGTGAGTGTTTACGCTAACAACGAAGCATTGTCAAGTGTATTGACACGCATTTTGAAACCATTAAAAATGAACTATACCGAAGTAAGTAATCAAATTATTTTACAAAAAGAAGGTATTGCAAGCACAGGAATGAATAGAGATATTTTCTCTACTTTAAATCAAAATACAATTGCCGAAATCATTAAAGGCCGAGTAGTTGATGAAAAAGGAGAATCTTTACCAGGCGTAACTATTCTTGTCAAAGGAACTACTAAAGGTACAACAACAGATATTGATGGAAGTTATACCATCAGTGCTGAAATTGGAGACGTTTTACAATTTTCTTATGTGGGACTTGAAACGAAATCAGTTACTGTTACAGGAACAACATTAAACGTTACTTTAACTGGAAGTGGAGAAACACTACAAGATGTTGTGGTGATAGGTTCCCGTAATCCAACCAGAACTGTAACAGAATCTGCTGTACCTATTGATGTAATTTCTATGAAAGAGATTGCTTCACAAGGAGCTCAAGTAAACTTAAATCAAATCTTAAACATGGTTGCGCCATCGTTTACATCAAACACTCAAACGGTTGCTGATGGAACGGATCATATTGACCCAGCACAATTAAGAGGTTTAGGACCGGATCAAGTTTTGGTTTTAGTAAATGGAAAAAGAAGACATACTTCTTCGTTAGTAAATATTAACGGATCTCCAGGTAGAGGATCTGTAGGAACAGATTTAAATGCTATTCCTGCTTTTGCCATCGAAAAAATTGAAGTATTAAGAGACGGAGCTTCTGCTCAATATGGATCTGATGCCATTGCTGGTGTAATCAACATCAATGTTAAGAAAAATACAAACAAACTAGAAGTAAACCTTTTTGGAGGAGGAAATCTTTCTAAAGGAGCAAATGATCATGATGGCGGTTTTGATGGTGGTAACTACCAATTAGACTTAAACTACGGGACAAATCTTGGTAAAGAAAAAAGTTTTATCAATGCTACTGGTAGTTTCCAACTTAGAGATGCTACAAGCAGAGCAAAAGATGTAACTGGAACTTTATTCAATGGTTATAATGCCGTTGAACAAAGAGCTGCAGAAGCTGGAACAAATATTAATGCATTGTTTGGAAACATAACAAATACTCCAAATACAGCTCAAATCCTTACTACAATAAAACAGTATGCTCCAGGTGTATCTTATTTCACAGGTGCACAGCAAACTGCAATACTTGGTGCCACTACTATTTCTCAAATGCAAACAGCATTAAATTTTGATGCTACAGCAGGTGAATTAGCTTACAGAGGTCTTGAAAGAAAAAATTTCAATATGAGAGTGGGACAATCTTCGTTACAAAGTGCCCAATTCTTTTTAAATGCTGCTTATCCAATCAATGATAAATTAGAAGCCTATGCCTTTGGAGGAACAAGTTTCAGAGAAGGAGAAGCTGCTGGTTTTTATAGAAGACCTAATCAAGCCAGATCATACACAGGATTGTATGCAAACGGATTTTTACCGGAAATACATTCTACAATCAACGACGTCTCAGTTGCTGCTGGACTTAGAGGTATGTTATTCGAAAACTGGAATTTTGATTTAAGCAACACTTTTGGAAGAAATGCTTTTAATTATGGAGTTGAAAACACAGTCAATGCTTCTTTAAGAGAAAATTCTCCTACTGAATTTGACGCCGGTGGTTTGGCTTTCGCCCAAAACACAACAAACTTTGACATGAACAGAAAATTTGATGTTCTTAAAGGATTAAACGTGGCTTTTGGTGCAGAGTACCGTCATGAAAATTTCTCAATCAATGCGGGTGAACCTGATTCTTACAATCAATATGATATTAATGGAGGAGTTGTAACAGGAACTACAGCTACAAATATAAGAGTTACTGACTTTTTTGGAGCAGCAAGACCAGGAGGAGCTCAAGTATTTCCTGGTTTCAGACCAGCAAATGCAATTGATAAAGACCGTAATAGTGTGGCTCTTTATACTGATTTAGAATTAGACGTTACCGATAAATGGTTAGTAAACGGAGCGTTGCGTTTTGAAAATTATTCTGATTTTGGAAACACAACTAATTTCAAGTTAGCGACTCGTTATAAACTAACAGAAAACATCAATTTACGTGGTGCTGTTTCAACTGGATTTAGAGCGCCATCATTGCACCAAATCTATTTCAATTCAACCGCTACACAATTCGTAGGCGGTGTACCATTTGAGGTAGGAACTTTCAGTAATGATTCGCAAGCAGCACAATTATTAGGAATTCCTAAATTGAAACAAGAAGAATCTCAAAGTGCCAGCGTTGGTTTTACAGCTAAAATACCAGAAGCCAATTTAACCTTGACTGCTGATGCTTATATTGTAAAAATTGATGACAGAGTGGTTCTTACTGATCAGTTTTCTAGACCAGGCGGAACTCCTGCGGCAGGAACTCCAAATGCAATTTTGAATGGATTATTTGATACAGCTGGTGCAACTGCAGCGACTTTCTTTGCAAACGCAATTGACACGGAATCAAAAGGAATTGATATTGTGATTAGTCACAAAACGAGTTTTGGAAATAACGTTTCTTTAAAAACTGATTTATCAGGAACTTTTTCTAATACTTACCGAGTAGGAGAAATTAAAGCTTCACCAGTATTAGAAGCTGCAGGTCAGATAAACAGATACTATTCTGAAGCAAGTAGAGTGTACTTACAAGAAGCAATTCCTAGAGTTAAAGCTAATTTAACCAATTCTATTACCTACAAAAAATTCGATTTCTTCTTGAGAAATGTTTATTTTGGTAAAGTTACAGACCCAAATACTGCTGACGTAAATGGAGATGGAAGAGTTGAAGGTGTTATTGTAAACGGTCAAGCAGTAGAAATTGAGCACCCAATTTGGGGAGCAAAAATCATTACTGATTTATCTGTTGGTTTCAAAATTACTAGTGCTGCCAAAATTGTTATTGGAGCTAATAATATTTTTGATATTTATCCAGATGCAAATCTTGGTACACAAACTGCAATCAGACCTAGATTAGTATCAGGAGCTATTGATTATACAGCTGCTCCTGCAACAATCGATTTATCAAATGCAAATCAATTTGTATATTCAAGAAACGTATCTCAATTTGGTCAAAACGGTCGTTTTGTTTTTGCCCGATTGAACTTCAGTTTCTAAGAATTATTTTTTTTATTAAAAACCATCCTGTTAAAGCAGGATGGTTTTTTTTTGGCTAAAACTTTGGTAAAAAAAGAATTCAAACTTTGTACCTTTACAATTCTATAACTTTGCCCCTTAATTCAATGAATTTTCAAGTAGTATCCGATTACCAGCCAAAAGGCGACCAACCGCAAGCGATTGAAAAATTAGCCCAAGGGATTATAGATGGTGATAAATTCCAAACTTTATTAGGAGTTACCGGATCAGGAAAAACATTCACGGTGGCCAATGTAATACAGGAAGTACAAAGACCAACATTAGTTTTGGCTCACAACAAAACTTTGGCGGCTCAATTATACTCGGAATTCAAGCAGTTTTTTCCGAATAATGCCGTGGAATATTTCGTTTCGTATTACGATTATTACCAGCCCGAAGCTTTTATGCCCGTAACCGGTGTTTTCATTGAAAAGGATTTATCCATCAATGAAGAACTGGAAAAAATGCGAATGTCAACAACCGCTTCGTTGCTTTCCGGACGAAGAGATATTTTGGTTGTAGCATCAGTTTCCTGTTTGTACGGTATTGGAAATCCGATAGAATTTCAGAAAAACTTGATTCCAATTGAGAAAGGACAAATTATTTCTCGGACCAAATTATTGCATCAACTAGTGCAAAGTTTATATTCAAGAACCGAAGCTGATTTTAATCCCGGAAGTTTCAGAATAAAAGGTGATACTGTAGATGTTTATCCAAGTTATGCTGATGAAGCTTATCGAGTTCATTTCTTTGGTGATGAAATAGAGGAAATTGAAAGTTTCGATACCAAGAATTCTCAGGTTCTTGAAAAATTTGACAAACTGACGATTTACCCTGCTAATATGTTTGTAACTTCTCCAGATGTTTTGCAGGGTGCAATTTGGGAAATCCAACAGGATTTAGTAAAACAAGTTGATTATTTCAAGGAAATAGGAAAACATCTCGAAGCAAAACGATTGGAAGAACGTACTAATTTTGATTTAGAAATGATTCGCGAACTGGGTTACTGCTCTGGAATTGAAAATTATTCCCGTTACCTAGACGGTCGTTTACCCGGAACTAGGCCTTTTTGCTTACTCGATTATTTCCCGAAAGATTACTTAATGGTTGTGGATGAAAGTCACGTAACACTTTCGCAAGTTAGCGCTATGTATGGTGGAGATCGAAGCCGAAAAGAAAATTTAGTGGAATATGGTTTCCGACTTCCGGCAGCGATGGACAATCGTCCTTTGAAGTTTGAAGAATTTGAAGCGATGCAAAACCAAGTGATTTACGTTTCGGCAACACCTGCCGATTATGAATTACAAAAAACAGAAGGTGTCGTTGTGGAGCAAGTAATTCGTCCAACAGGATTACTGGATCCAATCATTGAAATTCGACCAAGTTTAAACCAAATTGATGATTTAATTGAAGAAATTCAAGTTCGAGCAGAAATTGACGAACGTGTTTTGGTGACAACTTTAACCAAAAGAATGGCGGAAGAATTAGCTAAATATTTAACCAAAGTTAATATTCGATGTCGCTATATTCACTCTGAAGTAGATACTTTGGAACGAATAGAAATCATGCAAGATTTACGAAAAGGAATTTTTGATGTATTGATTGGTGTCAATTTACTTCGTGAAGGTTTGGATTTACCCGAAGTTTCTTTGGTTGCCATTTTAGATGCAGATAAAGAAGGTTTTTTACGAAGCCATCGTTCGCTTACGCAAACAATTGGTCGTGCAGCGAGAAACCTTAACGGTAAAGCAATTATGTATGCGGATAAAATTACGGCAAGCATGCAAAAGACCATTGATGAAACCAATTATCGCAGAACCAAACAAATTAATTACAATACTGCCAATAATTTGGTACCACAAGCCTTGAATAAAAAAATCGAAAGTGCCTTTACCAAAAATCCATTAGCAGATTATGAATTAGGCTATACTAATTCAATTGCTGCAGAACCAGTTACTGAATATTTATCAAAACCCGATATTGAGAAACGCATTCGAGAAAAACGAAAAAATATGGAAAAAGCTGCTAAAGAATTAGACTTTATGCAGGCCGCTAAATTACGTGATGAAATAAAAGCGTTGCAAGGGCAATTGTCTTAATTGTGTTGTTCCTGAAAAACATTCAATAAAATCTCGCCATCAATAATAGCATTTGGTGCTTCATTCATCAACTTAAGAATTCGTTTTGTGGCTATAGGATTAAGTCCCATATCAATCGCAATTTGCTGTATAGTTGTCATTTCTTTTTCATGTAAAATCCCATCACAATACATCAACAAAGCCAATCTATAAAATTGTTGAATGCGTAAAAACTCACTTTTAATAGGTAATTGTGGTAATTCCTGATGAAATAAATCTTTAAAAACATCTATTTCAAAACTCAATTCCTTAGCAATAATTGCTAAAAAATCATATTCTCTCTTATGCAAATGTCCATCAACAGTGGAAAAAGCAATCATCTCTAAAAGTAAACTCCTCTTTTCTTCGAATGTATTCATCAAATTATTATTTTTAGCTAAAATATTGTTTTTAAATCAAAACACAAAAACTAATAATGAATCGACTAAAGTTCCTACTCCTACTCTTCTTTTTTACAATAGCAAAAATTGCTGCTCAGGACTCTAAACAGTCAAATCAAAGTACTGCGTCAAAACAAGTTTCAACCTTTACGATTGAGGCGCCACAACTGCAAATGGAAAAGAAAATTTGGGTGTATTTACCCGATAATTATTTAACTTCAAAAAAGAAATTCTCCATAATTTACATGCATGATGCGCAAAATTTGTTCGACGCTAAAACTTCCTATTCAGGAGAATGGAATGTGGATGAAAAACTTGACAGCCTAAAAGCACAAGTTATTGTTGTAGGAATCGAACATGGAAATGACAAACGTATTGATGAATTAACACCTTTTAAAAATGAGAAATATGGTGGTGGAAAAGCGGATAGTTATTTAGAATTTATCGTAAAAACATTAAAACCACACATTGACAAAACGTATAGAACAAAAACCAAAAAGAAAAATACTATTATCATGGGAAGTTCCCTTGGTGGTCTGACTTCTTATTATGCGGTTTTAAAATACCCAGAAATATTTGGAAAAGCGGGTGTTTTATCACCTTCGTTTTGGTATAGTAAAGACATTTATACTCTGACAGAAAAATCCAAAAAGATAAAGTCGAAAATCTATTTTCTATATGGCGATGCTGAAAGTGATGACATGGTTTCGGATTTGAATAAAATGGAATATTTATTAAATTCAAATAGATGTTACTGTCTTAATTTGAATGAAAAGAAAATTGTAAAAGGCGGACAACATAATGAAAAATTATGGAGGGATGGTTTTATAAAAGCCGTTTTATGGCTTGGTTATTAAATCTCCTGTTTAAAGAAACTTATTAATTTTAAGTACAAAATCAGATTCAAATGGAACTAATATTAAGAGAATACAACCTCAAATTAAAACATACATTCACGATTTCGAGAGAATCAATAGACTTTCAACCTTCTTTGATTGTGGAATTAAAAAGTGACGGTTTCTCCGGTTTTGGCGAAGCAACTTCCAATCCGTATTACAAAACAACCGTTCCGGTAATGATGCAGGATTTAGAAAAAATTCGCACCATAATCGAAACCACTACAAATGAAACACCTGAAGATTTCTGGTCAAAAATCCATCCGTATTTAAAACACGATATGTTTGCGCTATGCGCTTTGGATATGGCATACAATGATTTATATGCGCGCAAAAAAGGAAAGAAATTGTATGAATTGTGGAATTATGCCACCGACAAAAATCCATTGACAGATTACACAATTGGAATTGCATCCATCGAAAAAATGGTGGCAAAAATGAAGGAACTGCCTTGGCCGATTTATAAAATAAAAATTGGGAACCAAAGAAGATATTGCCATTGTCAAAGAACTTCGAAAACATACTAATGCCATTTTTAGAATTGACGCCAATTGCGGTTGGGGCATTGAAGAAACCATAAATAATGCTGTGGAATTGAAAAAATTAGGTGTAGAATTCTTGGAGCAACCCATGAAAGCCGACAATTGGGAAGGACACGAGGAAGTTTTTAAACACTCTGTTTTACCGATTATCGCTGACGAAAGTTGTATTATAGAAGAAGATGTAGCCAAATGTCATAACCATTTTCATGGTGTAAATGTCAAATTAGTAAAATGTGGTGGACTGACGCCCGGAAGACTAATGATTCAGGAAGCCAAGAAATTAGGTTTAAAAACGATGGTGGGTTGCATGACCGAATCAACTGTAGGAATTTCTGCGATTGCACATTTATTGCCACAACTGGATTATGTAGATATGGACGGCGCATTGCTTTTGGCAGAAGATATTGCGACCGGTGTGACAATCGATTTTGGAAAAATAACCTATTCTGACTTAAACGGAACGGGTGTAACATTAATTTGATTTTAAATGAAAGTCAACCAATTTCCGGATCGAACAATTGAAATCGAGAATGAAGAATATCTTTATTTTGGTGGAACGGCTTATTTAGGTTTGCCAACGCATCCAGAATTTCAAAAACTGCTTATCAAAAATATTTTGCGTTGGGGAACAGCTTATGGAAGTTCCAGAAGTGCCAATATCCAACTAAGCGCATATGAAGATGGAGAACGATTTTTAGCCGATTTCATAAAAGCGGATGCGGCACTTACGGTTTCTTCGGGCATGCTAGCGGGAAAATTACTTATTGAAATTCTGATACCGGAAACCGATTTATTTTTTCACTTTCCGGATACGCACGCGGCCATCAAAGTGCCAAATAGCTTACCAGTTTTTATCGGAGAAAAATTGAATCCTCGTTTGTTGGATAATACAAATGAAAAAATTACGATTCTAACCGACTCGGTTCCATCATTTCATGTACAGCCAATGGATTTTTCTATTCTGAATTCGATTTCTTCGAATAAAGAAATTACTGTGGTTGTAGACGAATCGCATTCGCTTGGGATTCTGGGAAGGAATGGTTGCGGGATTTATTCGAATATTGATCTTCCGAATATTAAAAGAAAAATCATGATCGCGTCTTTGGGTAAAGCTTTCGGATTGACGGGAGGCGTAATTGCCAGCGATTCCGAATTTATTATTCAGATGGCAACTCACGATACTTTTGTTTCCAGTGCCGGAATGAATGCCGCATTTGTGCAAACCATTGCTGATGCAACAGTAATCTATTTGCAACAGCATAAAAAATTAAAAGATAATTTAAACTACATTAATACTCATTTAATTAAAAATAGAGCAGTCCTTTTTGATCCTGAATATCCGCTCATTTATCCGGAAATCGAAGGAATAAATGAAATTTTCACGGCGAATAAAATTATTGTAACCAATTTTAAATATCCAACGGACACCAAAGATTTAAACAGAATTGTAATTACTGCCAATCATAAAAAAAAAGATTTGGATACCATAATTCACTTTCTGAACCAAAACCAATTCTGAATCTAAAATTGTGGTCCAATTGCTTTTAAACCGTACATTTGTAAAAAATTAGAATATGATGACAAATAACGATATCTTTAAAAAACTTCGTGTAGCCTTAATGTTACGTGACGATCAAATAGTTGAAATATTAGAATTAGTAGATTTTAGAATCACTAAATCAGAATTGGGTGCTTTTTTCCGTGATGAAAAACATGAAAATTACATGGAATGTGGTGACCAAGTGTTGCGTAACTTCCTAAATGCATTGGTAATTCACTTGCGTGGAACAAAAGAAAATCCAAAAAATCCAAATGATGTTTTAGCGAAACACAAAGCTCAAATTCCTGTAAAAGAAGGAGCTTCGGAAAGAGCAGAATTCAAAGCAAAACCAAGAGACGAAGAAAGATCAAGAGGCGATGAAAGTCCATCAAAATCGAAACCTGCTGCTAAGAAACCGTTCAAAAAACAATTCTCAAAAGGAACTCCAAAAGTTCAAGTTGTGGAGAAAGTGAAATTTAATTTCGGCAAAAATAAAAAATCATAACTGTGAAAACAGCATTAATTATTGGCAGCACCGGTTTAATAGGCTCAGAGTTATTGAATTTACTTTTGGAAAGTTCACAGTACGCTAAAGTAATCACTTTCGTAAAAAGAGATACAGGAATAAAGCATCCAAAATTGACGCAACACATCATTGATTTTGACAAGCCGGAAACCTATAAAGATTTAGTTGTTGGCGATGATTTCTTTTGCACGATTGGTACAACAATCAAAAAAGCGGGAAGTAAAAAAGATTTTAGAAAAGTAGATTTTGAATATCCACGGCAGTTTGCAGCTTTTGCATTGCAAAATAAAGTCCAGAAATACTTGATTATTTCCTCTCTTAGCGCTGATGCAAATTCTGGAAATTTCTATTTGAAAACAAAAGGAGAAATTCAAGATTTCCTTAAAGATTGTAATTTCGAAAGCGTTGCTGTATTGCAACCTTCACTTCTTTTGGGAAACCGAACTGAATTTAGATTCGGAGAAAAAGTGGGTGCGTTTTTCATGAAAACACTTTCCTTTTTATTCCAGGGAAATTTAAAAAAATATAAACCTATCGAAGGTAAAACCGTCGCTAAAGCACTTTTGAAAATTGCACAAACAAATAAAAAAGGTTTCAAAATATACGAATCGGATGTGATTCAAGAAATTGGAAACTAATACAATATCAAAATCCTGAATGAGAGTTCAGGATTTTTTTTTGTATATTTAGTTCATCTAAATGAATTTATACCTTCAAATATGAAATATCTCCTAACCTTCTCAATATTATTTTTCACAACTTTATTTTTCGGACAAAACAATAAAAGTGAAGAACCAGCAGTGTTTATTGATTTAAACTTAGTTCCCAGTAATACAATTGAATACATCGACCCAAATGAAATTGAATCAATAAATGTTGTCAAAAAGGACACCACAATAAATGGTGTTTTGTTTCGTGGTCAAATTAACATTACTTCCAAAAACCCTAAGAAATATGATTTTATAAGTTTGGAACAAATTAAATCTGAATTTACCAAAATCAAAAGTAACGATGTCATTTATATGGTAAATGGAACATTTATAAAAGACAATATTGCCACTTTCAAATTAGACCGAAACTATATTTTAAAAGTTGAAATTACTAATTCAGAAGAATTTTATAACTTAAGAGAGGGTAATGCCAAATTTGACATTATCAACATCTTGGGTAAAACGAAAGAAAATTTAGAAAATAAAAATAAGATTTTATTAAGAGGTCATGAAGCAATAGGAGTCAAATAGATTTCCTTTTTTAATGGTTAAACCCAACTTTAAGAGCTACAGCTTAACATAGAACATCCAACTTTATCTCTGGCCCAATCGGGTCTTTTGGCAAACCATTTTTGAAAATTTGGTTGCTCGTCATACGGATTTTTAAGCATCTCAAATAGTTCGTTTAGCAACGAATAATCTCCTTTGTCCGCATCGTCAATACACAATTGTGCCATGTAATTTCGCAATACGTATTTTGGATTAACTAAATTCATTTGCCCTTTTCTTTCTGTATCTGAGAGTGTTTCTTCATTGATTCGAATGCAATACTTCTCCAACCAATTGTGCCAATCTTTCAAAATAGTTTCATCTAAATCCTTTTCATTATAAAAAGCATCTTTTATGATACTGAAAGCGTTTATTGCAGCATCAGTTTTGGTTACATTACCCAAATTTCTGAAGAAAATCGTCATATCTGTTTCTACTCGTTCCAGTAATTGAGTCAAGCTCTGAATTAAAACTGCGTCTTCTTCTTTTTTGATTTGGAAACCAAGTTTATTTTGCATCATATTTAAATACTCCTTTTCGTAATCCGTACTAAAAGCATCTAAAATAGTTTCCAGCGGTTTAGCCTCTTGAATCAAAGGATACAAAGCATTGGCTAATTGATATAAATTCCAAAGCGCAATTTCAGGTTGATTGCCAAAACGGTATCTTTTATGTTGGTTATCGGTTGTATTTGGCGTCCAGCCGGAATTATAATCTTCCAGCCAACCATAAGGTCCGTAATCAATAGTGATACCGTGAATGGACATATTATCGGTATTCATAACGCCATGAACAAAACCAACACGTTGCCAATGCACAATCATTTTGAGAGTAGTTTGAGTAACTTCTTGAAAAAAGGCCAGATATTTTTCGGCACCTTCTTTTTTAATATGAGTAAAATGATGTTTGATCGTAAAATCCGTTAATAATTTGAGATTAACATGATCTTCTCGGGAAGCAAACATTTCGAAGCTTCCAAAACGGATAAAGGAAGGAGCCACTCTACAAACAATAGCACCTTTTTCGTACGCAGGATTTCCATTATAAAAAACATCACGCAACACTTGATCGCCAGAAAGCATTAGTGAAAGCGAACGTGTCGTAGGAACTCCCAAATAATGCATCGCTTCGGCACATAAATGCTCTCGAATGGAAGAACGCAATACGGCAAAACCATCTGCAGTTCTAGAATATGGTGTTGGCCCTGCTCCTTTTAGCTGTAAAGTGTATGTCTTATTTTCATGAACTACTTCAGTAAGATTGATGGCGCGACCATCTCCTAATTGCCCCGCCCAATTCCCAAATTGATGACCAGCATAACACAGGGCAAAAGGTTTTGTCTCCGGATAAACGGCATTCCCTGAAAAAGTATTTAAAAAATCAGTTGAAAGTATATCTTCTTCAGAAAGACCAATAGCATTAGCTACTTCAATTGAAGCATGAATTAGTGATGGATTAGATGGCTTTTTGGGCAAAACAAACGAATATGCCGATTGCTGAACCTGTCTTGGAACATTGATTTGATTGGGATCAGCAGGCAATTCGGTAGTGAAATTATTTTGTATCTGGAGTTTCATAATAACTAAAAAAGTTAAAAACAAAGATAATTGTTGTGAGTCAGAAAACTTTGCAATTTCAATTATTATTGTGATTTGTTCAATGACAAAATTTATTTTTTCCAAAAAAAAATCCTGTTTGCCACAGCAAACAGGATTTTCAATATATAACAATTTTTCTAATTAAGAAAGTGCTGCTTTTACTTGATCTGCTGCCTCTTGGAATTCAACAGCTGATAAAATTGGCATTCCTGAATTATCAATTAATTCTTTTGCAATAGCTGCATTTGTACCTTGTAAACGAACAATGATTGGTACTTTAATTGCATCACCCATATTTTTATAAGCGTCAACAACTCCTTGCGCCACACGGTCACAACGAACGATTCCACCAAAAATATTAATCAAAATTGCTTTTACGTTTTGATCTTTTAAGATAATACGGAAAGCCGTTTCAACACGTTTTGCATCAGCAGTTCCACCTACGTCAAGGAAGTTAGCAGGCTCAAAACCAGCATACTTGATTAAATCCATGGTTGCCATCGCTAAACCAGCTCCATTCACCATACATCCTACAGTACCGTCAAGATCTACATAGTTTAAACCTACTTCTTTTGCTTCAACTTCGATTGGATTTTCCTCACGAACGTCACGCATGTCAGCATATTTCTTTTGTCTGTACAAAGCATTATCATCGATATTTACTTTAGCATCTACAGCCATAATTTTATTGTCAGATGTTTTTAAAACCGGGTTGATTTCAAACATCGAAGCATCAGATCCAATATAAGCATTGTATAAAGAATCGATGAATTTCACCATTTCTTTGAAAGCATTTCCAGAAAGACCTAAGTTAAAAGCAATTCTTCTTGCTTGAAAACCTTGTAATCCAACAGAAGGATCAACTTCTTCAGTAAAAATTAAATGTGGAGTGTGTTCTGCAACTTCTTCAATATCCATTCCACCTTCAGTAGAATACATAATCATGTTACGACCTGTAGCTCTATTCAATAAAACAGAAACATAAAACTCAGAAGTTTCACTTTCACCAGGATAATAAACATCTTCAGCAATTAAAACTTTGTGTACTTTTTTACCTTCGGCAGAAGTTTGAGGTGTAATCAATTGCATTCCGATGATTTGCTCTGAAATCTCTTCTACTTGTTGTAAATTTTTGGCAAGTTTAACTCCACCACCTTTTCCACGTCCACCTGCATGAACCTGGGCTTTTACAACATACCAACTTGTACCAGTTTCGGTAGTTAATTGTTTTGCAGCTGCAACCGCTTCTACTGGGCTATTAGCAACAATTCCGCGTTGAATGCGAACTCCGTAGCTAGCTAAAATCTCTTTTCCTTGATATTCGTGTATGTTCATAATATAGAATTTGTCTGGATTCTGAATTTATTTCAGAATAAAAGTGGCACAAAAATAGCAAAATTAAACTTAACTGTTATTTTTTTTTTAATTTAAATGGTGTCTAAATTTAGATATTTTAAACCCGCCAATAACTGGGATGAAAATATTAAAAATATAAAAATTAATTACTAATTTGTTATAAATATTCAACAAAAACCATCAGTAAAATATTTCTCTCAAAATTCACGGCTTTTCGGCTCAAATTTCATTTTGTTTTTGTCGAAAAATCAAATCAGATGTACTTAAATCTTATTATTGTGATTTATTTAACCTTTTTCTATTAGAACTGTAAAAACAAGGCGTTTTTAACTTTTAAGCCCATTATATGTTACTAAATCTTTAATTTTGTAAAAAAAATATTAAGCATGAAAGTTAAAGAACAAGGCCTTTATTTGCCCGAATTTGAACACGACAATTGCGGAGCAGGATTCATTTGTAATTTGAATGGAATTAAATCAAATGATATTATACACAAAGCACTGGATATACTAATCAAATTAGAACACCGTGGTGCTGTGAGTTCAGATGGCAGAACTGGAGATGGAGCTGGAATATTATTTGATATCCCTCATGATTTTTTTAAAAAAGTATGTGATTTTGAAATTCCAGAAGCTAGACAATATGCTGTAGGGATGGTTTTTATGCCAAAAAGCCCTAACCAAGTAGCTTTTTGTAAAACAACTTTTGAAGCATCAGTACGCGATCAAAATTTAGAAATTCTAGGATGGAGAGATGTTCCTGTAGATGTTCCTAATTTGGGGCAAATCGCTGCTGAAAAGGAACCTACCGTAAAACAAGTATTTGTTGGTAAAAATGGATTAGACCTTACAGAACAGCAATTTAACGCCAAAATGTTTGCGGCAAGAAAAATTGCAGAACACACTATCAGAAATTCACGAATTTCAGAAAGTCACAGGTTCTATTTTTCGAGTTTCTCCACTACAACTATTATATACAAAGGTTTGTTGATGCCAGAAGACATTAGCAGATACTATACTGATTTGTTAGACGATGACTTGGTAACCCGATTAGCTTTGGTTCACCAACGTTTTTCTACCAATACATTTCCATCTTGGGAATTAGCACAACCTTTCCGTTATATGTGTCACAACGGTGAAATCAATACACTTCGTGGTAATATTAGCCGTATGCGTGCTCGTGAAGAATTGATGAAAAGTGATGTTTTTGGTGATGATATCAAAAAATTATTCCCAATTATTTTAGAAGGAAAATCAGATTCTGCTTCAATGGATATGGTAATTGAACTGTTATTGATGACAGGTCGTTCTTTACCAGAAGCAATGATGATGGTTGTTCCTGAAGCTTGGGAAAAACACCAAACGATGTCAGCCGATAAAAAAGCCTTTTACGAATACAATGCTTGTATTATGGAACCTTGGGATGGACCAGCTTCTATTCCTTTTACAGATGGTAACGTTATTGGCGCTTTATTGGATAGAAATGGTTTACGTCCATCTCGTTATACATTGACTAAAAGTGGCTTCGTAATTATGTCATCAGAGATTGGTGTTCTTGACATCAAACCAGAAGATGTGATTCAACACGGTCGCTTAGAACCAGGAAAAATGTTTTTGGTTGACATGAACGAAGGACGTATCATTGAAGATGATGAGATCAAAAATGCGATTGTCACCAAACGTCCTTACAAACAATGGTTGGATGAAAATTTAGTACAATTGGCTCAAATACCATATACTGACAATCCAATCCCTACAGAAAATATTGATTTCGAAACGAGACAACGTTTGTTTGGATACACGATAGAGGATTTAAAAACAATCATTAACCCAATGGGAGCTGAAGGTGCAGAAGCATTAAGTTCTATGGGTAACGATACGCCGCTTGCCGTTTTATCAGATCAGCCACAGCTTTTATACAACTATTTCAAGCAATTATTTGCTCAGGTTACTAATCCACCATTGGATGGTATTCGTGAGGAAATCATTACTGATATCAGTTTAGCGATTGGTGGTGATTTTAATATTTTTGATATTGAGCCTAAGCATTGCAAAAAACTAAAAATTCAAAATCCAGTAATTTCAAACGAGGATTTAGATAAAATAAGAAATATTGATCATGCTGATTTCAAATCAGTCACTATTTCTACATTATACGATATCAAAAAAGGAGTTAATGGATTAGAACGTGCATTAGAAAAAGCAGTTCAAGCGACTTTCAAAGCAGTTTCAGAAGGTTGTAACATAGTGATTCTTTCGGACAGAGGAGTAAGTGAAAAAATGGCTCCAATACCAATGTTATTGGCCTGTTCTTACATTCATCATTCACTTAATATTCTAAAAGTTCGTTCTAAATTTGGAATTATAATAGAATCCGCAGAACCTCGAGAACCACATCATTTTGCCCTATTATTTGGTTACGGAGCCAGTGCAATTAACCCTTACATGGTGAATGAAATAATTCATAACCAAGTTAACCAAGGTTTTATCACTGGTATAAAAGCTGATTATGCAATTAAAAATTATAATAAAGCTATCGCAAAAGGTATTCTGAAAATCATGAATAAAATTGGTATCTCTACTTTACATTCGTACAGAGCGGCACAGATTTTTGAAATTTTAGGATTAAATAAAACATTCACTTCTAAATATTTTCCATACACTCCTTCCAGAATTGAAGGAATTGGTCTGATGGAAGTCGAAAAAGAGATCAAGAAAAGATACCAGAAAGCATTTCCAAATTCAAAAGTCAGCAATTTATTGCCTTTAGAAATTGGGGGTATTTACAGATGGAGAAGATCGGGAGAAAAACACATGTTTAATCCAACGACGATTTCTAAATTACAACAAGCAGTACGTCTAAACAGCCCTGAGAGTTATAAAGAATACTCTAAAATGGTCAATGATCAAAGTGAGAACTTGATGACTATTAGAGGATTATTTGAATTCAATAACTTAGATCCTATTTCAATTGACGAAGTAGAACCTTGGACAGAGATTGTAATAAAATTCAAAACTGGTGCCATGTCTTATGGATCTATCAGCCAAGAAGCTCATGAAAATCTAGCGATTGCCATGAATAGAATTGGAGGAAAAAGTAATTCCGGAGAAGGTGGAGAAGATTCAAAACGTTTCCAAAAAGACTTAAATGGAGATTCTAGAAATAGTGCTATCAAGCAAGTTGCTTCAGGAAGATTTGGGGTTTCTATAAACTATTTGACAAACGCCAAAGAGATACAAATAAAAATGGCTCAAGGTGCAAAACCTGGAGAAGGTGGTCAATTACCCGGTGAAAAAGTAGTGCCTTGGATTGCTGCAGTGAGAAACTCAACGCCTTATGTTGGATTAATTTCCCCTCCGCCACACCACGATATTTATTCTATTGAAGATTTATCACAGTTAATTTTTGATTTAAAAAATGCCAATCGTGAAGCTCGAATTAATGTAAAATTAGTTTCTGAAGTAGGTGTTGGAACAATCGCTGCCGGTGTTGCTAAAGCAAAAGCTGATGTGATTTTGATTTCAGGATACGATGGAGGAACTGGAGCTGCACCGTTAACTTCACTACAACATACCGGTATTCCTTGGGAACTTGGATTAGCTGAAGCGCAACAAACCTTAATCTTAAATGATTTAAGAAGTCGCGTAGTTTTAGAATGTGACGGACAATTGAAAACCGGACGTGACGTAGCCATTGCTGCTTTACTTGGTGCTGAAGAATTCGGTTTTGCAACAGCGCCGTTAGTAGCATCTGGTTGTATTATGATGAGAGCGTGTCACTTGAATACGTGTCCAGTAGGTATTGCAACGCAAGATCCTGAATTGAGAAAAAATTTCAAAGGAACGCCGGAACACATCATCAACTTCATGTATTTTATTGCTGAGGAGTTAAGAGAAATCATGGCACAACTTGGATTTAGAACATTAAAAGAAATGGTGGGACAATCTCAAAAATTGAATGTCAATAAAGCCATCAAGCATTATAAAGCAAGTGGATTAGATTTGTCTACCATTTTATATAAACCAGAAAAAGCTAAAGAAGTTCCAAACCATAATACAACTACACAAGACCATGCTTTAGAACATGTACTTGATTTTGAAATTATAAAAGCGGCTATTCCTTCTATTTATAGAAAAGAAAAAACAAGAGTTACTTTTGACATCAAAAATACAGACCGTTCCGTTGGAGCTATATTGAGTAATGAAATTTCAAAAATATATGGTGCTCAAGGTTTACCCGAAGATACTATATTAGTCGATTTTACAGGTTCTGCAGGACAAAGTTTTGGTGCTTTTGCAACAAATGGCCTATCCTTTAAAATTCATGGAAACTGTAATGATTATTTAGGAAAAGGACTTTCCGGAGGTAAATTAATTATAAAAGTCCCTCCTACTGCCACTTTCAAACCAGAAGAAAATATCATTATTGGTAACGTTGCTCTTTATGGAGCAATCACTGGTGAAGCGTATATAAATGGTATGGCCGGAGAACGTTTTTGTGTGAGAAATTCTGGAGCAACAGCAGTTGTAGAAGGAATTGGAGATCATGGATGCGAATATATGACTGGAGGTACCGTCGTAGTTTTAGGTAAAACAGGAAGGAATTTCGCTGCTGGTATGAGCGGTGGTATTGCTTATGTTTTTGATCCAAATAAAAAATTCGACGCTACATTATGTAATATGGAAATGGTAGCTTTTGAAGCATTGGAAGATGATGATTTTTCTAAACTGAGACGTTTGATAAAAAATCATTCCATGTATACCAATAGTCCTTTGGCAAAAAGGATTTTAGAAGATTGGGAAAACCAACGCAACCATTTTATCAAAGTAATGCCTACTGATTACAAAAAAGCATTGCAGAGATTAGCAGAAGAAAAAAAAATTGAAGAACTAATAGCACTATAGTCATGGGAAAGATAGGAGGATTTAAAGAATATACTAGAACCGACGAAAGTAATGTTGCTGTTCCAGATAGAGTATCGAATTATAATGAATTTACAATTCCGCTAACCAAAGATAAAATCAAAGAACAAGGATCCAGATGTATGGATTGTGGGATTCCATTTTGCCACAGCGCATGCCCATTAGGAAATTTGATTCCAGATTTTAATGATATGGTACATCAGGAAGAATGGGAAAGTGCCTTGAAAATATTACAATCAACCAATAACTTTCCAGAATTTACAGGCCGTTTATGCCCAGCTCCTTGTGAGAAATCATGTGTATTAGGAATTATTAGCGAGCCAGTAGCAATCGAAAATATTGAAAAAAATATTATAGAAAGAGGTTTTGCTGAAGGTTGGATCAAACCACAACCACCAGAAGTTAGAACAGGAAAAACAGTGGCTGTAATAGGTTCTGGTCCTGCTGGTTTAGCGGCTGCACAACAATTAAATCGCGCTGGACATACCGTTACTGTTTTTGAAAGAGACAATGCCATTGGTGGATTATTACGCTACGGAATTCCAAATTTCAAATTAGAAAAAGGGATTATCGACAGACGTGTTGCTGTTTTAAAAGCTGAAGGAATTACTTTTAAAACGGATGTAAATGTTGGCGTAAACTATAGTGTTGAAGAATTGAACGCTTTTGATTCTATCGTATTATGTGGTGGCGCAACCGAAAGAAGAAGTTTACCTACTAAAGGAATAGAGAGTAAAGGAGTTGTTCAGGCAATGACTTTCTTGACACAACAAACGAAATCTTTATATGGTGAGGTTGTTCCTGACCAAATAATGGCCACTGGTAAAGATGTGATCGTTATTGGTGGTGGAGATACTGGTTCTGATTGTGTGGGAACTTCAAACAGACATGGAGCCAAATCGGTTACTAATTTTGAAATTTTACCAAAACCTCCAGTTGGAAGAAGTGAAACTACGCCTTGGCCATTTTGGCCATTGCAATTAAAAACTTCCTCTTCACATGAAGAAGGTTGTAATAGAAACTGGTTAATCAACACCAAAGAATTCATTTCTAATGAAAGCGGCCAACTTGTAGGTTTAAAAACTGTTGAAGTGGCTTGGAAAATGACACCTGGACAAAGACCTGAATTGATAGAAAAAGAAGGTTCAGAAAAAATATGGCCTTGTGATTTAGCTTTATTGGCACTTGGATTTACAGGTCCGGAGAAAACACTAAGTGATCAATTAGGATTAGAAATTGATATGAGAAGTAATTATAAAGCAACCAATTATCAAACAAATGTTCCTCATATATTTACTGCGGGCGACATGCGAAGAGGACAATCATTAATTGTTTGGGCAATATCTGAAGGTCGTGAAGCTGCCCGAGAAGTCGATAAATACTTAATGGGTTATACCAATTTACCAACCAAAGGAAATGGGGATTTACCCAATTTGTAGTTCTAGATAACATTTTATAACCCTTGATAGAAAAAATTTGTCAAGGGTTATTTTTTTTCTAAAATCCCAAACAAATGTTTAATTTATAACTTTTTGTTAGAATTTGTTAGAAATCGTTTATTAGCTTGTGGGACTAAATAAAGAGTAATAAATTTGCTCAAAATTAATAATCATGCAATCGAAAGACTTAGTACAATTAGCAGAACAATTTGGCAGTCCATTATACGTTTATGATGCCGAAAAAATACAATCTCAATACAATAGATTAACTAAAGCTTTTTCAAAGGTAGAAAAGTTGCGTATCAATTATGCAATGAAGGCTTTGTCGAATGTGGCTATACTTCAGTTATTGAAAGAAATGGGCTCAGGATTAGATACTGTTTCCATTCAAGAAGTATTATTGGGGCTTCATGCTGGTTATGACCCAGAAAAAATATTTTATACTCCAAATGGTGTTTCTCTTGAAGAAATTGAAGAAGTTGCTACCATGGGAGTTCAAATAAATATTGACAACTTATCGATATTAGAGCAATTTGGTACAAAATACCCAAATGTTCCTGTATGTATCCGAATAAATCCGCACGTAATGGCTGGTGGAAATGCTAATATATCTGTTGGTCATATCGATAGTAAATTTGGAATTTCGGTACACCAATTACCTCATTTAGTTCGTATTGTCGAAAATACAAAAATGAACATTGTAGGTATCCATATGCACACAGGTTCTGATATTTTAGATATTGAAGTATTTTTATATGCAGCAGAAATACTATTTGATGTAGCTAAAAATTTCAAGAATTTAGAATTCTTAGATTTCGGAAGTGGATTTAAAGTACCTTATAAAAAAGACGATATTGAAACTGACATTGAAGAATTAGGTAAAAAATTATCTAAGAGATTCAATGCCTTTTGTACCGAATATGGAAAAGAATTAACATTGATATTTGAACCAGGGAAATTTTTAGTAAGTGAAGCAGGTTTCTTTTTAGCTAAAGTAAATGTCGTTAAACAAACTACTTCAACAGTTTTCGCAGGAATAGACAGTGGTTTTAATCATTTGATTAGACCAATGTTTTATGGTTCACAACATCATATCGAAAATATATCTCATCCAAAAGGGAAAGAGCGCTTTTACTCCGTTGTAGGATATATTTGTGAGACAGATACTTTTGCAAATAACAGAAAAATTGCAGAAATAAAAGAAGGCGATATTTTATCTTTTAGAAATGCAGGAGCTTATTGTTTCTCTATGGCTTCAAACTACAACTCCAGATACAAGCCAGCTGAAGTATTATGGATGAACGGTGAAGGGCATTTAATCAGAGCACATGAAACCTTTGAAGATATACTTAAAAATCAAATTCCGTTACCAATTGCAGTAACATCAGCATAAAATAAAAAAATCCCATTCGCTAATGCAAATGGGATTTTTTAATAAAAATTAACACTATTATTTCTTTTCAAGTAGCGTGTCTAAAACTTCAGATTCAGTTCCATTAGGAAATGGAATCTTCAACATTTGTGAAAGTGTAGGTGCAATTTGAGTTATGTACTTTTTAGTATGCAATTCTCCTTTTGGAACTTGCCATCCATAAAAAAGTAAAGGTACATGTGTATCATAACTATTAGGTGAACCATGTGTAGTTCCTGTAGCTTGATATTGCATATAACCAGTTTTATCAAGTATAACAATATCGCCATTTTGTTTAGGATCATAACCCTTAGAAATAAAACTCAAAAAATAATCATCTCCTGACGAAGCTAAAATTTCTTCTTCAGTATACACTCTTTTAACTTGTTCTTGCGTCATCAAAAAATCTTTGAAACTTTGTTTCACTTTCGTCAATTCTAAACCTTTTTGCTTAATAATTTCTCTATTAAAAAAAAGATTGAAGTTAGAATAATCCAATATTAAATCTGAACCAAAGGTTTCATTTGAATGTTTTTTTAATGCATCTACAATGTCTTTTGAAGGAATGTTTTTTACACTGTATTTGTTATCTTTTAAATAATTAGGATTCTCAGCTCCAGCATGATCAGCAGTCAAAAAAAGTAAATAATTATCCTTTCCAACAGTTTTATCTAAATAGTTTAAAAACTGAGCTATCGTTTGATCTAAACGCAAATAAGTATCCTGTAACTCCATAGAACGTGGACCAAAAGTGTGCCCAACATAATCAGTAGAAGAAAAACTAACAGTTAGAAAGTCTGTGATTTCATCTTTCCCTAAATCTTCTTTTTCAATAGCTTTCATAGCTAATTCAGCCAAAATATCATTCCCAAAAGGTGTAGTTCTCAAAACATCTGCTCCTTTTTCTTTATACATTTTACTTAAATCATAAGGAAAAACTGGTGCGTTAGCTTTATCTAATTTACCTTCATAAGGATTATCGTCAGGAAGACTTTCATTATAAGTGGCTATTGGTTTCAATAAATCCCAACCTTTATTAATATAATTCATATATCGTTTTTCTTGGTTGAATTGCGTTACCCAATTCGGTAATGTTGAACCATAAAAAGTACTTGAGATAAAAGCTCCAGTTTTGCTGTACCAAAATGCCCAATTAGCAAAATGACCCGCAGGCAAAATTGCTCCACGATCTTTGATACTCATCCCAATTACTTTACCTTTAAAATTTGTTGCCATACGAAGCTCATCAGTAATGGTAGTACTTAACAAATTTTTTGGAGACATCGCTCCCTCTTTTTCTGTACCGTCTCCTACTGTTTTAACAGATGCATCATCAGTACAATACATATCTTTTCCGATGGCCTTATTGAACCAATCATTACCAACAATACCATGTGTTGATGGTGTAGTACCAGTATAAATACTCGCATGACCCGGCGCAGTATAAGTGGGCACATAATTGTAGTGCATGTTATGAAATGTATACCCATTATTCATTAATTTTTTAAAACCATTCGCAGAAAAATCATCTGAAAAACGATACAGATACTCCATTTTCATTTGGTCTACCACTATACCCACCACTAATTTGGGGCGTTGCTGAGCTTGTGAGTTTAAAGACATAATAAATGCCAAAAACAAAATATTTTTTTTCATATTATATTTTTATATTTAAAACAAAAATACAACATAAAGTTTAATCAAACTCTGAACAAATACTTCATGATACTTAATTAATCTATTCTCAACCCTATTAAAAGTCAACCACAAAAGTTAATTAAAATTTACAAGCATCTATTTTACTTTCTATTGCACATGAAAGACTAACTTTGAATGGGTTTCTAAATAAAATAATTATGGAAATGTATGACAACACAAATACTGCTCAAAAATCATTCGATGAAAATTATTTATCAGAAGAATTAATACAGGCACAATGGGCAGAATTAATAGAACTTAAGAAAGTAATTGCAGAAATATACTTAAAAAAAGGAGTTCCTATAGCCATCTTAGACATAGGAATTGGTAATGCTCGAATAGTAAAACATTTAAGTGCAATTCCCGAAATGTGGAATATGATTAAATTCTATGACGGTACTGATAATGCAGAAACATGTGTTAATTTATCACGTAAAACAGCTAAAGAATTAAATATTGAAGATAAAGTAACCATTTATTTTTTAGATGCTGTAAAATTAAATCAATTACAAAAACAGTATGATTTAATTATTACAACTTGGTTTACTGCTGGCAATTTCTATCCTGAAAACTTCCCTTTTGAAAATTATAATTTATTGTCAGAAAAAATCAATTTATCAAAAAATGAAAAATTTGAAACCATTTTTAACTTTGCCTATGAAAGGCTGATTACTAATGGCGAAATTTTAATTGGAGCATGCTATATTGACAATGAGAATACTCGAGAAAAACAAGAACTCTCGTATAAGAAAATGGGAATGACTATAATAACTGATGCTAAAGATAGCTTTACAGCTACTAAAGAAAGATTTTGGTCACAAAGATTTACAAAAGAAAAAATATATCAATATTTTAAATTTGTGAAGCCTGAAAAAATATCATTTACCCTACTCGATCCTTATGATTATGCCATGCAAGTACGAATAAAAAAGTAAAAAAATTAATAGGCACTAAATAATCTACAACAAACCATATTAAACGCAAAAAATCCTCATCAAACATGAAGAGGATTTAATAGAATCTAAACCGAGTTCAGATTAAAGAAATGCGGCCCATCTATGCATTAGCCAAACACTGG
>NZ_JBLVPL010000002.1:0-535749 GCF_048286755.1 Flavobacterium labens | reverse complement strand
AAGGTGGTTATTGCGGCGGGGCTCACCTCTTCCCATCCCGAACAGAGTAGTTAAGCCCGCCTGCGCAGATGGTACTGCAGTTATGTGGGAGAGTATGTCGTCGCCTTTCTTTGAAAAACCCTATTCCTATCGGAATGGGGTTTTTTGTTTTACAGTGCTACCAGTGTTTGGCTAATGCATAGATGGGCCGCATTTCTTTAATCTGAACTCGGTTTAGATTCTATTAAATCCTCTTCATGTTTGATGAGGATTTTTTGCGTTTAATATGGTTTGTTGTGGTTAAAGTAGTTATATAAGAATGGCTAGTCTAGCTATTTAATCTCTTTATTTTTAAATTGTTAAATTTTTATTAAAGTTTGGTTTGTTCATTGAAAATAAAAGAATACTTTTAAGGATTAAAAATATTATACTGTTATATATTAACTACAAAAATCAGTTTATGAAGAAAAAATTACTTTTATTTTTATTATTTCATATATTATTTGGGTATACATTAAGTTCAAAAAATTTAAGCAATCATGTTAAATTACATGATATGAATTTTGATGTTTATTCAAAATTGATTTCTCCAGATACAATAAAAAAAAATAAAAAATCATCAAGGGTTTCAAAAAGTAAAGCTGTTTTAACTCCGCCTTCAATTACTGCTGGTAGTTCATGTGGTGATGGTGTTTCTTTAGTTCAGGTTAATGTTTATGCATTTGGAACTAATAGTTCAGAAACAATTGAATGGTTTACTTCTCAAACTTCAGTAACTCCAATATATACTGGGACAGTTTATAGTCCGAGTATTAGTTCAACCAGAACGTATTATGTACGCAGTCGATCAGGAAGTGATATTAGTACACGTGTGCCGGTTGTCGCTTCTGTTTATGTAGCGCCTTCAGCAGTTACTTTGACAGCTTCTCCACCAAATAACACTACAAGCCCTTTATGTTTTGGGACGCCAGTTACTTTTACTGCATCTGGAGGAGCTGATTTGTTTGAATTCTCTGTAGATGGTGTCGTAATGCAAGGTATGTCAACAAATAGAATGTTTACAACTAATACTTTAACCGATGGACAAGTTGTTAAAGTTAGAACTAGATATGCAGTTACCATGGATGGATCTATTACTGAAACATCATGGGGAACGGGAGCTTTAGAGGATAATTTTCTTTCTGCTCCATTATCTGTGAATGCTTCATCAGGATATGTAAATTCTCTGAAAATTAGCGCTTTAGAAGATAAAGTTGTTTTAGGGATTGCGGGTAAAGTTTTAAATAATAGAAGCATTTTGCTGTTTCTTGATACCAAATCAGGAGGGTTTAATGTTTCAAATTATGGAGATGAAGCAGATGGTGATCCATTAGTGAGAGCTTTTAATATTTTTAACAATAATCCCAGTACATTTGATTCTTATTTTCAAGCCGATTATTGTTTAGTTATTTCTACAGATGCGGCCGAAACTAATTATTATGCAAATGTTGTTGAATTAAGAACTGGCGCTTCTGTTAAAACCTATTTAGGAAGTGCTGTTACAGGTTTTCCTTCAGCTGTAATGGGTGTTAATAAAAACAATAGTGGAATTAGTGATTATAGTCTTGGTTTTGAAGTAGAAGTTTTAAAATCTCTTATTGGTTATACAACAGGAGATATTAAGTTTTTTGCATTGACTATGAATAACAAGGAAGATGGCAGCCAGTTGGTTACTAATTCATTTTTGAGTCCGGAAAGAAGTAGTAATTTAGATTATGGCATTGGTGCTATAGATTATAATACCAAAGATCCAAATCCTGTTGTTGTAGCTTCAGCGGCATTAACACCTTGTTATTCTGAGGCTAATATTACAATGAATTTTGTTTCTATTCCCACGTCTGCCAGTATAACACAACCAACTTGTGCTTTGCAAACCGGAACTATTTTAATTACGACACAACCTGGTGTTGAATACAGTATAAATGGTACCCTTTATCAAGATTCCAATAGTTTTTCGGGATTAGTACCTGGAAATTACACCTTATATGTTAGGAATAAATTAGATACTACTTGTGTGCTTTTATCAGTGACACCATCTGTAATAAACTCAATTCCAACTCCGCCATTAGTACCAACAACGGCAAGTGTTGTTCAACCTACGTGTGGAACACCATTAGGAAGTATAGTGATAACAACACAAACTGGAGTAGAGTATAGTTTAAATGGTATAACCTATCAGACTTCAAATACTTTCAGCGGATTAGCACCGGGAAGTTATCTTTTATATGTTAGAAATATAGATGATACAACTTGTGTAACTTCGTCTGGGTCATCAACAACAATTAATGCAATTCCAACTGCTCCGGTAGTTCCAACAACAGCAAGTGTTGTTCAGCCTACCTGTGGAACACCATCAGGAAGTATTGTGATAACAACACAAACAGGAGTAGAGTATAGTTTGGATGGTACGAACTATCAGGCTTCTAATAGTTTTAGTGGATTAGCTCCGGGTACTTATAACTTGTATGTTAGAAATACTGCGGACATTACTTGTGTAACTTCGTCTGGATCACCAACAACAATTAATGCAATTCCAACTCCTCCAGTTGTTCCAACAACGGCAAGTGTTGTTCAACCTACGTGTGTAACACCATCAGGAAGTATTGCCATAACAACACAAACAGGCGTAGAATATAGTTTGAATGGTACAAGTTATCAGGTTTCAAATACGTTCACAGGATTGGCTCCGGGTTCTTATACTCTGTATGTTAGGAATACAGCCGATACTTCTTGTATAACTCCATCTGGATCTGCAATAACGATTAATGCAATTCCAACTCCTCCAGTGGTTCCAACGACAGCAAGTGTTGTTCAGCCTACTTGTGGAATACTATCTGGAACTATCGTTATAACTTCACAAACAGGCGTAGAATATAGTTTGAATGGTATAAGCTACCAAGCATCAAATGCTTTCAGCGGATTAGCTCCGGGTTCTTATACTCTGTATGTTAGAAATACAGCCGATACTACTTGTATAACTTCGTCTGGATCATCAACAACAATTAATGCAATTCCAACTCCTCCAGTCGTTCCAACATCGGCAAGCGTTACTCAGCCTACTTGTGGAACACCATCAGGAAGTATTGTGATAACAACACAAACAGCAGTAGAGTATAGTTTGGATGGTACGAACTATCAGGCTTCTAATAGTTTTAGTGGATTAGCTCCGGGTACTTATACCTTGTATGTTAGAAATACTGCGGACATTACTTGTGTAACTTCGTCTGGATCACCAACAACAATTAATGCAATTCCAACTCCTCCAGTTGTTCCAACAACGGCAAGTGTCACTCAGCCTACCTGTGGATCACCATCAGGAAGTATTGCCATAACTACACAGACAGGCGTAGAATATAGTTTGAATGGTACAAGTTATCAGGTTTCAAATACTTTCACAGGATTGGCTCCGGGTTCTTATACTCTGTATGTTAGGAATACAGCCGATACTTCTTGTATAACTCCATCTGGATCTGCAATAACGATTAATGCAATTCCAACTCCTCCAGTGGTTCCAACGACAGCAAGTGTTGTTCAGCCTACTTGTGGAATACCATCTGGAACTATCGTTATAACTTCACAAACAGGAGTAGAATATAGTTTGAATGGTATAAGCTACCAAGCATCAAATGCTTTCAGCGGATTAGCTCCGGGTTCTTATACTCTGTATGTTAGAAATACAGCCGATACTACTTGTATAACTTCGTCTGGATCATCAACAACAATTAATGCAATTCCAACTCCTCCAGTCGTTCCAACATCGGCAAGCGTTACTCAGCCTACTTGTGGAACACCATCAGGAAGTATTGTGATAACAACACAAACAGCAGTAGAGTATAGTTTGGATGGTACGAACTATCAGGCTTCTAATAGTTTTAGTGGATTAGCTCCGGGTACTTATACCTTGTATGTTAGAAATACTGCGGACATTACTTGTGTAACTTCGTCTGGATCACCAACAACAATTAATACAATTCCAACTCCTCCAGTTGTTCCAACAACGGCAAGTGTTATTCAACCTACCTGTGGATCACCATCAGGAAGTATTGCCATAACTACGCAGACAGGCGTAGAATATAGTTTGAATGGAACAAGTTATCAGGTTTCAAATACGTTCACAGGATTGGCTCCGGGTTCTTATACTCTGTATGTTAGGAATACAGTCGATACTTCTTGTATAACTCCATCTGGATCTGCAATAACGATTAATGCAATTCCAACTCCTCCGGTAGTTCCGACAACAGCAAGTGTTCTACAACCGACTTGTGCGACACCTTCGGGAAGTATTTCGATAACAACACAAACTGGGGTACAGTATAGTTTAGATGGTACAACGTATCAGGCATCAAATACGTTTACAGGATTGGCTCCGGGTTCTTATACTCTGTATGTTAGAAATACAGCCGATACTACCTGTATAACTTCTTCTGGGTCAGTAACAACAATCAATGCAATTCCAACTCCTCCAGTAGTTCCAACAACGACGAGTGTTACTCAGCCTACTTGTGGATTACCATTAGGAAGCATTAGTATAACTGTACAAACAGGAGTAGAGTATAGTTTGAATGGTACAACGTATCAAGCTTCAAATCTCTTCACAGGATTGGCTCCAGGAACTACTTATACTTTGTATGTAAGAAATCTTTCTGATACTACTTGTGTCACTTCTTCGGCATCAACAACGACAATTAATCCTATACAAATAGTGCTAGTACCAACAGCAGTTAGCTCGGTGCAGCCAACATGTGCTGTGCAATCAGGAAGTATTGTAATAACAACACAACCTGGAGTAGCGTATAGTTTAAATGGTTTAACGTATCAGGCTTCAAATACATTTGCAGGATTGGCTCCGGGTAATTATACCTTGTATGTGAGAAATACAGCTGATATTAGCTGTTTAAATACATCAACATCTCCAGTAACTATTAATGCTATTCCAACTCCTCCCTTAGTTCCAACAGCTTCTAGCGTTGTTCAACCAACATGTTCCGTTACATCTGGGACTATTGTAATAGCTGCTCAATCTGGAGTTGAATATAGTTTGAATGGAACAACCTATCAAGCTTCAAATACGTTCACGGGATTAGCTCCAAGTAATTATATTTTATATGTTAGAAATATTGCTGATAATACATGTTCAGTTCAAAGTCTTACAACTGTAACTATTAATCCACTTCCTTTATTACCGTCAACTCCAACTTTGGTTCAAGTTGTGCAACCAACATGTTTAGTGCCATCAGGAAGCATTACAATTAGTATTCAGGCAAATGTTCAGTACAGTTTAGGTAATGGCTACCAAAACAGCAATGTGTTTAATAATTTGGCGCCAGGGAAATATACAATGAGTGTGCGATTTACAAATAGTATTGCATGTATAACTCTAGGTGCTGAAATAACTATAAACGCGATTCCTCCACAAATTCAATTTGAAACAATAGGTGATTGCGAAAATAAAGAATATGTTATAACAGCAAATCCATTATCAGGCTCATATGATCCAAATAATGTTTCTTATCAATGGAAAGATAATTCCGGAGCTCCTATAGGAACTAATTCAAATGTGTTAAATCTAACTGATGTTATAGCCTCAACTCCAAGCGGACAAGTAGCATTTCCTGTAACATATACCCTTACTGTAACTTCTACAAATACAGGTTGTGAAACATCAAGTAATGTACTTATAGAGTCTGCTTATTGTAATATCCAAAAAGGTATTTCTCCTGATGGGAATGGTTCAAATGACTTCTTTGATTTAAGATTGATGGATGTTAAAAAACTGGAAATATTTAATAGATATGGTATAAAAGTTTACAGTCACTCGGATTACACAGACCAATGGAAAGGTCAGTCAAACAAAGGAGAAGATCTTCCAAGTGCTACCTATTATTATGTGATAGAATTCAATAATGGAGAACCAAAAACAGGTTGGATTTATTTAATCAGAGAAAAACAGTAATTAATATATTTATTTGTCTGTAAATTTTGAATAGACCAATAAACCGAAAAATAAATAGATATGAACAAAAAAATATTGATGTCTCTTTTAATTCTTATTGCTTATATTGATGTAAAAGCGCAACAAGACCCACATTATACTCAGTACATGTATAATATGAATGTTATTAATCCAGCCTATGCAGGTTCTAATGAGAGTATTTCTTTTGGTCTTTTATATAGAAAACAATGGGTAAATATTGAAGATTCACCTGCTTCATTTACTTTTGCAGGTCATACTCCTGCAGGCAAGAATGTTGGTATTGGTCTATCATTTATATCAGATAAGATTGGACCGGTAACAGAGCAAAATGTATTTGGAGACTTCTCTTATACTTTAAAATTAAGTGACACGCAAAGATTGGCTTTTGGTTTAAAAGCTGGAGTTTCTTTTCACAAAGTAGGACTTAGGGATATTCAATCGAGTTTGCCAGATCCTAATGAAGGTGTTTTTGGAGAAGACATAAATGACACATCATTTAATTTAGGATCAGGGTTGTTTTATTACACAGACAAATATTACGTGTCATTTTCGATTCCAAATATGATTAAATCGGCGCATTTAGATTATAACGGACGTGAATACGGTTCAGATGTATCTCACTATTTTTTAACAGCAGGTTATGTTTTTGATGTTAATTATGAATTGAAATTCAAACCTTCATTAATGTTAAAATCTGCATTTAATGTATCTCCGTCTTTAGATGTTTCTGCCAATTTTTTATATCAAGAAAAGTTTGAGATTGGAGCAACTTATAGATTGGAAGATAGTTTTGGAGGGATGGTCAACTTTGCTGTCACACCTGAATTAAGAATTGGGTATGCTTACGATCATATTATTTCAGATTTGAAAGTAACTTCTCCATCATCACATGAATTCATATTGTTATATGATTTATTTGAATCAAAAAAAGTTTCACGTTCTCCTAGATTTTTCTAAAATTTAATTTTTATAATTAATGAAAAAAAATACACTATTACTGTTTTTTGTGCTTGCAGGTTTCTCACTTTGCGCACAAAATAAAGAGACTAAGAATGCAGATAAATTATTTGAAAGCTACGATTATGTTGAAGCTGTCGAAGGATATTTAGCCTTAGTTGAAAAAGGAAATACAGATGCTTATGTAACTAAACAGCTTGGTGATAGTTATTATTATATGAGCAATACCGTAGAATCCGAGAAATGGTATGCAAAAGCTGTACAAACTAAACAGGATGCAGAAATGTATTATAGATACGCTCAAATGTTAAAATCTAACGGGAAATACACGGAGTCTGATACTCAAATGAAAATATTTTCAGGTTTAGTGCCAGACGATAGCAGAGCTAAACAATTCAATAAAAATCCAAATTATCTTTCGGAGTTATTGAATAAAGAAAAACTTTTTGTTGTAGATAAGATTTCCGTTAATTCTCAAAGATCTGATTTTGGGGCAAGTCTATATGGAGATGAACTTTATTTTGCAAGTGCCAGAAATGAAAGCAACAAAATATACGGTTGGAATAACGAACCTTATTTAGATATTTATCAGTCTACTTATAATTCTGATGGAAGTTATTCAGAGCCAATTCCAGTAAATGAATTAAACAGTAGGTTTCATGAAGGTCCTATAACAATGACCAAAGATGGTAATGTTATTTACTTTTCAAGTGAAAGTTTTCAAGATAAATTATTCGAGAAAGATAAAACACACAAGCTGAAGTTTGGTCAAGTGAATCTTTACAAAGCAGTTAAAGAAAATGGTAAATGGGGATCCGTTACTCCATTGCCGTTCAATAGTAAGAGTTTTTCTATGGGGAATCCATCCATAGATGCAGATGGGAAGGTTCTTTATTTTGCGTCTAATATGCCTGGTTCTGTCGGAGGAACTGATATTTGGAAAGTAATGGTGAATAATGATGGCACATTTGGTGCGCCAGAAAATTTAGGAAATAAAATTAACACAGCTGGTGACGAGAATTTCCCTTTTGTAACTGATGATGCTATTTTATATTTTTCTTCAAACGGCTTGACGGGTTTTGGAAGTTTAGACGTTTTTTCTGTAGATTTAAATAAAGTTGAGGAGCCGTATAATCTTGGTAAACCTGTGAATACGGAAAAAGATGACTTTGCTTTTACATTTAATAAAGAAAAAAATATTGGCTATTTATCCAGTAATCGTAGTGGTGTGGATCATATTTATAACTCTATTCCAGTATGTAAAGGACAAATTCTCAGTGTGGTAAAAAATGCCAAAACTGGAGAGCTATTGGCTAATTCCAGAGTTGTTGTTTTAGATGCAACTAATACTATTTTAGACACTCAAATGTCTAACATGAATGGAGAAGTTCTTTATGACGTAGAATGTCAAAAGCCATATACTATAGAAGTTTTTAAAGATGGTTATGTTTCAAAATCTTTTCCAGTAGCTAAAATTAATCAAGGAAAAGTTATCGTTGATGCAGTAATTGATCCAATTGAGGTGATTGTTACTGAAACAGAAATTATTTTGAATCCTATTTATTTTGAATATAACAAAAGTAATATAACTAAAAATGGTGCTGCTGAACTTGATAAATTGGTTTATGTAATGTCTCAAAATGATAAATTGAAAATTTATGTTAAGGCACATACTGATTCCAGAGGCACTGATGAATTTAACTTAGATCTTTCTGAGAGAAGAGCAAATGCTACGGTAGCATACATTGTTTCAAAAGGAATTAATATTGATAAAATAACCGGAAAAGGTTTTGGTGAATCAGAATTTAAAGTGGATTGCCAGGAAAATTGCACCGAGGAAGAACACGCCTTAAACAGACGTTCTGAATTTATGATTGTGAAATAATCTACTTAGATTGCAAATAAAAAAACAGGATGCTTAACGGTATCCTGTTTTTTTATTTAATATAGATTCTTTTAATTAACCGTGGATAGTTTCTTGTTTACCATAGTTAGTGATAATTGAAGTTTCAAATTCAATCCATTCCTTCCATCTTTTGTCTACATCAATATTGTCAGCATATTTTCTTGCAAAGCCCAAAAAAGTGGTGTAATGTCCCGCTTCAGAAATCATTAGATCTCTATAAAAAGTGGCTAATTCAACATCTTTTATGTTTTCTGATAAAATTTTAAACCGCTCGCAACTTCTTGCTTCAATCATTGCTGAAAATAGCAATCTGTCACAAAGAGCATCTTTTCGGCTCCCATCTTTTTTCATAAACTTAAAAAGTTCATTTACATAATGATCTTTCCTTTCTCGACCTAAAGTCAATCCTTTGCTTTTGATTAAATTATGAACTAATTGCAAATGATCTAATTCTTCTTTTGCAATAATCAGCATCTCGGTTACTAATTCTTCTAATTCGGAGTTGTAAGTAACCAGACTTATTGCATTTGATGCTGCCTTTTGTTCACACCAAGCATGATCCGTCAAGATTTCTTCTATATTTGATTCAACTATATTTACCCAACGCGGGTCTGTGGCTAATTTTAATCCTAACATGATGATGAAATTTAATTAGAACAAAATTAGTGTTTTCTAATCTATTTTTGGTCTAAATGACCAGATTGAACTCAAAATAGCATTATTTTGTAATTGAAATTTATAATAGTATGAATCTAGTTCAAAAGCTTTTAATTATTGGTTTTGTTTGGCCAGAACCCAATTCGTCAGCAGCAGGAGGAAGGATGCTGCAACTGATATCACTTTTTAAAGCACAAGGTTTTAGCATTACGTTTGCCAGTCCTGCGCAAAACAGTGATTTTATGGTTGATTTAGGCGAATATGAAGTTGATAAGAAATCAATCGAACTTAATAATTCTAGTTTTGATATATTTATCAAAGAATTAAATCCATCCTTAGTTTTGTTTGATCGTTTTATGATGGAGGAGCAATTTGGTTGGCGTGTAGCTGAAAATTGCCCTGATGCGTTGCGAATATTGGATACTGAAGATTTACATTGTTTGCGATTGGCTCGTCAGAAAGCATTCAAAGAAAATCGTTCTTTTAGTACAACTGATTTATTTGTAGAAGAGGTTGCGAAACGCGAAATCGCAAGTGTTTTACGTTGTGATTTGTCTCTAATGATTTCCGAGTTTGAAATGGAATTATTAGAATCTGCATTTAAAATTGATATCTCTTTATTGTATTATTTGCCTTTTTTATTGGAACCAATTGACGATGCTGAAATAGAGGAACTGCCTTCTTTCGAAAATCGAAAAGATTTTGTTTTCATCGGGAATTTTCTTCACGAGCCTAATTGGAATGCCGTTCAATGCTTAAAAGTTACAATTTGGCCTCTAATTAAAAAACGCCAGCCAGAAGCTGTATTGAATGTTTATGGCGCCTATCCTTCGCAAAAAGTATTACAATTACATAATAAGAAAGAAGGCTTTTTAATAATGGGTCGAGCTATTGATGCTCAAGAAGTTGTTCGCGAAGCGCGAGTTGTTTTGGCTCCCTTGCGTTTTGGAGCTGGTATTAAAGGAAAATTATTGGAAGCGATGCAATGCGGAACGCCAAGCGTAACGACTTCCATTGGTTCAGAATCCATGCATGGTGAGTTGCCTTGGAACGGTTTTATTACGAATGATATTACTGATTTTGCGGATAGAGCAGTACAATTGTATCAAGACAAAATAATTTGGAGTAAAGCCCAACAAAATGGAATTGCCATTATTAATCAACGATATTCTAAAGGTTTGTTCGAGATTGACTTTAGAACTAAAATAGAAATTTTACAATCTAATTTAGAGCAACATCGATTGAATAATTTTATGGGAGCCATGTTGCAACATCACACTTTAAAAAGCACCAAATATATGTCGCGTTGGATTGAGGAAAAGAATAAATAAAATAAAAAAATCCCGTCAAGTTTTATAAACAAGACGGGATTTATATTTTAAGAACCGAGTTATTACGCAAGCATAGTAACAGGGTTTTCTATAAATTGTTTCAATGTTTGTAAAAATTGAGCTCCAGTTGCACCATCAATTGTTCTGTGATCGCAAGCTAAAGATAGCATCATCGTATTTCCTATTACAATCTGACCATTTTTTACAACCGGTTTTTCTACAATAGCTCCTACGGATAGGATAGCAGAATTTGGTTGGTTAATGATAGAATTGAATTCTGTAATACCAAACATTCCAAGATTAGAAACTGTAAAAGTACTTCCTTCCATTTCTGTAGGTAATAATTTTTTGTTCTTAGCTCTTCCTGCAAGATCTCTTACGCTTCCGCCAATTTGAGATAAACTCATAGCATCTGTAAAGCGTAAAACTGGAACTACTAATCCGTCTTCAACAGCTACAGCAACTCCTATGTTCACATGGTGATTGATAAGAATTGAATCTTCTCTCCATTGTGAATTCACTTTTGGATGTTTTTTCAAAGCCATTGCGCACGCTTTTATCACCATATCGTTAAACGATACTTTTGTGTCCGGAACGCTGTTAATGATAGTTCTGGATTTCATTGCTTCATCCATTGCTACCTCAATTACTAAGTTGTAATGTGGAGCTGTGAATAAAGATTCTGCTAAACGTTTAGCAATGATTTTTCGCATTTGCGAATTCTTGATTTCTTCTGTGAAAACTTCTCCTGCTGGAACAAATGGTTTTGCAGCAGCTACAGTTTCTGCTTTGGCTGGAGCAGCACTTGTCGGTGCTTGAGCAGCGCTAGTTTGTGGTGTGAAGTTTTCGATATCGCTTTTTACAATACGTCCGTTTTCACCAGAACCTTTTACTTGTGTTAATTGAATTCCTTTGTCACTTGCAATTTTCTTTGCTAATGGCGATGCTAAAATTCTTTGACCGTCAGTTGATGGTTCTTGAACGATTGGTTCCGAAGCTTTTTCTGTTGAAGCAACTTTTTTTTCTTCTGCAACTTCAGGAGCAGCTTGTGTCGCTCCGCCAGTTTTGTAGTTTTCAGCAATTCCGCTAATATCAGTTCCTGCAGGTCCAATGATTGCCAAAAGGCTATCAACTGGTGCAGTATTGCCTTCTTCAATTCCTACGTATAATAAAGTTCCTTCGTTGAAAGATTCGAATTCCATTGTAGCTTTATCAGTTTCGATTTCAGCAAGAATGTCGCCTTCAGCAACAGCATCACCTACTTTTTTTAACCAAGTCGCTACAGTTCCTTCAGTCATGGTATCACTTAAACGAGGCATAGTAATCACTACAACTCCTTTTGGTAATGAAGCTGTTGCAGGTGCTGCAGCTTTTGTGACTTCTGGACTAGTTGCTGTTTCTTCAGTAACTTTTGTTTCTTCTTTAGCTGGAGCTGCATCAGCTGGTTTTCCTGCTAATAATGCCGAAATATCCTCGCCTTCTTTTCCTATAATTGCTAATAAAGAGTCTACCGGTGCAGTTTCACCTGCAGGTATTCCTATATGTAAAAGTGTTCCTTCGTTGAAAGACTCAAATTCCATTGTTGCTTTATCGGTTTCAATTTCTGCAAGGATATCACCTTCGCTTACTTTATCACCTACTTTTTTTAGCCAAGTCGCTACCGTTCCTTCCGTCATCGTATCGCTCAAACGAGGCATTGTAATTATTGTTGCCATAATTGATTTATAGTTTATGAGGTAAAAATGGATAGTTCTCTTGTTCGTATACTACATCATATAGCTGTTGAATAGGTGGGTATTCAGATTCTTCGGCAAATGTTACACATTCTTCCACTAAATCTTTTACTCTTTGATCAATTGCTTCGATTTCTTCTTCTGTAGCATATTTTTGATCTTTAATTACATCTAAAACTTGAGTAATTGGATCAATTTTTTTGTACTCTTCTACTTCTTCTTTCGAACGGTATAATTGTGCATCCGACATAGAGTGACCTCTATAACGGTATGTTTTCATTTCTAAGAAAGTTGGTCCGTCTCCACGACGTGCTCTGTCAATTGCTTCAGTCATTGCTTCAGCCACTTTTACAGGGTTCATTCCGTCAACTGGTCCGCAAGGCATTTCGTAGCCTAAACCTAATTTCCAGATATCAGTATGATTAGCTGTTCTTTCTACAGAAGTTCCCATGGCATATCCATTGTTTTCAACAATAAAAACCACTGGAAGTTTCCATAACATAGCCATGTTAAAAGCTTCGTGTAAAGAGCCTTGACGTGCTGCACCATCACCAAAATAAGTCATAGTAACACCGCCAGTTTCAAAATATTTGTCAGCAAAAGCTAATCCAGCACCTACAGGAATTTGTCCTCCTACAATTCCGTGACCACCATAAAAACGGTGCTCTTTTGAAAATATGTGCATAGAACCACCCATACCTTTTGAAGTTCCGGTAACTTTTCCTAAAAGTTCTGCCATAACGCGTTTAGGATCAACTCCCATACCGATTGGCTGAACGTGATTTCTGTAAGCAGTAATCATTTTGTCTTTTGTCAAGTCCATAGCATGCAATGCACCAGCTAATACAGCTTCTTGACCATTGTATAAATGTAGAAATCCTCTAACTTTTTGTTGGATGTATAATGCGGCAAGTTTGTCCTCAAACTTTCTCCAAAGCAGCATATCTTCATACCACTTTAAATATACTTCTTTTGTAACTTCTTTCATCTGAATTTTTCTTTTGCTAAAGTGTTATTGTATTATCAATTTGTACCTATAACGCAAAATAGTTTCCTCCCACAAATTTGCGAAATGCAAAAATAAGACATTCCAAGTAAGAACTAAAATTTAATAGGCAATTTTTGGAATTTTTACAAGAATTTTTTATCGAACATAAATGGAAGCAAGTTTTTCAGGGATTCTGATTTATAAATTGCACCAATTTCTCCCATAAAATAGATTTCTATAGGGGTCTCTTGTTTGATTTCATATTCTGCAATTGATTGTCTGCAAGAGCCACAAGGCGGAATTGGAGCTGTAGTTTGGTTTGAGTCTGAGGCAGCAGTAATTGCCATTTTTAAAATTTTGGCTTCTGGATAAACTGCTCCGGCATAAAAAATTGCGACACGTTCCGCACAGAGTCCAGAAGGATAGGCTGCGTTTTCTTGGTTTGAACCTAGTACAGTTTTACCGTTGTCTAAAAAAATTGCAACTCCAACTCTGAATTTTGAATAGGGTGCATAAGCATTTTTTCGAACTTCAATGGCTTGTGTCATTAAATCCTGAATGTCATTTGGTAACTCTTGAACGGAATCGAACACTTTGAATTGTGTGGTAATTGTTATTTCTTTCATACTTTTTTAAGGAAAAAAAATCCAAACTTCATAGTGTTGAAATTTGGATTATTATTTGTGGATTTTATTTATGTTTAATATTCGTCATATTTGTCTCCAAAATTGAAGGTAAGTGAGAAACGCAAGGTGTTTTCTAAAGGGTTTTTTACTTTTGATGCCGAAAATAAATACGAAACATCTACTTTGACAACATTGTATTTGAAACCTGCTCCCAGCGATAAAAATTGTCGAGCTCCTTTTAGAGGACTTTCGTGAAAATATCCCAAACGCATCGCAAAGGAATCTTGGTATAAATATTCGGCACCTACAGAATAGGTAACTTCTTTCAATTCTTCGCTGAATCCATCAGGAGCATCACCAAATGATTTGAAAACCCCAGATGTCCATCCAATAGCTCTGTAGTTTTGGTTATTTTGATTATTTTCTTCATTTGTAACAGTTCCGTCGCCATTTAAATCGGGGTCTTGTGGTGTTGGGACTAATAATTTATTAAATTCAACATTTAAGGCAACCTTATTATAGTCGTCTAAAATAAAATCAAAACCAGTTCCTATTTTTAAATTGGCAGGAATGAAGTTGTTGTTAAAATCATCGTTGTCATAACTGATTTTTGGACCTAAATTTTGAATATTAAATCCTGCTCTCCATCTACCGTTGAATTCGTTGTATGCTATTTCTTCAGATTGGTAAAAACCGGCTACGTCAACAGAAAATGTACTTGCAGATGAGGCGTCGTTATTATCTGAAGCTACTTTTAGATTAGAGTTGATAAATCGTCCCGCTATGGCCATAGAGAATTTCTCGCTAAGCTTTAAGGAATAGGAACCGTCAATGGCAAACTCGTTTGGAGAGACTATAGGGAAAGACTCATTAGGATCGCCTGTTTGGCGTAATTCAATATCACCTAATCCAAAGTAGCGAAGGCTTCCTGCAAATGCACTTCTATCGTCCAGTTTTTGGTAATAAGTCAATTGTCCTAATGATATATCATTAACCAGGTCGGTAAGGTATGGTGTGTAACTTATAGAAAATCCTTTTTGGTCAGTTGCAAAGGCATATTTTGCTGGATTCCATTGTTGTGAAAAAGCATCAGCTGATGTTGCAACTCCTACGTCGGCCATACCTGCAGCTCTTGCGTCAGCTGCAACTAATAAAAAGGGAACTCCCGGATTTATAACTCTATCTTGTGCTTTTGTAAAAGAAATTACAAATAAAAAGATAAAAAGTAATGTTATTTTTTTCATTATTGTAGCAAGTTTTATTAAACAAATATAGTATTTTATTAAAGTATAACAAGTTTTTCAAATTTTTCAGTTTTCTTATTTGTTAAACTTGATTTGACGGTTAGTTTGTAGACATAAACACCTTTCCCTATTTTATCTCCAAAATCATCTTTGCCATCCCAAGTGATTTCTTTTGATAAAAATCCTTCAGTTGTGATAATTTGATTTTTCGTCCAAACCACTTTTCCGGTTATCGTCATTACTTGAACCTGAACGTCCAATGGTTCAAATGGTCTGTTGTGTGTAAACCAAAATTCAGTATAATTAACGAACGGATTTGGATAATTCAACACATGTGTCAATGTTATCGTTTCATCACCTACCACAATAAACTGAATCTCAGCCGTTATCGGGTTGTTGTATACATCCCACGCTTTGAATGTTATAGTGTGTAATCCGGGAGCTAAATTGCGCAACGGAAATCGGAGAGTTCCACTTGTAAAATCGTCTAATGTTGTTTGATAATAATCATTCAGTACAAAAGGATTGCTTACATCTCCATCAAGAATAGCAACAATATCATGACCTATTCCGCTTGCCGTATTTATTCCGTTTTCATCTTCAAGTAGTGCAACAAGAAATGGGGATTCATTAGTTGTTCCGCCAGAAACAAAAGTCTCGTCATTCATATATAACTTAACTCTTGGGCTAATATTGTCTGCCGTTGCATTTTCATTTATTCCTCCTATTTTTATACTGGAATTGTACCCGGTTTCGTTCTGTAATAATTGATTTTTTTTGGAATAAAAACTAATTCTTCCGTTTGCTAATGGGACTCTGATGTCTCTGGGTACAACAAAACTAAATTCAAATTGACCATTAGTGACTGATGCGTTTCCTCTGAATATTGTTTCCCCTAAAACATTGAAATTAATAGAAGGACTATTGCCGTCATTATTATAGGTTGTTCTTGAAACTGTTTTGTCAAAAATAGTTGTGGAAACTTCTCCATTATAATTTGTCAGCAGGTTGTTGTTCTCATCAGTAACTTCTCCGGTTAGTTTCATTTTTGCCAATGATTTGAAGTCGTCAATGGTTTGGGTAACCGGAATGTCATTTACTTTAGTTAATCTAATTTTTGGTTTTGGAATAGCAAGCATTAATGCGGGATCACCAATGTAAAAAACAACATTAGTAGCTGAATTAGGATTGCTGTTTTTTGAAATTCTCAGTGCTTCTGCAATTGAAGTATATTGATTTGAATTGTATGATAATAAATTTTTTGTCAGCAAGTCATTGAAATTTTCTGCGCTGAATTGCCCAATAGAACGAATGGTAGTAATCATTGCTATTGCACCGCCTTTTGGGTTCCAATAAGTATATTCTCCAGCAGTTGGTCTTAAAGGATTGTCAAAACGGGAAAATTCACAAGTAATAGTTATGAATAAAGGATACTTATATTGATTGCTTAAGTTTTGTCCGTCTGATTTTTCCCAAATGCGTTCGCTTGATAAGCCATCTTCGCCGCCATGTCCTAAATAATTAAATACCAAAGCCCCTTTTTCGAAAGAATTGAAGAAGTCCGTTCTAGCTTTTGGGTATCTTGAACCTCCTGCAGATGCTTCTTGGACATAAGAATCTAACAGAATTTTATTCACATTCAGAAATGGTTTCTCTGTAGTAATTGTGTTTGCAAGGATGTTTTGCCTGTTTTGTAAACTGGCATCAGATAGGATGTCTGAATCATCAGAAACTAATGCGAAGTTGTTTCTCCAGCTTCCGTAGGATTTTAGATCATGATATTCTATTACTTTATTTACCATTTCATCAGCCTGTTTAGCATCATTGACTAACATTCTGCCTACTGCAATATCTATTCCTCCAAAATACGACACAACATTTCCTTCTGTTGGGTCCATCAGTCCAAAAAAATCATCTGAGGCAAAGGATGATTCGCCAGTTGTGCTGCTGTTTAAAGCGTGATAAATAGGTACAATATTAGTGTTATTTGAGATTCTGTTTTTAAAATCATATGAGGCATCACCAAAAAGATTGACAAATTTTACTCTTTTCTCCGGTGCAGAAGCATTTTCGTAGATGTATTTGATGCAATTTCGTATTGCAGCAACATCTTGTTTTCCGGATGAAAATTCTTGATATATGGATTCTAAAGGAATTACTTTTACATTTAAACCGGATTGGGTGCGATGGAAAGTAGCTAGTTTTTCAGCTTGAGTAGCTAGAAAGGTAGGTGTTATAATCACGTAATCGATGTCTTGAAATTGACCTTGTCCGTTTCTAAATAATGTTCCCTTTAAATTTTGATTTGCGATTTTAGATCTGGACCCTTTTAAAGGAGTGTAATAATCAGAATCATCTAAAGCGATATACTTTCTAAGTTCCCCTAAGTTAGCTTTAAAATTTAATGTACTCTGATTGGAATTTTCGATTTTGGTTACATTATAAATATCAGTAACATCCCAGATTTGTGGAATAGTTGCTGTGTTTGAGATGCTGTAATTCACTATCCCAAAATTTGAACTGGATTGGTCGTATTGAAAATGAAATTGTTTTCCGTAGCCTTGCAGTTTTCGTTTGGCGATAAGTCTGATGTTGTCAAGAAAACCTTTGGAACCTGGAACACCGTTATTATTGTATTTCAATTTTATTTTTATGTTTTCTGTACCGCTGAAATTGGTGTTGTTTGGTAAAGAGCCTAAATAAAACTCCGTTTCGGTATTGTTGTTTAAAGCAGGGAAAGAAATAGTTCCGGCTGCTGTTCCGTTTGCAGTCGCATTCAAAGAAGTAGGAGTGAATGCAGCTGAAGCAGCGGTTAGCATCAGTTTTACAGGAGTTGCAGAGTCAATATTAGGGAAAGTAAAATCAAATTCCTGTTCGTCTTTGACTTCAAATGATTCGCCAAACCATTGACGACCTAATCGCGCTATATTAAAAAGGTCTACTTCGTGGTATTGATGATCGTCAAAAGAAGTTACGGTTAAAGTACTGTTTCCTGAAGGTTGAGTCATAGGACTGATTCTTTTTCCATCGGTGCCCTGAACAGTAATGTAGTAATAGGATTTAGTATCGTACAAATTAGTAAAGGTCAGACTTTCGGCATTCCAAGTATCAACTCCTTCGCCATAAAAAAGAATGAAGTCGTCGTTGTTGAAAATTCCGTCAGCTTCACCATCAATTTGAATTGCATTTTCGGTTAGGTCATTTAGATAAAAAACACTGTTTGATAACGGAAGCATTCGTCCGCCATTACCATATATTTTTATTTTTCGGGGGTCTAATGTATTTACGTCTAATCCTAATTGTTGTAAAAAAGTTTTAGTGATTTTATATACACCGGATTTTTCAATGTAAAATTGATACCAGTTGCCTGTTGCTAAAACAGAATTGACGATGCTATTTGTGTTGGCACTTTTGTTGGATTGTGAAATTCTATTGCTGTTGTTTTCCACTTCATAGGAAAAAGACGTGATTCGTTTGAATCCGAAGTCGTCTTTAATTATAGGTGATAGCGTAATGAAAGCTTCTTTGGTGTCTCTTGAAATGTTTACTCTTAGATCTGAATTTATGGTTTTAGGAATGTTTTTAGAATCCAAATCGCCAAGTTGATCAGTTGTGATTGTTTCGTAAGTTATATTTGTGATTGTGACTTTTCCTTCGATAAAAGAGACTGCTTCTTTTATTTTTAAAGTATAAAGCAATGCCTTTTGAGAAGCATCATAATGAAACTTATTTTCAGAAAATTGAGGTATAATGACTTTGAAATCGCCGTAGGACATTTCTTTTTTGTCTGTCCATTCAATGACTGCGTTGCCTTTAATTTGAGCAAAAGAAACAAAAGGAATCAGGCTTAAATAAACCAAAAGTATTTTTCTCATCGTTTTTTTAACGTGATTAATAGTGAGTTATTATTTATCAGTAAAAATAAACCATTTCGTGTGATTTAAATAATAAATATTATAAATTTGCGTTTTGATATATAATTTATTGTTAAAGTTGCGTCTACGAAAATTATTTAAAAGTATGATGTTGATTAATGGTTAATTATTATATTGCGGCACTTAAATTATTACCTACTAAAGAGTATGAAAGCAAACAAAATTATGGGCTTACGGTTGTTGATCTCAATCATATTAGTAATTGGTTTTTCCAGTTGCAGTAAAAAGTCTAGCTCCAAAAATACCTCAAGAGCAACCGGTTGGAATATGGACAGCAAAAAAGCAGGTTCAAGTAAAAAACAACAAGCAGGACCAGGTTTGGTTTTTGTTGAAGGTGGTACATTTACTATGGGTAAAGTAGAGGATGATGTAATGCATGATTGGAATAATACGCCAACACAACAACACGTTCAGTCTTTTTACATGGATGAGACCGAGGTTACTAACTCTATGTATTTAGATTATTTAGATTGGTTGAAAAGTGTTTACCCACCCACTGAAGAGATTTATAAAAACATATACGAAGGAGCTTCACCTGATACGTTAGTTTGGAGAAATAGATTGGGTTACAATGAAACGATGACTAATAATTATTTAAGACATCCGTCTTATGCTGAATACCCTGTTGTTGGTGTAAATTGGATTCAAGCAGTTGAATTTAGTAACTGGAGAACACAACGTGTAAATGAAGCGCTTCTAGAAAAAAACGGGTACCTTAAAAAGAATGCGAAAACATTAGATGTAACTGCTGATAGTAATTTTGATACTGAAACTTATTTGAATTCGCCTACTTTGGCTTACGGAGGAAATGAAGAAATTGTATTAAAAGGAAAAAATGGAGGTAAAAAAACTCCTAAAGCTGGAAAAGACGGTAAAGTTATTGAGCCTAAAAATGTTTATGCACAACGCTCTTCTGGAATACTTCTTCCTGAATACAGACTTCCAACTGAAGCAGAATGGGAATATGCAGCTGCAGCTGATGTAGGACAAAGAGAGTACAATATCTATAAAGGTCAGAAAAAATACCCTTGGTCTGGTGGTTATACCCGTTCAGGTAAAAGACAAAGTAAAGGAGATCAGTTAGCCAATTTCAAACAAGGTAATGGAGATTACGGTGGAATTGCAGGCTGGTCAGATGATGGTGCAGATATCACAAATGAAGTTAAAAAATATCCTGCAAATGATTTTGGATTGTATGATATGGCTGGGAATGTTGCCGAATGGGTGCAAGATGTTTACAGACCAATAATTGATAACGAAGCGAATGATTTTAACTATTTTAGAGGAAATCAATACACTAAAAACAAAATTGGTGCAGACGGTAAGGTTGAAATTGTTACTAAAGAGAATATGAAATTTGATACTTTAAGTAATGGTAGAATAGTTGCCAGAAAATTCCCAGGTCAAATTGCTCAAGTTCCTGTTGATGAAAAAGAGACGTATTTGAGACAGAATTTTGATAAAAGTGATAATACTAATTACAGAGATGGTGATAAACAATCTACAAGATATTATAACTTTGGATCTTCTGAATCTGACACTGAAAAACAAAAAAATGAGAAAATCATGTATAACTCTCCTAAACATAATGTTACCACAGATAGTTTAGGTAAAATGGTTAGAAAATATGATAAATCAAGTAAGAGAACAACTTTAATAAATGATGAAGTCAGAGTTTATAAAGGTGGTTCTTGGAGAGATAGAGCTTATTGGTTAGATCCTGCGCAAAGAAGGTATTTTCCTCAAGATATGGCTACAGATTACATCGGTTTTAGATGTGCAATGTCTAGAGTAGGTCCTAAAGCAGATAAGAAAAAATCAGCTAGAAATTAAATTTTTTATAAAATAAAAATAAAAGCCCTTTGATTAGGGCTTTTATTTTTTTAAATCGTTTCAAATGGATATTAATTACATTCATAGTTTATTTTTAAAATGTAAATCGGTTTCGATGGATACCCGCAAGATTGAGTTATATTCCTTATTTGTCGCCATAAAAGGGGAGCGTTTTGATGCAAATACATTTGCTAAAGAGGCATTAGATAAAGGTGCTTCTTATGTGATAATCGATGACGAATCTTATTTTATTGACCACAGAACTATCTTAGTCGATGACAGTTTAACAGCATTGCAGAATCTGGCTAAATTTCATCGGGAATATTTGAAACTGCCTATAATAGCGCTTACCGGAAGTAATGGTAAAACAACGACCAAAGAACTGATTCATGTCGTTCTTTCTAAAAAATTCAATACCAAAGCAACTGTAGGAAACCTAAACAATCACATTGGAGTTCCATTGACATTGCTTTCGTTTAATTCAGAAACAGAAATTGGGATAGTTGAAATGGGAGCTAATCACAAAAAAGAAATTGAATTTCTATGTGAATTAGCAAAACCGGATTATGGCTACATTACTAATTTTGGTAAAGCACATTTAGAAGGTTTTGGTGGCGTTGAGGGAGTGATTGAAGGAAAAAGCGAAATGTATCAGTACCTTTCGGCAAATTATAAACTAGCTTTCATAAACTTAGAAGATCCAATTCAAGTTGAAAAGTCAAGGATGTTAAAGGCTTATTCTTTTGGTGTAAATAAAACAAATGTAGATGTAAATATTACTTCTGTTAAAGCAAATCCATTTGTTGCGATAAACTATTCTAATTTGACTATTTCAACGCATTTAATAGGCTTGTATAATGCCAATAACATTAATGCCGCTCTTACTATTGGAAAGTATTTTAGAATTGATGATGTTGCGATAAAAGAAGCTTTAGAAAGTTATGTACCTGAAAATAACAGATCGCAGTTGTTGACAAAAGGAACTAACCAAATTATTTTGGATGCCTATAATGCAAATCCAAGTAGTATGGCTGTAGCTATTGAAAATTTCCTCCAGTTAGAAAGTCTAAATAAGGTGATGATTTTGGGTGATATGTTTGAGTTAGGAGCGGAAAGTCAGCAGGAACATAAAGCAATAGTTGACCTGCTTTTGAATGAAGATAAAGTGAAATGTTATTTTATCGGTTCAGCATTTTATGCCAATAAAAAGAAAAAAAACAACTTTTGGTTCTATAATACATTTGAAGAGTTTTCGAATGATTTAGCAACGACTGAATTTGATACTAGTACTATTTTGATAAAAGGTTCGAGAGGAATGGCATTGGAGCGAACTTTAGATTTTCTTTAAACAAGACAAGTTGTTTTATAATAGGAATGCCATCATAATAAACTATGATGGCATTTTTAGTTTTATTAAATACTCATTAGAAATCCAATTAGGTTTTCTTTTTTGTTGAGTCCTAGTTTTTTTCTCAATCGGTAGCGTGCAAGTTCTACTCCTCCGTTTGAGATATTCATGATTTCGGCAATCTCTTTCGTTGACATATTCATTAATAAATAGGTCGACAAATCTAATTCTCGGGGAGATATTGTAGGATATTTTTCTTTTAATCTCTTGAGGAAATCAAAATGGACATTCTTAATGTGTTTCTCCAAGTCTTTCCAGCTCTTGTCCGCATTAACCTCTTTGGTGATGCTTTTATTCAATTTTGTAAATTGGAATTTGGTAGAATCATCAAAGGATTCAACATTGATGTCTTTTAATTTATAAATGATGCCATTTAGGATTTTGTTTTTCTTGACTACTTGCAGCGAGTTGTTGACTAATTCTTTATCCTTTGCTAAAATCTTAATTTGTAGCTTGTCACTTTTCAATTTTTCAATTTCTTTTTCCAGTTCATATTGTTCCTGTCTTATTTTAGATTCTTTCTCTAAATAAAGTCTTCGCTGTTCAATAGTTTCGTAATATTTGTTTTTTCTAATTTTCATTTTCACTCTGTTTCGAATGAAAAATACAGAGGCGACTACTAGTAGAATATAAAATAAATATGCTAAAAAATGCCTGTACCAAGGCGGAGAAACGGTAAAAGTAGCAATAGCTTCTTCTGATTGAATTCCATGACTATTCCTCACTTTTAATTTCATTTTATAATCACCCTCTCTTAAGTTGGTGTATTCTTTAATTGAAATAGAAGACCACGTGCTCCAACGATCATCAAAACCTTCCAATTGATAAGAGAATTCTACATTTTCCAGATTTTCATAAGTTGGTGACGAGAATGTAAATTTCACTCGATTTGCTGAATAAGGTATTTTAAGCATCTCAATTTTATTGGATCCATTTCCTAATATTATAGTATCTCCAGGATATGAAAAACTTCGTATAAATGCCATTGGTTTTGATGCTGAATAATTTTGTAGTTTGGAGTTATAATGTGCTAAACCATCGGTTAAACCAATTAATATATTTTCAGGATTAATCGTGTTTATAGATATGTAGTTGTTTACGAGATTGCCGGTTAAACTGGAAAAGGGAGCAATTGTATTTTTATAACCGCCACTTTTCTGCTTCATTAAAACGCCTAATGACTCACTAAAAACATACCAGATATTACCATAATTATCTTGGGTTATAGAATGTATTTGTGGAAGGTCTTTGAATATTGCACTGATTTTTTTATCTTCAAAAAACAAATCTTGCTCTTGTGAATATTTATAAAAACGATTATTAGTTTGAAAGTATAAGTTGTTTTTCATTCGTTGCAAACTTCCTATTCCTTTAACTAAGTTTGATAGATTTTTATGTGTTTTTATAGATTTAAATTTGTTTAAATCATCAGAGAGCTTTAATTGATAGATTAAATTATCCTTTATTAACCATAAATTATGTTCGTCTATTTCAAACGTATTGGCAGATAGGTCAAATCCTTCTACTCGATTTTTATAGGATAATCCGCTAACTGTTTTTTCAAATATGGTAAATCCACTGTATGTAGATCCTATTAAGTAATTAGGGCGATTAGGAATTGGCTTAAAGCCAAAATGGCCCTTATTGTCTAATGTTTTAATAACTTTTCCTCCAGAAACTAACAATGCTCCTCTATTGTGAGCGCAAATTAGTTGGTCGTCTATCACTTGAATGTTCCAAGCCTGACCAGTAGTTCCTTCGACAAGTTTAAAAGCATCCTCTTTAATGCTGTTGTTCCAAGAATGGTAAAAAAGACCTTGATTAGTAGCTACATAAAGATTTCCTTTATAAGATACAGAAGCATAAACGGTACTTAAATCGTAACTGAATCCAAAATAGGTAAACGGAGAGTTTTCATTGATAAAGGCAATTCCATTGTCTAGTCCAAGCCAAAGATTGTTTTTGTTATCAATAAATGAAGTTAGTACGGTATTGTTTTGAAGTCCCTTTTTATGGTTGATGTGCTGAATTATATTTCCGTTGAAGTCGCAGATGATCATACCATCTAATACCGAATTCAGAATGATAAATGTATCTTTTATAATTACGCCTCCAAGGGAACTATTCTTTTTGATAAAATAATTGGCTTCAGTATCCCAAGAAGTGATTTTTTCATGATCGTATATAAAAAGTCCTTTGTCTAAAGTGGTAATAAGAATTTTATTTTCTGGCATTGGAAACATACCCCAGATTTCTGTAGTGTTTAAAGCGGTAGTTCCTTTTAACGGAAATAATTTTCCGTTTTTATATTCTAATATTCCTGCAGAAATATCCTGAAAATAAAGTTGGTCTTTTACCTGAAATGAAAACTGAAATCTGTTGGGAGACTCAAGTAATTTAAGTTTCTGGTTTTTGAAAATATAGGCTCTTGTAAAAGATTGGAAAATTACTTCTCCTTTATGAATGTGAATTTTCCAGATGAAGTCAATTGCTTTGATGTTGTCATTATTTATCAGTTTTGAAACTGAAAAATAAACTAGTTTTCCTTTAGAATTAGCCTTGAAATATCCAAATTCATCATAGCCTCCTACAAAAATTTTCCCCGAATCATCAATTTTTAAGCATCTGATAGCTGATGCATTTGGAAGGCTGTACTTCTTCCATGATGATCCATCAAATTGAAAAAGACCATTGTTATTGGCAAAATATAAATTACCATTTTTATCTTGATCTATGTTCCAGTTTTGAGTGCCTCCTTTATAGTCTGTTCTTTTATAATTTCTGATTTCTGGCAAGCCAATGTTTTTTACCTGTCCATAAATGGTTGTTAAGGATGATATAATCAGAAAAATTAGAATATGCAGTTTGATAAATTTCATAATTGAAGTCTAAGCTGATGAGTTAATTTTTATTGAAAAAAGATAATATTTTTTATTTATAAGATGATGGTTCTTAGATTGTTTTCCATCTAATTCTATAAAAAAAACGCAATATCGCTTTATTTTATAAATGTAGTGGTTTTTATTTTAATTAACATTTAAATAACAATGTAAAAAAATATATAAACTATTTATATATAGGTATTTATAATTTTTTTGATGTGTTTTTGTAAAGTATTAAAAAAGCGTTTAATGTGTTTTTGTAGTAAATAATTAAAATGAATATAGAAAAAATAGTGATAATATTGCTTCAAATTACTAATTAATTAACCAAAATTTTTAGAAATATGAAATTTACAAAACTGTTTGTTTTTTGTCTTTTATCTATTCTATTCTCAGTTTACGCACAAGCACAAGATGTTACTGTAAACGGAAAAGTATACGATGAAAATGGGCTTCCAATCCCAGGAGTCTCTATTTTAATTAAGGGAACATCGAAAGCTGTAGCAACCGATTTTGATGGAAATTATCAAATTAACGCCGATGCTAAAAGTACTTTAGAATTTAGTTATGTAGGATATACAACAATAAAAGAGCTAGTCAATGGAAGGGCCAAAATTGATGTTAGACTTAAACCTTCAACAGAAAGCTTACAAGAAGTTGTCGTTGTAGGTTACGGAACTCAAAAGAAAAGTGTTGTTACTGGAGCAATATCCAGTGTGAAAGCAAAAGATCTTGAGAAAGTACCAAATGGTCGTATCGAGCAAGCTTTACAAGGTAGAGTTTCCGGGGTTACTATTGCTGCCAGTTCTGGGCAGCCTGGTTCTGCATCCACAATCCGTGTCAGAGGGGTAACTACTTTTGGTGATGGAGGTAATAATCCACTTTGGGTTGTTGACGGTGTAGTTGTAGATGGTGGAGGAATAGGATTCCTTAATCAATCAGACATAGAGTCGATTGAGGTGCTTAAGGATGCTGCTTCAGCTGCAATTTATGGTACTCGTGCTGCAACAGGAGTAATATTGGTGACAACCAAAAAAGGAAAATCAGGAAAAATTTCGGTGAACTACAATGGTTTTTCAGGGATTTCATCACCAGAAAAGACTTTAAATTTACTGAATGCCACACAATATGGTGCTTTGTTAAATGAAAAATCAGTTGCTGCCGGTGGACCTGCTATATTTCCTAATTTATCTGCTTTAGGTGTTGGTACAGATTGGCAAAAAGCAATTTTCAACACAAGTGCTTTCCGTTATTCTCACGAATTGAGTATTAGTGGAGGAACTGATGTTTCTAATTTTTATGCTTCTTTTGGACTTCAAGAACAAGAAGGAATTGTTTCAACAGAAATATCAAATTACAGCAAAAAGAATTTCCGTTTAAACTCGACACATAAAATATCAAAAATATTTACTTTCGGACAAACTTTAGGTTTTTCGAGACAAAAAACAATTGGTATTGGAAACACAAACAGTGAATTTGGTGGGCCGTTAAGTTCAGCAATCAACTTAGATCCAACTACTCCTTTGATAGAAACAGATCCTGTAAAAGCGAATAATGCGCCTTACAGCACTAATCCTGTCATTCGTGATGCAAATGGAAATCCTTATGGAATCTCAAGTCTGGTTGGTCAAGAAATGACGAATCCTTTGGCTTATGCCAAAACTAGATTAGGAAGTTATGGAACGTCAGATGATATTGTGGGTAACGCATATATTGAAGCGGCTATAACAAGTCATATTAAAGTGAGATCAACTTTTGGTGCAAAACTAGCAACATGGGGAGGTCAAGGATTTACACCTGTTTTCTATTTGAGTGCTACTTCAAACGTGCTTAAAAATAACTACAGTAAATATGAAAATAAGAGTTTTGCATGGAATGTTGAAAACATATTGACATATACAAATAAATTTGGGGATCATAACTTAACGGTTTTATTAGGTCAAGGATCTTATGTTGATAATATTGGTGGAGGTCTTGGCGCTACATTGTTTGGATTACCGGTAACTAATTATCAAGATGCATCTTTCAACTTTGATATACCCCAATCGGATAGAAGCAGTTATACATTTGATATGACTGAACATAAATTGACATCATTGTTTTCACGTGTAAATTACGATTTTAAGGAAAAATATTTATTTACAGGGATTATTCGTCGTGATGGTTCAAGCCGCTTTGGAGCCAATAATAAATTTGGGGTATTTCCTTCGTTTAATTTAGGATGGGTTTTAACCAAAGAGGATTTTTGGAAAGAAAGCAAAGTAATTAATACTTTTAAAATAAGAGGTGGATATGGAGTTGTTGGGAATGATGCCATTCCAGATTTTAGATATCTTTCTCTAGTTGAAGGTGGTTATAATTATTCTTTTGGTAACGCAGGAGCTATTACTACTGGTTATGCTAATCTTACACTTGATAATCCGGATTTGAGATGGGAGGAAACTTCTCAGGCAAATGTTGGTTTTGAATCGAAATTTTTTAATGACATAAGCCTTACTGTAGATTTATACAAAAAATCAACCAAAGGTATTTTGCGTCCAATAAATATTCCAGGTTATGTAGGTGTTACTGCAAGTCCAATAGGGAATGTAGCTGATATGGATAATAAAGGTATTGAGGTTGAATTAGGGTATAAAAAGACTTTTGGTGACTTTAATTTTTCTGCAAATGGTAATGTTGCATACTTAGAAAACAAAGTGACTTACCTGGCAGCCGATTCCGATTATATTTCAGGAGACGCTTCTTTTCAATCTATGGGAGCAGTAACAAGAACACAAGTAGGACAATCGTATAACTCATTTTACGGATTTAGAACAGCAGGTATTTTTCAAAATCAAGCTGAAATTAATGCTTATACAAATTTATCAGGAGGTTTAATTCAGCCAAGTGCACGTCCTGGGGACTTCCGTTGGGTTGATACAGATGGCAATGGTTCAATTGGAGATGATGACAAACAATTTTTAGGAAGTAATATTCCAAAATACACTTTTGGTTTGACATTAAATTTAGATTATAAAAGCTTCGATTTAATGGCATTTGCTCAGGGAGCAGCAGGAAATAAAATTTTCCAAGGTTTGCGTAGACTGGATGTAGGAAATGCAAACTATCAAACAATTGCTTTAAGCAGATGGACAGGTGAAGGAACTTCAAATGATTATCCTAGATTGACCAATAATGATACTAATGGGAATTTTGGGAAAATGTCAGATTTTTATTTAGAAGACGGAGATTATCTTAGACTGAAGTTAGTTCAACTTGGATATTCATTGCCTAGTAGTGTAGTAAGTAAAATAGGAGCCAATAAAGTACGCTTTTATTTAACTGCCGAGAACTTATTGACTATAACTAAATATACGGGTTACGACCCTGAAATTGGTGGAGGTGTATTCGGGATAGACAAAGGGATTTATCCACAAGCAAGAACATTTATGCTTGGAGCTAATTTACAATTTTAATACAATCAAGAATTATGAAAACGATAAAATTTAAATATTTATTTATTGCAGCAGCTGTGGTTTCATTCGGTTCCTGTACAGAAGAATTTGTAGATGTAACACCTAAAGGCTCTTTTCTTTCGGATAATTATTATGCAAATCAAGATCAAGCAACAGCCGCTCTAGTAGGAGTATATGATGCGATTAGAAAAAACACAGGTGGATTTGATAACATGATAGGAATGATGAATGCTGGTTCTGATGATCATTTTGCTGGTGGAGGAGGTTCTACAGATGGAGCAGGAATTCAAGGTTTTTCTACACACGCACTTACTGCTACAACTGTTCCGGGAAGTTTTTGGAATGATCATTACCAAGGAATTTTTAGAGCAAACACTTTACTATTAAAATTACCGGGTGTTGCAATGCCAGATGATGTGAAAGCGCGGTTTTCAGGAGAATCAAAAGCATTGAGAGCCATGTATTACTTCAACTTGGTAAGATTGTTTAAGAATGTTCCATTGTTATTGGATCCTTTGACAGCTACTAATATGTATGAAGTTGAACAAGCGACATCAGAAGCAGTCTATGGTCAAATAGAGAAAGATTTGATTGATGCAATAGCCACTTTGCCGACAACAGTTCCTGCTGATACAGAATCTGGACGTCTTACAAAAGGTGCCGCACAAGCCTTGCTTGGAAAAGTGTATTTACAAGAAGGTAAAAAAACCGAAGCAGCAGCAATTCTTGCTTTGGTAAATGGTACACCGGGCGGAACAAATCAATATGGCAACAAATTGTTGACTAATTATAATGACCTATGGGTAGTTTCCAATAAGTTTAATAAAGAGTCACTTATTGAAGTTTCTCATACTAGTGCCGGTAATTCTGATTGGGGTTTCTGGGGTTCAGGTAGAGACGAAGGGAATTCATTGAATGTTATGGTAGGTCCTAGAAGTTATTCAAGACCATCAGGTTCTACGGCACCAGATTTACCATCAGGATGGAGTTTTAATGTTGTTACTCAAGATTTATATGATGCCATTAAGTTAGATCCAAGATTTGGAGCTACAATATTAGATTTGAAAGCTCTGAAAGCTGCTGGTAAAGCAGATTATATTGGTGGATATCAAGATACAGGATATTTCTTAAACAAATTTCTTCCTCGAAAAGAAGATGTAAGAACTGGTGGTGGAGCCGCAGAATTGAATTACAGACAAAATTCGTATATCATTAGATTAGCGGATACGTATTTGATGGAAGCGGAAGCATTAGGCTCAGGAGCAAGAGCTCAAGCGTTACTTGATGCAGTTAGATTAAGAGTTGGTTTGCCTTCTATTCCGGTTACACTTGCAGCCATTAAAAATGAAAGAAGAATGGAACTTGCTGGTGAAGGACACCGATTTTTTGATCTTGTTCGATGGGGTGATGCAGCTACAAAGTTATCAAACAGAGGTTTTGTTGCTGGTAAAGATGAAATTTTTCCTATACCAATAAGAGAACTTCAAGGAACCAAATTGAAACAAAACCCTGGCTATAATTAATAAAAGATAAAATTATGAAAAAGATAAAATTAATTTTCAGCTTTATACTAGTACTTCTTGTAGCTATAAGTTGTACCGTGGAAGGAATCAGCGATGATACGGCTCTTTTAGGAACAGAATCATCTGCTAATCTCAATAAGATATTTGATATCAGTACTGATAATTCAGGAAAAGTAATAATAACACCAACAGCAGATGGAGCAATTTCTTTCAAAGTAGAATATGGTCACGGAACTACATCATCAGTTACAGTGCAACCCGGAGCTAGTACAACCCATGTTTATCCAGAAGGAAAATATACGGTAAAAATTACCGCTACATCAATTTCTAGAGCGACAACTGAACAAACATTTCCGTTAGATGTTGTGTATAGAGCACCTGAAAAGTTAGCTGTTACTTTAAATAAAAACATTCACAATTTAAAAGTAAAAGCTAAAGCAGATTATGCAAAATCGTATTTAGTTTATTTTGGGGATGTTACTAATGAAGTAGGTACACCATTAGCTACTGATGGAGAGGTTTCTCATGATTATGCAGTTGCCGGAACTTATAATGTAAAAGTTGTTGCGTTAAGCGGTGGTGCTGCCAAAACAGAAAAAACGACACCAACAATTATTTACAATGCTTACGGGTTACCAATCACATATGAATTAGCGACTCAAAATTATGGAGTTGGTGGAACTTTTGGCGGAATTTCAACAGCAGTAGTAGCAAATCCTTTTCCAACAGGATTAAACACTAGCGCGACTGTTTGGAAATATACAAAAACTACCGGAGCAGAAACTTGGAGTGGAACCTATTCTCCTTTAGATTCTCCAATAGATTTTGCAACGGGAAATAAAATCAAATTACTGATGTATGCTACAGAAGTTGGTAAAAGTCTAAATGTAGAATTAGAATGGGCTGTTGGCGGAACACCTGCTAATGGTGTTGCTGTTTTAAAAGTAGCTAATACTGTAGCCAATTCTTGGCAAGAATTAGTCTTTGATTTCAGTACAATTGCAGCAATTCCGGCTAATGCCAAATTTACTCAACTTGTATTTAGATACGATGATTCAGCAAAAGGATCAGGAGAAGTAATTTATATAGACAATATTAGATTAACTAATTAAAAAAAAATATGAAAACAAATATCAAATACATTTTAGGGCTTTTCATAGTAGCGCTAACATTTATTAGCTGCAACGAAGAAGAATATAGTTTGGGCGAATTATCTGCACCTGCAAATGTTGTAATAAATACTGAGGTTGTCGGTGTAGATGCAACGCATCCAAACGGTGATGGTTCGGGAAGTGTAAAAATTACTGTAACAGGAGACAATGCTCTTTCGTATAAAATTGATTACGATGCCAATACTCCATTAGATTTAGTGTATTTACCAACGGGTATGACTACTAAAAAATACACTTCTGTTGGCGTAAACACGTATAGAATAACTGTTGTAGCTTATGGCAAAGGAGGATCTTCTACGAATGTTACTAAAGATGTTACCGTAAGAAGTGATTTTACTGTTGCTCCGGAAATTGTTACTGCATTAACGAATAATGCTTCAAAAACTTGGGTAGTAGATAAAAGTGTAGCAGGTCATCTTGGTGTAGGTCCTTGGAACGTTGCTTCGATCAGACCAGAATGGTGGGCTGGAGGTGTTAATGAAAAAGTAGCTTCTGCAAATTGTTTTTACACAGCCACTTTTACTTTTGCTAAAGTTGCTTCCTCGGGAACATACTCCTTGAAAGTTGCTACTCCAGACGGCGCATTTACAAAAACAGGTTCATTAACAACTCTTCCGGGTATTCCGGGTTCAGGAGCTGAAGGATGTTATAATTACGGCGGTGGAACTTCTGCTTTTAGTTTTATACCAGCATCATCGGGCGCACCGGTAGTAATAACTAATGCTGATAATTCGACTTCGACTCAAACCAGTATTTTATTGTCTGGCGTTGATACTTTCATAGGATATGGAGCAGTTCAAAAAGAATATGAAATTTTGGTTATAACACCAACTTATCTATATGTTCGTGTACAAGGAACCGAAACTGGAAATGCTTGGTATCTAAAATTGAAACCGGCACTATAATAAATCATAAAATAAAGCTCAGAACAATTAAAAGTTTTGAGCTTTATTTTAAGCATTAATCATAAAAAGCTTTTAAAGGATGAGGAATAATCGAGTACTTCAATTTTCGAAAAATAAGAATTATATGTTTTTATTGGCTTTGGCTAATTTTTTTATGTTGTTTTCATGCAGTGGTAGCAATAATAGTGAAGACGGAACTGTAACTGCACCTTCAAATCTTTCGGTTTCAGCGACAGTAGTTGGAGTAACAACACAAAATCCAAATGGCGATGGAAGCGGAACAGTAAATTTTAACCTCAGTGCAACTAATGCCACTTCCTATAAAATTTCACTTGGTAATGGAGAAACTAAAGAGTTAACAAATGGAAGTTTTACTTATACCTATACAACAGCAGGTACTAATACCTATGTTATATATGTGTCAGCATATAATTCAGGACAATTTGTTTCTTCCACTATTTCAGTAACGGTTTTCGTAGGCTCTGCTTTAGTTTGGTCAGATGAGTTTAATGTAAATGGCGCTCCCGATAGTTCAAAATGGGGTTATGATTTAGGCGCTGGTGGCTGGGGAAATAACGAATCTCAGTACTACACAAACAGACCGGAAAACGTAATTGTTCAGGATGGTTTGTTAAAAATTAAAACGCTAAAAGAAAGTTTCAGTGGAAGTAATTATACTTCGGCTCGAATTCTTACAAAAGATAAATTTTCGTTCAAATACGGAAGAGTGGAAATTAGAGCTAAACTGGCTTTGGGTGCTGGAACTTGGTCTGCTTTATGGATGTTAGGAAGTAACATAAGTACAGCTGGTTGGCCTGCATGTGGAGAAGTAGATATTATGGAACATGTTGGCAACAGCCAAAACAGGGTTCATGGATCCTTGCATTCTCCAGGACGTTCAGGGAATACACCTGATACAAGTACGGTTATGGTCCCTAATGCTTCAACTGAGTTTCATGTTTATTCGATAGATTGGTCAGCTACATCCATTAAGTTTTACGTTGATAGTCAGTTATTTTATACCTTTATAAACTCGGCTAGTCTTCCTTTTAATCAGAATTTTTTCTTGATCATAAACAATGCAATAGGAGGAAATTTTGGTGGAGCAATAGATCCTAATTTTACTGCTTCTACTTTTGAGGTAGATTATATTAGGGTTTATAATTAATTGTGTTTTTGTTTAGTTAGGTTTTCATTAGGGGCTTCTGTTTGTAAGTTGGATAGAAGCTCTAATGAAGTGTTATTTTTGGTATCAAATGTAAATTCATCAAAAAAACAGTATAAATGAATCAGGTAAAAAAAATAATTGTTTCGGTAGGTTTTCTGCTAATGGGAGCTTTTTCCAATGCGCAAACATTGAAAGTGATGACGTATAATATTCGCTTAGATGTTGTCAGTGACGGAGCTAATGCTTGGAGCTTTCGTAAAGATTATTTCACTTCTCAAATTCAATTTTACAATCCTGATATTTTTGGAGTCCAAGAAGCAAAACCCAATCAGGTTATTGATATTGCAACATCACTTCCGGAATATAATAATGTAGGTGTTGGAAGAGACGGAATTGGGCAGGGAGAATCGTCCAATATTTTTTATAAAAAAGAAAGATTTGCAGTTAAAGAAAGCAATACATTCTGGCTTTCTGAAACGCCAAATACAATTTCAAAAGGTTGGGACGCTGCCTATAATAGAGTTTGTACGTATGCGCTGTTCAAGGATTTGAAAACAAAACAACTCTTTTGGGTTTTTAATACCCATTTGGATCACATTGGCGAAGAGGCCAGAACCAAAGGAATCCAATTAATTCTTTCGAAAATAAAGAAGCTAAACACAAAAAAGTATCCTGTAATTCTCATGGGTGATTTAAATTCAGAACCGCAAGAAGACAGAATAATACTGCTTAAAAAGGCAATGGATGATACCAGAGAAGTTTCGATAGAAAAACCTTTTGGCCCTTATGGTACATTCAACAATTTTAAACACAACGAACCTGTAACTAAATTGATAGATTATATTTTTATTTCCAAGAATAGTATTTTGAAAGTAAAAAAATATGCCGTTTTGAGCGATTCAAAAGACTTGAAATATCCATCAGATCATTTGCCGGTTTATGTTGAAATAAACTTTAAATAAATTATGAACACTATAAAAAACACTATGAAATTTTTAGTTGTATTAACCCTGACGCTGCTTATGTCAAAATGTTCTCCGTCTGGAGATCTTGCCGATCCGGCTCCAAAGCCAACGCCAAATCCGCCTGCAGCAGTGACAAATGAAATGGATTTTTGGTTGACAAAAGGCAATCAAAGCGTAACACTTCAAAAGCAAACATCAATTCTTTCATTTAATACAACCTATAATACCTATGCTAATATTGAGATCGATGATGCTAAAACGTTTCAAACAATCGATGGTTTCGGATATACTTTAACGGGAGGAAGCGCTCAGGTTATCAATCAATTAAACACACAAAAGAGACAAGAATTATTAAAAGAATTATTTGGCTCTGATGCTAATTCAATTTCCATTAGTTATTTAAGAATTAGTATTGGCGCGTCAGATTTGAATGCTGCGCCATTTACTTATAACGATTTGCCAAGCGGACAAAAGGATTTAAATCTGGATAATTTTAGTTTGGCACCAGATAAAACGGATTTGATTCCAATGCTAAAAGAAATTGTAGCAATCAATCCAAATATTAAAATTATGGCAACTCCATGGTCGCCACCAGTCTGGATGAAAGATAATAATGGTTTTGTTGGCGGAAGCTTAAAGCCCGAATATTACGCAGTTTATGCAAAATATTTTGTGAAATACATTCAAACAATGAAAGCCGAAGGAATTACCATTGATGCTGTTACGCCACAAAACGAACCATTGCATCCCGGCAATAATCCAAGTATGTTGATGATTGCATTGCATCAGGCTGATTTTATAAAAAATCATTTAGGGCCAGCTTTCAAAGCTGCAAATTTGGCAACCAAAATTGTAGCGTATGACCATAATTGCAACAAACCCGAATATCCTATCGCAGTGTTGAATGATCCAGGAGCGAATCCCTACGTTGATGGTTCTGCCTTTCATTTGTACGAAGGAGATATCAGTGCCTTGTCTACAGTTCACAGTGCTTTTCCCAATAAAAACATCTATTTCACGGAGCAATACACGTCTTCTACAGGAAGTTTTGAAGGTGATTTGAAATGGCATGTAAAAAATGTAATTATAGGTTCGATGCGCAATTGGAGTAAAACAGCATTAGAATGGAACTTAGCCAATAACGCTTCTTTTGGACCAAATACTCCGGGAGGTTGTACTACTTGCAAAGGCGCATTGACGATTAACAGCAGTGATAGTTTTACAAGAAATGTAGGATATTATATCATTGCTCATGCTTCTAAATTTGTTCCTGCAGGTTCTGTGAGAATTTCGAGTAACTTTAGTGGAAATTTGAATAATGTGGCTTTTAAAACGCCTAGTGGAAAAAAAGTTTTAATTGTTGAAAATGACGGAAACACTTCCGAAATTTTTAACATTAAATACAATGGAAATTGGATAACAACTTCACTGGAAGCAGGTTCAGTAGGAACGTATATCTGGTAAAATAACAATAGCATAATAATTTCTATCATGAAAAGAATAACGACAGTAGCCCTTTTAGCAGTGACTTTTTTGGCTTTTTCGCAGCAAAAAAATAAAACAAAACAAGTGTCTTTTTCTACTAAAGATAAAACGATTACCGTTTATACTACAGCAGAAAACACAAAGTTACGATTGACACAAACCGATAAATTGAGTTTTAGTAGTTCAAAACAACCTTTGGAAACAGAGATTTCTGTTTTTGTGGAGCCTAAAAAAACATTCCAAAATTTCATGGGAATTGGTGGAGCAATAACCGATGCCAGCGCTGAGGTTTTTGCAAAATTGAGCAAAGAGAAACAACAGGAACTTTTGAACGCCTACTATAATAAAGAAAAAGGAATTGGGTATTCCTTATTGAGAACCACTATCCACAGTTCTGATTTTTCTAGCGGAAGTTATACCTATATCAAAGACGGAGACAAGGATTTAAAAACGTTCAACATTGATCACGACAGACAATATCGTATTCCAATGCTTAAAGAAGCCATAAAAACGGCTGGCGGGAAATTATTGCTTTATGTTTCGCCTTGGAGCCCACCTGCTTTTATGAAAAGTAACGGTAGCATGCTAAAAGGAGGAACTTTACTTCCGGAATATTACCAGTCTTGGGCAAATTATTACACAAAATTTATCAAAGCGTATGAAAAAGAAGGAATGCCAATTTGGGGATTAACTGTTCAAAACGAACCTATGGCAACGCAAACTTGGGAATCATGCGTATATTCTGCGGAAGCTGAAAGAGATTTTTTGAAAAATTTTCTGGGACCAACAATGAAAAAAGAAGGTTTAGGAGATAAAAAAATTGTGGTTTGGGATCACAACCGTGATTTGATGAACCAGCGAGCGAATGTTATTTTCTCAGATCCGGAAGCTTCAAAATATGCTTGGGGAATGGGATTTCATTGGTACGAAACTTGGGCTGGAGGAGAACCAATGTTTGATAATGTTCGAAAAGTACACGAAGCCTACCCGTCTAAAAATTTATTATTTACAGAAGGTTGTGTCGAAAAATTTGATGCTAAGAAATATCAATTCTGGGCAAACGGAGAACGATATGGAACGTCTATGATTAACGATTTTAATAATGGAACTGTGGGTTGGACAGATTGGAACATCCTTTTAGACCAAAACGGTGGGCCAAATCACGTAGGGAATTTTTGTTTTGCACCTATTCATGCCGATACCAATTCGGGAGAATTAATCTATACACCCTCGTATTATTATATTGGGCATTTCTCAAAATTCATTCGACCAGATGCTAAAAGAGTCAGCACAGCGGTAAGCCGAAGCAGTTTGATAAGTACGTCATTCCTGAATAAAGATGGAAAAATGGTTACTGTGGTGATGAATCAAAGTGATAAAAGCGTGACGTATAATTTAATTATTGCCACTGAGAAAACAGTTGTTGTAATTCCTGCTCACGGGATTCAAACATTAGTATATTAATTTATAAACTGTTTTTATAAAACTAATTGTATGAAAAAAACAGTTTTAATAGCCTTTATTTCTTTTTCAATTGCCTCGTTTGGACAGGGTTTTTTACATAGAAATGGACAAGAAATTGTCGATGGAAATGGTAAAAATATTGTGTTGCGCGGTTTGGGATTGGGCGGATGGATGGTTCAAGAAGGATATATGCTTCAAACCGGTTCATTTGCAGGTCCTCAACATGTGATTAAACAAAAAATAGCGGATATAATTGGTGCTAAAAACACCGAAGAATTTTATGATGCTTATAAAGCAAATGGAATAACTAAGAGAGATGTTGATTCATTGGCGGCTTGGGGATTCAATTCCGTTCGCTTACCGATGCATTACAATTTATATACATTACCTCTTGAAGAAGAAGCAGTTTCTGGTCAGAATACTTGGCTAGAAGAAGGTTTCAAAATGACCGATGAGTTATTGAAATGGTGTGCTGCCAATAAAATATATTTGATTTTGGATTTGCATGCAGCTCCGGGTGGCCAAGGAAAAGATGCCAATATATCTGATTATAATCCTGCAAAACCATCACTTTGGGAAAGTACCGCCAACCAGGATAAAATGGTTGAGCTTTGGAAAAAATTAGCAGAGCGTTACAGAGACAATCCTTGGATAGGAGCGTATGATATTATCAATGAGCCCAATTGGAATTTTACGGGAACGAATCAAAATGGTTGCGATGAAACTTCAAATTCGCCTTTAAGAGCTTTGCAGGTTAGAGGCACAAATGCCATTCGGGCCATCGATAAAAATCATTTAATTTTCATTGAAGGGAATTGTTGGGGGAATAATTACAATGGCATGTTTCCGCTTTGGGATGAAAATATGGCATTGAGTTTTCATAAATATTGGAATCAAAACGATGTGGCTTCGATACAAAAAATGCTGGATTACAGAACGCAATACAATGTACCAATTTGGTTGGGAGAAAGTGGAGAAAACTCTAATGTTTGGTTTAAGGAAGCTATCTCTTTAGTGGAGACAAATAACATTGGTTGGGCTTTTTGGCCTATGAAAAAAATCGAAAATTTAGCGGGAGTTACTTCGGTTACAAAAACGCCTGAATACGATCAATTGTTGAAATATTGGAATAATGAAAGCGCTAAGCCTACGGTTGATTTTGCCAAAAAAGCATTAATGCAAATTGCTGAAAATTTCAAAATGAAAAACCTGACCATCAGATATGATGTAATAGATGCGATGTTCAGACAAATCCAAACTACGGAAACTAAGAAATATAAAAACCATTCTTTGCCCGGGAAAGTATTCGCAACAGAATATGATTTAGGACAAAACGGATTTGCTTATTTGGATAAAGATATCGCGAATTATGATGGGACTAAATTTACCAAATGGAACAAAGGCGGAATGATGCGAAATGATGGTGTTGATATTGAGTCGTGTACGGATGTTATTTCAAATGGATTCCAAGTAGCTTTTATTGAGGATGGTGAATGGTTGCAATACACCGTTGAGGTAAAATCCAAAACTACTTTTGATGTTGCTGTTCGCTATGCAAGTAATGCGGCAGGTGGAAAACTTTATTTAGAAGATAAAAACGGGAGAATTTCTGAAACAATAACAATTCCATCATCAGGTGTGATAAATAATTGGAAAACCGTGACCTTAAAAAATGTAGTTTTACAACAAGGAACGAATAAAGTAAAAGTGCGTTTCGAAAAAGGAAATTTTAATTTGAACTTTTTGGAATTTAAAAAGTCAAAAAAATAAAAGACATCCAAAACTATAAACTCGTTTCATGCTATTTTTAATAGCTACTGAAACAACAAAGAAATTTGAAATGAAAAAAATAGGAACTACAATTCTTTTATTGGTTTGTTTTCTTGGGTTTTCCCAACAAAAAACAATTGACCAAAAAGTGAATGCTTTGCTAAAGCAAATGACACTCGAAGAGAAAATTGGACAACTCAATCAATATACGGGAAATAATCAGGCGACAGGACCTATAACGATAAATCCAAATAAAGAAACCGAAATTAAAAAAGGTTTAATTGGCTCAATGTTGAATGTTTTAGGAACTAAATATACACGACAGTATCAAGAATTAGCGATGCAATCCCGATTGAAGATTCCGTTGTTATTTGGTCAGGATGTAGTGCATGGATACAAAACTACTTTTCCACTTCCTTTGGCTGAAGCTGCGAGTTGGGATTTAGAAGCGATGGAACTTTCGGCAAGAATTGCTGCTGTTGAAGCATCAGCAAGTGGAATTCATTGGACATTTGCGCCCATGGTTGATATTGCTCGTGATCCGCGTTGGGGACGAGTGATGGAAGGTGCTGGAGAAGATACTTATTTAGGTTCGAGAATTGCTTACGCCAGAGTCAAAGGTTTTCAAGGAAATTTGGGAGATGTCAATTCGGTAATGGCTTGCGTGAAACATTTTGCAGCCTATGGAGCAGCTGTTGGCGGGAGAGATTACAACTCAGTTGATATGAGCGAAAGAATGCTTTGGGAAACGTATTTGCCTCCTTTCAAAGCAGCTTTGGATGCGGGTGCCGCAACATTTATGAATTCGTTTAATGATATTAACGGAATTCCGGCTACCGGAAATAAATACCTGCAAAGAGACATTCTGAAAGGGAAATGGAACTTTCAAGGTTTCGTTGTTTCTGATTGGGGTTCAATAGGAGAAATGGTCAATCACGGATTTTCAAAAGACAATAAAGAAGCCGCATTACAAGCCATAACTGCAGGAAGTGATATGGATATGGAAAGCAATGCATATCCATATTATTTAGCGGAATTAGTTAAAGAAAATAAAGTGCAAATTGCTTTGATTGATGATGCTGTAAAAAGAATTTTACGCAAAAAATTTGAATTAGGACTTTTTGATAATCCTTATAAATACTCCAATCCGGAGAGAGAACAAGCTGCGTTGAACAATCCGGAGCACAGAAAAGCAGCCAGAGATATTGCAGCAAAAAGTATCGTATTGTTGAAGAATGAAAAAAACATTTTACCGCTTTCCAAAGACACAAAAACGATTGCTTTTATTGGTCCTTTGGTTAAAGAACACAAACAAAATATGGGTTTTTGGGCAGTGGAATTACCAGAACTGGATTATGACAAACAAGTTGTTTCGCAGTGGGAAGGTGTACAAAATAAAGTAGGGAATTCAACTAAGTTGCTTTACGCCAAAGGGTGTGAAATCGAAGGGGATAACAAAGATGGTTTTGCGGAAGCAATTGCTGTTGCTAATCAAGCTGATGTTGTGATTTTGAGTATTGGCGAAAGAGCAGATATGAGTGGCGAAGCTAAAAGTCGCAGTAATATTCATCTGCCTGGAGTTCAGGAAGAATTGGTAAAAGCGATTCAAGCAACTGGAAAACCGATTGTAGTTTTAATTAACGCCGGAAGACCGCTTGTTTTTAATTGGACTGCAGACAATGTTCCTGCAATTGCTTACACATGGTGGTTAGGAAGTGAAGCAGGAAACGCCATTGCTGATGTTTTGTTTGGCGATTACAATCCTTCGGGGAAATTGCCAATGTCTTTTCCAAGGGAAGAAGGGCAAATTCCTATTTATTACAATCATTTTAATACAGGAAGACCAGCTCCAAATGAAACAGCTTTTAATTATGTTTCGGCGTATACGGATTTAAAAAATAGTCCTAGATTTCCTTTTGGCTATGGATTGAGTTATACTAGTTTCGAATATTCAGATTTGAAATTATCTAAAAATAAAATTAAAAATACTGAAAAGATTACTGTTTCATTAAATGTAAAAAACTCAGGAAAAGTAGCAGGTGAGGAAGTGGTTCAGCTGTATTTGAGAGACAAAGTTGGATCTGTGGTTCGACCAATAATTGAGTTGAAAGATTTTCAAAAGATAAAACTGAATGCTGGAGAAACTAAAGTGGTGAAGTTTATCATTGACAAAGAAAAAGTATCTTTTTACAATACCGCATTACAATGGATTGCTGAGCCTGGAGATTTTGATTTAATGATTGGATCGTCCTCTGCAGATATTCGTTTGAAAACGACTTTTGAATTAGTAAAATAAAAAAAACTCAATCGGCAGTACTTCAAAGAATACTGTCGATTTAGTTGAGTTTTAGATAAAAAAAGTATTGACTCTACATCTATTTCCTAACGAACTTGTAGTTATGGTATTTAATTAGGGAAATAGACTTGATAAGAGAGAATTTAATTTAGATGTGCTCTATAGACGATATCCAATTAAATTCTTTTTCAATACTTTTTTAACAACAATTAATAACAATCTTTAATTCTGGTTGACAGCTTTCAAAATACCATCCAGATTTTCTTCCGTGAATTTCCCTCCAGATAATAAAAGGAATTTGTTAATTGGCATATCGGCTAACATTGCTTCTAAAAATGAAGCTGCTTTTTTCTCATCTTCTGTTTCTGGTTTTTTATTCGCACCAGTGAAACTTTGAACTAGTTGTTCATATATCGCTTGACTGTTTGGGGATTTTTTGAATTCTTTAAATAATGATTCACGTGTCAGCACTATTTTTGCAGCTTTTGTAGATTCAATAGCTATGGTTTGTTTTAAGGGTAAATCACGAGAGGAACTTCCAATAAGGATGTCAAAGTTTCCTGATTTTATTGCCCAATCATGAGATTTTGAATCAAAATAAGCAAAATCACGTGAAGTCAATTGAAATGTAACTGTTTTTTCTTCTCCGGCTAGCAATGCTACTTTTTCAAAGTGTTTTAGCTCGTTTTCTGGTCTTGCCACTTCGCTTTCTTGTTCATGAACATACAGCTGAACGACTTCTTTACCCGCAATTTTACCTGTATTTTTTACTTTTACAGATATGGTGATTGCATCAGAATCTTTAGCTGTTGTAGTATTGGCTTTAATGTCAGAGTACGAAAAAGAGGTGTAACTCAAACCGTATCCAAAAGGAAAGTTAGGTTCGATTTTCTTTTTGTCATAATAACGGTAGCCTATAAAAATACCTTCACCATAATTTGCATTTCCATCTTTTGATGGGAAATCCATTGCAGTTGGAGTGTCTTCCAAACGAGCAGGAAAAGTTTCAGATAATTTTCCGGAAGGATTTATTTTTCCAGTCAATACATCAGCAATTGCACCACCACCGGCTTGACCTCCAAGATACGCTTCAACGATTGCAGCAACATCGTTTTTCCATGGCATAGAAACAGCAGCGCCATTCATCAATACTACTACAATGTTTTTGTTAACTTTTGCTACTTCTGAAATCAATTTGTTGTGACCCGCAGGCAAGTCCATGTTGTTTCTGTCAAAACCTTCTGATTCATAACTGTCTGGTAAACCTGCAAAAACAATTACTAATTCTGAATTTTTTGTATTTTGAACTGCTTCAGCAATTTTAGCATCATCCGTTTCACCTGCAGTATTGTACCCAGTTGAAAACGAAAATTGAGTTTCTTTTGCCATTTTTTGCAATTCATTCAGTGCATTTACTATTTGTGTAGGTCGCACTTGTGAACTTCCTGCTCCTTGATAACGTGGGTTTTTTGCAAAATCACCAACAATAGCTATCTTTTTTAAAGCTGATTTTAGCGGTAAAATCGCATTGTCGTTTTTCAATAAAACAATACATTCGCCACTTACTTGTCTGGCCAATTCATTGTGTTTTACTTTGTCTACAACAATTCCTTTTTTGTGGCTGTCTTTTGCTTTTAAAGTAATGGCAAGTAAATCTGTTACGATTTCATCCAATCTGGCTTCCGCCAAAGTTCCTTTTTTTACTGCTTCAACAATCTTTTTATCATTGAAACCACCACTAGCAGGCATTTCTAAATGCATTCCGGAATTAACTCCTAAAGCTCTTTCGTTTACTGCACCCCAATCAGAAACTACAAAACCTTGTAAGCCCCATTTTTCTTTTAGCATTTGATTCAATAAATAAGAATTTTCAGAAGCATATGTTCCGTTAAGTTTATTGTACGAACACATTACTGTCCAAGGTTGTGCTTCTTTTACGGCCATTTCAAATGCTGGAAAATAGATTTCGTTTAAAGTACGTTCGTCAACATTAGAACTATTAGACATACGTTCTGCTTCCTGACTGTTTGCCGCAAAGTGTTTCATGGAAGTTCCTACACCTTGACTTTGGACTCCATTTATAAAACCAATAGCAATTTTTCCGGCTAAAACTGGATCTTCAGAAAAATATTCGAAGTTTCTTCCTCCAAGAGGCGAACGCTTCATATTTACTCCAGGTCCTAATAATATTTGAACATCGTTAGCTTGAGATTCAACTCCTAAGGCTTCACCCATTTTTTGCGCCAATGCTGGATTCCAAGAAGAAGCAAGTGCTGATGCTGTTGGAAAGCAAGTAGAAGGAACACTATTAGTAAAATCGAAACCTTCTGCTTTGCGTAAACCATGCGGTCCATCAGTCATAAAAATGGATGGAATGCCTAATCTGGTAATTGCTTTTGTTGACCACGCTGTTTCACCGGAACACAAAGAAGCTTTTTCTTCTAAGGTCATTTGTGAAACTAATTTTTTTGCTTTAGCGCGGTAATCTACTGCTTGGGCATATGATTGTGATGACAATGTAAGTCCAATAAGTAGTAAAATGATTTTTTTCATAGTCTTTAGTTTGGTTGTTTTTTGGTAACTATTTTAAATAACTAATCTTATGTGTTATTTTGACGCAATGTACATCTTTTTTTGATTCACAATGCATTTACTATAAAATTTCACAATTTTTTTTCATAAATGATTTTTTTTATTATTTTTTTGTCTAAATGTGTTTTCTTGTCAAATGGATTTGTTTCTTTGCCGAAATATTTTTTTGGGTTTAAACCAAAAGCAAAGTATGGCGGTTTTTCAAAATTAGGCCTTCTTTTATTTTCTTAAAAAAATGAACTAAATTGCGTCTTTCAAAGGGTGTATAATTACTAGAATAAATCACATGTTAAAAACCATTTTAGATAACAAGGAAGACTATCAGCCAGGTTTATCAATAGATTGTGTGATTTTCGGATTTCATGACAATCAGCTCAAAGTGTTATTGATAAAAACAAAGTACAGTGATAAATGGGCTTTGCCAGGAGGTTTTGTGTCTGTAAATGAAGGTATTGATGAGGCCGCTGTCACTGTTTTACATGGTAGAACAGGGTTGAAAGGGATTTTTCTGAGGCAGTTTTCCACCTTTGGAGCAGCCAGAAGGTGTAATGTTGATGTTAGTAATTCTGTTTTAGATTTTTACGGAATACCTTTAGACGAGGGGAAATGGTATGCTAGCCGTTTTGTAACGGTTGGTTATTATGCCTTAGTCGATTTTTTACAAACAGTTCCACAGCCTGACGGGAAAAATGAAATTGTAGAGTGGATCGATCATAATGCTGTTCCTGAATTAGTTTTAGATCATAAGGAAATTTTAGACAAAGCATTAGAAACCCTTCGAATGGAATTGAATCTAATGCCGGTAGGTTATAATTTACTTCCTGAAAAATTTACTATTCCGGAATTACAAAAATTATATGAAACCATTTTAGGCAGAAAACTAGACCGAAGAAATTTTTTACGTAAGATAACGGCAATAGGCATTTTAACAAAGCTGGACGAAAAGAAAAGTAATGTCGCGCATAAAGCGCCAAATTTATATAGTTTCGATAAAGAAAAATATGAAGAAGTCGTTAAGAATGGATTGACTCAAGGTTGGTAATCTTAAAAATAAACATAAAAACTCCTTAAGAAATTAAGGAGTTTTTTGCGTGTCTTTTTTTTCTTGTTTAGGTTGTCTAAACTTTTTGCATAACCCCCAACTTTTACTACTGATCAAATATTTGAACTTGATCCTAAACCAATATAATATCTATTTTTAATTCCGCTAAATAGGATGTAAGTAATGTGTTCCATAAACTATTAGACATAAAAAAACTCCATTATTTCTAATGGAGTTTTTTGTGGGCGATGAGGGGTTCGAACCCCCGACCCCCTCGGTGTAAACGAGGTGCTCTGAACCAGCTGAGCTAATCGCCCTAAACAATTTGGTTACTTTCGTTTCCGTTATTGCGTGTGCAAATATACGCCACTTTTCTAGATTTGCAAGCAAAAAGCAAAAAAATTATAATATTTCTGCGACAACAAATGTACTTCCGCCAATGTATATGAAGTCATTGGTCTCTGCATTTTCCAGTGCTTTTTGATAAGCTTCTGAAACAGAATTGTATACTTCTCCTTTTAAGTCGAAGCTAGCCGCTTTTTGTTTTAAAATTAGAACATCCAGGCCGCGAGGAATATTTGGCTTACAGAAATAATAGATTGCTTTTTTAGAGAACAAAGGTAGGATTTCATCTAAATCTTTGTCATTTACAACTCCCAAAACAATATGTAAAGTATCAAAATCTTCTTTTTGGATTTGATTCAAAACAATTTCTAGCCCGTTTTTATTGTGTGCCGTGTCGCAAATAACTTTTGGATATTCTCTTAATTGCTGCCATCTACCTTGAAGTCCGGTATTTTTTACCACATTCAATAAGCCGGATTTTACATTTTGGGAAGTGATTTTAAATTCGTTCTGTACATTTAAAACTTTGACAGTTTGTAAAACAGTTTTTTTGTTATGAATTTGATAATCGCCAATTAAGTCAGAAGAATAGGTTTCTAAAATCAAATCAGCAGCAAAATAGATTTCCGAATTACATTCTTTGGCTTTAGCCAAAAAAACAGGTTTGGTTTCAGGAGTATATTCGCCAATAATTATGGGAATATTTGGCTTTATTATTCCTGCTTTTTCAAAAGCGATTGATTCAAGTGTGTTGCCTAAAAATTGCATGTGATCCAGTCCTATATTGGTGATCACCGAAACTAATGGCGTAATGATATTGGTAGCATCTAATCTTCCGCCCATTCCCACTTCTATAACGGCGATGTCTACTTTTTCTTTTGCAAAATAATCGAAGGCTAAACCAACGGTCATTTCGAAAAAACTCATGTCATTCGATTCGAAAAAACTTTTGTGTTCATTGGTGAAATCAGTAACAAATTCCTCGGAAATATCCTTTCCGTTAATTTTTATACGTTCCCTAAAATCCTTTAAATGGGGTGAAGTGTACAATCCAACTTTATAACCCGCTTCCTGAAGAATCGATGCTAACATATGTGAACTGGAACCTTTTCCGTTAGTTCCTGCAACATGAATGCATTTTAATTTTTCCTGTGGATTTTCAAGATGCGCTAGTAGCAAATGCGTGTTAGTTAAATCTTTTTTATACGCCGAAGCGCCCTGAAGTTGGTACATCGGGAGCTGGTTAAACATCCAATTTATGGTTTCCTGGTAGTTCATTTTTGTAATAAAATAGTAGTTGTTTAAAATATTTTTCGATTTTTTTAGTTTAATAGTACATCGAAAAGTATCTTTAGTGCAAAATTGAAATAATTTTTAGAATTAATGATTAAAATACAATAATATTATATGTTTAGTTTTATACAATTACAGGCCGACACCATTACCAACGCTGCTTCAAACGTAGTTATCGAAAAAATTGATCCAAATGCCGAAATATCCACTTTAGGATTCCTTTTAAAAGGTGGTGTGTGGCTTATTCCAATCGGGATTCTATTGTTTTACACTTTTTATTTGATTATTGAACGCTATTTGTATATCAACAAAGCATCAAAAATTGATAGTCTTTTGATGCGTGATGTACGCGATAATTTAAATTCAGGAAATCTCGATTTGGCTCGTTCTATTGCTGAAAGAAATAGTACAGCTTCAGGAAATATCATCAAAGAAGGAATTCTGGTTATTGGTAGACCCATCATTGAAATTGAATCCAATATGGATCGTGCTGCAGATATCGAAATAGGAGGAATGGAAAAGCATTTAGGTCATTTGGGACTTATTGCCGGAATTGCGCCTACACTCGGATTTATTGGAACTATTTCTGGAGTTATTAAAATATTTTATAGTATTTCGGTAACTGAAAATATTAGTATCGGTAATATTTCTGGAGGATTATATGAGAAAATGATCAGTAGTGGTGCTGGATTAATCGTTGGTATTATTGCCTATAGCGGATACCATTTATTAAACGGCAAAATTGATAATTTTGCTTTAAAAATTCAAAAACAAATATTAGAATTTGTAAATATTATTCAAAGATCATAATATGTCTATAAAAAGAAAAAGAAGATTTCATGCCGAGGTCGCGACTTCTTCATTGAGTGATATTATGTTTTTCCTGTTGTTGTTTTTCTTGATTATTTCAACGTTGGCTAATCCTAATGTTATCAAGATGACGTTGCCAAAAGCACAGTCCAATGAGAAAACAAATAAGCAATACATTAGTTTATCTGTCACAGAAGATAAAAAATTCTATATCGACAAGCAACCTGTTTCATTTGAAGAACTCGAAACAACTTTGATGTCTAAGATGGATTCATCGAAAGACCAAACGGTTATTGTTCGCATTCCGTTCAATTTACAAGTACAGGATTTAGTTGACGTACTGCAAATAGGAGTGAAGAACAATCTGAAGTTTGTAATAGCTACTTCTCCAAAGTAAAAGTTATTAAGAGTTTTTACAAAATAATCGTGCTAGTTGAACTGATTTAAAAATAAAAAATGCCTCGAATTATCGAGGCATTTTTTATTTAGTAATATATAATTTTTAATTCAAATTGAAATTGTAAACAATCTTACCGACTTGCTTTTCCGGTGCATCGCTACTGGCATCCCATCTAGTGTTCATTGCTGCAATTCGGGCTTGGTCTAACAAACATTTTGCAGTATTCGTTGTTCCTTTTACGCCGGCAACTGCATTTACGGTTCTTCCGGTTCTGTCTACAGAAACTTCTACAACAACTTTTCCTTGTTCATTACACGTATATTTTGGTGCGGGTTTAGAGAGTGCTTTTCTGTTTCCTAAAGAATATCCAACTCCTCCGCCAGAACCACTTCCGGTTCCGCCACCGCTTCCGGAGCCATAACCGCTGCCAGTTCCTATTCCGGTTCCAGTACCATTTCCGCCACCTGTTCCTCCACCAGAACCACCAGTTCCATAATAACCGTTAGAACTCAAGCTTCCGTTAGATTTCCCTTTGTTTCCGGCGGCTTTGTCATCACCATCACCACCTTTATTGGAACCTTTTAATATGCTGGATAAAGCATCATTTGTATTGTTAGAAACTTTAGGTTTTACAACCACTGGTTTCGTTTCTTCTTTTACAACGACTGTTGGTTTTTTAGTTTTTTCTTTCGTCGGAATCACAACACTTTCTTCGGTACTGTTTTCCTGAGATAAAATAGCTTCCTCTGGAGTTGATTTTGCAGGCGTTTGTTTGGTTTGGTTTTTTACTTCCAAAACTTCGCTTTTATAATTCGCGCCCGAACCGAAATCGCTGTCGCCAAAATTTACCGTAACGCCACCGCCACCTCCACCACCGGCAAGTTCATCCATGTTTGCAGGAGGCCAAAATCGGATGAAAAATAAAATTAACAACATTGTCGCATACAAAAGAATGGATAGTGCTAAGGATTTCTTTTGATCTGATGAAATGGTGGAACTCATTTGTATTTTAAATTTAAAAAAGTGTATTACTAAAAAACGTTGAAAAGTACTAAAAATTGTCAAGAGTAAAAAGCTACGGACAGAATATAAATAAGTTTGCTTTTATTTAAAACTAGAAATAAGAAAAGGGATTAAATAGATTTTAAATCTGCTTAATCCCAGTTCCGATAAATAGAAATAGTACTATTTTATTTTAAGTAAGTTGTTTTAATGCGATTTCAAAAGCAGTAGCACTAATATTTGTTTTACTTGGGTTTAAAGCATGTGCTTTTTCAATTGCTTTTTTGATAATTTCTGAAGTGTCTTGGAAGATAGCTTCGTCTGTCATTTGTACTTTCTTTTCCATGAAGTAAGCAAAAACACGAGCCATACCACAATTAGAAATAAAATCAGGAATTAAACTCACTTTATGATCTACATCTTCCATAATTGGACCAAAAAAGATTGCTGTGTCTGCAAAAGGAACATTCGCACCACAAGAAATTACTTCAAGACCATTAGCGATTAAACTGTCAATTTGCGATTGAGTTACTAATCTGGAAGCGGCACATGGAGTGAATATTTCAGCACCAATGGTCCATATTTTTTGATTGATTTCTTCAAAAGGAATCATGTTTTCGGCAACCAGTTTGTTCCCGTCTTTGGCAAGAAATAAAGCTCTTATTTCTTCAAAAGTGAATCCTTCTTCGTTGATTAATCCACCATCTCTGTCGATAATACCAATTACTTTAGCACCCATTTCGGCTAAGTAAAAAGCAGCAGCTGATCCTACATTTCCAAAACCTTGTACGATTGCTTTCTTTCCTTTTACATCTCCACCATAAATTGTGTAGTAATTACGAACGGCTTCGGCAACGCCATAACCAGTAATCATATCGGCAACAGTATATTTTCTGGAAACATCAGGTGAGAATTTTGGATTTTCAATCACTTTCACCACACCTTGACGCAATTGCCCAATTCTATTGATTTTATCTGCTTCGGTCGGTTTGAAATGACCGTTGAAAACGCCTTCTTGTGGATGCCAAACACCACACTCTTCTGTCATTGGGATTACTTCGTGAATTTCATCTACGTTCAAATCACCACCGGTACCGTAGTAACTTTTCAATAATGGAGAAACGGCTTTATACCAACGTTGTAAAACGCCTTTTTTTCTTGGATCGTTCGGATCAAAATTAATTCCAGATTTTGCTCCGCCAATAGCAGGTCCAGAAACTGAAAATTTCACTTCCATGGTTTTTGCCAAAGACAAAACTTCATTCATATCCAACCCTTTTCTCATTCGTGTTCCACCACCGGCAGCACCACCACGTAGCGAATTGATGACTGTCCATCCTTCAGCTTCTGTTTCAGCATCTTTCCAATGGAAAACTATCTCAGGTTCTTTATTTTCGAATTTCTTTAATAAATCTTTCATTTGTTGCGATATGTTTAATTTTGGCAAATATAAAAAATAGAATAATGTGAAATATGTATTTTTAATTTTATTTTGGATAATAAATCATTCCAGAGCTATGATCTATTCTTGCGCCTGTAACGCTACTCAAAACATTGATTTCTCCACGTAATTTTAAAACGCCGAGTAGTGCAAAAATTAACGCTTCTTTGAATTCCAGAATCTTTGCAGACGGAATTATAATTTTCATTTCGGGTAAATGGTACTGAATTCTCTCGATAAGAAAATCATTGTAAGCGCCACCGCCGGATATAAAAAGACTTCCGTTTTTATTGGGCAAAGCCAAAGCAATTTGCAAAGCCACGTGTTCCGTGAATGTGTGCAGTTTATCTTCAAGGGAAATGGAGTGGCTTTCGATAATAGGCAAAATTGTTTCTTTTACAAATTCGAAACCCAATGATTTAGGATGTTTCTTTTGGTAGAAATCCAAAGTGTTTAATTCCTGTAATAAATTTTCGTTACAAATTCCAGTTCTCGAAATATTGCCTTTGTCATCATAATCCAATCCCAATTGATTGGCATAAAAATTCAAAACGGTATTTACAGGCGAAATATCAAAGGCGATTCGCTCTTTGTTTTTTTCAAAAGATACATTCGAAAAACCACCTAAATTCATGCAATAATCGTATTCAGAAAATAAAATTCGGTCGCCAATAGGAACCAAAGGCGCACCTTGTCCGCCAAGTTGCACATCCTGAACCCTAAAATTACAAACTACGGTTTGATTAATTACAGCCGCGATTTCAGGCAAATTACCAATTTGAAGTGTGAATCCGTTTTGGGGCTGATGCAGAATAGTATGGCCATGGGAACAAACGGCATCGAGATTTTTTATGTAGTATTTTTCGATAAAACTTAAAATAATCGAAGCAAGATGTTGCGTATAGTCTTGGTTTAATTTTTCGAGTTGCCCTTCAGAAAAATCGACGGCTATTTTTAATTTGTTTAACCAATCTGTTGTATAAGAAATAGTTTCAGATTCTAGAATTTGAAATTCCCATTTATTGTTTTTTACAGTAAAAACAATGTGTGCCAAATCTACGCCGTCCAGCGAAGTTCCGGACATGACCCCTATTGTGGTATACTTTTCTTTAAACATAGGCTAAATTTACGAAATCGTTTGAAATCTGATATTTAATAATTACTTTTGAGCACAAATTTAAGAACATTTAATTTACAATAAAAATATGGATTTTAATCTAACCGAAGAACATTTAATGATTCAGCAAGCCGCTAAAGATTTTGCTGTAGCAGAATTATTACCGGGTGTTATTGAACGTGATGAACATTCAAAATTCCCAACGGAGCAAGTGAAAATGATGGCCGATTTAGGTTTTATGGGAATGATGGTAGATCCTAAATATGGTGGATCTGGTTTAGACAGTATTTCCTATGTTTTGGCAATGACGGAAATTGCAAAAGTTGATGCTTCTGCGGCTGTAATCATGTCTGTAAACAACTCTTTGGTTTGTGCAGGTCTTGAAAAATATTGCAATGAAGAGCAAAAAATGAAATACTTAGTGCCACTTGCAAAAGGAGAAGTGATTGGAGCATTTTGCTTGTCAGAGCCTGAAGCGGGAAGTGACGCTACTTCGCAAAAAACAACAGCGATAGACAAAGGGGATCATTATTTATTAAATGGAACTAAAAACTGGATAACAAACGGATCAACCGCTTCAACGTACATTGTAATTGCTCAAACTGATATTGAAAAAGGACACAAAGGAATCAATGCTTTTATCGTAGAAAAAGGTTGGGCTGGATTTGATATTGGACCAAAAGAAAGAAAAATGGGAATTCGTGGAAGCGATACGCATTCTTTAATGTTCACTGATGTAAAAGTTCCTAAAGAAAATAGAATTGGTGCCGATGGATTTGGATTTGCTTTTGCAATGAATGTGCTAAATGGCGGAAGAATTGGAATTGCATCACAAGCGTTAGGAATTGCGACAGGTGCTTATGAAATTGCACTAAAATATTCGCACGAGAGAAAAGCATTTGGAAAAGAAATTTTCAATCATCAAGCGATTGCTTTCAAACTGGCTGATATGTATGTAAAAGTTACTGCCGCAAAATTATTGGTAATGAAAGCGGCTTGCGAAAAAGATGAAGGTAAGGATATTGCGCACTCTGGAGCAATGGCAAAACTATATGCGTCAGAAATCGCTTTAGAAGTGGCCAATGAAGCCGTTCAAATTCACGGTGGAAATGGTTACGTAGCTGAATATCATGTGGAACGTATGATGCGCGACTCTAAAATCACGCAAATTTATGAAGGGACTTCTGAAATTCAACGAATTGTGATTTCAAGAGGATTGGTTTCGTAAAGAGAACAAAATAGTTGTTTAAGCCCTTTCTAATTTCGGTTAGAAAGGGCTTTGTTTTTTTAATACATTTACTAAAATAATTTTTATGTACGAAGATTTAAAATATTGGTATTTGCGCGATCACAAATTGTTTAGAACGTTGAGTTTTGGGCAAATCAGACAATTGTGTATTATTACCGGTTTTAAAAAAGCGCAGAAAGGCGAAATTATTTATTTTTCTTCATCGGATTTACCAAGAATTTTTTTACTGAAAAAGGGAAACATAAAGATTGTTGCAGTTGATGAAGACGGAAACGAGACTATAAAAGATATTATTCAAAAAGGAGATTTATTTGGGGAACTGACTTTGGAAGCAGACAGCCAGTCCAATGAATATGCAAAAGTGCTTTCTGATGATGTGGCTATTTGTAGTTTTCTAATGTCGGATTTTGAAGATTTATTACTTAGAAATCCAAGTCTGGCATTGTCGTACACCAAGTTTGTAGGTCTAAAGATGAAACGCATTAAGAACAGTTATTCTAATCTGATTTCTAAGGATGCTAAAACAAGATTGTTTCAATTCTTAAAAGATTGGGCGGAGAAAGAAGGGGTACGAACTGAAAATACCGTGGTTATTGAAAATTACCTAACCCAAAACGATATTGCACAAATTATTTGTACTTCGAGACAAACTGCTACTCAATTACTCAATGAAATGGAAACGCATGGTGCAATTATTTACAACAGGAAAGAAATCATTATAACAGACATCAGTAAATTATAATTATTTTTGTAGAACTGTAACATAGCCGACAAATCATTTCGAAATAGCACAGTAGTTTTACAACTTCAAAATGTAACACTATGAAAAAAATAATTTATCTGGCTTTATTTGCAATTGGATTATCAGTTCATGCTCAAAATGACTTACCAAAACAGGCAATAGAAATCGCTCCATTACTTATTGGAGAAAAAATTCCTTCAATCACTTTAAAATCTGTAGATAATACAGATGTTGATTTAATGGAATTAATCAGTAAAAAAAGGACGGTTTTAGTTTTTTACCGTGGCGGTTGGTGCCCGTATTGTAACGCTCATTTAGCAGCGTTAGCTGAAGCCGAAAAAGAATTACTAGCTTTAGGATATCAAATCATTGCTATAAGTCCTGATGCTCCAGCAAACTTGAAGGTTACAGATGATAAAGAAAAATTAAATTATTTATTATTATCTGACAGCATAGGCAAATTATCGAAATCCGTTGGTATTGCATTTCAAGCTCCAGAAAATTATAAGGCTACAATAGCTAAAGGTTCTGATGGTATGAATAATTCTTTTTTGCCTGTTCCGGCGGTGTTTATTTTAAATGTAAATGCTGAAATTGAATTTGAACACATCGCCCCAAATTTCAAAAATAGAATTTCAAATGATTTGTTGATTGCTGTTGCAAAATCTTTAAATAAATAATCATGAAAAAGCTACTGTTTGTTCTAATTGTATTGTTTGCTCTTTCTGGCTTTGCACAAAAAGAAAGCAAGCGTCTAACTCATTTTAATCTTGAAAAAAATGTGGCTATTCAAGGATATGATCCTGTGGCTTATTTCAAACAAGGAAAAGCTGTCAAAGGGAAAAAAGAAATAACAGCATTGCATGAAGGCGTGGTTTATTATTTTTCGATGCCAGTTAATAAAGAATATTTCTTGAAGAATCCTTCAAAATTTGAACCGCAATATGGAGGTTGGTGCGCTTTTGCAATGGGCGACTCTAATGAAAAAGTGTCAGTAAATCCGGAGACTTTCAAAATCAGTAATGGAAAATTGTATTTGTTTTACAATGCTTTCTTTAATAATACATTGAAAAGCTGGAACAAGAATGAATCTGGATTGATGATGAAGGCTGATACAAACTGGAATAAAATAGTTAAATAAAAAAATAGAAATAATGAAACTATCTCTGTTTTTCTGGTTGCTGAGACTTACGGTAGCAGTAATTTTAGTGCAAACACTATATTTTAAATTTACGGCTAGTGAAGAATCGGTTTATATTTTTTCGGCTTTGGGAATAGAACCGTATGGAAGAATTGGTACTGGAATTGCCGAGTTGATTACGGTAATTTTGATTTTAATACCAAGAACTTCGTTGTTTGGTGCTATAATGGGTTGCGGCATCATGGTTGGTGCGATTTTTGCTCATCTGTTTGTGCTTGAGATTGAAGTAAAAAATGATGGTGGTACACTTTTTATTTTGGCACTAATTACCTTTCTTTGTTGTATTACTTTGGTTTTTAAGGATAGAACTAAAGTGATGAATTTGTTGAATTAAAACTTAAATATGCTAATACCTTCTATTAATAATAGTTTAAACGAACTGATTGATTTGCTGAAGCAATTGTCACAAAATGAATATTCAAATTCTTGTGCGGAATTAAGTAATGCAACTATTGGTGAGCATACAAGGCATATTATTGAAATGTTTCAGTGCTTAGAAAATCAATATGATTTAGGCATTGTGAATTATGACAAAAGAGAAAGAAATATTCGTATTCAAAAGGATACTGCTTTTGCCATTGAAAACATCGTCTTGATTCAACAAAATTTAGATAAAAAAAATAAGAATATCGAGTTGTTGCAAATTATTGATGGAGAGGAAATTCGAATTGAAAGCAATTACTTTAGAGAATTACTATATAATTTGGAGCATTGTATTCACCATCAGGCGCTTATAAAAGTAGCTATTTTGCAATGTGAAACAGTAACAATTGATCCTAATTTTGGTGTTGCTCGATCTACCATAGAATATAGAAATCAATGTGCACAGTAAGTTTTGTTAAAACGAATGATAGAATTATCATTACTTCAAATCGGGATGAAAAAACAGTAAGACCGAGTGCAATACCACCAAGAAGTTATACCGTAAATGGAAAAAATCTTATTTTTCCAAAGGATCCAAAAGCAGGAGGAACTTGGTTTGTTGCTAATGCAGATGGAGTAATTTTGGTGCTTTTAAATGGTGCCGATGAAAAGCATGAAGTACAGCTACCGTATCGAAAAAGCCGTGGCTTGATTGTTTTAGATATGATCAGCAGCTTATCGCCAAAGGATTTCTGGAGCGAAATTGATTTGGAAAATATAGAACCTTTTACGTTAGTTTTATTTCAAGATAACGCTCTTTTTCAATTGCGCTGGAACGGAATAGAAAAGCGAACAACTCCTTTGAATATTCATCAAAATCATATTTGGTCTTCATCGACTTTGTATTCCTCATCGATTCGTGAAAAGCGTGCCGACTGGTTTCATACTTTTATGGATGGAAATTCTGAAATTTCCGAATCAAAAATGCACGATTTTCATCGCTATACCGAAGAAGGAAATGATGAAAATGGCTTGGTCATTAATAGAAATGACGAGATTAAAACGTTAAGTATCACGCAAGCGGTTATTGAAAAAAATAAAGTAGCTATATTGCATTACGATTTGATTGCGCAACAGGATTTTTCGACCTCATTTATCACCGTTTAAAGAACTTAATTTGAAACTATTTTTTCATAAAATTACCCATTGGGAATATTGGCCTTTCCAGATTGTTTATATTCCAATTTATTTTCTTTGGTCCTATTATTCCATCAAAGCAAAATCTATTTTTTTCTTCAATGCCTCTAATCCAACCATAAAAAATGGCGGTTTTATGATGGAGTCCAAAAAAGAAATCTACAATTTGATTCCACAACAGTATTACCCAAAAACAGAATTAATAAAAGAAGGAACCACTCTTGAAGAAATTTTAAATACGATTCAAGTATCAAAAATAAAATATCCCTTGATTGCAAAACCAGATATTGGACTGCGAGGGTCTGGGGTCAAAAAAATCAATGCCGTTCAAGATTTAAAAGAATATGCTGAAAAAGCAAATTTCGATTATGTAGTGCAGGATTTAATTCCGTTTGATAATGAAGTTGGAATTTTTTATGTGCGTTATCCTCATGAAAAAGTGGGCAGAATTACAGGAATAGTTTCCAAAGAATTTTTGATTATTACCGGAAACGGATTCTCTACCGTAGAGGAATTAATCAAAGAAAATCCTCGGTACGAACTGCAATTAAAGGTTTTGAAACAGGAATACGGAAAAAAACTACTCGATATTCTTCCTAAAGGGGAAAAATTAAATTTGGTGCCTTATGGAAATCATGCACGAGGTGCAAAATTCATTGATGGAAGTCATTGGATTACACCCAAATTAACACAAACCATCAACGAAATGTGTCTGCAAATTCCAGGTTTCTACTTTGGTAGATTGGATGTGATGTATAATACAATTGAAGAATTAGAACAAGGATTACATTTTTCAGTTGTGGAACTGAATGGTGCTGCAAGTGAGCCTACACATATTTATGACCCAAAACATTCTTTGTTTTTTGCATGGAAAGAACTTGCGCGTCACATTACGTATATGTATGAAATAAGTGTGGCAAACCATAAAAATGGCGCTCCATATTTACAACATAAAGATGGGATGAAGGAATACAGAATGCATTTGGAACAAAGCAATAGAATTGTAAATTTCTAAAATTATGAAGGCATTAAAAAACATTTTCGTTGGTTTTTTAGTGAGTTTTATCGGTTCGATACCGTTAGGATATTTGAATGTTGTAGGTTTTGAAATCTATTCAAAGCTAGGAATGAACAGTCTGGTATTCTTTTTATTAGGAGTAATTTTCGTGGAGATGTTTGTGATTTATTTCACTTTAGTTTTCGCAAAGCAATTAGTCAATAATAAAAAACTTATGAAAATTATTGATTTTTTTGCCGTTTTCTTTCTGTTAATTTTAGGGTATTCTTTTTATGCTAATTCCAATCAAACAGTTGAAGAACAAGGGGTTTTGGAGAAATATGCAATGTATTCTCCTTTCCTTATCGGTGTGTTTTTGAATTGTATCAATTTTCTTCAATTGCCGTTTTGGACCGGTTGGAATCTTTATTTGATGAATGGGAATTATATTTCCATTGTAAAAAAGCTAAAACTGTATTATGTTTCAGGGACTTTGATGGGTACATTTTTTGGGATGCTAACTCTAGTTTTGATTTTGAATACCTTATCTCAAAACACAACCAGTTTTTCTAAATATGTAATGCCCGTAATAATTCCGTCATTTTTTGTGATTTTAGCTTTTGTTCAAATGGTTAAAGTGTACAAGAAATATTATCGAAATAAAGCCATATTATAAAATAGAAACCTCAATGTCATGAAAAAAGCATTCCTATCTCTTTCTTTAGTTTTCTTTGGTTGCTTATCAAATTCAGTTGTAATTGCCCAAACAACTAGTGAGACGCAATTAAAAACAGTTGATATTGAATATAAAGTGAAAGAAGAAAATGTTGCCGAAACATTGAAATATTTAGCTTTGGATGAACTGGAAGGACGGGAAACCGGAAAAGCAGGAATGGTAAAAGCTGCTGATTATTTAGAACAAATTTTCAGGGATAATAATGTAAAACCGTATTTCAAATCGTATCGCGATACGTTATCAACTTTTAAGGAAACTGCCTTCAATGTTGTAGGTATTGTTGAAGGAAATGACCCAGTTCTTAAAAATGAATTTATAATTCTAAGTGCACATTACGATCATATTGGTTTGGATAAAAAAGGGGTGAATGGAGATTTCATAAACAATGGAGCCAATGATGATGCCTCAGGAACTACTGCAGTTGCTGAAATGGCGAAATATTTCAGTACCGCTAAAAACAATAAACGCAGTATTCTTTTTGTATTTTTTTCAGGAGAAGAAAAAGGTTTGTTAGGTTCTAAACATTTAGCCAAAAAACTAAAAACACAAGATTTTAAATTGTATGCTCAGTTCAATATTGAAATGATTGGTGTACCTATGAAAAGAGATTTCCTAGCCTATATAACCGGTTTTGAGAAATCTAATATGGCAGATAAAATCAATGGATATACCGGGAAAAATACGATTGGTTTTCTTCCAAAAGAAGCCGAATATCAATTGTTTTACAGATCAGACAACTTCTCTTTTTATGATGTTTTCAAAGTACCTTGTCAATCTGTGAGTACGTTTGATTTTGAAAATTTTGAATTCTACCATCATGTTTCTGATGATTTCAAAGCGATGGATATTCCGCACATGACTTCGTTTATTCAGGAATTACTACCGGCTGTAACGCAAATGGCAAATTCGCCAACACAAGAAATCATAATGCTCAAGTAGTTGAAGAAACTGCCTTTTTCATATCGTAAGCCAAAATGAAGTATTCATTATTGTTGAATTGAAAATCCCCAATAATGATCCATTTTAGTTTTTCGGTATGCGCTTTTGTAGACGGGATATTTACTTTGTTGATAAATGTCAAGGCCAATGGATATTTTTGCAACATGTGTGTTCTCATGAATTCAAACAGTGGTGTGATCAATCCCTTGCCACGATATTCCTTGTGAATGCAAATGGGGCCGTATTGAAAACTATTGGTGGTGGTGATGTCAAAATCTAAAAAGGTTAGTTCCGGAAACAATGAACTCATGTAATTGAAAATAGGCCATTGTTTGAAAAAATCCCAACTTCCTGCAAAAATATAAGCAATGATTTTGTTATTGTCTTTGGCAACAAATAAGTTATTTTCATTGATGACTTCGGTTAGTTGCTCAATAGTAAATGGCGTGGTAACAAACCCGGAAGCTTTTTCTTCTTCGGATAAATTAGCTACAAGATACAATTCCTGTAATGCCAATACACCATCGATGTCATTCATTTTTGCAGTTTCGAATTGTATGCTTTCTGTCATTTTATGAAAATTCAGGTGTTAATTTGATTTACCAAAAATAAGCAAAATTATAGGAATCTTTAATTTTTATTGTGACAACAATCCTTTGCGTAAAGCATTAGTTTTTTATGGTTTTTGTTTATTTTTGCTCTATGAAAAATATCATCATCACAGGAACGAGTAGAGGTATAGGATTTGAGTTGGCATTGCAATTTGCCAATGAGGGACACCAAGTGTTAGCCATTTCCAGAAAAATTCCTCAAGCTTTGTTGGGTAACGAAAATATCACCTGTCTTTCAGTTGATTTATCTGCTGAATCCGAATTATTGAAAGTAAGCGATTTCCTTTCCAAGTCTTGGAAACAAATAGACGCAGTCATTCATAACGCAGGAAGTTTATTGCTAAAACCTTTTTCAGAAACCACTCAGGAAGATTTTGAAAATATCTATAAAGTCAATGTTTTTGGAGTTGCTAATTTGACTCGAATTTGCCTGCCTTATTTACAAAAAGGAAGCCACGTAGTAACAATAAGTTCTATGGGTGGCATTCAAGGAAGTTTAAAGTTTGCTGGATTGGCAGCGTATAGCTCGAGTAAAGGTGCAGTTATTACTTTGTCTGAATTGTTAGCTGAAGAATACAAAGAGCGTGGGATTTCTTTCAATGTTTTAGCTTTGGGTTCCGTGCAAACAGAAATGCTGGCTGAAGCTTTTCCAGGCTATCAAGCTCCAATAACTGCGGGCGAAATGGCAAATTATATTTATGATTTCACTTTGACTGGAAATAAATATTTCAACGGTAAAGTATTGCAAGTTTCTTCTACGAATCCTTAATTCATAATTACTTTGAGCGAAACCTTAGCCAGATACATTCCAGAGCATGCGGTAAAACCCGTTTTCGAACTTATTGTTGCCAATCAAGTGCATCTTAAGATTGTAAACGAGCGTCAGACGCGTCATGGTGATTATCGAAAAGGGTTGAATGGGAAGCATGAAATCACGGTGAATTCAAATCTAAATAAATACAAGTTCTTGATTACGTTGATTCATGAAATCTCGCATTTAGTGGCGTTTGAAAAATTTGGAAGAAACATTAAACCTCATGGAAACGAGTGGAAATATTCTTTTCAACGGTTGATGATTCCTTACATTCGACCAGAAATTTTCCCGAATCACTTGTTGCCTTTATTAGCGAGGCATTTCAAAAATCCCACAGCCAGCAGCGATACAGATGCTACTTTGGCATTAGCCTTGAAACAATTTGATCAGCAAAATGATAAGAATTATGTTTTTGAAATTCCGTACGGCAGTGTTTTTCGAATACAAAACGGAAAGATTTTCAAGAAAATAGCGATAAGAACCAAGCGTTTTGAATGCTTGGAAATGAGTTCCGGAAAGACTTATTTATTCAATCCTAATGCTGAGGTAGAATTGTTGAAATCAAGTTAGCCTTCTATTCTTTCAAATACGCTTCTCTTACTTTTTTGAACAAATTAGAAGAATAAACAAAGGCAACAACAGCCTCATTATCGGTTCTGAAAATTTCTTCTTTGGTTCCTTCCCAAGCTTTTAAACCATCTTTTAAGAATAAAATTTTCTCTCCTATTTCCATCACAGAGTTCATATCATGCGTATTTATTACTGTCGTGATATTATATTCTTCAGTGATTTCTTTGATAAGATTATCAATTAAAATAGCCGTGTTTGGGTCTAAACCAGAGTTTGGTTCATCGCAAAATAGGTATTTTGGGTTGTTTACAATCGCACGCGCAATCGCAACTCGTTTTTGCATTCCTCCTGAAATTTCCGAAGGTAGTTTTTTATGGGCGTCAGTAAGGTTGACTCTTTTTAATACAAAGTCTACGCGTTCCTGAATTTTTGAATTATTGTCTTTGGTAAACATTTTCAACGGGAAGCCTACGTTTTCGGCAACTGTCATGGAATCAAACAAGGCACTTCCTTGAAAAACCATTCCTATTTCAGTACGTAGATCTCGTTTTTCATCCGGATTTAATTCAGAATAAATTCTTCCGTCAAATGAAATGGTTCCAGATTCTGGAGTGTGTATTCCTAAAAGACTTTTAAGCAGAACTGTTTTTCCAGATCCACTTTGTCCAATAATTAAATTCGTTTTTCCTGTTTCAAAAATAGTGGAAACACCTTTAAGAATTTTGATACCGCCAAATGATTTTTCTATGTTTTTTACTTCTATCATGAGCCAAGTAACAATTGAGTTAATATATAATTAAAAGTAATTATGGTAACTGATGTCCAAACAAAGGATACCGTACTTGCGCGTCCTACTTCGAGTGCACCACCTTTCATATAATATCCGTGAAAAGAAGGAATAGTTGCTAATAACATAGCAAAAATTAAAGTTTTAAGAAAAGCATAAACGATATGAAATGGAATAAAATCCAATTGTGCGCCATTTATAAATTCATCGCTGGAAGTAAATCCACCATAAACTCCAGCCATCCAGCCGCCCAAAACACCAAGAAACATACTGATTCCAATAACAAAAGGATAAAGAAGTAAGGCAATTATTTTAGGGAAAACTAAATAGTTTAGCGAGTTTACTCCCATCACTTCAAGAGCGTCAATTTGTTCTGTAACTCGCATGGTTCCAATGCTTGACGTAATAAAAGAACCCATTTTTCCTGCCATAATCACCGAGATGAACGTAGGAGCAAATTCTAATATTACAGATTGTCTTGTAGCAAACCCAATAAGGTATTTTGGTATTAATGGATTGGTCAGGTTTAATGCGGTTTGTATGGCAACAACGCCTCCAACAAAGAAAGAAATGAATGCTACAATACCAAGGGAGCCAATAATTAAATCGTCTATTTCCTTAAAAATTAGATTTTTCATCACAGACCATTTTGTCTGTTTATTGAAAATTTCTTTTAGCATTAAGAAGTATCTTCCTATCTGCGTTATATATCGAATGAGCATCATAGTTTTGTGAATATGGGCTAAATTACAAAAATAGTTATGAGTTATAAGTTTTGCGTTCGTAGTTTTCGTTAGAAAATTTTTTCTTTCATTTTCTTCAAACGATACTTGCGAATGAATTTAGCTTGTTCTGTTGTTACCAATAATGGTGTTTTAGCTGCTTTTGCTTTCCAAAAACCTTTGATATAATCTAAAAAGAGTAATGGTTTCTTTTTCATCATCGCCAGTTTTGCCGAAGCTATGGAAGTGATTAAAAATCCGTAGCCTAAAGTATAAAACGCTTCTCCTTGTTTATAACGGGCAGTTTTGTTGTAATTAGCACCAGTTGGTTTTAGGTGTTTTACGATTAGTGAGGCATCAGTAACTACTTTCCATCCGTAAAATTTTGATAATAATTCATCAACGGTGTCCCAACCCATAGCTGGTTTTAAATTTCCTAGTTGTTGGAAGCATGCTTTTCTATACGCTTTGAATGCGCCACGAATGTGGTCTTTATCGGTTAGATTTTCCAGAATCCATTCGCCATTTTTTTCAATGTAGGCAAATCCGCCAGCCATTCCTATCGTTGCATCTTTTTCGAAAATGTTTAAAATAGTTTCAAAATAATTGTTGGGTAGAATTAAGTCGGCATCTAGTTTTACGATAACGTCATACTCATCGTCCAATGTTTCGAATCCTTTATGAAAAGCCTGTATAACTTTACTTCCCGGTAAATGTATCGCCCTTGAAGTTTTGTTTACTAAAGAGATAAACGGATTTTCTTTGGCGTAAGCCGTAACGATTTCGGCAGTTTTATCCGTAGAGTTATCATTGACAATCACTACTTTTTTTGGTAAAACAGTTTGAGAAATCAAAGAATCTAAAGTTAAAGCGATGAAAGCTTCTTCGTTATGAGCCGGAATAACAATGTAATAATTCATTATTTTATTTTTTCAGCGTAAACAATATAATATCGGTTGGTGAACTTTCTTAATAAGGGACGTAGGCCAAATTTCTTTACGGGATTTGTCCATTTGTCACGGTCGATTATTTTCCAGCCTGTTTTTTCCAATAACCAGTCCAATTGCCAATCTTCAAATTCATGGTAATGTCTGTCCCACATATCGGTTTTACTTCTATAAGCTGGTGAAAACCACAAACGCATTGGGATAGAGATAAAAAGTTTATCCGATTTTATTTCGCTTAAAATAGTATAGGGATTCAATAAATGTTCAAAGATTTCGAAAGCGGTTACCACATCTTTTTTTTCTGTTGAAAATACGGATTGGTCTTTGTCTAAGTCTTCTCCAGTTGTATTTGTAACTGCAAATCCTTCAGATTTCATGATTTTAGAGAAAGGATTTTCTACACCTAAATCCAATATCGTCTCTGAAATTGAGACGTGTTTTTTTAGAAATTCTAAAGTATGTTTGAATCTTTTATTGGGAAACGTTTTTTCGTACATGTTTTTTTGATTTTGCCACTAGGGCACGAAGGCACAAATATAGTAATAAATGTGTTTTTGGGCATTGTTTTTTAGCCCGGATGGGAATGAAAATCCCGGAGCTTTAAAATGTAGTTTTTCAAGGTACAAAAAGCGACTGAAAGAAGCTTTCTTGTACCTTAGAAAAACAAGTTTTGAAGTGAGGAATTGTAGTGTACAGCCGGATTAGCTCCTGATTGTTGTGTTCCTCGAATGATTAATATCTGTAAACAAATGCGTTGATGTTCATTCCTGCTCCCACGGATGCAAAGATAAGAACATCTCCTTTTTGTATGGATTGATTTTCTATTTGTCCGCGAATTAATAGATCAAAAAGAGTGGGAACGGTGGCTACGCTGCTATTTCCCAGTTCATGGATACTCATGGGCATGATGTCTTTTGGGACGGGTCTGTCGTATAATTTGTAAAAACGTTGAATTATGGCTTCATCCATTTTTTCATTGGCTTGATGAATAAGAATCTTTTTTACATCATCAATACCTAATCCGCTTTTATCCAGGCAACTTTTCATTGCTGCAGGAACTTGGCTTAATGCAAATTCATAGATTTTGCGCCCATACATTTTTATGTAACGAATGTCTGGGTCTAAATCTGGGTTGTATGATTTTCCAAAAAACAAGTAATTAGCTTCATCATTAGCATAAGTCGCACTTTCGTAAGCCAGCATTCCAGTTTCGTCATCAGAAGCTTCAATGATAGAAGCACCAGCACCATCCGAATAAATCATCGAATCCCTGTCATGCGCATCAACTACTCTCGAGAGCGTTTCAGCTCCAATTACCAGACATCGTTTTGCCATTCCCGATTTTATAAATGCGTTGGCTTGAAGTACACCTTCAATCCAACCCGGACATCCAAAGAGGATATCGTAAGCAACGCATTTTGGATTCTTTATTTGTAGTTTATTTTTAACACGTGTGGCTAAACTAGGAATCATATCGGATTGATTTGTTCCGCATTTTACATCGCCAAAATTATGAGCAAAGATAATGTAGTCAATTGTTTCCTTATCAATCCCAGCATTTTCTATTGCTTTTTGAGATGCAAAGAAAGCTAAATCAGATGAGGTGTATTGATCTTCGGCATAGCGTCTGTGTTCTATACCAGTAATTCCTTTAAATTTATTTATGACTACTTCATTAGGGTAACCAAAAGCTGTTCCGTCTTCATTCAAAAAAACATGTTCACTAAAGTCAGTATTGCTTACTTTTTTCTCAGGAATATAACTTCCTATTCCAGTTATTTTTATTTTCATCGGGTTGTTTTTCCAAAAATTCACGCTAATTTAATGATAAATAAATTAGTAGACTCACAAAATTTACTATGCATGCATATAATTGTGAAATAATAATTTATTGGCAAAAATATTGATTATTTTATTACGAATCGTAAAAAATGATGCGATATTTATTTCGTAATTCTTGTAATTGATAAAATTGATATTTCGAGAATTTGGATTAAATTATTTTCTGAAGGTTGTAAAATTTTAAAAACAAAAAAAATGTCCCGATTTCTCGAGACATTTTTTTTAAACATATTCAAAAATTAACTTTCCATGTACGCTTCAATTGGCGCGCAAGAACAAACTAAATTTCTATCGCCATACGCTTCATCTGCTCTGCGAACGGTAGGCCAGAATTTATTTTCGGCAATGTATTCTAATGGAAATGCTGCTGCTTCACGAGTGTATGGGAAATTCCAATTATCAGTGGTTACCATCATCAAAGTATGTGGAGCATTTTTTAGTACATTATTTGGATTGTCTAAAGTAGCGGCTTCAATTTCTTTTCTGATGGCTATCATAGCATCACAAAAACGATCTAACTCTTCTAAGTTTTCACTTTCAGTAGGTTCAATCATTAAAGTTCCGGCAACGGGGAACGAAACTGTAGGAGCATGGAAACCATAATCCATCAAACGTTTTGCTATATCAGTTACTTCAATTCCTTTTTCTTTAAATGGACGACATTCCAAAATCATTTCATGTGCCGCACGACCCATTTCTCCAGAATACAACGTATCATAGTGACCGTTTAGTTTCTCTTTAATATAGTTTGCATTTAAAATCGCATATTCAGTAGATTTTTTCACACCTTCAGCACCAAGCATGCAGATGTAACCGTACGATATCAAACAAACCAAAGCAGAACCCCAAGGTGCGGCAGAAATTGCAGTAATAGCGCTTTCTCCACCAGTTGGGATTACAGGATTTGTAGGTAAAAATGGAACTAATTGTGGAGCAACACATATTGGTCCTACACCAGGTCCACCACCTCCATGAGGAATAGCGAATGTTTTGTGTAAGTTCAAGTGACAAACATCAGCACCAATAGTTGCAGGATTTGTTAATCCAACTTGTGCATTCATATTTGCACCATCCATATATACTTGTCCACCATTATCGTGGATTAATTGTGTGATTTCTTTAATGGCACTTTCAAAAACACCGTGAGTCGATGGATAGGTAACCATCAAACAAGAAAGATTGTCTTTGTGAAGAATTGCTTTTTCGCGTAAATCCTCAACGTCAATATTTCCGTTTTCCAATGTTTTAGTAACCACAACTTTCATTCCTGCCATAGCTGCCGAAGCTGGATTTGTTCCGTGAGCTGATGATGGAATTAAAGCAATGTTTCTATGGTGATCTCCTCTAGATTGGTGGTACGCGCGAATAACCATTAATCCGGCATATTCTCCTTGAGCACCTGAATTAGGTTGTAATGTTGTCCCTGCAAAACCAGTAATAACATTTAATTGTTGCTCTAGTTTAGCTAACATTTCTTGGTATCCTTGTGCTTGATCAAGTGGAGCAAACGGGTGAATATTATTCCACTGAGCCATACTTAGAGGCAGCATTTCTGAAGCTGCATTTAGTTTCATCGTACAAGAACCCAATGAAATCATGGAGTGATTCAACGCTAAATCTTTTCTTTCCAGCATTTTGATGTAACGCATCAAAGCGGTTTCTGAATGGTGCTTGTTGAAAACATCATGTTGTAAGAACGTTGAAGTTCTGTTTATCGTTTCCGGGAAATGATTCGTTTCTGATAAACCTTCAATTGTAGTTGCTTGAGTACCTTTTGCGGAAGCGAAAACGGTTACAATTTTATTTAAATCGGCAATACTTGTTGTTTCGTTTAATGAAATTGAAACGGTATTCTCATCGATGTAGTAAAAGTTGATTTCGTTTTGTTCAGCAATCACTTTTACTTTTTGGGCATCAGCTTTAACAACAATAGTGTCAAAAAAAGCGGTATTGGTTTGTTGTAAGCCTAATTTTTCTAATGCATTTGCCAATGTTGCTGCAGATGCATGGACTTTGTCAGCGATATATTGCAATCCTTTTGGACCATGATAAACGGCATACATTCCTGCCATAACGGATAATAAAACTTGTGCAGTACAAATATTTGAAGTTGCTTTATCACGTTTAATGTGTTGCTCGCGTGTTTGTAATGCCATACGCAAAGCACGATTTCCGTCAGTATCAACAGTTACACCGATGATTCTTCCTGGCATACTTCTTTTGTATTCTTCTTTTGTAGCAAAAAAAGCGGCGTGTGGACCACCATAACCTAACGGAATTCCGAAACGTTGTGTTGTTCCAAGAACTACTGCAGCACCCATTTCTCCCGGAGGAGTCAGTTTTGCTAAACTTAAAATATCTGCAGCAACGGCTACTTTTATTTCGTTTGCAGCTGCTTTAGCAATAAAATCGGTATAATCATGAACTTGTCCAAATTTTCCAGGATATTGAAGGATTGCTCCAAAATAGTCTGATGAAAAATCGAATGTTTCATGGTTTCCTATTACTAATTCAACCCCAATTGGTGTAGAACGTGTTTGTAAAACCGATAAAGTTTGTGGTAATATTTCTTCTGAAACGAAGAATTTATTAATATTGTTTTTCTTTTGGTCACGTGAACGAACGTCAAAAAGTAACGCCATTGCTTCAGCAGCAGCAGTTCCTTCATCTAATAAAGAGGCATTAGCGATTTCCATCCCTGTTAATTCGATAACCATGGTTTGGAAATTCAAAATTGCTTCTAAACGTCCTTGAGCAATCTCGGCTTGATACGGTGTGTAAGCAGTGTACCATCCTGGGTTTTCAAATACATTTCGTTGGATTACTGCAGGAATAATTGCTGCATTGTACCCTAAACCAATGTACGATTGAAAAACTTTATTTTTATTCCCTAATTTCTGAATGTGATTTGCAAACTCATATTCAGTCATTGCAGGTTCCAAGTCCAAATCAGATTTTAAACGAATATCACTTGGGATAGTTTCATGGATCAATTGGTCAAGTGTTGCTGCCCCAATTGTCTTCAACATATGTTCTAGATCATTTTCTCTTGGGCCAATGTGTCTTAATGCAAAAGCGTCTGTTTTCATTATATATAAAATGGGTTGTGTGTTTCTTGTTTTAAAAGATTGTAAAAATAAATATTAATCTGCTATTAAAAGACTTTTTTAACTTGATTTTCTGTGAATTTTTCAACTAAAAGCCATTCTTGTTAACACTTTGATTAATTTTGTCTAATGAGGTTTTTGAAACTAATATTCGATTTTTATATTAATAGTAGCATTCACGTGGGTTTGTCTTGTTATGCCTTGGTGAGAATGACGCAACATATGTTCCACATTTCTATTGATGAGCCAGTTGCTAACTTTGCTTTTTTTGGAACAATTGTAGGATATAATTTTGTAAAATATGATGCGCTGGCCAGAGTTCAAAGATTACAAATGCGCAAGGAGTTAAAAACGATTGCTTTATTTAGTTTTTTTGCTCTTTTTTTGGTCGGATATTATTTTTTTCAACTCCAAAGGACAACTCAAATAGTTGCAGTAGTTTTTTTGAGTATTACATTATTGTATACACTTTCCTTTTTTCCAAATAAGAAAAATGCAAGAAACTGGGCTGGTGTTAAAATTTATATTGTAGCATTGTGTTGGGTAGGAGTTACGTTGGTTTTGCCGATTTTTAATGCGAATGTCCCAATTACTTCAGACTTTTACTTAAAATGCATACAGCGCTTTATCTTAATTTTTGTGTTGATTCTCATTTTTGAGATTATTGATTTAGCGAAAGACGATCCGCATTTAAAAACTGTGCCGCAACAAATAGGAGTGAAATGCACTAAAATAGTAGGATTACTACTTTTAGTTCCATTTTATTTTTTGGAAATTTTTAAAAGTAATTTTGACAAAAATCAATTGATTATCAACTTGATTTTAGTGATTGTCATTTCGTGTTTTATCCTTTTTGCTAATGAAAAACGGACAAAATATTACACTTCTTTTTGGGTAGAGAGTGTGCCGATTTTTTGGTGGTTATTGCTTCTCATTTTCTGATAAAGCTTTCAGTGTTTTATTTCTTTCGAGAATAAAATTAATCATGTGATTTTTCAAAAACAAGAAATCAAATAATTCTCCAAAAAAACCATATGGTACTTCGTAATGTATTTTGTCTTTCATAACGGTTAATCCGTTTTTTTCGTAAAAAATATGTTCATGACGAAAGGATTTGAATTTCCCTTCCTCCATTTCATCTACAAAATAATCATACAGGTTCATCGCTGTTATTCTACTTTTGTGTGTCAGATAAAAACCAAAATGTTTCCCACGCCATGTAACCGTTTCGAGGTAGTTTATCAATCCAGATGTAACGCCATCAATAGCGATTTCGTTTGTACGACTGGCAGATTCTTGGTGTACATCGATGTCCCTGGAATTGTCAAAAACTGTTTGTATGGGTGCATTTATTTTAGTCCGAATTTTTATTCTGGTCATTAAATTTTTATTTTTCGTTTGTCTTCAATAGTGATTTTCGAGCCTATGGCCAGAAATACGGATGTTGGTTTTAAGTCCTTAATAAAAGCAAATTCTTTTCCATAAACTCCTTCAAAATCAATAATAGATTCGTTGTTGGTTACTTCATATTGTTGCCATCTGGGATGCGTGACTTGGTATTCAAAAGTTTCGTTTTCGTTGATTTTGGTATAGCCAAAATAATGCTCCGTGATAAACTCAGCTTCAGAATCAGGTTCAATTGCAGTAGGGTTTTTATTAGTTTCTACCTGTATGGTATTCCAATTGTTATTCACTTTCCATTGATATATAAATTCTCGGGAGTTTTCATTTACTTTCAAAGTATGTTTCATGGGCAAAGTTCGGTAATGCTCATTGTAAAAGGTATTGGCCACAAATGAAATTGCATACTTTGGAACAATTTCGCTGATAAAAACGGCACCTCTTTTCCAAGCTCCGTTTTCAAATCGTCGCACATAAAACCTAAGATTTACCTCTTCAAAATCAGAGTGAAACGGTATTTTCATTCCCAAAACACGAACATTTTCAAATAGGAATCCAATAAAACTAACATAACATTTGCCGTTCCAGAAATCTATTTCCGTTCCTGCAGGAACATACTTTTGCAGGATTTCGGGATTGACTTCATAATTAATCATTGCTAAATTATTCCATTCGGCTTTTAAGAAACTCATTTTTTTTGTTGGGTTTAAATTTTTGTAACGGTATTGTAAGTTTATTAAAAAACCCGAAGTCTGTTACTTCGGGTTTCCAAAAAATATGTTTCTAAAGCAATCCCGCTCTTCTTAATAGCGCTTCCGGTTTTGGTTCTTGTCCTCTAAAACGTTTGTACAAAATCATTGGATGTTCGGTTCCGCCTTTTGAAAGTACGTTCTCCTTAAATTTTGTTGAAACTTCTTTATTGAAAATGCCGCATTCCTGAAAATATTCAAAAGCATCTGCATCTAGAACTTCAGCCCATTTGTAGCTGTAATAACCGGATGAATAACCGCCTTGAAATATGTGTGAAAAAGAAGTACTCATCGCATTTTCTTTTACTTCAGGGTACAATTGTGTCGCGGCGAACTGTTCGGTTTCAAAAACTTTGATGTCTTTGATATTCGAAGGGTCTTGTGCGTGCCATCCCATATCCAATAATCCAAAACTCAATTGGCGCATCGTTGCTATTCCTTCTTGGAAACTCGCACTTTCTTTGATTTTATGGACTAATTCCATCGGAATCATTTCGCCGGTTTCATAATGATATGCGAATAAAGCCAATGCTTCCGGTTCGTAGCACCAATTTTCCAGAATCTGACTTGGTAATTCCACAAAATCCCAATATACACTTGTTCCGGATAAACTTGGATAAGTTGTGTTAGCTAACATGCCATGTAAAGCATGACCAAATTCATGAAACAAAGTCGTTACTTCGTTGAAAGTTAATAATGATGGTTTTGTTTCGGTAGGTTTCGTGAAATTGCACACAATTGAAATATGCGGTCTTTCGTTGATTCCCTTTTTGATGTATTGTGATTTAAAAGACGTCATCCAAGCACCGTTGCGTTTGCCTTTTCTTGGAAAAAAATCAGCATAAAAAACAGCAACCAGTTGGTCTTCTTCATCTTTTACTGCGTATGTTTTTACTTCTTCGTGGTATTTATCTACGTCAAAAATTTCTTCGAAAGTAATTCCAAATAATTTTTGCGCTACTGCAAAAGCACCGTCCAAAACTTTTTCTAATTGAAAATACGGTTTTAATATTTCATCGTCCAAATTGAATAATTGCTGCTTCAATTTTTCGGAATAATAGGCGCCATCCCATTTTTCGAGTTGCTCGATTCCGTGTAACTCTTTTGCGAAAGCAGTCAATTGTGCAAATTCTTTCAAAGCAGCCGGTTTGGCTTTTTCTAATAAATCATTCGAAAATGTTTTTACTTTCTCTGGACTTTCTGCCATTCGTTCTTCAAGCACAAAATGAGCATGAGTAGCATAACCTAAAACTTGTGCTCTGTCAAAACGCAATTTTGCGATTTTAAGTACAATTTCTTGGTTGTCAAATTCATTGTTTTGAAAACCTTTGGCGCCAAAAGCGATTGCCATTTTCTTGCGTAATTCGCGATTATCAGCATAGGTCACAAACGGAACATAGCTTGGATAATCCAAAGTGAAAATCCAACCTTCCTTTTCTTGGCTTTTAGCCAACGAGCGAGCGGCTTCGATAGTTCCTTCGGGTAAACCGGCTAAATCGGATTCATTTGTAATATGCAATTCATAGGCTTGGGTCTCGGCTAAAACATTTTCGCCAAACTGCAAACTTAATTTTGATAATTCTTTGTCGATTTCTCGCAATTGATTCTTTTTGTCTTCCGGCAAATTGGCTCCGTTTCTGGAGAAGCTTTTGTATTTTTTGTCCAAAAGCGTGGTTTGCTCCGGATTGAGATTTAGTTTTTCTCGTTGCTCATAAACCGTTTTTACTCGAGCGAATAAATCCGGATTAAGACGAACATCGTTTCCGAATTCAGAGAGCAAAGGTGAAACTTCCTGAGCGATTTTCTGAATTTCATCATTAGTTTCTGCTGAATTCAAGTTGAAAAAGATACTTGAAATTCTGTCCAAAACATCGCCGCTGAACGCTAATGCTTCAATCGTGTTTTCGAAAGTTGGTTTTATAGGATTTCGTACAATAGCATCGATTTCGGCTTTTGCCAATTCGATACCTTTTTGAAAAGCAGGAAGAAAATCTTCGTTTTTAATTTTCGAAAAAGGCGCAGTATTGTACTTTGTATTGAAATGGTGTGTTAGGATGCTCATTTGTATTTTGTAATAAAAATAATTCGATGTTTTAAGAAATCAAAGGTACGGATTTAATAAAAAAAATGGGGTTGTCGAGGGAATTGATTTGGATCAAAATAGTGGATTCTAAAGTGTTATTTAAATGTTATTTATTTCGTTAGGCAGTAATAAAGCCTTAAATTGTAAAAAAATGATTGGTTTTATAAAAGACGAATCAGAAAAAATATAATAAATTAAAAGAAAAGATGAATTATCAAATTACAATAAATAGAGCGAATACTGTTGATGAGGTTGAAGAATATTGGACAAGTGAAGATTATATAAAGCTATTGGAAAAATTCGATTATCCGGATGCTGCGGACGCAGATGCTGCCAGTTTAAGAGAATTGTTGTTTATGGCAATTTCTGATTTTGAGCCCAGAGACGCGGCTGTTGTCGTATTAGAATATAAGTTGTCAGAAGATTTGAATGACGGTCAGATTCAGCAAATTTCAAATGATATGTTTTTGGATAAAGTATGTGAAGAATATCCGGAAATAGGATTGCACTCGACTTTGTATCATATTAATCAATTGCTTTTCAAAGCATACAATGGTACTTTTCCAAATGCAAAAGCGACGATTATCGAATGTAGTTTTGCGCCAGCAGAAGGTGAAAATGAAAATGAATTGACTAAAGAAAGTATTTTAAAATTATTAAACAACGGATTGTCTGGTAGTAATTTGATCAAAAGACTATTTGACAGCCAAATGACGGAAAACGCGCCTTTTCCAGAAGCCGAAGATATTTTATGGGATGTTAAGACTACGGATAATGTGAATTATACGATTATGACTTCTGAATATTGGATGAGCAAGGACGATATCATTGCATCAGAATTTGAAGGAATTCTTGAAATTGTAGTTAATGCTGAATAACTGTTTCAAGAACTAAATAAATAAAAAAAAGCTCCATAATGGAGCTTTTTTTTATTTATTTAGACTTTCAGAAGCGATGTTGACGGCTTCTTTCAATCCTGTTTTGTACTTAATTATTTTCTCCATCACACTTTTGTCGTGACTTCCTATGATTTGAGCGGCAAGAATTCCTGCATTTTTCGCCCCGTTAAGTGCAACTGTTGCAACTGGAACTCCGCCTGGCATTTGAAGAATAGATAAAACGCTATCCCAGCCATCGATTGAATTACTTGATTTTATGGGCACGCCAATTACAGGAAGTGGAGACATTGAAGCGACCATTCCCGGTAAATGTGCAGCACCGCCGGCACCAGCAATTACTATAGAAATGCCACGAGTGTGTGCATTGTTGCTGAAATCAAATAATTTTTCGGGAGTTCTGTGGGCTGAAACGATATCGACTTCAATTTCTATTTCGAATGCTTTTAGGATATCGATGGCTTCTTGCATGATTGGCATATCGGATATGCTTCCCATTATTACGGCTACTTTCATTGTTTTTTATTTAAAGATTTAAAGATTTAAGTATTTTAAGATTTTTGAGAAATTCAATTTAGTTAATGTTCTGAATTTATCAATCTTTAATTTTTTCAATCTTTTAATTAACTTATCACTCTTATCGTGTTCTTCACATCTTCAGCAATTCTTCTTGCTTCATCGATGTCTTCATTAACGATGGTTACATGTCCCATTTTTCTAAAAGGACGTGTTTGTTTTTTTCCGTAAATGTGAGGTGTAACACCATTCCAGCCTAATATTTTTTCGATATTTTCATAGAGTACATTTCCAGAAAATCCTTCGGCACCTACTAGATTTACCATAATTCCAGCTACTTTACTGTCCGTATTTCCCAAAGGCAAATCAAGAATTGCACGCAAATGGTTTTCAAATTGCGACGTATAACTAGCTTCAATAGAATAGTGACCGGAATTGTGCGGGCGTGGAGCGACTTCGTTAACGAGGATTTCATCATCTTCGGTTTGAAACATTTCAACTGCTAATAATCCCACATGATTGAATTTTTCGGAAACATTCAATGCTATTGCTCTTGCTTTTTCGGAAACTTTATCATCAATTCTCGCAGGACAAATCACGTATTCCACTTGGTTGGCTTCGGGATGAAATTCCATTTCCACCACAGGATACGTTTTTATTTCGCCCGAAGGATTGCGGCAAACGATAACAGCCAATTCATTTTTGAACGGAACCATTTCTTCAGCAATGCATTCTACATTGGCTAAATTATCCAAATCCGAAATGTGTCGAATCACTTTTACGCCATTTCCATCATAACCAAATTCCGTACATTTCCATACAAACGGAAGTTTTGTTTTCGAATCCAGAATGTCAACAATTAGACTTTTTAGATTGTCAAAACGTTTATAATTTGCTGTCGGGATGGCATGTTGAATGTAAAAATCTTTCTGAATTCCTTTGTTTTGAATCAGTTTCAATGTTTTTGGTGAAGGAAATACTTTTAATCCTTCTTCTTCGAGTTTTACCAAAGCTTCTAGATTAACCAACTCAATTTCGAAAGTCAAAACGTCTACTTTTTTACCAAAGTTATAAACGGTTTCAAAGTCCATTAAATCCCCTTTGAAGAATTGGTCACAAGCAATTTTACAAGGCGCTTCATCACTTGGATCCAAAACATAAGTTTGTATGTCGAATTTTCGGGTGTCAAACAATAGCATTTTGCCCAGTTGTCCGCCACCGAGAATTCCTAATTTGAAATCAGAAGAAAAATAATTCATTGGTGTAGTTGTATGTTTACGCAAAGATACTTTATAATGATTGAATCCAAAAATTCAATTTTAGTTTCTTAGGAATTTCTGCAGCATCATTTATTATATTTAATACATTTTAAGTTGGTTTTTTATGAAATTTACTTAAAATTACAAATTAATGCCCAATTATCAATTGTCAAATCCGAATTCTGTATCTTTGCGCATTATTTTAAACACGAAAATAATGATACAACTTCACGATAAACAATTTGTTCCGTTTATTTCTGCTAAAGAAATTGATTTTGCCATTGCTAAAATGGTTGCGCAAGTAGAAGCTGATTTTGCTGATGAAACGCCGGTATTTGTAGGAGTATTAAATGGAGCTTTTATGGTAGTTTCTGATTTTATGAAACAATACAAAAAACCATGTGAAGTATCTTTCATCAAAATGGCATCATATGAAGGGACTTCTTCTACTAACGAAGTGAAACAATTAATAGGTATAAATCAGGATTTGACTGGACGTTCTGTTATCATAATCGAAGATATAGTTGATACCGGAAATACATTAGTAGAACTGAAAGAATTATTCAAAAAGCAGAATGTAAAACATTTTAAAATAGCAACACTTTTTTTTAAACCAGAAGCATACACAAAAGACATTAAAATAGATTATATTGGAATTAGAATTCCAAATAAATTTATTGTAGGTTTTGGCTTAGACTACGATGGATTAGGAAGAAATTTACCCGAAGTATATAAACTAAAAGAATAACGACACAACAACATGACTAACATTGTTTTATTTGGAAAACCAGGAGCTGGTAAAGGAACTCAAGCCGAGTTTTTGAAAGAAAAATACAAATTAACACATATATCAACTGGAGATGTATTTCGTTTTAATTTAAAAAACGATACAGAACTAGGCAAACAAGCAAGAGTATTTATGGATGCTGGAGATTTAGTTCCAGATGAATTGACTACAAAAATGCTGATTGATGAGGTAAATAAACACCCGGACACTAATGGGATTTTGTTTGATGGATATCCAAGAACAATTTCACAAGCCGAAGCTTTAGACGCATTTCTTACCTCAATTGGTTCAAATGTTGCTGCAACAATTGCGCTCGAAGCCGATGACGAGATTCTAGTGCAAAGGTTGTTAGAAAGAGGTAAAACAAGTGGTAGAATTGACGATCAAGATGAAGAAAAAATCAGAAATCGCTACCAAGAATACAATGAGAAAACCGCGCCTTTGATGAATTATTACGAGGAGCAAGGGAAATTTTTCGCCGTAAATGGAATTGGTTCTATTGCAGAAATTACCGAAAGAGTAAGTAACGTTATTGACAATTTATAGTAGCAATTCCAGCTGTACGTTACAAGTCCTCGCTAAAAACAACATTTTTCTAAGTCATAAAAGGAGCTTCCTTTGGTCGCTCTTTTAGGACAAGAAAAATAGTTTTTTTACCTCCGGGCTTTTCACTTCCATCTGGGCTACACTATTACGCATACAAAAAACCGATTTCAAAAAATTAGAAATCATATTTTAAGATATAAACGAATCAATTAAGAAATTGGAAATAGTAATAATATTTTTTCTAATACTGCTAAATGGGGTTTTCTCGATGTCGGAAATCGCATTGATTTCAGCACGAAAGAATAGACTAGAAACTGCAGCGAAAAAAGGAAATAAAAGCGCTAAAATCGCTTTAGATTTGGCAAATTCACCTAATAAGTTTTTATCAACCGTGCAAATAGGAATTACCTTGATAGGAATTCTTACCGGTATTTATAGTGGAGACAAAATAACAAAAGATGTTGAAACTTTTATAAAAGGATTTGAAGCTTTGGTACCTTATGCGCATCCTGTTGCTGTAGGTATAGTTGTTGTTACTTTGACTTTTTTCTCTCTTGTTTTAGGGGAATTGTTACCTAAAAGAATAGGTTTAAATCATCCTGAAGCAATAGCAAAAGCTGTCGCATTGCCTATGAAAATAGTGTCAATTGTGACTGCGCCATTTATTTGGTTGTTAACGCATTCTACTGATTTTTTATTGGATATTTTACAAATAAAACCCACCGCTGACGGTAAAGTAACCGAAGAGGAAATCAAAGCAATTATCAAAGAAGGAACTGAAGGTGGTGAAGTTCAGGAAATAGAACAAGATATTGTAGAGCGCGTTTTTCACATTGGAGATAGAAAAATAAATTCATTGATGACACACAGGAAGTCAGTGGTTTTTTTACCTTTGCACTCTGATAAAGAACAGGTTAAAGAGTTTATGCTTAAAGAGTTACATTCTATTTATCCGGTTTACGGTGAAAATTATGATGATATTGTTGGGGTTGTAAACCTAAAAAATATTTTCGCCCATTTTGAAAATGAAAACTTCAATTTGTCAGCTATCATGACCGAAGCACCTTTCATGATGGAACAAACGACGGCTTATGTCGCTTTAGAAAATTTTAAAAAGTCAGGAATACATTATGCTTTTGTGTCCGATGAATATGGTGTTTTTCAGGGAGTTATTACACTGAATGACATTCTTGAAGCCTTAGTTGGCGATGCCTCGGATTTTTATAAAGATGATTTTCAGTTGATAGAAAGAGAAGACGGAACATGGCTGGTTGACGGACATTATTCGTTGCATGATTTCTTGACCTACTTTGAATTAGATGAGTTAATCAATGATTATGAAGTAACTACCGTAAGCGGACTAATAATGACTGAACTCTCTCATATTCCAAAACAAGGGGAGAAATTAGTTTGGCAAAAATTTGAGTTAGAAGTTATCGATATGGATGGCGTGAAGATTGATAAAGTGATGGTGAAAGCCTTAAAGGGTTAAAATTTGGTTTAAAGTTTAAGGTGTTAGAGTTAGTGTTCTGCTAAACTTTACACTTTACACTTCAAACTTTTAAACAAAAAAAAATGACAGAAGGGAATTTTGTAGATTACGTTAAAATATATGTTTCATCCGGTAAAGGAGGAAAAGGATCTACGCACTTGCACAGAGAAAAATTTATTGAAAAAGGTGGGCCTGACGGTGGTGATGGTGGTCGTGGAGGACATGTATATTTAGTGGGAAATAAAGGTCTTTGGACATTATTTCACTTGAAATTCGCCAGACACATCAAAGCTGGAAATGGTGGAGATGGTAGTGGTGACAGAAGTACAGGTGCTGATGGAGATGATAAATTCATCGAAGTTCCATTAGGAACGGTAGTAAAAGATAAAGAAACCGGAGAAATATTATTTGAAATTACCGAAGATGGTGAAAAACAAATACTTTCTCGTGGTGGAAAAGGAGGTTTAGGAAACTGGCATTTTAGAAGCTCGACCAATCAAACACCTAGATATTCACAGCCGGGTTTGCCTGGAGTGGAAATTGATGTGATTTTAGAATTAAAAGTACTTGCTGATGTAGGTTTGGTAGGTTTTCCAAATGCAGGAAAATCAACACTATTATCGGTACTAACATCCGCTAAACCAAAAATTGCGGATTATCCGTTTACAACCTTAAAACCAAATCTTGGAATTGTAGCCTACAGAGATTTTCAATCTTTTGTAATTGCTGATATTCCCGGAATTATTGAAGGTGCTGCCGAAGGAAAAGGTCTTGGACATTATTTCTTGCGTCACATTGAGCGTAATTCGACTTTGTTATTCTTAGTTCCAGTGGATACCCCGGATATCAAAGCAGAATACGATATTTTGGTAAACGAATTGACAAAATACAACCCTGAAATGCTTGATAAAGAGCGTTTGTTGGTAATTTCTAAATGCGATATGCTGGATGATGAGTTAAAAGCAGAATTAAAAACAGAATTAGACGTAGCTTTCAAAGACATTCCTTATATGTTTATTTCTTCTGTTGCTCAACAAGGTTTGACAGAATTGAAAGATAAATTATGGAAAATGTTGAATGACTAATTCTTGATTTTATATTCATAATCAAAACCGTCTCGTATATTGCGAGACGGTTTTTTTATGGAAAATAGTTAAACCTTTCACATACTTGGAGAAATACAATTATAAATTTCCCTATTTTTGAAGAATGAAACATATTATACTGGTCTTTTTGTTATTTCCTATTATGATTTGGTCTCAATCCAATTTTGATAAAGCAGAAAAACTTTTCAAAGAGGATAAGTTTGAACAGTCACAATCCTTGTTTGAATCTGTATTGAAAACAAATTCCTCTGATTTAAAAACAATTGAATATTTGGGAGATATTGCAGGTCATTATAAATCATGGGATAAAGCGATTGGGTATTATAAAAAACTCAAATTGCTGAAACCATCTGAAGCGGATTATCATTATAAATATGGTGGAGCATTAGGAATGAAAGCCAAAGAATCAAATAAATTCAAAGCGCTTGGGATGATTGATGAGGTTAAAGCTTCATTTGAAAAAGCCATCAGCTTGAATCCAAAACACATTGAGTCGCGTTGGGCGTTGATTGAAATATACATTCAGTTACCAGGAATTGTAGGTGGTAGCGAGTCTAAAGCTATAAAATACTCCAATGAATTATTGCGATTGTCACCTGTTGACGGTTATTTGTCAAGAGGACATATTGAGGAATATTTTAAAAGATATGCTACTGCTGAACAACAATATAAAAAAGCGATAATAGCGGGAGGTTCTAAAACAAGTTATCAAAAGTTAGCCAGCTTGTATAAGAACAAAATGCGGGATCCTGAAAAGGCAAAAACAGTATTAGAAACGTATAATAAAAAAATTCAGGACCGATTATAACTTATTCTGAATCCAAAATCCATAAACCAAAATTAGAATGCGTACACATTTTATAGCTATCGGAGGAAGCGCCATGCACAATCTGGCTTTAGCACTGCACAACAAAGGATATCAAGTTACGGGAAGTGACGATGCGATTTTTGAACCATCAAAATCTAGATTAGATAAAAAGGGGATTTTGCCGCCAGAATTAGGCTGGTTTCCTGAAAAAATTACGTCAGCTATCGAAGCTGTGATTCTTGGAATGCATGCAAAAGCAGATAATCCTGAATTACTAAAAGCACAAGAATTAGGACTAAAAATATACTCTTATCCTGAATTTCTTTACGAACAATCCAAAAATAAAACTCGTGTTGTTATAGGTGGTTCTCATGGGAAAACGACGATAACTTCAATGATTTTGCATGTAATGCATTACCATGACATTGCTGTAGATTACATGGTTGGCGCACAACTGGAAGGTTTTGATACAATGGTGCATCTTACGGAGGAGAATGATTTTATTGTTTTAGAAGGGGATGAATATTTGTCTTCGCCAATTGATCGCAGACCTAAATTTCATTTGTACCAACCGAATATTGCCTTAATTTCAGGAATTGCCTGGGATCATATTAATGTTTTTCCAACGTATGAAAATTACGTAGAACAGTTCGAAATTTTTATTGGCAAAATTACAAATGGTGGAATTCTCGTTTACAATGAAGATGATGCTGAGGTAAAACGTGTTTCCGAAGCTGCGACAAACCCAATTCGAAAATTAGCGTATCATACCCCAAATTATACCGTAAGCGATGGTGTGACACTTCTCGAAACTCCAGAAGGTGACATGCCAATTGAAGTTTTTGGAGCACATAATCTTAATAATTTGGCTGGAGCCAAATGGATTTGTCAAAATATGGGCGTTGATGAAGCTGATTTTTATGAAGCAATTGCCAGTTTTAAAGGTGCTTCAAAACGATTAGAAAAAATTGCCGAAAGCAAAACAAAAGTGGCGTATAAAGATTTTGCCCATTCACCAAGTAAAGTGTCTGCTACTACGAAAGCGGTGAAAGAACAATATCCTAATCGAACTTTAGTGGCTTGTTTAGAATTGCATACCTACAGCAGTTTGAATGCTGAATTCCTAAAAGAATACGAAGGCGCACTGGAATATGCTGATAAAGCAGTTGTTTTTTATTCGCCCGATGCAGTAAAAATCAAACAGCTTGAAGAAGTTACTTACGACCAAATAGCAAATGCTTTTAATAGAAAAGATTTGATTATTTATACAAATCCAAAAGATTTCAAGGATTATTTGTTCAACTTGAATCTTGAAAATTCTGCTTTGTTGCTGATGAGTTCCGGTAATTACGGTGGATTAAACTTTGATGACGTAAAGGAATTGGTAAAGTAAAAATGGTATGAAAGACAAAGTTAGAATTGTTAAAACTACCAGTGAAAATCCAGATTTTGTCAATCTGATTGCCGCTTTGGATAAAAGTTTATGGGAACGTTATCCGGAATTGAAATCTGATTATTGGGGGAATAATATTTTGGAAATAAACCCAAATGTTGTTATTCTTTATTTCGAAGACAAAGCCGTTGGTTGTGGTTGTTTCAAAAAATACGATAAAAATGCAATAGAAATAAAACGTATGTTTGTTTCACCCGAAGTTCGAGGAATGGGTTTGGCACAAACTATTTTACTTGAATTAGAAGGTTGGGCACATGATTTAGGATATTCTTTTTCTGTTTTGGAAACGTTATACAAACAAAAAGAAGCTATTGCTTTATATCAAAAAACAGGATATTCCATAGTTGATAATTACGAACCTTATGTAGGTTTAGAAAATAGTATTTGCATGCGGAAACTAATTTAAACAACAAAATGAATGGCTGAAAATTCCTTTTTTCCTATTACCAATTGGTCCGAAGACGATAAGCCTCGCGAAAAACTGATGCTGAAAGGCAAAAGTGTTTTGAGTGACGCCGAATTAATTGCCATTTTGATTGGTTCAGGAAGCAGGAGCGAATCAGCTGTGGATTTAAGCAAGCGGATTTTGGCTAGTGTTGATAATAATTTGAATGCATTAGGGAAATTATCGTTATCGCAACTCATGCAATTTAAAGGAATAGGTGAGGCCAAAGCCATTTCCATTATAGCTGCTTTAGAATTAGGAAGACGAAGAAGGGCGGAAGATGCAGTGGAATTAAAGAAAGTTACTTCCAGTAAGATAATTTTCGAAATAATGCAGCCTATTATTGGGGAATTGCCGCATGAGGAATTTTGGATTATTTATTTAAATAATTCGAATAAAGTGATTGCAAAATCCCAATTGAGTAAGGGCGGAATCACGGGAACATTAGTTGACGTGCGAATTGTTTTTAAAACAGCGCTTGAAATGGGTGCAACAGGATTAATCTTGTGTCACAATCATCCTTCGGGAACTTTGATTCCAAGTGATGCAGATAAACAGATTACTAGAAAATTAAAATTAGCAGGCGATAGTTTAGAAATAAAAGTACTAGATCATTTGATTGTTACTGAAAAGAACTATTTTAGTTTTGTTGATGAAGGAATATTTTAAAACATAAAATGAAACATACTATAATAACTGATGTTTTCTTTGATTTAGATCATACACTTTGGGATTTCGATAAAAATTCAGAGTTAACATTTGAGACTATTTTTAATAAAAATCATCCAGCAATTGAAACCAAGGTCTTTATTGAAAAATATGTTCCGATAAATCAAGAATGTTGGAAACTATTTCAATATGATAAAATTACGCATGAAGAATTGCGTTACAATAGACTGAAGTATTCTTTTGATGCACTTGATTATACAATTTCTGATGAAGAAATTGACACTATTGCGAATGATTATATTCGTTTTTTACCCGAAAACAATCATCTTTTTGATGGGACTATCGAAGTTTTGGAATATTTGAATCAAAAATATAATCTTCATATAATCACTAATGGATTTGCTGATGTACAATTTAAAAAAATAAGTAATTCTAATATTGGGAGTTATTTTCAAACTGTCACTAATTCTGAAATGGCTGGAGTAAAAAAACCAAATCCTATTATTTTTGATTATGCCTTAGATTTGGCCAGAGCCAAAAAGGAAAATAGCATCATGATAGGGGATAGCTTAGATGCAGATGTTCAAGGTGCTCTTGACGCTGGATTAGATGCCATTTTTTTTAATGAAAGTAAAATACAAGTAGAGCAGCATATTAAACAAATTAATCATTTATTAGAACTTAAAAAATATTTATAAAGATGAAAAAACAATTTCTATTATTGTTATTATTGGTTGTTAGTTATTCTTACGCTCAGTCCGTAAATGACTATAAGGCTGTTGTGGTTCCTTTAAAATACGATTTCCTTAAAGGTGAGAACCAATATCGCTTGAGCACATTGACTAAATTTAATTTGAATAATGCTGGTTTTGAAGCATTTTATAGTAATGAGGCTATTTCAAATGATTTTAGTGATAGATGTCGTTTATTGTACGTTGATGTAGTAAAAGAAAACGGCTTCTTGACGACAAAACTTTTTATAACGCTGAAAGATTGCTACGGAAAAATAATTTTCCAATCGATAACAGGAAAAAGTAAAGAAAAGGAGTATCAGGTTGCTTATACCGAAGCGTTGAACGAAGCATTTAAATCTGTTTATGATTTGCAATATAAATACAATGGAAGTTTGATAGCGAATGTTTCGTCTACTATACAACCAGAAGTTGTCAAAGCTACGCAAGCTCCTGTTTCTGCGGTTAAGAATACAGTTAGTGAGCTAGTTGTGGTCAATACTGTACTCGCAGATTCTAAGTTACTGTATGCACAGCCTACGGCTACTGGTTTTCAATTGATAGATAGTACACCAAAGGTTATTATGAAGTTATTTAAAACCTCTCAGCCGACTTCTTTTATCGCAATTAAAGACACGGTCCAAGGGTCGTTAATTCTAAAAGACAATCAGTGGTATTTTGAATATTATCAAAACGATAAATTAATGTCTGAAAAAGTAGCCGTTAAGTTTTAAGCTTCAGAAATCTGTGACCGAAAATAGTTTTATAAAAAAATCTCTTGAGTAATCAAGAGATTTTTTTTATGAAATTTAATATCCGTATTTATCTTTCCAACGGTTTTTAAGAAATTCCCTAATGCTATTTTCTCTGGAATTGTTTCCCGGAATATATATTGGAGTTTTGCTTAAAGCCTCCGGTAAAAATTCTTGTTCAGCAAAATTATTGGTGTAATCGTGGGAATATTTGTATTCTTCACCATAACCTAATTCTTTCATTAATTTAGTGGGAGCATTACGTAAGTGAATAGGAACAGGTAAATCTCCAGTTTGTTTTACAAGTTGTTGAGCCGTTCCGATGGCTAAATACGAAGCGTTACTTTTAGGAGAAGTCGCTAAATAAACAGCACATTGACTCAATATAATTCTACTCTCAGGATATCCAATCGTAGCTACGGCCTGAAAAGTATTATTAGCCATAATAAAAGCAGTTGGATTGGCATTTCCTATGTCTTCACTGCTTAGAATGAGCATTCGTCGTGCAATAAATTTTACATCTTCACCACCTTCAATCATTCGGGCGAGCCAATAGACAGCTCCATTAGGATCACTTCCCCGAATTGATTTTATAAAAGCAGAAACTATGTCATAATGTTGTTCTCCAGTTTTGTCATATAAAACGGTATTTTGTTGTACTAAGGAGAACACCAGATCATTTGTGATGAAAATTTCGTCTTCACTAGACGCATTTACCACAAGTTCAAAAATATTTAATAGTTTGCGTCCATCACCGCCGGAAAGTCTCAGTAGCGCTTCTGTTTCGCTTAAAATAATATTTTTTGTAGACAAATAAGTGTCTGTTTTTATAGCGCGTTCTAGTAGTGACTCTAAATCTTTTTTTGTAAAAGCATTCAAAACATATACTTGACAACGGGACAATAGGGCTGGGATAACCTCAAAACTTGGGTTTTCTGTAGTGGCACCAATAAGAGTAATCCAGCCTTTTTCTACTGCGGCCAACAGGGAATCTTGTTGTGATTTACTGAAACGATGAATCTCGTCGATGAATAAAATAGGATTTTTGGTCGTAAACAAACCGCCACTTTGCTTCGCTTTTTCAATCACGTCTCTAATATCTTTAACACCTGAATTGATAGCACTCAAGATATAAAATGGTCGTTTTGATTCTTGTGCAATGATTTGTGCTAATGTCGTTTTTCCAGTTCCAGGTGGTCCCCAGAAAATTAATGAAGGAATAATTCCTTTTGCAATTTGTTGTGTTAATGAGCCGTTTGGCCCTACAAGATGGGATTGACTGATATAATCTTCTAATTTTTGTGGTCGTATGCGTTCTGCAAGTGGTGCTTCCATTTTGTAAAATTACTATATTTCAAACTGAACTTGTTTTAGTTTCTGTTTTTTTTTGGAGCTATTTCTCACGAAGCTTCGGGATACACTATATCTTTTATATCTCGTTGAAAAAACGATATATAAAAGGATGCCGTTTCCATCTGGGTTAGGGAGTCGCATTAAAAAATGATTTTCTGTTTGAATATGACAAAATAGCATTAATTTGCTTTTGGATAAGTTTTTGAAATATAACAAGAGCATAAAACTTTATAAGATTAATGGAAAAGCATTTTAAATTTACCAATTCAGTTATTGGACTGCCTCTTTTTTTTGTGGTATTCTTGTGGTTTATTTTTTGGCTCGAAATTCGATTTGATTTTGATTTTGTGCAAAACGGTATTTATCCTAGAACTTTTCAAGGTTTGCAAGGTGTTTTGTTTAGTCCATTCATTCATGCTGATATGGAACATCTTTATAATAATTCGATTCCGTTATTAATTTTATTGGCAGCTTTGCAATTTTTTTATGCGGAGCAATCAATAAGAGTTATTGGATACGGGATTTTAGTTTCGGGGTGTATTACTTGGGTTATTGGCAGAGAGAATTTTCATATAGGGGCAAGTGGATTAATTTATGTTCTCTTTAGTTTTGTTTTCTTGAAAGGAATTCAAACTAGATACAATCGATTAGTAGCTTTGTCACTTGCTGTTATCGTAGTTTATGGTGGTTTGGTTTGGTATGTTTTTCCAAGTCCTGAGATAACAGGAAACAAATCTATTTCTTGGGAAGGTCATTTGGGAGGATTACTGACAGGTTTCATTCTTTCGTTAGTTTATAAAACTCCGGAGTATAAAAAAGTTATTAAATATGATTGGGAGCGTCCAGATTTTGACCCTTCAGAAGATAAATTTATGCAACGTTTTGATGCTAATGGAAATTTTGTCAACCTGCCAGAAATTGAAGAGAATGAAGATAAGCTGGAAATGTTGCCATATTATACTTCTAATTATCCAGTAGATTATGAGATTGTTATAAATAAAAAAAATGAACCAAAACTTGAGTCTTGATTCATTTTTCATTAAAGAGTTTAGAGCTATAAGATTCTAAAAATATAAGAAGTGTAACAATCTAAGATCGTTGTCTTACTGCTTCGTATAAAAAAGCACCACAAGCGACAGATACATTTAATGAGCCTATAGTTCCAAACATAGGAAGTTTAGCCTTCTCATCAACAATTTTAAGTACTGATGGGTTTACACCTCTATCTTCAGATCCCATAATGATAGCAACAGGTTCGTTTAAAGAAATATCATAAATATTTTGATCTGTTTTCTCGGTAGCTGCTACGGTTTTGATGCCACTAGCTTGTAAAAGAAAAATAGCATCTTTAATGTGTTCTACTTTACAAATTGGAATGTTGAAAACTGCACCAGCCGAAGTTTTGACGGTGTCACCATTAACAGGTGCCGAGCCTGCTTTTTGAACAATGATTCCATTTACGCCTGTACATTCTGCAGTTCTAATGATAGCACCAAAATTACGTGCGTCAGATATTTGATCTAATATTAAAAATAAAGGTTTTTTACCATTTTCGATTACCGATTCTATTAAAGATTCTAAGTCAAAAAAGGAAATAGGAGAAATTGTAGCTACTGCACCTTGATGATTATTAGGTGTCAATCTGTTTAGCTTTTCAACAGGAACATAAGAGAAGTTAATATTACCACGTTTCATCACTTTCATCAAGTCTTTCATCAGTTCGCTGCTCGCTTCCTTTTGAATATAGACTTTGTCTACAGTTGCACCCGCTTGTATAGCTTCTATTATAGCTCTAATTCCAAATATTTGATGTTCTTTTTCCATGGTGCAAAGCTAAGTAAAATGTGTGTAAAAAAAAAACCATCAGCATAAGCTGATGGTTTTAATATAAATTTAGGGATAATTAAAATTTATCCCAGAAAATTTTAGATGTTAATTTATCACCACCTGTTACTGTAGCAGCAGCAGCAGTAACGTTAGTTGCATTAACTGTTGCTTCACTAGCAGGATAAGTTAATCTTGTAGGAACAGATTTTATATCGTTGTAAGTCGTTGCAGGAACAACCAAGGCTGGAAAATCTAGTCTTCTCCAAGAATTCCAAGCTTCAAAACCTCTATTGTATAATGCAATCCACGCTTGTTCTCCAATGCTTTTTTTCCAAGCAGCAGTTGAAGTTCCGTTGTAAGGGTTTGCAAGTAAATAAGCTGTAGCGTCAACAGTTGCTACGCCCCAGCTGTTCATAGAAGCTGTAACACCATTATTGTAATGAGTTGCGGCTACTCCTGCAGCAGCAACACCTCTTGCAGCAGCTTCAGCTAGCAAAAATTCTTGTTCACTGTATGCAAGTATAGTTCCTGGGAAAGATGGAGCAAGAATTGTATTGTTCACAGTAGAAAAGTTTGTGTAACTGTTAGATGCACCATATATACCCCCTTTGTAAACAGTTGTACCTGGCGCAAAAGTGAAGTATTTAGCTCTTCTAGGATCAGATAGATCTTGTAATTTGTTAACAAAGGTATCAGCAATAACAAAATCTTTTCTTCCACTTGCAACTAAATCCACATATAATGGGTTTGTATTAGGTTGTGCTTCTAAATAATTCAAATTAGCATCATCACTATTGCTTGTCATAACTCCTGCATTGATAGCAGCAGTAGCTTGAGCAGAAGCGTAAGTAGCATCTACATCAGACATGTTTACAGCAAGTCTTAATCTAAGAGTATTAGCAAACTTTTTCCATTTTGCAACATTACCACCATAAATTAAGTCAGCAGAACCAAAACTTTCTTCTGAGGTATTAAGTGCACCTTGAGCGGCAGCTAATCTAGTAATAAGGTCTTTATAGATTGTCTGTGCATCATCGTATTTAGGTAGTGGATGTCCTTCGATATCTAATGCCTCAGAATAAGGTACATTACCAAAACTATCTACTAAAACACTAAATGTGTAAGCATTCATAATTTCAATGATTGCTTTTTTGTTAGCCAAAATTGCAGCTTCACTTGCGCCAGCTGTAACAACTTTGTTTAGTAGCACATTAGATTCTTTGAAATCTCTAAGTACATCTCTGTAAAGAGTGGTAAAGTGAGTGTCAGGAATAGGTCTTGTTGTCAAGTTATACTGACTTTCATCTGGATAGGTAGTTTCTGTCCATTGTTGCACTAACATTCTGAAAACATTTCTGTTTACAGATGCGTTTACCATTTGATCAACTAAAGTTTTTTGAGCGTTTGTAAATAAAAACTCGGGTTTAGCAGACGTTGGATTTTTTGTATCTGTATTTAGTCCGGTGATATCATCAGTACATGATACGCTCAGCGCTAAAAACGAGATTAATAAAACTATTTTTTTCATAATTTAAAATTTAAATGTTACGTTAACACCAACATTTCTTGTTGTTGGTAAAGAACCTACTGAATATCCTGCAGATGAAGCACTGGCACTTAATCCACTTTCTGGGTCAGCATATGGAAGGTTTTTGTCTATTATCCATAAATTTGAACCTACTATACTAAATTTCATTTCTTGAAGATTCATTCTTGAAACTAAAGTAGTTGGTAAAGAATAAGTGATATTAACTTCTCTTAATTTAATGAATGAAGCATCATACACGAAAGCTTTATTTGGAGCTCTTCTATATCCTGATACGTTACCGTATTGATCAGGAGCAGGAGTTCTTGTAGTGTTTACTGAACCATCTGCTTTTACACCTGGTAAAATGATACCACCACCGTTAGCGATAGTATTTCTTATTGGATTTCCTAATTCATTAAGTCCCGCAGTAACATCATATAAACCTGTAGCTAAACCGTAAGATTGGTCAAGGGAGAAAATATCTCCACCTTTCTTCATGTCAATTAAGAATCCAAAAGATAGATTTTTGTATGTGAATTTGTTACGAATACCACCTAACCAATCTGGATTAACATCACCGATTACATTATTTGCAGATGCATTAACAACATATCTTCCATTTGCTCCAACTACTTTTTCTCCGTTTAAGTACGTAAAGTCAGTTCCTTTAAGTACTCCATAAGGTTGTCCTACTGAAGCATTTAAAGTTACACCACCTTGGAAAGAGTTTAATCTTAAATTTTCAATTCCTTCAGCTAGCTTAGTAACTTCATTTTTATTTTTAGACCAGTTAACAAAAACATCCCAAGCGAAATCTTTTGTTTTGATTGGTGTAACGTTAAATTGAACTTCGATACCTTTGTTCTCTACAGTTGCAGCATTAATGTATCTTGAACTATTACCAGTAGCAGTAGAAAAAGGAACTTGGAAAGCTTCTCCGTTATTTACGTTTTTGTAAGCACTTACTTCAAATCCAACTCTTCTGTTTAAAAATTGCATTTCTAAACCAATTTCTTGAGTATTTGTTTTTACTGCTTCTAAGTTTGGATTGTTTTTAGTACCAGCAACAGAATATTGTTGATTAGAACCAAAAGGGTCATTCTTAACATAAGTATCTACTAGAGATAGTCCTGGAGTACCTAATGGGCTTTCAGAATAACCAGCTCTAATTTTACCAAAACTCAACCATGGTTGGTTGATGTGGTTTGTGAAAACATAACTTCCAGATGCAGAGTAACTCCAGATTGCATTCTTTCCAGCTGGTAAGCTAGAAAAAGCATCTCTTCTTGCAGTTGCATCTACGAAAAAGTAATCTTTAAATCCTAAAGATGCTGATCCATAATAACTGTTAATTCCTTGGTTAGCCTCTGCCTCTAAAGGAAAAGGAACTTGTTGAACAGAATTTGATAAACTGAACAAGTCTGGAACAATAAGACCGCCTTGAGTAGAGTTTAAAGTAGAAATGATTCTAGTTCTAACTGCTGTACCTCCAGCAACACCACTAAAACTAATACTTTCAGAAATGTCCTTTTTGAATGTTAAGATGAAATCATAATTTTGTTCAGAAAACGATCTTTGATATTTTTGGTATCCAGATTTTTCGTCTAATCTGTTGATTCCAAATGCACCAGCGATAGAACCGAATGCTCTTCTTTCTTCACGTAATTCGCTGTAAGAATCAGTAGATATTTTTGCTGTAGCGGTTAACCAGTCAGCAATTTTATAATCTAATTTAGAGTAACCTATAAAACGGTTTCTTTCGTCAGATTGGAAATTTTTATTTCTGATGAAATAAGGGTTATCCCAGTAAATTTGAGTTAAATCACTTGGATCAGCATAGTTCCAGTTGATGTTCTGTCCACCAGATCTTTCGTAAACTTGTTTCAATTCCTGAACGTCTACGTTGGTTTGCCACCATTGACGGAACATTGACATGATATTTTCATTATATCCAGTTGAATTCCTACCTACAGTGTTTTGAGAGTTGTAGTTAGCAAAAACACTTGCTGATAATTTGTCTGAAAATTGGTGATTAATTTTAGCACTAATGCTATTTTTTTTCATATCACTATTTGGAAGAATACCTGTTTGTTTAGAATTAGTGTAATTCAATACAAAATTAGTAGTATCATTTCCATCTTCTAGCGAAACAGAATTATTGAATGATGTACCTGTTTGGAAGAAGGTAGTTGGGTCATTTTTAGCAGCTACCCAAGGAGTTGCTTTTCCGAAGCTGTCAGACCAAGGAGTAAATGCATTCCAATTGTAAACCATTAAGTTAGGGTCAAATGCTGCCCCATAAGAAGCATCTTCTGAAGTTGGAACTACTAAGTCTTCAACACCATCTCCGTTAATATCTCTTGATAAGAAAAATCCAGATGCATCTTCATAAAAAGGGCCATAACCTGCTCCATATTTATCTTGGTATTTTACAAATGTAGATTTGTCAATAGTACTTCCAACAAATTCAGAAGATACAGTTATACCTAATCCTTTTTTTGCTCTACCTCTTTTAGTTGTAATCATTACAACTCCATTACCACCTAAGTAACCATATAATGCAGAAGCTGCTGCTCCTTTTAGTATATTTACACTTTCGATGTCTTCTGGATTGATATCCATTGCAGCATTACCGTAATCATACGTTCCACCTGCTCCTGAAGTTTGACCTCCTGTACTACCAGTTACTAAAGAGTTGTTGATAGGCATTCCGTCAATTACAATTAGCATTTCATTGCTACCAGTCAAACTTTTTACACCTCTAGATACAATACTAGACGATCCTCCAAAGTTATTATTTCTTTTGATATTAACACCGGCAACTTTTCCGGAAAGTTCATTGATGAAGTTTCCACTTCCTGCACCAGAATTTAAGTCTTCTGCTTTAACTTCTTGTGTAGCGTAACCTAAAGATTTTTTCTCTCTTTTGATACCTAATGCGGTAACTACTACTCCTTCAAGTTCAACTGAATCATCTTTCAGTTTTACATTTAAATTAGATGAACTAGCTTGCATTTCTTGGGTTTTCATCCCAATGTAGCTAAATACCAAGACTTGGCTTGGAGTTGCTCTGATAGAAAATTTTCCATCAAAATCAGTTTGTGTTCCAGTTTGCGTTCCTTTAACTAATACGCTCACGCCTGGTAAAGGCATTCCTGCATTATCAGAAACAACACCTGAAACAGCTCTTTCTTGCGCAAAGGTTATTTGCGCCACAAGTACTAATAATAGTACTAAGAATCCATTAAACTTTAGTTTCATTTTTTAATATTTTGAATTAGTCTCGCAAACTTCTTAATAATTTGTTAACTTTCCTAATATATAAATCTCTATTTTTTAATGAAATTAAAATTTAACATTATAACAGATGTGGATAATAGTGTTATAAAATTCAATTTGTTGGTTTTGTGTGCTGCCATTTGCGATGGCAAGTTTCAATAAGCCGTTTTTTGTTTGTAGCCCAAATCCAACTCCTAGCCCTAGGAGCTTTTCGTTATTTTCTTTCTTTTCAATACTTGATTTGTCCTTGAAAATGCAGTAATCTAGTATTGAATGAATGTATAGATTGGGGGAGAGTATGTGTCTATATTCTGTAAGAATTGAGGTTGTGAAATAAGCCTGCAGGCTGTTTTCTGTAAAGCCTCGTACGCTGTTGAATCCTCCAAAACGAAAAAGTTCATTTGCAATATACTTGTTGCTTTGTAAATAATAATTTTGGCTATTGATATGTATGATATTCTTTTTATTCAAGTTAAAGTTATGTGAGGCTTGAATATTTATAAAAAACTGATTGCTTTTGGTAGTGTTTTCTGATTTGTTTTTGATTTCTCGTTTTCCGATTCCAGTAGTTATGGAGAAAAATGATTTTATTGGAAAAGTATAATTAGCTAAGTCTAGTTTTTTATAATTAAAACTAGATGTTAAAAAAGAATTGCTAAAATCGCTTATTGAAGTGCCGGTTGAGTTTTGAATATCACTTGATTCGGTAGTTTGGTATCCTAAATATAAGCGTTTATTGTAATTTGTAAAGTAGCTTAAATCAATTGCTTTTTTTGTATTTTGAAAAGTGCTGTCTTGTCTGAATAATTGAATTTGTGCTTTTAATCCTATTGGCGTCTTTAGTAAATATGGAAGTTCAATGCTGGCATTTAATGTTTTTTGATCGTTCCCGTCACTTTTCCAATAAACAGATAATTGTTCTCCCGAGCCTAAAATATTTTCTAGTTTTATGTCTAAGTATCCATTTAGGGTTGTTCTTTTGTTTTCATTGTTTGAAAATCCAATAAAGCCGTCAAAAGTATTGGATTTTCTTTTTTCAAGATATACGTAAACTTTTGTTGTGTCTTTTGTGAATAGAATTTCTGGATATTTTACTTGGCTAATAAAGCCAAATTTTTCAAAATCATTATAAATTTGGTCTACTATTTTTTGATTAAAAATGCTGTTTTTGTATTCTCTGTTTATTTGTGCTAAATGTCCACTTGGGAATTTATTTGTTCCATTGTTTTCTGTGTAGTTTATTGTGATGGAATTTAGAGTTCTTTTTTCGTCTGATTCTAGTTTTAAATCAGCATAAATTTCGGTTTCTATTCTTTTAATATTTATCAGTTTTAGTCTTGCTAATGCAAATCCGTTTTGTTCTAATTTTTGGACAGTTTGTTTTAGAAAAGAATTAATTTCTGTGTAGGCGAGTTTTAAGGTGTCCTTTTTGTTTAGGTCTGATAAGTTGTCTAATATGTTATTTGTACCTATATATATATGTATGAATTTTATTTTTTTACCTAATGTAAAATTAGCTACATAAATAGAGTCTTTTCTTTTAGCTAATTCTAGTGAAGTATTGTCTATGTATCCTATTTCAGATAGTTTTTCGGAAATTCGGATTATCTCTTCATTAATTGATTTTGTGTTTTTGTGCTCGGAATTGTATTTTAGGGAGTCTATGATTTTTGTTTCTAATGAATTGTTCCCGGTTATTAATAATCGAAAATTTTGCGCAGAAGAACTAAGGCAAAAGATGATGAGGAATAGTAAAACAAAAGAAGATTTCAAATGAGTATGTGTTTTTGATAAAAGTAACGCAAATATCTATTGTTTGGGATAAAAATCAAATGATAAAATAATCTTATTGAAAATTAATAGATTAACGTTTGTAGAGTAAAAAATATTTTCTACATTTGCAACCCCGTAAAAAGCGGGAATTTAATATAATAAGAAATTTTTAGTATTAATTATGCCAACAATTCAACAATTAGTAAGAACAGGAAGAACTCAGATAACTAAGAAGAGTAAATCGGTTGCTTTAGATTCTTGTCCTCAAAGAAGAGGGGTTTGTACGCGTGTTTACACTACAACACCAAAAAAACCAAACTCTGCAATGCGTAAAGTAGCGCGTGTACGTTTGACAAATGGTAATGAAGTGAATGCTTACATCCCTGGTGAAGGACACAATTTACAAGAGCACTCGATAGTATTAGTTAGGGGTGGAAGGGTAAAAGATTTACCAGGAGTTAGATATCACATCGTTCGTGGTGCGCTTGATACGTCAGGAGTAGCAGGAAGAACGCAAAGAAGATCTAAGTACGGAGCTAAACGCCCAAAAGAAGCAAAAAAGTAATTTAAAAAGTTATTTCTTGTAGAGATGTGATTCGTTACAGCTGTATGGGTATGACATTTTATTAAAAAAAAGACATGAGAAAAAGAGCGGCAAAGAAAAGACCACTTTTACCAGATCCAAGGTTTAATGACCAACTGGTAACACGTTTTGTGAACAACTTAATGTGGGATGGAAAAAAATCGACAGCGTTTAAAGTATTTTATGATGCGATTGACATCATTGAGTCTAAAAAACAAGATGCAGAGAAACCATCATTGGAAATTTGGAAAGATGCGTTAACTAATGTTATGCCTCACGTAGAAGTGCGTAGTCGTAGAGTAGGTGGAGCTACATTTCAAATTCCAATGCAAATTCGTCCAGATAGAAAAATTTCTATGGCGATGAAATGGTTAATTCTTTATTCAAGAAGAAGAAACGAAAAATCTATGGCTCAAAGGTTAGCTTCAGAATGTTTAGCTGCGGCTAAAGAAGAAGGAGCTGCTGTTAAGAAAAGAATGGATACTCACAAAATGGCAGAAGCTAATAAAGCTTTCTCTCACTTTAGATTTTAATTCTTAAGAAATGGCTAGAGAACTTAAATATACAAGAAACATAGGAATTGCTGCTCACATTGATGCTGGTAAAACAACAACAACGGAGCGTATATTATTCTATACAGGAAAATCACATAAAATTGGTGAAGTACACGATGGTGCTGCAACAATGGACTGGATGGCACAAGAGCAAGAAAGAGGTATCACAATTACGTCTGCAGCTACAACTTGTGAATGGAATTTTCCAACGACTCAAGGTAAAATTTTGCCTGAGACCTTACCTTATCACTTTAACATTATAGATACTCCGGGACACGTTGACTTTACAGTTGAAGTAAACCGTTCTTTGCGTGTACTTGATGGTTTGGTGTTCTTGTTTAGTGCTGTTGATGGTGTTGAGCCACAATCAGAAACTAACTGGAGATTGGCAGATCAATATAGAGTTCCTCGTATTGGTTTCGTTAATAAAATGGATAGACAAGGATCTAACTTTTTGATGGTATGTCAACAAGTAAGAGATATGTTGAAATCAAACGCTGTTGCGATCACTTTGCCAATTGGTGAAGAGAATGATTTTAGAGGTGTTGTAGATTTAGTAAGAAACCAAGCTATTGTTTGGGATGATGCAGGAATGGGAGCAACTTATGAAGTTGTAGATATCCCTGCTGATATGATAGAAGAAGTAAAAGAATACAGAGATATTCTTATTGAAGCAGTTGCAGATTATGATGAAAACTTGCTTGATAAGTATATGGAAGATCCAGATTCTATCACAGAAGAAGAAATCAACACGGCTTTAAGAGCAGCTGTAATGGATATGGCAATTATTCCTATGATTGCTGGTTCATCTTTCAAAAATAAAGGAGTTCAATTCATGTTAGATGCAGTATGTAAATACTTACCATCTCCAATGGATAAAGAAGGTATCGAAGGAATTCATCCTGATGATGCTGAATTACTTGAAGAGGATCAAACAAAAATCTTGCGTAAGCCAGATGTTAAGGAGCCATTTGCTGCTTTGGCATTTAAAATTGCTACTGACCCATTCGTAGGTCGTTTAGCTTTCTTCCGTGCTTATTCAGGACGTTTAGATGCGGGTTCTTATGTTTTGAACACGCGTTCAGGTAATAAAGAAAGAATTTCGCGTATCTACCAAATGCACGCTAACAAACAAAATCCAATCGAGTATATCGAGGCGGGTGATATTGGAGCAGCAGTTGGGTTTAAAGATATCAAAACTGGAGATACTTTATGTGATGAAAAACACCCAATTATTCTTGAGTCTATGAAATTCCCTGCGCCAGTAATTGGTATTGCTATTGAGCCTAAAACTAAGGCTGACGTAGATAAAATGGGTATGGCTTTGGCTAAATTAGCTGAGGAAGATCCTACGTTTACTGTTAGAACTGATGAGGCTTCTGGTCAAACAATTATCTCTGGTATGGGTGAGCTTCACTTGGATATCTTAGTTGATAGAATGAGACGTGAATTCAAAGTTGAAGTAAACCAAGGTGAGCCTCAAGTTGAATATAAAGAAGCTTTTACTAAGAAAGCACAACATAGAGAAACTTACAAAAAACAATCTGGAGGTCGTGGTAAATTCGGTGATATCGTATTTATACTTGAGCCAGCGGATGAAGTTGACGGTAAGGCTCCAGTTGGATTGCAGTTTGTAAATGCAGTAAAAGGTGGTAACGTTCCTAAAGAATATATTCCATCAGTTGAAAAAGGTTTTAGAGAAGCTATGAAGACTGGTCCTTTAGCAGGGTACCAAGTAGATAGTTTGAAAGTAACCTTATTAGACGGATCTTTCCACCCGGTGGATTCTGATGCGCTTTCTTTTGAACTTGCAGCAAGAATGGGTTATAGAGAGGTAGCTAAGGCAGCTGGTGCTGTTATATTAGAACCAATCATGAAAATGGAAGTGATAACGCCAGAAGAAAACATGGGAGATATCGTAGGTGATATTAACCGTCGTAGAGGTCAGGTGAATGATATGGGTGATAGAGCTGGTGCTAAAACAATTAAGGCAGATGTGCCATTATCTGAAATGTTTGGATACGTAACTACGTTAAGAACGCTATCTTCAGGTAGAGCAACATCTACTATGGAATTTTCACACTACTCTGAAACGCCTTCTAATATTTCAGAAGCAGTTATCAAAAAAGCAAAAGGAAACGCATAATCTTTAAGAAAATGAGTCAAAAAATCAGAATAAAATTAAAATCTTACGATCACATGTTGGTAGACAAATCTGCTGAGAAGATTGTAAAAACGGTAAAAAGTACCGGTGCAGTTGTTACAGGACCAATTCCATTACCAACTCACAAAAAACTTTTCACTGTTCTTCGTTCTCCACACGTTAATAAAAAAGCGAGAGAGCAATTTGAAGTAATGTCATACAAGCGATTAATTGACATTTATTCATCTTCATCTAAAACTATTGATGCTTTAATGAAACTTGAATTGCCAAGTGGAGTTGAAGTTGAAATCAAAGTTTAAGTAGTTTAAGAGTAAAAAGGAACGCTGTTTTTAAGCGAAAAATATTTTTTTGGTTTGTGTGTAAATAAGTTATACATTTGCACCCACTAAAAAAATAGGATTCGCTTAAATGCTGCGTTCTATATTTATATTTAATAATTAATAATTAATATTTATGTCTGGGTTAATTGGTAGAAAAATCGGCATGACTAGTATTTTCGACGAGAACGGGAAGAATATTCCTTGTACAGTAATCGAAGCTGGACCATGTGTTGTTACCCAAGTCAGAACCAAAGGTGTTGACGGGTACGAAGCGTTGCAACTTGGTTTCGATGACAAAAACGAGAAACATTCCACAAAAGCGGCTTTAGGTCACTTTAAAAAAGCGGGAACTGTAGCTAAGAAAAAAGTCGTTGAATTCCAAGATTTCGCAACAGAGCAAAAATTAGGAGATCTTATTGATGTCTCTATTTTTTCTGAAGGAGAATTTGTAGATGTACAAGGTGTGTCTAAAGGTAAAGGTTTTCAAGGGGTTGTAAAACGTCACGGTTTTGGTGGTGTTGGTCAAGCAACTCACGGTCAACACAACCGTTTAAGAGCGCCAGGTTCTGTAGGAGCTTCTTCTTATCCATCTAGAGTATTCAAAGGAATGCGTATGGCTGGACGTATGGGAGGAGACAATGTAAAAGTTCAAAACCTTAGAGTTTTAAAAGTAGTGGCTGATAAGAACCTACTTGTTATTAAAGGATGTGTTCCTGGTCATAACAACTCTTATGTAATCATTCAGAAGTAATGGAAGCAAAAGTATTAGATTTCAACGGAAAAGATACTGGAAGAAAAGTTCAACTTTCTGATTCAGTATTTGGTATAGAACCAAACAATCACGCAGTATACCTTGATGTTAAGCAATATCTTGCTAATCAAAGACAAGGGACGCACAAAGCTAAAGAAAGAGCTGAAGTAGCGGGAAGTACTCGTAAAATAAAAAAACAAAAAGGAACTGGTACTGCTCGTGCGGGTAGTGCAAAGAATCCATTGTTTAAGGGTGGTGGAACAGTTTTTGGACCAAGACCAAGAAGTTATTCATTCAAATTGAATAAAAGCTTGAAACGTTTGGCTAGAAAATCTGCTTTCTCAATTAAAGCAAAAGAGTCGAATATTATCGTTCTTGAAGACTTTAATTTTGAAACTCCAAACACTAAAAATTTCATCAACGTTTTGAAAGCTTTAGAGTTAGAGAATAAAAAATCCCTGTTTGTGTTGGGTGATACGAATAAAAATGTATATTTGTCGTCACGCAATTTAAAAGGCTCTAGCGTAGTAAGTAGCTTAGAATTAAGTACTTACGCTATATTAAACGCTAATAATTTAGTGCTTTTAGAGAGTTCTTTGGAGATAATTGAAGAAAATTTAAGTAAATAATAGGATATGAGCATCATAATTAAGCCTATAGTAACGGAAAAAGTAACCAAAGAAAGTGAAGTTTTAAACCGCTTCGGATTCGTTGTTGACAAAAAAGCAAACAAAGTGCAAATTAAGAAAGCTGTTGAAGCTGCTTATGGGGTAACTATTTTGAGTGTTAACACGATGAACGTAAGACCGGATAGAACTACTAAATACACTAAAAGTGGTTTAATCAGTGGAAAGACGAATGCAATTAAAAAAGCAATTGTTCAAGTACAAGAAGGAGAAACAATTGATTTTTACAACAATATCTAAGATAAAATGTCAGTAAGAAAATTAAAACCTATTACCCCAGGTCAGCGATTTAGAGTTGTGAATGGTTATGACGCCATTACAACTGATAAGCCGGAACGCTCTTTGATAGCGCCGATAAAAAACTCTGGTGGTAGAAATAGTCAAGGAAAGATGACCATGCGTTATACGGGTGGTGGTCACAAGCAGAGATATCGTATTATTGATTTCAAACGTACAAAAGAAGGAATTCCGGCTACAGTGAAATCAATCGAGTATGATCCAAATCGTACTGCATTTATCGCATTGTTAGCTTATGCTGATGGTGAGAAAACGTATGTTATTGCTCAAAACGGATTGAAAGTTGGTCAGAAGTTAGTTTCTGGTCCAGAATCTCAACCTGAAATTGGTAATACTTTACCTTTAAGTAGAGTTCCACTTGGAACTGTAATTTCTTGTATCGAATTGAGGCCAGGACAAGGAGCTGTAATCGCTCGTTCTGCTGGAACATTTGCTCAATTAATGGCAAGAGATGGAAAATATGCTACAATTAAAATGCCTTCTGGGGAAACAAGATTAATCTTGTTGACTTGTTCGGCTACAATTGGAGCGGTTTCTAATTCAGACCACCAATTAGTTGTGTCAGGAAAAGCTGGTAGAACAAGATGGTTAGGAAGAAGACCTAGAACAAGACCTGTTGCAATGAACCCTGTCGATCACCCAATGGGTGGTGGTGAAGGACGTTCTTCTGGTGGACATCCACGTTCAAGAAATGGAATACCAGCTAAAGGTTATAGAACTCGTTCTAAGAAAAACCCGAGTAACAAGTATATCGTAGAACGTAGAAAGAAATAATAAGATATGGCACGTTCATTAAAAAAAGGACCTTTCGTTCATTATAAGTTAGACAAGAAAGTTCAAGAAAACATCGCAGGTGGAAATAAAGGAGTGGTTAAGACATGGTCTAGAGCTTCTATGATTACTCCAGACTTTGTTGGGCAAACTATCGCAGTTCATAACGGTCGTCAATTTGTACCAGTTTACGTAACAGAAAACATGGTAGGTCACAAATTAGGAGAATTTTCACCAACTAGATCTTTTAGAGGTCATGCTGGAGCAAAAAATAAAGGTAAAAAATAAGAAGCAATGGGAGTTCGTAAAAGAGAAACAGCAGATGCAAGAAAAGAGGCTAATAAGTCTTTGGCCTTCGCAAAGTTAAATAACTGCCCTACTTCACCTAGAAAAATGCGCTTAGTAGCAGATCTAGTAAGAGGTCAGAAGGTAGAAAGAGCACTTAACATCTTAAGATTTAGTTCTAAAGAAGCTTCAAGAAAATTAGAAAAATTGGTTTTATCAGTAATTGCCAACTGGCAAGCTAAAAACCCTGACGCTAATATGGAAGAAGCTGGTTTATTTGTTAAGGAAATCCGTGTAGATGGTGGAATGATGTTGAAAAGACTTCGTCCAGCTCCACAAGGAAGAGCACACAGAATAAGAAAACGTTCTAACCACGTAACAATCGTGCTTGGAGCTATCAATAACACACAAAGCAATTCTTAAGCAGCATGGGACAAAAGACAAATCCAATTGGAAATAGACTTGGTATCATCAGAGGATGGGACTCAAACTGGTATGGTGGAAATGATTACGGTGATAAACTTGCCGAAGATCACAAAATCAGAAAGTATATCCATGCTCGTTTATCAAAAGCTAGTGTATCAAAAGTAATCATCGAGAGAACTTTGAAACTTGTAACCGTTACTATCACTACTGCTAGACCTGGTATCATTATCGGAAAAGGTGGACAAGAGGTAGACAAGTTAAAAGAAGAACTTAAGAAAATTACTGACAAAGAGGTTCAAATCAACATCTTTGAAATTAAAAGACCTGAACTTGACGCGTATCTAGTTGCTACAAGCATCTGTCGTCAAATCGAAAGCCGTATTTCTTACAGACGTGCAATCAAAATGGCTATTGCTGCTTCTATGCGTATGAACGCTGAAGGTATCAAAGTTTTGATTTCTGGTCGTTTGAATGGTGCAGAGATGGCTCGTTCAGAAGGTTTCAAAGAAGGTAGAATTCCTCTATCAACTTTCAGAGCTGATATTGATTATGCTTTGGCTGAAGCTCATACTACTTATGGTAGAATGGGAATCAAAGTGTGGATCATGAAAGGTGAAGTTTATGGAAAGAGAGATCTTTCTCCACTTGCCGGAATGGACAAAAAACAATCTGGTGCTGGTGGTAAAGGTGGTGATTCTCCTAGAGGAGACAGAAAACCTTTTAATAAAGGTGGAAAACCAGACGCTCGTAAACGAAAGTAAATTTTTAAACTAAAGAAAAATGTTACAGCCTAAAAGAACAAAATACCGTAAGGTACAAAAAGGTAAAATGAAAGGGAACTCTCAAAGAGGGCATGAACTTTCTAATGGAATGTTTGGTATTAAATCTGTACATGAAGATGGAATGTTCTTAACCTCTCGTCAAATCGAAGCTGCGCGTATTGCTGCAACTCGTTTTATGAAAAGAGAAGGACAATTATGGATCAAAATATTTCCAGACAAACCTATCACTAAGAAACCTCTTGAGGTACGTATGGGTAAAGGTAAAGGTGCAGTTGAGTATTGGGCTGCCGTTGTTAAACCCGGAAGAATTATGTTTGAAGTTGGAGGAGTACCTTTATCAGTTGCAAAAGAGGCGTTACGTCTTGCAGCTCAAAAACTTCCAGTAAAAACTAAATTCGTCGTTGCTAGAGATTTCGAAGCATAATCTATATTATATTATGAAACAATCAGAAATAAAAGATCTTTCTGCAGCGGAGTTGCAAGAAAAACTTAGCCAGACTAAGAAGGCATATGCCGACCTAAAAATGGCTCACGCTATTTCTCCAATTGAGAACCCACTTCAAATTAGAAGTGTAAGAAGAACAGTTGCAAGATTAGCTACGGAACTTACTAAAAGAGAGTTGCAATAATTGTAATCTGCTGAAAGATGGAAGAAAAAAGAAATTTAAGAAAAGAAAGAGTTGGTGTTGTTACTTCAGACAAAATGGATAAATCTATTGTAGTTGCTGAAGTTCGTAAAGTAAAACACCCATTATACGGTAAGTTCGTGTTGAAAACTAAAAAGTATCACGCACACGACGAAAAGAACGACTGTAACATTGGAGATACTGTAAGGATTAGCGAAACGCGTCCTATGAGTAAAACAAAATGTTGGAGGTTAGTTGAAATCCTAGAAAGAGCTAAATAATTATGGTACAACAAGAATCAAGACTAAAAGTAGCAGATAACACTGGAGCAAAGGAAGTTTTAACTATCCGTGTTTTAGGAGGTACCAAAAGAAGGTATGCCTCTGTTGGTGACAAGATTGTAGTTTCTATCAAAGATACTGCTCCTAACGGAAGCGTTAAAAAAGGAGCTGTTTCAACTGCAGTTGTTGTACGTACCAAAAAAGAAGTAAGAAGAGCCGATGGTTCATACATTAGATTTGATGACAACGCATGTGTGTTATTAAATGCTGCTGGTGAAATGAGAGGAACTCGTGTTTTTGGTCCGGTAGCAAGAGAACTTCGTGAAAAACAATTCATGAAAATTGTATCATTAGCACCAGAAGTGCTTTAATTCGTTTTAAGATGATAAAGCTAAAAATAAAAACAGGTGACATTGTAAGAGTAATTGCTGGAGACCATAAAGGTGCTGAAGGTAAAGTTTTACGTGTTTACCGCGAGAAAAACAAAGCGATAGTTGAAGGTGTTAACATGGTTTCAAAACATACGAAACCTAGTGCAAAAAGCCCTCAAGGTGGTATCGTAAAGAAAGAAGCTTCTATACAAATATCTAATATCTCTTTAATTGATCCTAAAACTAAGGAAACAACTAGAGTAGGAATTAGAGTTGAAGGAGATAAGAAAGTAAGATTTTCAAAAAAATCTAATCAAGTACTATAGTAATGGCGTATATACCTAGACTAAAAGAAGAATATAAGAGCAGAGTAATCGCTGCTCTTAAAGAGGAATTCGGATACGTAAACGTAATGCAAGTTCCAAAATTGGAAAAAATCGTTTTAAGTAAAGGAGTTGGTGCAGCTGTATCTGATAAAAAACTAATCGACTATGCAGTTGATGAGTTAACAAAGATCACTGGACAGAAAGCAGTATCTACAATCTCAAAGAAAGACGTTGCGTCATTCAAATTGAGAAAAGGGATGCCTATTGGAGCAAAAGTTACTTTGCGTGGAGAAAGAATGTATGAGTTTTTAGATAGACTTATTACTTCTGCTTTACCACGTGTTAGAGATTTTAGTGGAATTAAAGCTACTGGTTTTGACGGAAGAGGTAATTATAATCTTGGTGTTTTGGAGCAAATCATTTTCCCAGAAATTGATATTGACAAAGTAAACAAAATATCAGGAATGGATATATCTTTTGTTACTTCTGCAAAAACTGATAAAGAAGCAAAATCACTATTGGCTGAATTAGGTTTACCTTTTAAAAAGAATTAAGATATGGCTAAAGAATCAATGAAAGCCCGTGAGGTTAAGAGAGAAAAAACTGTAGCAAAGTATGCTGAGAAAAGAAAAGCTTTGTTAGAAGCTGGAGATTTCGTAGGTTTGCAAAAATTACCGAAAAATGCTTCTCCTGTTCGTTTGCACAATCGTTGTAAATTAACTGGTAGACCAAGAGGATATATGCGTCAATTTGGTATTTCACGTGTTACATTTCGTGAGATGGCAAATAACGGATTAATCCCAGGTGTTAAAAAAGCATCTTGGTAGACTGTAACTTAAGTTACGTCAATACAAACACATTTATAAATTGGTTAAAGGTTCATAGGATGAGTATCCTATGAAAACCATAACCGCAAATTAATACACATGTATACAGATCCTATTGCAGATTATTTGACAAGAGTTCGTAACGCTGTGGCTGCAAACCACAAAGTTGTTGAGATTCCTGCATCTAATCTAAAAAAAGAAATAACTAAGATCTTATTTGATCAAGGTTATATCTTAAGTTACAAATTTGAAGACAACGCCGTTCAGGGTTCAATCAAAATCGCTTTGAAGTATGATAAAGATACTAAAGAGTCTGTAATTAAAGATATCCAAAGAATTAGTAAACCAGGTTTACGTAAGTATTCAGGTTCTTCATCAATTCCTAGAATCCTTAACGGATTAGGAATTGCTATCGTTTCTACATCAAAAGGTTTGATGACAGGAAAGAAAGCCAAACAATTAAATGTTGGTGGTGAAGTAATTTGTTACGTTTACTAATCATTAAAATAGTAGAAGATGTCAAGAATAGGTAAAAATCCGGTTGTAATCCCTGCTGGTGTAACTGTTGAAGTTGCAAATGGTATTATTACAGTAAAAGGAAAAAATGGTCAACTTACACAGGAGTTTTCGGACGTTACTGTAACAGTTGAAGACGGTCAAGTTCAAGTTGATAGATCGTCTGATCACAAAGACCAAAGAGCAAAACACGGTTTATATAGATCTTTAATCAACAACATGATTATTGGTGTAAACGAAGGTTTTACTAAATCTTTAGAGTTGGTAGGAGTTGGTTATAGAGCTTCAAATCAAGGACAAAAGTTAGATTTAGCTCTTGGATATTCTCACAATATTGTTTTAGAAGTTGCTCCAGAAGTAACGTTAGAAACAATATCTGAAAAAGGTAAAAATCCAATTGTTAAATTAACATCATTTGACAAACAACTTTTAGGTCAAGTAGCTGCGAAAATCAGAGGTTTCCGTAAGCCTGAGCCATACAAAGGAAAAGGTGTTAAATTTGTAGGTGAAGTATTAAGAAGAAAAGCAGGTAAATCAGCTTAAAAAATAAGATTATGTCATTAACAAAACCTGAAAGAAGACAACGAATCAGATTCAGAATTAGAAAAACAATTAGTGGTACTGCTACTAATCCAAGACTATCTGTATTTAGAAGTAACAAAGAAATTTATGCTCAATTAATTGATGATGTAAATGGAGTTACTTTACTGGCGGCTTCTTCAAGAGAAAAAGAAATAGGTAACGGTACGAACATTGAAGTTGCTACAGCAGTTGGAAAACTAGTTGCTGAAAAAGCTTTAAAAGCTGGGATAGACGTAGTAACTTTCGATAGAGGAGGTTATTTATATCACGGTCGTATTAAATCATTAGCGGAAGGCGCAAGAGCGGCTGGACTTAAATTCTAATATAGTATGTCTAATAGTAAATACAAGAATGTAGAGTTAGTAAAACCAAGTGGTCTTGAATTAAAAGATCGTTTGGTAAGTGTAAATCGTGTTACTAAGGTTACAAAGGGAGGTAGAGCTTTTGGTTTTTCTGCTATTGTAGTTGTAGGTGATGAAAATGGAGTGGTTGGACACGGATTAGGAAAATCTAAAGACGTTTCTGAAGCAATTGCGAAAGCAGTAGAAGATGCTAAGAAAAATTTAGTAAAAATTCCTTTGAATGGTCAATCAGTTCCTCACGAACAAAAAGGTAAATTTGGTGGTGCACGTGTATTCTTAATTCCTGCCTCTCATGGTACAGGAGTTATTGCTGGTGGAGCTGTTCGTTCAGTTCTTGAATCAGTAGGAATTCATGATGTATTATCTAAATCTCAAGGATCTTCAAATCCTCACAACGTAGTGAAAGCAACTTTTGATGCTTTATTACAAATGAGAAGCGCTTATACTGTTGCAAAACAAAGAGGTGTTTCTTTAGAAAAAGTTTTTAAAGGTTAATTCAAGGAAATTATGGCTAAATTATTAGTAAAACAAGTTAGAAGCAAAATCAACTGTCCCCTTACTCAAAAAAGAGGATTAGAAGCTTTAGGTCTACGTAAAATGGGACAAGTTGTAGAGCATGATTCAAACCCTACAATCCTTGGGATGATAAATAAAGTTAAACACTTAGTTTCTGTTGAAGAAGCTAAATAACAAATACTGTTATGAATTTAAGTAACTTACAACCTGCTGAAGGTTCTACACACAATCAAAATAAAAGATTAGGTAGAGGAGAAGGTTCTGGAAAAGGTGGTACTTCTGCAAGAGGTCACAAAGGAGCAAAATCTCGTTCTGGTTATTCTAAAAAGATTGGTTTTGAGGGTGGGCAAATGCCACTTCAAAGACGTGTGCCTAAGTTTGGTTTTACAAACATCAATCGTAAAGATTACGAAGGTGTAAATCTTGATACACTTCAACTTTTAGTTGATAATGGTGTTATTAAAGATACTGTTGATATGACAGTTTATGTTGCTAATCGTTTAGCTACTAAAAATGAAATCGTTAAGATTTTAGGTAGAGGTGAATTGACAGCAAAATTAAAAGTAACCGCTCACAAATTTACTGCTACTGCAAAAGCTGCTATTGAAGCTGCTGGTGGAGAAGCTGTAACAATGTAATTTTTCAATTAATATGAAGAAATTTATTGAATCAATAAGTAATGTTTGGAAAATCGAGGAACTGAAAAATAGAATCCTAATAACATTGGGTTTGCTTTTAGTTTATCGTTTTGGGGCTCAAGTAACCCTGCCAGGTATTGATGCTACACAGTTAGGTAATTTAGCTGGGCAAACTAAAGAAGGAATTGGTTCAATTCTTGACATGTTTACTGGAGGTGCATTTTCTCAAGCTTCTGTTTTTGCTTTAGGAATTATGCCTTATATTTCTGCTTCGATTGTTGTTCAGTTAATGGGAATTGCGATTCCTTATTTACAAAAACTTCAAAGTGATGGAGAAAGCGGTAGAAAAAAGATTAATCAAATTACTCGTTGGTTGACAATAGGAATTACTTTAGTTCAAGGTCCAACTTATATCTATAATTTATATAGAACATTACCTAGTAATGCATTTTTATTGGGATTCAATTCATTTGAATTCTTATTTTCATCAGTAGTTATTTTAGTTACAGGTACAATTTTTGCCATGTGGTTAGGAGAAAAAATTACTGATAAAGGAATTGGAAATGGTATTTCTTTGTTAATCATGGTTGGAATTTTGGCTAGATTACCTCAAGCTTTTATTCAAGAGTTTACAACAAGAGTTACCAATAATAATGGTGGACCGATGTTGTTGGTTATTGAAATTATCATTTGGTTATTAGTTATCATTTGTTGTGTGCTATTGGTTATGGCGATCAGGAAGATTCCTGTTCAATATGCTCGTCGTACAACATCAGGTGATTTTGAACAAGACATGTTGGGTGGAAACAGACAATGGATTCCTTTGAAGCTTAATGCTTCTGGGGTTATGCCAATAATTTTTGCGCAAGCAATTATGTTTATTCCGGCAGCCTTAGCAGGTTTGTCTAAATCAGATGCATCACAATCAATCGTTGGCGCTTTTAGTAATATGTTCGGTTTTTGGTATAATTTTGTATTTGCAACTTTAATAATTGTATTTACATTCTTTTACACTGCAATCACGGTTCCTACTAATAAAATGTCTGATGATTTAAAGAGAAGTGGTGGTTTTATTCCAGGTATCAGACCAGGAGTTGAAACTTCTGATTATCTTGACAAAGTGATGTCTTTGATAACTTTTCCAGGATCTTTATTTCTTGCTCTGATAGCTGTGTTCCCAGCAATTGTTGTAAGTCTTATGGATGTTCAACAATCTTGGGCAATGTTTTTTGGAGGTACTTCATTAATAATTATGGTTGGAGTTGCCATAGACACAATGCAGCAAATTAATTCATACTTGTTGAATAAACATTATGATGGTTTGATGAAAAGTGGTAAAAATAGAAAAGCAGTAGCTTAACTTATGGCAAAACAATCAGCAATAGAACAAGACGGGTCAATCATTGAAGCATTGTCAAATGCAATGTTCCGTGTAGAGTTAGAAAATGGACATATTGTAATCGCACATATATCTGGAAAAATGCGTATGCATTACATCAAATTATTACCTGGTGATAAAGTGAAACTAGAAATGAGCCCTTACGATTTGTCAAAAGCAAGAATTACTTATAGATATTAAAGGATATTCAAAATGAAAGTTAGAGCTTCAGTAAAAAAGAGAAGTCCCGAGTGCAAAATTGTGCGAAGAAAAGGGAGATTGTACGTAATAAACAAAAAGAATCCTAGATTTAAACAAAGACAAGGATAATTATGGCAAGAATAGCAGGGGTAGATATCCCAAAAAATAAGAGAGGTGTTATAGCACTTACCTACATCTTCGGATTAGGAAAAAGTAGAGCTGTTGAGATTTTAGAGAAAGCTCAAGTTAGCCAAGATAAAAAAGTTCAAGATTGGAATGATGACGAGATCGGAGCAATTCGTGAGGCGGTATCAACTTTTAAAATTGAAGGAGAATTACGTTCTGAAGTTTCTTTAAACATCAAACGTTTAATGGATATTGGATGTTATAGAGGTATCCGTCATAGAACTGGTCTTCCTTTAAGAGGACAAAGAACTAAAAACAACTCTAGAACAAGAAAAGGTAAGAGAAAAACTGTTGCCAACAAGAAAAAAGCAACTAAATAATAAGTAATATGGCTAAAGCAACTGCAAAAAAACGTAAAGTTATCGTTGAATCAACGGGAGAAGCTCATATTTCTGCTACTTTTAACAATATCATCATTTCTTTGACAAACAAAAAAGGTGAAGTTATTTCTTGGTCTTCAGCTGGTAAAATGGGTTTTAGAGGTTCTAAAAAGAACACTCCATACGCAGCCCAAATGGCAGCAGAAGATTGTAGTAAAGTAGCTCTTGAAGCTGGACTTAAAAAAGTAAAGGTTTATGTAAAAGGACCAGGAAACGGGCGTGAGTCTGCTATCCGTTCTTTGCATAACGGTGGAATTGAAGTGACTGAGATTATCGATGTTACTCCAATGCCTCACAACGGATGTCGTCCTCCTAAAAGACGTAGAGTTTAATACTCAAAAAAAAATATAGTATAACCAAGATTGAATATCGATTATTGAAGGATCAGACCTGAATTCATAATCTCAATCTTAAACAATTTAAAATGGCAAGATATACTGGTCCTAGTACAAGAATCGCTCGTAAATTTGGCGAAGCGATTTTCGGAGACGATAAAGCTTTCGAAAAAAGAAATTACCCTCCTGGGCAACACGGGATGGCTAAAAAAAGAGGAAAAAAATCTGAGTTTGCTATTCAGTTAATGGAAAAGCAAAAAGCTAAATATTCTTATGGGATTTTAGAAAAACAATTCAGAGGATTGTTCAAAAAAGCATCAGCTACAAAAGGAGTTACTGGTGAGGTTTTATTACAGTTGTGTGAAGCAAGATTGGATAATGTTGTTTTTAGAATGGGTATCGCTCCTTCTAGAAGAGGTGCACGTCAAATCGTTTCTCACAGACACGTCACAGTTAACGGTGAAGTAGTTAATATTCCTTCTTACCACCTTAGACCTGGTGACAAAGTTGCAGTTCGTGAAAAATCTAAGTCATTAGAAGCTATCGAACGTTCTTTATCTAATTCAAGTCATGTTTATGAATGGATTACTTGGAACAATGATATCAAAGAAGGAACATTCGTTTCTGTACCTGCGAGACTTCAAATTCCAGAAAATATTAAAGAACAATTAATCGTAGAGTTGTACAACAAATAATAATTGACTTAGTCGAAATTTATGGCAATATTTAATTTTCAGAAGCCCGATAAAGTTATCATGATCGATTCAACCGATTTTGAAGGTAAGTTTGAATTCAGACCTTTAGAACCTGGTTACGGATTGACCGTTGGTAATGCACTTAGAAGAGTTTTGCTTTCAGCATTAGAAGGTTATGCAATAACATCTGTTCGCATTGAAGGTGTAGATCATGAGTTTTCTACTATTTCAGGAGTTGTTGAAGACGTTACCGAAATTATCCTTAATCTTAAACAAGTACGTTTCAAACGTCAAATTGAAGATATCGATAATGAATCAGTTACTATATCTGTTTCAGGTAAAGACCAATTAACAGCTGGTGATTTTCAAAAATTTATTTCAGGTTTCCAAGTTTTGAATCCAGAACTAGTTATCTGTAATTTAGACAGTAAAATCAAACTTAATTTCGATTTAACTATCGAAAAAGGTAGAGGTTATGTTCCTGCTGAAGAGAACAAAAAACAGAATGCTGCAATTGGAACTATTTTTACAGATTCAATTTTTACTCCGGTAAAAAATGTAAAATATGCGATTGAAAACTTCCGTGTAGAGCAAAAAACAGATTATGAAAAATTGGTTTTTGAAATAAAAACTGATGGTTCTATCAATCCAAAAGATGCTCTTACTGAAGCTGCAAAAGTTTTAATTCACCATTTCATGTTGTTCTCTGACGAAAGAATTACACTCGAGGCTGACGAAATTGCACAAACAGAATCATATGATGAAGAATCATTACATATGAGACAATTGCTTAAAACTAAGCTTGTTGACATGGATCTTTCTGTAAGAGCGCTAAATTGTTTGAAAGCGGCTGAAGTTGATACACTTGGTGATTTAGTATCGTTCAATAAAAATGACCTAATGAAATTCCGTAATTTCGGTAAAAAATCTTTAACTGAGCTTGATGAACTTGTTGCAGTTAAAAATTTGAACTTCGGTATGGATTTAGCAAAATACAAACTAGATAAAGAATAATCTAAGCCGCAAGGTTTAAATTTACATAGCAATGAGACACGGAAAAAAATTCAATCACTTAAGCAGACAGACTGCACATAGAAAATCTATGTTAGCTAATATGGCTTGTTCTCTTATCGAGCACAAACGTATTAACACTACTGTTGCTAAAGCAAAAGCGCTTAAACAATTCGTTGAGCCGCTTATAACAAAATCTAAAGCTGATACGACTCACAATCGTCGTATCGTTTTTGCTTACTTACGTAGCAAATATGCCGTAACTGACTTGTTCAGAGACGTAGCTGCTAAAGTAGGAGACCGTCCAGGTGGATACACTCGTATCATTAAAGTTGGAAATCGTTTAGGAGATAATGCTGATATGGCAATGATCGAATTAGTAGATTTCAATGAACTTTACAATGGTGGTAAAAAAGAAGTTAAAAAAGCAAAAAGCCGTCGTGGTGGAAAAGCTAAGAAAGATGAAGCTACTGAAGCTCCAGCTGCTGAAACTGATACAACTACAGAGACTGCTGAGTAATTATGAAAATAATCATTCAATAAAAATCAAGGATAAGCTATTTATAGTTTATCCTTTTTTTTTGATTTTTTCGGAGCAAAAACTTTTGGATTTAATTGCATACTGTCCTGCTGTTCACTGTATCTTTTGCTTCTAAAGAAAAAGCAAAAGAATGCCATTTCCATCAGGGCAAGATAAGAATGTTTTTATTTTACAATAAATTTCAAAAACTTGCATCCATTGCTTTAAAGGATTAAATTTGCACAATATTTAACTACAGATGAAACGAGCTTTGCGAGTTCCATGAGACTATTAAAAAAATAATAGAAATCAAAGAATGAAATATACAACACGACAAAAAGCAATACTTCTATTAAGTGACGGAACCATTTTCCACGGAAAATCTATTGGGATTAGTGGGACCACTTTTGGAGAAGTTTGTTTTAACACAGGAATGACCGGCTACCAAGAAATATTCACTGACCCTTCTTATTTTGGTCAATTGATGGTAGCAACCAATGCCCATATTGGAAATTATGGAGTTAACGATTCAGAAGTTGAATCACAAAGCATTAAAATATCAGGATTAGTTTGTAAAAACTTCAGCTTCAACTATTCTCGCGAAGATGCTTCAGGGAGTTTAGAAGATTATTTTATCAAACAAAACTTAATCTGTATATCTGATGTAGATACACGTGCGCTTGTAAGTTATATTCGCGATAATGGAGCTATGAATGCTGTAATTTGCACAGACGAAACTTCTATTAAAGATCTAAAAATTGCATTGGCAAAAGTTCCAGATATGAAAGGTCTAGAATTAGCCTCTAAAGTTTCTACAACGGAGCCTTATTTTTTTGGTGATGAAAATGCAACGTATAAAATCGCAGCACTTGATTTAGGAATCAAAATGAATATCCTTCGTAATCTTGCTAAAAGAGATTGTTATATCAAAGTATTTCCTTTTGATTCTTCTTATCAGGATTTAGCTGCATTTAATCCAGATGGTTACTTTTTATCTAATGGACCTGGAGATCCAGAGCCTCTTGCTGGAGCGATTCAAGTTGCAAAAGAAATCCTTGAAAATGACAAACCTTTGTTCGGAATTTGTTTGGGACATCAAGTGATTGGCTTGGCAAACGGAATTTCAACTTATAAAATGTTTAATGGGCATAGAGGGATAAATCATCCTGTAAAAAACATCATTACTGGAAAAGGAGAAATCACTTCTCAAAATCATGGTTTTGCTGTTAATAAAGAAGAATTAGATAATCATCCTAATTTAGAAATTACTCATCTTCACCTAAATGATGGAACTGTTGCAGGAATGCGTATGAAAAACAAAAATTGTTTCTCTGTTCAATACCATCCTGAAGCAAGTCCAGGACCACATGATTCTTCTTATTTATTTGATCAATTTATTGAAAATATTAAAGGATAAAACTTGAATAATTTCCACAATTAGACATTCAAAATAGTAGGGTTTGGCTTTTAAATAAGTCAAACCCTTTTTTTTGCGGGTTATGTGTACCTACCAAAGTGATATGTTTCGGAGATTTGATTTCAACTGGCTATATGTGTATAGGATGCAATGCACTTGTTTCATCTAGAAAAATAAAGGCATCGTTTCTTTTTGGTACTATTGTAGGAATATATTTCCCGAATCTTTTGTGTTCTGAATTATAAACGACACCTATTGGGCGATGCCTTATGTAAGATAAATGACATTTTGCATCCTTTACTTTATCATTATTAATGATTTGTTTTTGCCATTAACAGCAAGACGAAAGGCTTGCTCCCAAATGACTAAGATGGCATCAGAAATTTTTGTTTTTCGAATGGAGTCTCCCTAACTCTTCCGGTAACCACACTTCCTTTGTAAGATCCAAATCCTACAGCAATAACTACTTCACTTAAAGCTGTTTTCTTTCTAAATGCCCTACGTTTACCATCCCTTCAGAGGCCACATCTGTTGCACGTGAATCGCCAATGTGGGTGATGTACTGCCAAACGATTATTTTTGCATTTTTCCATGGAATTTAATAAGTCGCTGTATAGTGGAGACCATTTGCTCATTTCTAATATTCCAGGAGGTGCAATCTCATTTTATCATGGCACGATAATACTTTTCAGTATTTCTGGGAATGAATACATTTACTTCTGTGCTCAAAATGTTTTCTAAATCATGATTGTAATTTGGGACATTTTTAATAATTTCTGTAAGCATGTCTAGGATTTTTTTTTCACACAATTCTGGAACATAGGAAGAGGTTCTGGTATAAAATTACCTTTCGTCTTTATTGTAGGGTACAAAACATTTTATGGTAGTTTTTGCAGTAGCGAGTGCTTTAGGATTTTTTTTTTTTTTTTTCTAAATAATGAATGACCGAATTCATAGATTCTCTGAAACTGTATACGTCCAATCCGTAAATCCCTATTCTTTTATCAGCTGATAAGCTTTCGTTATAAACCTTGAGCCAGTGTATGTATGCTATAGTTTCCAAATTTGCCCAAATCTAATTTGCTCATCTTTTAAACTCATTCATAACACTTAAGATATCTTTCCCAGAATCTAAATATCCTTAGACATATCGATTTAAACGATAGCAATCCGGCCAATCTTCTTCGACTCCTACAAATGAGAATCTTTTTTCTTGAATGAGTCGTTCTGTTATTTTAGCTCTCCATGTATAATATTCATGCGTACCATGGAGCCTTCAACTAAAAGAGCATATTTTGCATCTCCTATATATTCAAATAATGGGTTTAAATCTTCTGTATTTTCTAATATGGAAGCCGTTTTATTCAATAATGCTACAATTTCACTAGAATTCATTAAATTGTTAAGGTTCTATAAAGCTTCCATCACATTTTTATTTTTCAATTTAGAAATTGAATTATCAAAATTGCTAACCAAGAATTATGTAATAGTAATTGAGTTTTTTCTTTTAAAAAAAATAATATAAAATTAAGTTATATAATTGATATTCAGTATGTTTAAATTATTTATTTGTTAAAAATAATTTGTGTTGAGATGAAATTAATATCATTAAGTTTTAGTACATGTGAGATACGTTTCTTTAATTAGATTTCAATGGAATTGAAAAAAAATAACAGATAATGTAAAAATAAATTCTTAAATTAGCTTAAATGTTTTGTTTGTCAAAAAATTATAACGTTTTCGTTAATAACATTCATTATTTTCATAAAATCATTCCAAAAGATAGAATATATTTGTATTTTAAAATTTAAAATTTTAGTATATGAGTATTATTATCAAAATTCACGCAAGACAAATTTTCGATTCAAGAGGAAATCCTACAATAGAAGTAGATGTAATTACAGACAATGGTGTTTTAGGAAGAGCAGCTGTACCATCTGGAGCTTCAACTGGAGAACATGAAGCAGTTGAGTTACGTGATGGAGGAAAAGCATTTCTTGGAAAAGGAGTTTTGAATGCTGTGAAAAATGTGAATACCATTATTTCTGAAGAACTTGTTGGTGTTTCAGTTTTCGAACAAAATCTAATTGATCAAATGATGATCGATTTAGATGGCACTCCAAATAAATCAAACTTAGGGGCAAATGCAATTTTAGGTGTTTCACTAGCTGTAGCTAAAGCTGCTGCTAATGAGTTAGGATTGCCATTATACAGATACGTAGGTGGTGTTTCTGCAAACACATTACCAGTACCAATGATGAATATTATCAATGGAGGATCACATTCTGATGCGCCTATCGCTTTTCAAGAATTCATGATTTTCCCTGTGAAAGCAACTTCTTTCTCACATGCAATGCAAATGGGAACTGAAATTTTTCACAGCTTGAAAAAAGTGTTGCATGATAGAGGGCTTTCGACTGCAGTAGGTGATGAAGGTGGGTTTGCGCCAAATCTAGCTGGAGGAACTGAAGATGCCTTAGATACTATCAAAAAAGCTGTTGAAACTGCAGGATATACTTTTGGAGATGAAATCATGATTGCTTTGGATTGTGCTTCTGCTGAGTTTTACGTTAATGGAAAATACGATTATTCTAAATTTGAAGGAGAAACAGGTAAAGTTAGGTCTTCTGCTGAGCAAGTAGAATATTTAGCTGAATTAGTAGCAAAATACCCTATTATCTCTATTGAAGATGGAATGGATGAAAATGACTGGGATGGATGGAAATTGCTTACGGAGAAAATTGGTGATAAAGTACAATTAGTAGGAGATGATTTGTTCGTGACTAATGTAGAGCGTTTGTCTACAGGTATCGAAAAAGGAATCGCTAATTCAATCCTTATTAAAGTAAACCAAATTGGAACTTTGACAGAAACTATTGCAGCTGTTAATATGGCTAAAAATGCAGGTTATACTTCAGTAATGTCACACCGTTCAGGAGAGACAGAAGATAATACAATTGCAGATTTAGCAGTAGCTTTGAACTGTGGTCAAATTAAGACAGGTTCAGCTTCTCGTTCTGATCGTATGGCTAAATACAATCAATTGTTAAGAATTGAGGAAGAATTAGGAAATACAGCTTACTTTCCTGGTAAAAACGCTTTCAAAATAAAATAATTCTTACGAATTTTATTAGTAAAGCCATTCACCTAGTGTGAGTGGCTTTTTTTTGTAATATTTAACAATTTCATTGTGTTATTCTCTTTTTAATTAGTGTTTAATTCCTTAGATTTGAGAAATTATTATTTTAAAAGTTTATTTTCAATTATATTATGTCAAAAATAGCAACATTAGAAATTGATGGTAAAAAATTTGAACTGCCGATCATTGTAGGAAGTGAAAATGAAGTTGCCATTGATATTAACAAATTACGTGATTTATCAGGTGTAATTACACTTGATCCAGGTTATAAAAATTCAGGATCTTGTAAAAGTGATATTACTTTTTTAGATGGAGAGCTTGGAATCCTTCGATACAGAGGATATTCAATTGAGGATTTAGCTGAAAAAGCAGATTTTCTAGAAGTATCATACCTTTTAATTTTTGGAGAGCTGCCTACTGTTGATCAGTTAGCGCAATTTGAAACAGATATTAGAAAATACACTTTGGTCAATGAAGAAATGAAAAACATCATTGATGGTTTTCCTAAAACAGCTCATCCAATGGGTGTTTTAGCTGCGTTGACAAGTGCATTAACAGCATTTAACCCAAAATCGGTTAATGTTGAGAATGAGAAAGAAATGTATGAGGCTGTGTGTAAAACTATGGGTAAATTCTTAGTTATAGCAACTTGGACTTATAGAAAAAGCATGGGCTATCCTTTAAATTATTATGATAATACAAAAGGATATGTAGAAAACTTCATGCGTTTAATGTTTGAATTACCTACAGAACCTTACACTGCAAATCCTGTAGTTATAGATGCATTGGATAAATTGTTTATTCTTCACGGAGATCATGAGCAAAACTGTTCTACCTCTACAGTTAGAATGGTTGGATCTTCTCACGCAGGATTATTTGCTTCTATTTCGGCTGGAGTTTCTGCACTTTGGGGGCCATTACATGGAGGAGCAAATCAAGCAGTTCTTGAGATGTTAGAAGAAATCCATAGAAATGGCGGTGATGCGGATAAATATATGGCTAAAGCTAAAGATAAAAATGATCCTTTCCGTTTAATGGGGTTTGGTCATAGAGTCTACAAGAATTTTGATCCAAGAGCAAAAATCATCAAAAAAGCAGCCAATGAAGTTTTAGCAACATTAGGAGTTGAAGACCCAATTCTTGCTATTGCTAAGAAACTGGAAGAAGCAGCTTTAGAAGATGAATATTTCAAGTCAAGAAATTTATATCCTAATGTAGATTTCTATTCTGGAATTATTTATAGGGCTTTAGGAATTCCTACAGATATGTTTACTGTAATGTTCGCCATAGGTCGTTTGCCGGGTTGGATTGCACAATGGAAAGAAATGCGTGAAAATAAGGAGCCTATCGGAAGGCCAAGACAAGTTTATACTGGTCACCCTTTGAGGGATTTTGTACCAACAGATAAAAGATAAAATCAGTTTAAAAAGCTTCACTAATTAGTGGAGCTTTTTTTATATTTGCCAAAAGCTAAAATGCATGTTAGAGTTAAATGTAAAGAATGAAACATCAAGACTTAGAGCAGTAGTTCTGGGTTCAGCAGTTAATAATGGACCTACGCCAAAGGTTGAAGAGGCCTATGATCCAAAATCATTAGAGCATATTTTAGCAGGTACCTATCCAATCGAGAAAGATATGGTGCATGAAATGGAAGCATTTGCTAGCGTGTTGAAAAAGTATAATGTGACTGTTTATCGTCCCGAAATGATTGAAAATTACAATCAGATATTCACCAGAGACATTGGTTTCGTGATTGATGATGTTTTTGTAAAATCGAATATTTTGCCAGAGAGAGAACGGGAACTAGATGCAATCCAATATATAATTGACCAAATTAATCCTAAAAAAGTAGTTCGCCCTCCAGATGAAGTTCATATAGAAGGTGGTGACGTCATGTTGTGGAACGTTTATATTTTTATTGGAACCTACAAAGGAAGTGACTACAAAGATTATATTACCGCAAGAACAAATGTGCAAGGAGTTCAGTATATTAGGGATTTATTTCCAGATAAAATTGTAAAAGAATTTGATCTGGTAAAATCTAAAATTGAAGCTCGTGATAACGCTTTACATTTGGATTGTTGTTTTCAGCCTGTTGGGAATGACAAAGGAATTATCTACAAAAATGGTTTTCGTGAAGAAGCAGATTATTTGTTTCTGGTAAATCTTTTTGGAAAAGAAAATTTATTTCACATTACCAGAGAAGAGATGTACAATATGAATTCTAATGTTTTTTCTATTGATACTAACGTTGTCGTTTCAGAAAGAAATTTTACCAGACTTAACAATTGGTTGCGTGCAAATGGTTTTGTCGTAGAGGAAATTCTATATGCAGAAATTGCAAAACAAGAAGGATTGTTGCGGTGTTCTACTTTGCCTTTAATTAGAGAATAAATATTTGTTTAAGGTTTAAAGCTTAATGGTACTCAACATTAAGCTTTAAACTATTAAACTTTAAACTAAAAATATATGAAACAAACAACAAATTCCATATTGATGATTCGTCCGGTTGCGTTTAGAATGAACGAACAAACGGCAGTAAATAATTATTATCAAAAAGTATTAGACGGACTTTTGCCTGCAACGGTAAATGCCAAAGCGCAACAAGAGTTTGATGCTTTTGTCGAAAAACTAACAGCAGTTGGTGTTGATGTTACGGTAGTCGATGATACGTTGAATCCAGATACTCCAGATAGTATTTTTCCAAACAACTGGATTTCTTTTCACGAGAATGGTGATGTAGCTTTATATCCAATGTTTGCTGAAAATCGTCGTCAAGAACGTCGCGAAGAGATTTTAGATTTACTGGAAGAAAAAGGTTTTGTGATTCATAATATTATAGACTACACTTCCGCTGAAGAAGATGGATTTTTCTTAGAAGGAACAGGGAGTTTACTTTTAGACAGAGCCAACGCTAAAGCGTATTGCGCATTATCTCCCAGAGCGGATGAAGAATTATTTATCGAATTCTGTGAGGATTTTGATTATGCACCAGTAATTTTTGAAGCTTTTCAAACGGTTGATTCAGAGCGAAAACTGATTTACCACACCAATGTGATGATGTGTTTGGGAGAAACTTTTGCAGTAATTTGCTCGGATTGTATCGATGATAAAAAAGAACGCAAAATGGTTTTGGACAATCTGAAAGAAAACGGAAAAGAAATCATTTTGATTACCGAAGCTCAAATGAACAATTTTGCGGGGAATATGCTTGAAGTTCGCGGAGCAAATGACAAACGATATTTGGTTATGAGTGCGGCAGCTCATCAAAGTTTGACTCCAAAACAGATGGAACAATTAGAAAAACATGCTGAAATTTTGAGTTCGAGTCTGGATACTATAGAAGCTTGTGGTGGAGGAAGCGCCAGATGTATGATGGCAGAGATTTTCTTGCCTAGAAATTAAAAAAAGAAAACCGGATACGATTTCAAATCATATCCGGTTTTTTTTTAGTTGTAATTTGAATTTATGAGAGATTCCCTTTTATGATATTGATAATAGCACTTACAATATATTGAATTCCTATTGCAATTACGATGAAACCCACAATCCTTGAGATAGCAATAATTCCGGAAGCTCCAAGTATTTTTGCTAAATAATGAGCGCTTTTTAGAATAAGAAAAATGGTTACAGCAATGGCAAGAATAGCAATTGAAGATATAATTATCTCCATAGTTGTATTGTGTTCCTGATAAAAAGCAATAAGTAAAGAAATAGATCCAGGACCAGCAAGCATAGGAATTGCAAGTGGAGTTAAAGCGATATCATTTCTTTGTTGCGCATCAGTTTCTGCTTTTTTATTAATACCTCGTTTCTTAGTGAATTTTCCAGAAAGCAATGAAAAACCAGAACTTACTATAATGATTCCGCCTGCAATTCGTAGTGCATCAATACTGATTCCAAAAAAAAGTAATACATATTGTCCAATAAAAAACGAGACGATAAGAATAATAAATACATTTATCGCCGTCCATAAAGAAATTCTGGAACGTTCCTTTTTAGTGTCATTTTGTGTAAGTCCTACGAAAATAGGAACGGTACCAATAGGATTTAATACCGAAAAAAGTGCAACAAACAGATAAATAAATAGATCCATATTTTATTTTTAAGATTGTAAAAATACTCTTTTTTTACTTTTTAATGTTAGGGTAATGTTTTTTCTTACTTTTATAACTAAACCTAATAATTGCTAAACTCATGGGCCTTTTTTCATTACTTTTGCAAAAGATAATTATAGAAAATGATAAAAAATAAAAAAACGCTAGTTCTTGGCGCCTCAACAAAACCAGCTAGATATTCTTTTATGGCAATTGAAAAATTGGTTGAAAAAGGGCATTCTGTTCTTGCCATCGGTCAAAACGCAGGAGAAGTAGCTGGAATAAAAATCCAGACTAAAGCTGTCCCGCTAAAAAATATTGACACGGTCACTCTTTACCTAAATCCTTTGCGTCAACGTGATTACTATAATTATATCGTTGAAGCACAGCCAAAACGTGTTGTTTTTAATCCAGGAACTGAGAATCCGGAGTTCTATCAATTGTTGAAATTAAATGATATTAAAGTCGATATAGCTTGTACGCTGGTTATGTTGGCAACAAATCAATATTAATTTTTAGGAGCTATTCCAGCTATACGCTATATCTTTTCTTGTGCCGTTAAAAAAAAAACGGAACAAGAAAAGGATGCCGCTGCATCCCGAAACTTCGGGATGGGCAAAAACTAAAACCGCGTTTCAGATGTGGCATTTTTGCTAATCAACAACAATCCAAGAAAAGTGATTAGCCCGTTTACGATTATCAATTCGTTATCGAAAACATATCCAAAAAATAATGACTTCGAATTTTCGCTGATAAAGTAAGTTACAGCAGGAGATAATAAGCAAATGACAGGAACAAATTTGTCTTTCACCGTTTTTGATTTTACAAATAATCCAAAACAATATAATCCCAAAAGCGGTCCATATGTATAGGAAGCCACTCTGAAAATCATTCCCACTACAGAACTGTCATTAATAGCATTAAAAAATATTATCACCAAAAACATTAAGAACGAAAAGGCAATATGAACAAAATGTCTGGTTCGTACTACATTTGGTTTGTTTAAATTTTCGGCTTTATCCATTCCTAAAAAATCCACACAAAACGAAGTCGTTAACGCTGTCAGTGCGGAATCCGTTGTTGCAAATGTGGCTGCGGTTAATCCTAACAAGAAAATAACCGAAGGGATTAATGTCAAATGATTAAAGGCAATTTCTGGGAAAAGCAAATCGGTTCTGGGTTTTCCGGTGACTAAATCCGTCGGCACTTCAATTCCGTTTTTAGTAGCATAAATATAAAGTAAAGCGCCTACGCTTAGGAAAAAGATATTGATGGCTACAAATATTCCGGTAAACGTAAACATGTTTTTTTGTGCTTCGCCAATATTTTTGCAGCTTAAGTTTTTCTGCATTAAATCCTGATCTAAACCTACCATAGCTATGGTTACAAAAATACCTCCCAGAATTTGTTTTACAAAATGAAACTTACTCGACACAAAATCCTCAAAGAAAAACACTTTAGAATAATTGCTGTTTTTTACTGTTTCAAAAGCTTCAAAAATATTCAAATTTAAACTTCGGCAAATAAAGAAAATTGTCAAAAAGACAGAAGATACTAGGAAAAAGGTTTGTAAAGTGTCAGTAATAATAATGGTCTTCAATCCGCCTCGATACGTGTAAGCAAATATCAAAGCCAACGAAATTAAAACCGTAACGGCAAATGGGATTCCGTAATAGTCAAAAACAAAACGTTGTAAAACAATCACAACAAGATATAGTCTGAAGGCAGATCCAATTGTTCTGCTAATCAAGAAAATAGTTGCGGCAGTTTTATAGGAGTAAATTCCTAATCGATGTTCAATGTAACCATAAATCGAAGTTAGATTCATCCGATAATACAGCGGCAGCAATACTTTTGCAATAATGACGAAACCAATAGCATTACCTAAGACAAACTGAAAATATTTGAATTGCTCTCCATTTGGTGAGCCTACTTCACCCGGAACCGAAATAAAAGTCACCCCTGAAAGGGCCGTTCCAATCATGCCAAAAGCTACCAAATACCATTTGGAATTTTTATTGGCTTTAAAAAAAGCATCATTTCCGCTGTCTTTTTTGCTTACGGTATGAGAGATGTAAAATAAAATTCCAAAATAAACGATTATAAGTATTAGAATGGTGCTGGGAGTCATTTTGTATAAATATTGTTTGGACCAAATTACATAAATTATCTTCAAATTTTCAAATTATCTATCCCGAACGTTCGGGACAAATTAACTACTTTTGCTGTTATGGAATTTTCTTCAAAACTTATAGAAAAAGCAGTTAACGAAATGTCTCAATTGCCGGGAATTGGTAAACGAACGGCACTTCGATTGGTGCTACATTTGCTAAAACAGCCAAAAGAACAAACTGGTTTTTTATCTCAGGCCTTACTTGCTATGCGTGAAGATATTAAGTATTGCAGCAGCTGTCATAATATTTCGGATAATCTGTTATGTGAAATTTGTGCTAACCAGAGCAGAAATCACCAAATCATTTGTATTGTCGAGGATATTCGCGATGTTATGGCAATTGAAAATACGGGGCAGTTTAGGGGGATTTATCATGTTCTTGGAGGTAAAATTTCTCCTATTGACGGGGTTGGTCCCAGTCAGTTGAACATTACTACATTAGTCGAGAAAGTAAAATCGGGAAGTGTAAACGAAATAATTTTTGCTTTAAGCTCCACAATGGAGGGTGATACCACTAATTTTTACATCTACAAACAAATCGCTGATTGTGAAATAATAATATCAACAATTGCCAGAGGAATTTCGGTAGGAGATGAGCTGGAATATGCTGACGAAGTTACCTTGGGAAGAAGTATTTTGCAAAGAGTACCTTTTGAAAAGTCGTTTAAAAATAATTAATCTATTTAATGAATAGCGATGCTTTTTAAATAGTAAATGAAAAGCTATATTTGTCGTTAAAAATATTGAAAATGAGCAAGTCTGTACTCTATTTGTTGTTGTTTGTTAGTGTGTTGTTTTCTTCATGCATTTCTACTCAAGATTTAATTTATCTTCAGAAAAAAGATAATTCACAAGATAATATTGTCATTACAGCTATAGAGTCAAAACCGTATAGATTACAAACTAATGACGTTTTGAGTATCACGATAAAAGCTATTGACCCTAAATTAGTCGCTATTTTTAGTCCTTCTAATGATGGAGGTGCTGGCGGTAAATCTGAATCAGGATTGTATTTTGACGGTTTTACGGTGGATGATCATGGAAATATAAGGATCCCAGTTTTAGGAGAGTTAAATGTTATCGGTTACACGTTGGACGAAATTAGAGTTAGAGTTGAAAAGCAATTATTGGCAGAGTATTTTAATAAGGAAGCTAATATTTTTGTAACCGTTAAATTAGCAGGTTTGCGGTATACTATAAATGGAGAAATTGGGGGCCCAGGTACAAAAACAATGTTTCAAGAGCAGGTAAATATTATGGAAGCTATTGCTAATTCTGGAGATATTACTATTACTGGAGATAGAAAAGCAGTAACAGTTATGCGAAAAACGCCAACTGGTGTAGAAATGCACGATTTAGACCTCACGGATATAAATGTAATGCAATCACCTTATTACTATTTGCAGCCTAATGATTATATTTATATAAAACCACTCAAGCAAAAAACTTGGGGAACTGGAAAAACAGGAATAGAATCTTTGGGAACAATCATTACATTGTTGTCTTTAGCTACAACCACTTTTTTGCTATTAAAAAATTAAAACAGCACTCAAAAAATGTTAGATATAAAAGATTTTTCGATTTTTGAAAACCAAGTAAGCTTTGACTTTAAGGGGTTTTTAATAAAAATTGGAAGTTATTGGAAGTGGTTTTTGATAAGTTTATTAATTACTTTCACGATTGCTTATCAGGTGAATATTCGTAAAGAAAAAATTTACGGTATGGAAACACTTATTTCTGTAAAAGAAGAAAGTAATCCCCTTTTTACTTCAAATACCAGTTTAGTCTTTAATTGGGGAGGTACTTCGGATCAAGTTCAGACCATATCAACAACTTTGCAATCCAGATCTCATAATGAACTTGTTGTAGATAAATTGCAATATTATATTAGTTACTTGGTTCAAGGGGAATATAATTTAGTAGACGCTTATGGATCAGTTCCTTTTTACGTTAATATTGATAAGTCAAAAGGACAACTAGCAGGGACCTTAATAGGTATTAAGTTTATAAGTGAAAATACATATGAACTCAGAATTTCGTTTCAGAGTCAAAATGTATCTTTAATTACCTATTCTGATAATTCATACAGTAATACAGCTGTAGCAACAGGAGATTTTGTAAAAAGATATAAGGTTGGCGAAAAAGTTTCTTTGCCTTTTTTGAATTGGAAGTTACAAATAAATGAAAATCCTGGTTTCTACAAAGGAAGCGAATATTTTGTACAGTTTAACGATTTTAATGGGACTGTGTCAGGATACAAAGGTATAAGCGTAAGATCAGATGATAAAGGCGGTTCTATTATTACCTTAGGTATGCAGGGAACTAATAAAGCGAGAATGGTTGAGTATTTAAATGCAACCGTTAAAATGCTTATCAAGAGGCAGTTGGATAGTAAGAACCAGTTTGCGACCAATACAATTGCTTTTATAGACAGTACATTGGTTACGATGGAATCTCAGCTTAAGGAAACGGGGAACGAGCTAAAAAGCTTTAGAAAAGGTAAAAACATATACGATATTGAAGAAGGTGGAGCTAAATTTTCTGAAAAGATTTTGGAATTTGATGTCAAAAAAGACGAGGTTAATCGTAAAATGGCGTATTATAATTCATTAAAAGCATACTTGAAAAACAGTGTAAACTATGCTAAACTTCCCGCACCTTCAGTTGCAGGAATAGAAGATCCGAATATTGTAGTGAATGTTTCGAAGTTAATTGCCTTGTCCACTCAAAGATCTGAAATGGCTTATGCTGTAAAAAGTGATAAGATATTCAAGGATTTTGACAATCAAATGGAGGCTATCAAAAATGTTTTGTTAGAGAATATAGCTACTGCCAAAGCATCTCTTCAATATGATTTAGCTATGGTAAGCAGTAAAATAAATGAGGCTGAAAGTACTATAAAGGGACTTCCGGATGATCAGCAAGAGCTCATTAAGATTAAAAGAAAATATGATTTGAGTGATAATATTTACAGCACTTTTCTTCAAAAAAGAAGCGAAGCAGATATTGTTAAGGCGGCGAATTTATCAGATGTTCATTTTATAGATCCTGCTAAGGATGTTGGCGGAGGACTTATAGGTCCAAAAACATCAGTTAATTATGTGTTGGCTTTATTTTTGGGAATACTTTTTCCGTTGGTTTTTGTATTTGCTGTTTTCTTTATCAATAATTCGATTCAAAACGCTGAGGATATTAGTAAAATGACAAAAATTCCTTTAATAGGTGTTGTTGGAGTCAATAAAGAGAATACTAATTTAGCTGTTTATGATAAGCCAAAATCAGCCTTATCAGAATCCTTTAGAGCCATTCGTTCCTCACTTCAGTTCTTATACAAGCAACAAAATTTAGATGGAGCAAAGACCTTAATGATCACATCTTCTGTGAGTGGTGAGGGAAAAACATTTTGTTCTATAAATATCGCTACGGTATTTGCACTAAGCGAGAAAAAAACAGTTGTTATTGGTTTGGATTTAAGAAAACCAAAACTGGCAACAGAATTTAATTTGTCGAATGAAGTTGGGGTAGTAAATTATCTGATAAAGCAAAAAACGATTGACGAAATTATAAATCATACACATATTCCTTTTCTGGACGTTATTTTGTCAGGACCAATTCCGCCTAATCCTGCTGAAATGATAATGAGTCAAGGAATGGGTGAATTAATAGGCGAGTTAAAGAAAAAATACGATTATATAATATTGGATACGCCTCCAGTAGGATTAGTTTCAGATGCTTTAGAATTAGCGCAATATTGTGATGTTACCTTGTATATAGTAAGACAGAACTTTACCAAAAAAGATATGATTACGCTGTTAAACAACAGAGTGAAACGTGGAGAGTTGAATAATGCGAGTATTGTTTTAAATGGTTTGGAGAATAAAGCAAAATATGGTACTGGTTACGGATATGGTTATGGTTACGGCTATGGTTATGGAACCTATGCTAATGGATATTATGAAGAGGGTAAGACTAAAAGTATTTATCAAAGAATAGCACAGAAGATTTTGAAAAAACAAACTAAGTAATTGATTGTTTTAAAATAAAAACAGATGCAAGTAGAAACAAAAAGTTCCGTTTTAATTACAGGAGGTGCAGGGTTTATAGGTTCTAATCTTTGTGAATATTTTTTATCTAAAGGTTATAAAGTTGTTTGTTTTGATAATTTTGCAACTGGATATAGACATAATTTAAAAGACTTTATAAATCATCCTAATTTTTATTTGATAGAAGGTGATATTCGTAATGCTATTGAATGCCAAAATGCAGTACAAGGAGTAGATTATGTTTTACATCAGGCAGCTTTGGGTTCTGTACCAAGATCTATAAATGATCCAGTTACAACTAATGATGTAAATGTCTCCGGTTTTTTGAACATGTTAGTAGCATCAAGAGATGCAAAAGTGAAACGATTTATATATGCGGCAAGTTCTTCCACTTATGGAGACTCAGAAGCTTTGCCTAAAGTTGAAGCCGTAATTGGAAAACCACTGTCTCCTTATGCAATAACAAAATATGTAAATGAGCTGTATGCTGAAATATTTAGCAAAACCTATGGTTTAGAGACTATAGGGTTGCGTTATTTTAATGTTTTTGGTCGAAAGCAAGATCCTAATGGAGCATATGCAGCGGTCATTCCCAAATTTGTTATGCAATTGATGCAATTGGAAAGCCCAAAAATAAATGGAGAAGGCAATTACTCTCGTGATTTTACATACATCGATAATGTAATTCAAATGAATGAGTTGGCTATACTGACAAAAAATCCAGAGGCGATAAATACGGTATACAATACTGCTTATGGAGATAGGAATACGTTGAATAATTTAGTAGATTGTTTAAAGAACTTTTTAGCGGAATATGATCCAAAAATTACGGCAGTTGCCATAGAATATGCTCCTAATAGAGCGGGTGATATTCCACATTCTTTGGCAAGTATTGAGAAGGCTAAATTGTTATTGGGATATAATCCAAAATATTCGATGCAAGATGGATTAAAAGAAGCTGTTGCATGGTATTGGAATAATCTTAAATAATTTTTTAAGAAAAAGAATGCAGTAAATTAAAATATATTTACAAAATTAAAATTTGATTAAATGAAAATTACAAAAATTTGTTGCATTGGAGCTGGATATGTTGGAGGTCCAACGATGGCAGTTATAGCTCAAAAATGCCCGCAAATACAAGTTACGGTAGTAGACTTAAATGAAGAGCGAATTAATGCATGGAATGATGAAGATGTAAATAATATACCTATTTATGAGCCAGGTTTAAGCGAAATTGTTGCTGAAGCCAGAGGTAGAAACTTGTCTTTTTCTACTAATGTGGAAAAAGCCATAGATGAAGCCCAAATTGTTTTCATATCTGTTAATACGCCTACTAAAACCTATGGAAAAGGGAAAGGTATGGCGGCTGATTTGAAATATATTGAATTGTGTGCGAGACAAATAGCCAAAGTTGCTAAAGACAACAAAATTGTAGTAGAAAAATCGACACTTCCAGTTAGAACTGCTGAGGCTATTAAAAGTATTTTAGACAATACAGGGAATGGAGTGCAGTTTCAAATTTTATCAAATCCAGAGTTTTTAGCAGAAGGAACTGCTGTTCAGGATTTATTGAATCCTGATAGGATATTAATAGGAGGAGATTCTTCAGAAGAAGGACAAAAAGCGATTCATGCTCTTGTTGATGTATATTCAAATTGGGTAGCGGCTGAGAAAATATTGACTACTAATGTTTGGTCCTCTGAGCTATCTAAATTGACAGCGAATGCATTTTTGGCACAAAGAATTTCTTCAATTAATGCCATGTCGGAACTTTGTGAAAAAACTGGGGCAGATGTAAATGAAGTGGCGAAGGCTATAGGAATGGATAGCAGAATAGGTTCGAAATTTCTTAAAGCTTCTGTTGGATTTGGGGGTTCTTGTTTTCAAAAAGACATATTGAATTTAGTTTACATAGCCAAATCGTATGGATTACATGAAGTAGCAGATTATTGGGAGCAGGTAATTATAATGAATGATCACCAGAAAAGACGTTTTTCGAACAAGATAGTTCAAACACTGTATAATACAGTTTCTGATAAAAAAATAACCTTTCTAGGTTGGGCTTTCAAAAAAGATACTAATGATACTAGAGAGTCGGCTGCTATTTATGTTGCTGATGATTTGATAAATGAACATGCAAAAATTGCTGTTTACGATCCTAAGGTGTCTAATAAAAAAATTATTGACGATTTAAATTATTTAGAAACCAGAAGTACGGAATTAAATGTTAATAGTGTCATGTCTTTTGATAATCCTTATGAGGCATGTCATAATGCTCATGCTATAGCTGTACTTACGGAATGGGATGAATTTGTTAAGTATAATTGGCAAAAAATATACGATTCTATGCAAAAACCTGCTTTTATTTTTGATGGGAGAAACTTGCTGAATGCTTCAGAATTAAGAGCTATTGGTTTTGTATATCAATCTATAGGTTCGTAAGAGAATAGATTATAATTAGGCTAGTTAGAAAGAGGTAAAAATAAAAAAGAGATAAGATAGTAATGTTGTCAAATGAATTGTAGACATATTGTCTCATGTAGAAGTTTATTCCGATTAATCACACTAAAACTAGTAGTGTAATACAAAATATAAGATGAATTGGTATGTAGTTTATACAAAGCCCAAATGGGAGAAAAAAGTTGCAGAACAATTAAAAAATAAAGGAATAGAGTGCTATTGTCCTTTGATTACACAAGTTAGACAATGGTCAGACAGAAAGAAAAAGGTAGAAGTGCCTCTATTTAATTCCTATGTTTTTGTTCAATTGCCAGATTCTGAACGGAATGCTGTGTTCCAGTCAGTAGGAGTGGTGCGTTATTTGTTTTGGTTAGGAAAACCGGCTATTGTCCGCGACGAAGAGATCAGTGTTATAAAAAAATGGCTAAATCCCTCTGAGGGTAACGAGGTTTCAGTACTTTCTTTTCAAATAGGAGATGCTATACAATTGGATTCCGGACCATTTTCTAATCAAAAAGCAATTGTGCAAGAGGTTACTAATACCCATTATGTGTTGGTTTTGGAATCGTTAGGGTGTGTCTTAAAAATGAAGTATAAATAATAGCTGTTATCACAATTTTGAGTAAGTACTATTCGATTCCTTATTTAACGTCTATATGATTTTTAAAAATGTGAAAGCCTAGCTCAATTGAGCTAGGCTTTCACATTTTTAAAATTTACATGTATTTGGAATTAGAAGTGATTTTAAATAAAAATCTGTTTGTTTCGATTAGCAAAAAAAAAGGAATTGGTGTGTTTTACATTTAGATAATTGATATGCTTTCAGTTCCATAATTTTCATTATGTGTTTAAGCTCTATAAATGCTAATTTGAAATCTCGTTTTTATGTTTTTTTATCACCAATTTAGGTGATTTTTTTTGGTAGTTTAATTAGTTTTATAGCTGCTACTTTCTGAATTTCAGCTATTTATGTATGTATTTGGTTTTTGTTGAAGCATCGTTGTGTTTTGAAGGGTAAATAATAGATAAAAAACCGGCATATTGTACCTATATTTGCCCTCTTAAATTATTCTTGTTTCAGCTCATTTCTGTGAGTATGAATTGCGAAGCAGTGTAATAAAGTTAACGATGGTTACTTATATTTATTCAAAAAATGAATTCTAATACAAAAATAGCTGTAATTGGTTTGGGTTATGTGGGGTTGCCATTGGCAAGATTGTTTGCAACCAAGCATGCTGTTGTTGGATTTGACATCAATCAATCTAGGGTTAGTTCATTAAAATCGGGAACTGATACTACATTTGAAATAGATGATGTCACGCTGCAAAAAGTGCTATTGGATGGATCAAGTAATGCTATCGGTTTATATTGCACTACTGATGTTAACGATATTGTAGATTGTAATTACTATATTGTAACAGTTCCCACTCCGGTTGATAAAAATAATCGCCCAGATTTGACCCCATTATACAGATCCAGTGAAACGGTTGGGTCAGTCTTAAAAAAAGGGGATATTGTTATTTATGAATCTACCGTTTATCCTGGGGTAACCGAGGAAGAATGTGTTCCTGTTTTAGAGCGTGTTTCTGGATTGAAATTTAATGTAGATTTTTTTGCGGGTTATTCTCCCGAAAGAATTAATCCAGGAGACAAGGAACATACAGTGGATAAAATTTTAAAAATCACTTCGGGTTCAACTTTCGAGATTGGCCAAAAAGTAAATGAATTATATAAGTCCGTTATTACTGCAGGAACTTACTTGGCACCATCTATAAAGGTTGCAGAAGCCGCCAAAGTAATAGAAAATTCTCAACGGGATATCAATATAGCTTTTGTAAACGAGTTAGCTAAAATATTCAATTTGATGAATATCGATACGCAAGCCGTTTTAGAGGCAGCAAGAACCAAATGGAATTTCCTGCCTTTTAAGCCGGGTTTAGTTGGAGGTCATTGTATAGGAGTTGATCCTTATTATTTGGCTCAAAGGGCTCAAGAGTTTGGATATCATCCTGAAATTATATTAGCCGGAAGGCGATTGAATGACAGTATGGGCGAATATGTAGCTTCTCAAGTAGTAAAGCTGATGATTAAAAAAGGAATTTCGGTTAATGGAGCGACAGTTTTGATGCTTGGAATTACTTTTAAAGAGAACTGCCCTGATGTTCGTAACACAAAAATTGTGGATGTAATAGCAGCTTTAACAGATTACGGAATTACTGTAACCACTTATGACCCTATAGCAAATCCATTAGAAGTAAAAAAAGAATACAACTTGGTTACGACAAATTTAATACCAAAGCAGCAATTTGATGCTGTAATCTTGGGAGTTGCACACCATCAATTTTTGGATTTAGACTTGTCTACATTACAAAATACTATTAGTCTATTGTATGATGTAAAAGGAGTTTTGGGTGATGCAGCTGATGGGCGGTTATAGAATATCATTAAGAAAAATAGTAGAATCAAAATAGCAATACTAAAGCAAAGATTTAAAAGTTCAGTATGGAAAATAATCATTCAATTACACATGTCATTCTTACTGGCGGAGTAGGTAGCAGATTATGGCCTTTATCTAGAAAAAGTCAACCTAAACAATATTTAGATTTGTTTGATGGTAAATCATTGTTTGAAATGACAGTAGAGCGTAATCGTAATGTTGCGAATAAAATTATGGTTGTGGGCAATATTGATAATTGCCACCTGAGCAGGAAAGTGATGGAGAAATCAAATACTCCCTATTTAGATATCGTAGAATCCACTCCAAGAAATACGGCTGCCGCAATAGCTTTTGCGGCTTTTGCTTCGGATCCAGAAGATGTTTTAATTGTAACCCCTTCTGATCACATTATTGATGCCATGGAAAATTATGAAGCAGCAATTAATGAAGCAGTGGAAAAAGCTTCCAAAGGCTATATTGTAACTTTCGGAATTGTACCCACTAAGCCTGAAATAGGATATGGTTATATTGAACGAAAAGGGGATGACGTGATTTCTTTTAGAGAAAAACCAAACCAAGTAACTGCAAAGGATTTCATAGCCAAAGGGAATTTTCTATGGAACAGTGGTATGTTTTGTTTTAAAGCTGGTGTGTTTCTGGAAGAACTACAATCTTTTCAACCAGATGTATACGAGAAATCTAAAATTGCTTGGGATAACAATAATGAAGGTACATTAGATTTACAATTGTCTCTCGAAATTCCTTCCATCAGTATTGATTATGCGGTTATGGAAAGAAGTAAAAAAATAAAAGTAGTGCCCTCTACTTTCATTTGGTCTGATTTAGGTTCTTTTGAATCGGTTTATGACTATCTTGTTTCTACTGGACATTCTGTTGATAAAAATGGAAATATGGTTATTGGAACTGATAATTATACCGCTTTTGTGGGATTGAAAAACACCATTTTTGTTTATACGGAAACGGCTAATTTAATTTTGCATAAAGATAGTTCACAAGATGTTAAGAATATTTACAATCAGTTGGAAAGAGAAAATCCAGACTTGTTGAATTAAAGAAAATATGAAGAAAGACACTAAAATTTATATAGCGGGACACAATGGTATGGTAGGCAGTGCTATTTGGCGAACATTGTCTGCAAATGGGTACACTAATTTATTGGTAGTTTCCAGTCGCGAATTGGATTTGAGAAATCAACAAGCTGTTACCGATTTTATAGCAAGCGAAAATCCGGAAGTTATTATTGATGCTGCTGCAAAAGTGGGTGGAATATTGGCAAACAATAATTATCCGTATCAATTTATTATGGAGAACATGCAAATCCAGAATAATCTAATCGATTCTGCACAGCAATCCGGTGTGGAGAAGTTTATATTTCTCGGGAGTTCTTGCATCTATCCTAAGCTAGCGCCTCAACCTTTAAAAGAGGAATACCTGCTCACGGATACTTTAGAACCTACTAACGAATGGTATGCTATTGCAAAAATTACCGGGGTAAAAGCCTGTGAAGCCATTAGAAAACAATTTGGAAAGGATTATGTAAGTCTTATGCCCACTAATCTATATGGTACGCATGATAATTTCGATTTAAATACATCACATGTTTTACCGGCCATGATGCGAAAATTTCATGAAGCTAAGGAAAACAATCATGCTCCTGTTACTTTATGGGGAAGTGGAACTCCAATGAGAGAATTTCTATTTGTAGACGATATGGCTCAAGCCGTTGTTTTTGCTTTAGAAAATAGATTGCCAGACTATTTATACAATGTGGGTACAGGAGAAGATTTGACTATAAAACAATTGGCAGAAACGATTCAAAAAATTACGGGGCATCAAGGCAAAATTATTTGGGATGCCACAAAACCAGATGGTACGCCAAGAAAATTAATGGATATTAGCAAAATGCATAATCTAGGATGGAAGCATCAAATTAATCTTGAAGAAGGAATCCAAAAAACCTATGATTGGTTCTTGGAGAATATTGATAAGTTTAAGGAAGTGAAAATGTAGAAAAGGAGTAACCGGTTAATCGTTTAACTGTTTAGAGAAAAGTTAATCGGTTAGGAAAAGTTTAACTGGTTAAGAAAGGGTTAGTTGTTTAACTGTTTAGAGAAAGGTTAATCGTTTAGGGGAAAGTTAACTGTTTAATCGATACGAAAACAATTAACCGATTAAACAAATAAGCGATTCAACATTTCAGCCAACAATTCACCAATTAAACAAATAAGCGATTAAACTTTTCAATTACCTAATAACAAACGAATAAACAATTAACCAGTTAAACAATTATCAATTTGAGCTATCATATCTATTCTTTCGAAAAATTAGAGGTATATCAACTAGCTAGAAAGTTCAAAATAGATATAAAATTGATGAGTCAAGGGTTTCCAAAAGAAGAGCGATTTGATCTAATCAGTCAAATTAATAGATCATCAGCCAGTATCTCCGCTAATTTGGCAGAGGGTTCCGGAAGATCTTCTAATTTTGATCAGGCATATTTTACTAATATGAGCTATTCAACACAGGGCTAGAAAAAATAGATCATTTGAATACCGCATTGGATATGAAGTATATTAATGAAGAGAAATATACGGTACTTCGAATAAAGCTGGATGCTATTCTAAATAAACTCAATTCACTTTATAAATATCAAATCAATAATAAGGAGACATTGAAGAAAAATGTTTAACTGTTTAGGAAAAGGGTTAACTGTTTAGGAAGAGGTTAACTGTTTAATTTTTAAAAAAAGCTTAATTATTTAATCGATACGAAAACAATTAACCGATTAAACAAATAAGCGATTCAACTCTTCATCAAACGATTAAACAATTAACCAATTAAACCTTCCAAATAAATTTCTCTTAAAAAAAATATAATAATTAGTTAATCGAGAAGCAAAACAATTAAGCAAATAATCGATTACCGTTTAAGCTAAAAAATATGAGCACTTCACAAAAAATAGCATTAGTAACAGGAATTACAGGACAAGACGGATCTTATCTGGCAGAATTATTATTAGAAAAAGGATATATGGTTCATGGTGTTAAACGCCGCGCTTCTTCTTTTAATACGCAACGTATTGATCATATCTATCAAGACCAGCATGAAGCACATGTTAATTTTAAATTGCATTATGGAGATTTGACTGACTCCACTAATATCATACGAATTATCCAGGAAGTACAGCCAGATGAAATCTATAATTTAGGGGCGATGTCACATGTAAAGGTTTCTTTTGATTCACCTGAATATGTTGCCAATGTAGATGGATTAGGAACCTTGAGGATTCTTGAGGCGGTTCGGATTTTAGGTTTAGGAAATAAAACGAGAGTGTATCAGGCTTCTACTTCTGAATTGTATGGAGGATTGGCAGAGAATAAAAATGCAGAAGGTTTTTATGACGAAAATTCTCCTTTCTACCCACGTTCACCTTATGGAGCGGCTAAGATTTATGGCTTTTGGATTACTAAAAACTACCGTGAGGCCTATAATATGTTTGCTTGCAATGGTATTCTTTTCAATCACGAATCTCCTCGACGTGGTGAAACTTTTGTAACGCGTAAAATCACGATGGCAGTAGCTGCTATTGCTAAAGGAAAGCAAGATTGTTTATACTTAGGTAACTTGAATTCTCAAAGAGACTGGGGACATGCTAAGGATTATGTAGAAGCGATGTGGCGTATTTTACAACAAGATATCCCTGAAGACTATGTCATTGCAACAGGTGTTACAACTTATATAAGAGATTTTGTAATCATGGCTTTTGCTGAGGTAGGCGTTACATTGACTTTTGACGGCGAACAAGAAAATGAAACAGCTACCGTTGCTGCTTGCAACAATCCTTTGTGTCAGTTGGAAATAGGTATGGTGGTTGTTCGTGTAGATCCTGAATATTACCGCCCTACGGAGGTTGATTTATTAATTGGAGACCCTACCAAATCTAAAACACAATTGGGTTGGAAACCACAATATGATTTAGCTGCATTGGTTAAAGAGATGGTGGCGAGTGATTTGAAATTGTATTAGATGTAGGCGGAATTATAAAAAAGAATTATAGTTCTTTGAATTATTTCGGGTAAGAATGTTAATCGATAAATCGTTTAGATAAAAGCTTCATTATTTAATTGATTAGGAAAGCATTTAACAGATTCAACTCTTCAGTAAAAAATAAACGACTAACCCTTCGATTAAAGATATGTTGTTGAGTGATCTGAGATTAATTCAGAAAAATCAGTACTTGAAAGATGAAGGATATACTACTTTGAATTATTTAAGTAAACGAGTAGGTAAAATAGATTTATAAACTAATTATTTAATAAAATATGTTTAAAATACTTGATTGTACTTTGCGTGATGGAGGATATTATACAAATTGGGATTTTGATAAAAATTTAGTCGAAACCTATTTAACAGCAATGAATAATTTGCCAGTTGAGTATTTAGAAGTTGGATATCGAAGTCCTAAACTTTCTGGATACTATGGGGAATATTTTTATTGTCCAGATTTTGTGCTAAAAAAATTATCACGTTTGTCTAATAAAAAATTAGTTATCATTTTAAATGAAAAGGATATACAATTAGACACAGTAGAGGAATTATTGAAGCCGTGTATTGGCATAATCACAATGGTTAGAATTGCAATTGATCCAGAGCAATTGTTAAGAGCGATTGATTTAGCTAAAAAAGTCAAATCGATGGGGTTTGAGTTAGGGTTTAATGTTATGTACATGTCTAAATGGAAAAACTTACCTGAATTCTTATCTAATCTAAAGTATGTGGATGGTGTGGCTGATTATTTTTATATGGTTGACTCTTATGGAGGTGTTTATCCAGAAGATGTAAAAGAAATTTTCGGACTTGTCCGCTCTCAAATGAGTACGAAAATTGGCTTCCATGGACATAATAATTTAGAACTTGCCCTAATAAATACTTTGACTGCCATTGAATGTGGTGCAGATATTGTCGATGCTACTATTACTGGTATGGGAAGAGGTGCGGGAAATTTAAAAACCGAACTTTTATTGACAGCTTTAAATCAGCGAAATAATCTAGATGTTGATTTTAATGCCCTTTCTTCAGTTACAGATGCTTTTGTGCAATTACAAAAAAAACATGAATGGGGAACTAATTTACCATATATGGTCTCTGGAGCCAATTCATTACCACAAAAAGATGTGATGGATTGGGTAGGCAAACGATATTATTCATTTAATAGTATTATTAGAGCTTTAAGCAACCAATCTAAAGGATTAAAAGATAACGAAAAATTAAATGAATATTTACCAATTGAAATCTTTAGTAAAGCTTTAATAGTTGGAGGTGGTGATAGTGTTAAAGAACATATTGAAGCTATTAAAAACTATTTATATTTAAATCCAGATGTAGTAATAATACATTCAAGTTCAAGAAATGTTAGCCACTTAAATGAATGTAGCAATAAACAATATCATTGTTTAGCAGGTAATGAAGGGCATAGATTAGAAAAAGTATTTAATTCAATTCCAAACAATAGGACAGCAATATTACCACCCTATCCTAGAGCTATGGGGACTTATATACCTAAAAATTTTAAATTAAATTCATATCAACTTTCAGAAATAAATGTAACGGATAGATATAAAAGTTCAATTACATCGTTATTACTTCAATTAATAAAAGAACTGAAAATCAAAGAAGCAATCGTATGCGGTTATGATGGCTACAATGGCGAAATTGATCAACATAAGTTAGAACTATTCAATGAGAATGAATATTTATTTAAAAATTTTTCCATTAATAATTTTAGTTTAAAATCTATTACCCCTACCAAATACAGAGGATTGTCTCAAGAATCTGTTTATTCTGAACTGTATTAATAGATTTATATGGAAACAGTTAGCGTTTTTTTACCTACAAGAAAAGGAAGCGAAAGAGTTATGAATAAAAACACGAGGGATTTTTGTGGTCATAACAATGGATTATTAGAAATAAAACTTAATCAACTTTTCAATACCAAGTTAATACACGAAATTATTCTTTCATCTAACGATGAAGCCTCACTAGAATATGGAAAAAAAATATCTAAGAATGATAGTAGATTAAAAATCATTGATCGACCAGAAATCCTTGCACTTAGTAGCACTAATCTTATTGATTTAGTGAAATATGTACCATTAGTTTGTAATATGTCTCATATTTTGTGGACTCATGTTACTTCTCCTTTTGTAATGGGTGAAGATTATGATAATGCTATTAAATCATATTTTCAAGCTATTAATGATGGTTATGATTCTTTGATGAGTGTAAAAAAAATTCAAAATTTTATCTGGTCTAAAGAAAAAGATGATCTAATTAACAGAATCACAGATGTAAAATGGCCTAGAACCCAAGATTTAGCTCCTCTTTATGAAATTGATAGTGCTTTTTTTATAGCGCCTAAAGCTGTTTATTTAAGTAATCAGGATAGGATTGGGATTAAACCATTTTTAATGGAGCAGTTGGGGTATAAATCTTTTGATGTAGATTGGGAAGCTGATTTTGAAATGGCCGAATTAATATATAAACATTTGAATGGATAAATTTAAAACAATTCTTTGGGATTTTGATGGCGTTATAATGGATTCCATGCCTATTCGGGATAAAGGTTTTGAAATCGTTTTAAAAGGTTATCCTAAAGAACAAGTTTTTCTTTTGATGGAATATCATAGAAGTAATGGAGGACTTTCTAGATATAATAAGTTTAGATATTTTTTTGAAGAAATAAGAAAAGAATCTATTACGGATGCAGAGATTAAAGTGTTAGCTGATGAGTTTTCAGTAGTAATGCTTGAAAATCTCTTGGATTCTAATCTATTGATTGAAGATTCATTAAAGTTTATTATGGATAATTATTCAAAATATAATATGCATATTGTTTCAGGATCAGATGGAAACGAATTGAGGTATATTTGTGAAGCTTTGGGTTTATCAAAATATTTTATTTCGATTCATGGTTCTCCAACTCCTAAAAAAGAATTAGTGAAGCAAGTTATGATTAGTAATAATTATAATAAAGTTGAAATATGTTTGATAGGTGATTCTTTTAATGATTTTGAAGCAGCGGAAGCTAATAATATTTTATTTTATGGGTATAATAATAAGAAATTGTTAGACCTTTCCGTCAGATACATTCAGTCTTTTTCTGAGATTACTTTTTTGGTTTTATAAATTAATTACTTTGAAACCAATTAATTGTTTATTTACAAATAATACATTTATTTAGAAATGAAAAAAAAATACGTATTCATATTATCCGTTCTTTTTATATTTTTTTTTACCAGTTGTAGTTCTGATAAAGATTTTTTGTCAGATAAACCATCAGATGATTTAACCGTTAAAAATAATGATTTTGTAGGACAGGATTTTACGTTGTTGCCACAAGGTCATGTGCCAGATTCAGATGTGTATATTGAAGGAGGAATACTTCAAAATCAAGGCAGTAATTTAAATTATAACAGAACTAATAGAACGTGGCAAGGCATTGCGTCAGTAGGTAAAGATCGATTAGGTAATTTATATGCCGCTTGGATAAGCGGAGGCAAATGGGAAGGAAATGAAAATTATATTACAGTATCTTTAAGTAAAGATAAAGGGCGAACTTGGAATCACGACAAACTAGTCTTTTTTGTTAATCCGGAAGATTCTACAAGAGTGATGGATGCTAGTTTGTTTAATGATAAGTTTGGTAATTTATATATAGCTTGGGCTAAGCATATAGAGAAAAAGAAGGTTATTAGTAAGATATGGGCTGAGACTTGGTATTCTAAATTGAAATTATCGGAACCTAGCGGAACTATAGCTTACACTGCTCCCAGAAGGCTTGCTCCAGGAATTATGATAAATAAACCCTTTAATTCTGTATTTTCTGATCAAATGGTATTTCCTATAGCCGTTTGGTATGCTGGAAATCCTATGTTGCAGCAACCCTTTATGTACAAAGGTAATTATGCCTCAAATAATTTGGTAGATTTTACTAAAGTGGGCGGAATAACAATGAATGTTTCTAAGCAACATATGATTTATGAACATATGTTTGTTGAATTGAAAAATTCTACTTTTTTAGGCATGACAAGGTCTGTAGATGGTATTTATTATTCTAAAAGTAAGGATGGGAAAATTTGGGATGTGGGGAAAAAATTCACTGATCTTGGGGCCACTACTTCTGCTCGTTTTCATTTGGCTAAGTTACAGTCGGGTCGCTTGATAATCATATTTAATAATGCCACGACTAGGACAAATATGTCAATTTATCTTTCTGAAGATGATGGTGAGACTTGGCCTTACAAAATGGTTATTGATACAAATGAGGATGTTTCATATCCTGACATGATTGAAACAGAACCAGGAGTGTTGAATATTGTTTACGATAATGCAAGGGTGCCAATGGGTATTATTAATTTTGTTCAAGTAAAAGAAGAAGATATTATTAAAAATGATAAGTCTCAAGTTTTTAGAACAAAAATAAGTTCGCTTAAATAGTAATCCTGTTGATTATTTTAATTTCAGTGAAACTAAAAAGATTCAGCATATAGTAATGAGTAAATACAAACAATTAGGTAAAAATACAGTTTTGGTTTTTGTTGGTAATATTGGAAGTAAGATGATTGCTTTTTTGATGCTTCCTTTTTATACTAAATGGCTAACTGTTGAAGATTATGGAGCTTCTGACAATGCTTTGGTTTATGTTAGTCTTCTAATTGCTATAGTTACATTGAGTATTTCTGAATCGATTTTCATTTTTCCTAAAGATAAAGATCTTACAAGTCAAAAACAATATTTTTCATCTGGATTATTATATTCATTATTGTTGTTGATAGTTACTGGCTTTTTGTTATTTGGAATAAAGGAATTTTTACTGGAGGTAAATATCCTCAAAAGTATTACAAATAATATTCGCTACATTTATCTGTTAGTAGTAGCTTTATTTCTTCAAACTTTTTCACAGCAATTTTCTCGAAGCATAAACAATATTAAGGTTTACGCAATTTCTGGGGTTATATTAACATTTCTTACGGCTATTCTTTCTCTTTTTCTTATTCCTCAATATGGTCTAGTAGGTTTTTTTATTGCTCAAATACTTTCTTTTTTTATTTCAGCACTGTATACTTTTATTCATTCAAAATCATATCAATATTTTTCTTTCGAGGTATTAAATTTTGAAAAATACAGGCAAATGATAACATATTCTATTCCATTAATCCCAAATGCTATAATGTGGTGGTTAGTTGCTTCTTTAAACAGACCGCTAATGGAAGAATATTTGGGAATGCATGCTATTGGATTATTTGCGGTTGCTTATAAGTTTCCTTCTTTAATAAATGTTTTGTTTTCTGTTTTTATGGTTTCATGGCAGATTTCAGTGATTGAAGAATATCGAAAGGAGAGTTATGAAAAATTCTATAATCAAATTCTAAAGTTAGTTTTCAGTCTATTGGTCTTTTGCGTTATTATGCTGAGTGTTTTGGGTAAAACTTTAATAGGTTTTGTTGCAGATATCAAGTTTTTTGAGGCATGGCAATATATTCCTATACTTTCTCTTTCTTCGCTGTTTGCTGCAGTTTCTGGTTTTGTAGGAACTAATTTTTCAGCAACAAGAGAGAGTAAATATTATTTTTATTCCAGTGTTTGGGGTGCCTTAATTGCTGTGATTTTTAATATAATTTTAATCCCAATTTGGGGTTTATATGGCGCCGTAACAGCAATTGTTTTGTCCCATTTAATAATGGCAATAACTAGGATTAAATATTCTTGGAAAATCGTAAAAATAAGCAATGTTTATTTTTATTTATTGATGTCAATAATTAGCTTAACAGTTGTCTTAGTGTCAACATTTATTAAAAATGATACTATAACAATAAGCACAACTGTTGTTTGTCTTGTTTTATTTACGCTGATGATGAGAAAAGATTTAATTCACGGATTCCAATTAATAAAACTTGTTTTTAAAAAACAATAATTTTCATTTTAAAAAGAAAAATATCAATATGTCAATTAAAAAAATTATTAAGCCTATTTTCTTTTTTGTGCTCAATATTTTCATAGATAAAAATTCAATATTGGATCTTAGAAAAAACAGAAATTATTTAGATCATTTATGGTATACACTGCGTTTTAGGTTAGCAGGGTTAAGAATTATTTTTACTAAAAATGAAAAAAAACTACAGTCGTTTAAAAACAAACATAAAGGTGAAAGATGCTTTATTATTGGTAATGGTCCATCATTGAATAAATTAGATTTAACTTTATTGAAAGGGGAAACAACATTTGGGGTTAATGGTATTTACCTGAATCAAGAAAAAATGGGTTTCTTACCCACATATTATGTTATAGAGGATTATTTGATAGCCGAAGATCGCGCTTCTGAGATTAATGAATTGAATGGACCAGTTAAGTTTGTGCCTACTTTTTTGGATTATACGCTTAAAAAAGATTGTAACACTGTCAATTTTAATGCATATATAAATTATTCTGATAAAATATTCAAGCCGCTATTCTCTGATAATTGTTTGAGAAAAATTGGTGTAGGAGGTAGTGTAACTTTTATGTGTCTTCAATTAGCTTTCTATATGGGATTTGATGAGGTATATATGATTGGTTTTGATCATAATTATGCTAAATTAGAAAAAACGGATTCCTCTATCGTAGTTACAGAGGAAAATGATGAAAATCATTTTACCCCTAATTATTACACTAAAGGCGAGAGATGGCATGACCCTAATGTTGATAGAATGGAAAAAGGTTTTACTGTTGCAAGAAATCATTTCTTAAATGATAATAGGAAGATTTGGAACGCTACTTACAAAGGACATTTAGAGGTCTTTGAACGTAAAGACTTCGAAAAAATATTTAATTAAATATCTGGTTAAGTGACTGATACTAATACATATATATTTTATACTTTATTCTTAATACTTTGCATCCTCTTTTCAAATAAATTAATATCAAAAAAGATTGGAGCAAATAACAATTTTGAGATAGATTTTACCAGACCAGGGATTTATTTTTTTATGTTGATGTATTCCTTAGTTATTGGTTTAAGGTACAACGTAGGTAGAGATTATGAGGGATATACGAGATGGTTTAAGGAACTCAGTCGTTCAGGTCATTTTCCTGTTGATAATGATTTTGGATTTATTTGGTTGAACCAATTTTTGGTAGAATTTGGGTTTGAAAGTTATTCTTTATTTATTGTTTTTGCTTTTTTACAAATTTTATTTTTATTACTTTTCCTAAAAAGCATTCCATTTCTACGGTCTTGGTATTTCTTCCTCTTTTTTACCAGTCTTATTTTTTTTGTTAGTATGAATGTTATGCGACAGACACTTGCATTTTTAATTTTTATGTATTGTTTGCAGCTTTTTTACCAAAAAAAATTTTTAAAAACATTCTTACTAGGTCTTTTTGCTTTTTCAATGCATAAAACAGTGATATTGCCTTTTATTTTACTTCCCTTCTTAAAATTTGAATGGTTTAAAAATGTGAAAGCACAAATAATAATTCTCTTTCTATCAGTATTCATTCTACCAAGATTCTTTAATATTGTGTTAGAATATTTCACACCTTTAATAAACTTGATGGGTTATGATTATTATCTTGAAAACCTAGATTTAATGAAAGAAATTACGGACGAGAATAAAAGAGGTGATGGTTTGTCTATTTTTTTATTCTTTTTTATGGATTTACTTATTATTATTTTTTATGAAAAGTTAAAAGAAAAATTTAATAACTTTAATTTCATACCGTTTTATAATCTTTTTTTTGTTGGATTAATTTTATCCAGGGTTTTTGCTGATAATTTTATTCTGGCTAGAATTGCAGATTATTTTATATTTTTTAGGGTCGTTATACTAGCTTTTTTAATGTTTTATATTTTTAATGTTTTAAAGTATCCATTCAATAGAATAGTAAAGCCTTTAGCAATTGTCATTTGCTTGGCTATGCTATTGTTTTATTACAAAGCGATTTATAACAATGCTGCAGACATTGCTCCAATCCAATTCATTTTCAATCATGATTAAATACAGTATTATTATTTGTTCTTACAACAGGTTCGAATTATTAACAGAGACCATTGATTCTGTTTTAAGTGTTTTAAAAAACAGAGAAGATTCTGAAATTCTAATAATTGACAATAAATCAACAGATCTCACACCGTCCATCGAGGGCAAATATTGTTCAAATAGTACGGTAAAATATTTTCTTGAAACCCAGCAAGGATTGTCTCATGCACGTAACAGGGGTATGAAAGAAGCTTTAGGAGAAATATTAGTTTATTTAGATGATGACGTAGAATTGGTTGATAATTATTTTGATATCGCAGATTCAATTTTATCAGATAAATCAATTTCTATATTTGGAGGAAAAGTACTTCCATTCAAAACCGATATTCCAAAATGGCTTCCCACAAAATACTTTTACCTTGTCAGTATTTTTGATTTAGGAAACAATGTTCAAATAGTTGATGCTTTAATGGGTGCTAATTATGCAATGACAAAAAAAATTGCCACAGAAGTAGGCTTTTATAATTCTGAGTTAGGGAGAAAAGGAGACAATTTAATGGGAGGGGAAGAAAACGACTATTTTGATAGAGCAAAAAAAATAGGTTGTAAAATTATATATAATCCAGAACTTATAGTATTACATAAAATAAATAGTAAATTAAATAAAAAATACGTGTTTGATTATTCATATCTAAATGGTAAATCAAGTGGAGTTTTACAAAAAAATAACAATAAAATTAAATATATTTTAAAAAATTTCCAAGCTTTAATAATGATATTTTCTTACTATGTATTTGGATTTTATCAATCAAATGAAAAACGAAAAACATTTTATAAGATAAATAAATTATACTCATTTGGGTATTTAAGTTCTTTTAGGATTTTTTTTCTTCCACTATACATTACATTATGCTAGTAAAAATAATAAACCAGATTATAACTAGAATTAAGAGTAAAGATTTTAAGTTAGATCATAATATACCTTCATCTTATTTATTTTCAGAAGTTACTAAACGTTGTTTAATGTTTATTCGTGGTAATCTTTCATTTACTAAAAATAAAGGCTTATTGTTTATTGGTAAAGGTGTAACAGTACGAGCTAAGAATTTAATTGTGTTTGGAAGAGGAGTAAGTATAGATGATAAATGTTTTATTGATGCATTATCAAAAGATGGGATTCATTTTGGAGACAATGTTTCACTTGGTAAAAGAACGGTTATTGAATGTTCTGGAAGTTTAAAACATATTGGCAAAGGACTCATTGTTGGAAATGATGTAGGTTTAGGAAGAGATTGTTTTTATGGATGTGCTGGTGGGATTAAAATTGGAAGTGATACAATTATTGGGAATTATGTAAGTTTCCATTCTGAGAATCACAATTATTCAATTTTGGATATTCCAATACGTCTTCAAGGAGTAAATCATATGGGTATTTCAATAGGAAAAAATTGTTGGCTTGGAGCAAAAGTAACAATTCTTGATGGAGTTCATCTCGGAGATGGCTGTATTGTAGCTGCAGGCGCTGTTTTGACTGCAGGAGTCTATAAATGTAATACTATTTATGGAGGAGTTCCTGCCAAAAAAATAAAGACAAGAGAATAATATAAATTTGAGTAATAGTAGGCGTATAGAATTTGAATTATACAATCAATTTTAAATTAAATATTTTAATATACAATGAGAGTACTTATGATTGCTCGAAAAACCCTTGAAATTACGCCAGGGGGAGACACCATTCAAATAAATTCAACGGCTGAATATTTACGTCATTTAGGTGTTGAAGTTGATATAAATATAGGGTATTCAATAATTGATTATTCTAAATACGATATTATGCATTTCTTTAATATTATACGGCCTGATGACATAATATCACATATCAATAATTCAAATCTCCCTTTTGTTGTTTCCACCATTTTTGTGGATTATAGTGAATTCGAAAAAAATAGAGGAGGTCTATTAGGACTGTTGGGTAATTTGTTAAGCAGTGATAAATTAGAGTATATAAAAACAATTGCGAGGTTTTTAAAAAATGGAGATGTTATAAATTCAAAGTACTACTTACTTAATGGACATCGAGCATCTGTTAAATATGTTGCGAAAAAAGCAAATCTTCTTCTCCCAAATTCTCATAGTGAGTACAATCGATTTGTAAAGAAGTATCATGTGGCAACCCCCTATATTAAAGTTCCAAATGCAATTAATACCTTAACTTTTAGTAGTACTGTAAGTCCTAATGAAAAATTCAAGAATCATATATTGTGTGTAGGAAGAATAGAAGGAATTAAAAACCAATTGAATTTAATTAAAGCTTTAGCTGGGACCGATTTATTTTTAACAATTATAGGTAAACCTGCACCAAATCATATAGCTTACTATAAAGAGTGTGTTAAATTAATTGAAGAAAATGCTAATATGCAACTCATTGAACATATAGATCACAACCAATTAGCATCCATATTTAAGGCTGCAAAAGTGCATGTTTTGCCCAGTTGGTTTGAGACCACCGGACTAAGTTCGTTGGAGGCTGCAATTATGGAGTGTAACATAGTAATTACCCCAAAAGGAGATACTGAAGAATATTTCAATGATTTAGCTTATTATTGCGAACCAGATGATATTCTTTCAATTAAAAATATGGTCATAAAAGCATTTTATGAGCCTAATAAAGATTCCTTGAAAGAATTAATTTTAAAGGAATATGTTTGGGAAAAGACAGCTGAACAAACTTTAAAAGCTTATAATTCAATTTTAAATAAATCATGAAAATAGCAATCGTAGGAACTCGTGGAATTCCTAATCATTATGGAGGTTTCGAGCAATGTGCAGAATATCTAGCTTTGGGACTTGTAAAACGAGGATTTGAAGTCATTGTTTATAATTCGCATAATCATCCCTATCAAGAAAAGGTATGGAATGGTGTTCAAATTGTGCATTGTTATGATCCCGAAAATGCAATAGGAACAGCTGGTCAGTTTATTTATGACTTGAATTGTATTTTAGATGTTAGAAAACACCACTGTGATGTTATATTACAGTTGGGGTATACTAGTAGTTCTATTTGGGGATGGTTAATGCCAAAGAAAGTTGTTGTTACCACCAATATGGATGGATTAGAATGGAAGCGCACTAAATATTCAGAAAAAATTAAAAAATTTCTTCGATATGCTGAATCTCTTGGTGTTAAATACAGCGATCATTTAATATCAGATTCTATAGGGATTCAAGATTATCTAAACGAGAAGTACAAGGTAACTTCTACTTACATTGCGTATGGTGCTACATTGTTTGAGACGCCAGATTCTAGTATTCTTGCAACATATAATTTAATTGCGAATCAATATGATATGCTTATCGCCCGACTGGAACCGGAAAACAGTATTGAAGTTATATTAGATGGAGTAGTACAGGCTAATGTTTCTAGACCTTTTTTAGTAATTGGCAATCATGAAACCACTTATGGAAATTATTTAAAAAACAAGTTTTCTAATCACTCTCAAATTCAATTCAGTGGTGGTATTTATAATATTGAAGTTTTGAATAATTTACGCTATTATTCTAATATCTATTTTCATGGGCATACTGTAGGAGGTACTAATCCGTCGCTATTGGAAGCAATGGCATCCAATAGTTTGATTTGTGCCAATGATAATCCGTTTAACAAATATATTCTTGGAGATGATGCGATATATTTTCAAAATGCAAATGATGTATCGAATCATATCTTAAATGTAGTATATCATCAGGATCAATATCAGCTGATTTTACAAGAAAACAGTAAAAAAATTACAACTGTCTATGATTGGGAAATTATTTCCGATCAATATGCAAACCATTTTTTTAATATTGAAGGAGTTTTCAATAGATAGTGTTTTTATTATTCTATTATAATAAATGTGTTTTATTTAGGTTTAATACTAAAAAAAAACACGACACCCATGCAATAATTTAAAATTTTATTAATTTATTTTTGTAAAATATATAGAACAAAGTATTGAGCTTAAAGTATAATTCATAAAAAAATTACAAAACAAACCTACTATTTTTCTTTGTATGTCACTTTTAAAAGAACTTGCCACTTACCGTTTTTCGCGTTATTTTAAACTTTGTTTTCTCATGTGGGACATCGTTCTATTAAATGTAGCGATTATTTTTTCTCTTCTTATTCGTTATGATAATTTGGATCGGTTGGATTTGAAAGAAGTACGAACCATTTCCCTATTGTCCAATGTTTTTTGGATTGTATTGTTGCTTTACAAGGATTCGTATCGGATAGTGCGTATTGAAAGAATTGAATCTATATTGATGCGCGCCATTCGGATTATAGCGATTCATGCTGCCTTGATAGTCTTGCTTATCGTAGTTTTGAAATTTTCAGAGATTTCGCGTTTGCGCCTATTGAGTTTTTATATACTATTTTTTGTTTTCTTATTTGTATCTCGAGTAGCGTTTATGAAACTCTTAAAATACATTCGGGCTCAGGGATATAATTTCAAAAATGTTGTTATAATAGGAGCGAATGATACCGGAGAGCATATGCGTAAAATTCTATCCAAAGACCTTACCTATGGGTATCGCGTTTTGGGTTTTTTTGATGATAAAGTTGATCCTGTTGCTTCTATTTCCTCCCCATTATTAGGAGGGTTTGATGCTATCCAAGATTATATCAGTACTGAAAATGTAGATGAAATGTATATTGCACTCCATATTGACAGTATTAAAACGATTAATTATCTTACGGAACTTTGTGAACGTTATATGGTACGGATTAAATTCATACCTGATTTTCAGTTGTACACGAAGTCCCGTAAGGTAGAAATCAGTTTTTACGAGAATACTCCAGTTTTAATGCTTAGGAAGGAGCCCTTAGAAATTACTTCTAACCTTTTGCTGAAAAAAGCATTTGATCTTTGTTTTTCCTTCAGTGTTATTGTATTAATTTTTCCTTGGCTTTTCCCCATCTTGATGCTTCTAATCAAATTAGATTCTCCTGGACCTGTTTTTTTTAGACAGGAACGTTCCGGAAGAGATAATCAAGCGTTTGGTTGTTTAAAATTTAGAACTATGCGGGTAAATGCTTGTGCTGATACAATGCAGGCTACTTTAGGGGATAAACGAGTAACTAAAATAGGAGCATTTCTGCGCAGGACTAATATGGATGAACTACCTCAGTTTTTAAATGTCTTTTGGGGGAATATGTCTGTGGTTGGTCCACGTCCGCATATGTTAATGCATACGGAACAGTATTCGGAACTAATAAATAACTACTTGGTGCGTCATTATGCTAAACCCGGAATTACAGGATGGGCGCAAGTCAATGGTTTTCGCGGTGAAACAAAGGAACTGGTAGATATGAAGGATCGAGTCGATTATGATATCTGGTATATTGAAAACTGGAGCCTAATTTTGGACCTAAAAATTATTTTCCGTACTGTTTTTAATGTGTTTGAAGGGGAGGAGAAGGCTTATTAGTGATCAGTAGTCAGTGTTCAGTGTTCAGATTTGAGTGTTCAGATTTGAGTGTTCAGTATTCAGTATTCAGATTTGAGTGCTCAATGATCAGTGTTCAGAGTACAGTATTCAGGGATTAGGTTTATGGTAAGTTTTAATATTCGGTTGACAGTGATCAGTATTTAGAGTCAATTGTTTAGTCTATTGTTCGATATAAGGACTTCTTGTATTCAACTAGTGAAACGAAAATGTGATTACTTCGACCGTTTGTTTTGCTTGGGAATTGTGACTCGAAATGACAAACTTAACGTATTTTTATTTGTTCAATTATGAAATTTGAAACTGGCTTAATTACACATCATCCGTAAATTATGTAAAATTTAGTGTACAGATGTGTTTTTTTTCTAGTCATGATACAATGTTTAATGCTTATATTTGCAACTTTTAAAAATTAAAACCCTATGAAATTAGAGGGAAAATCAATTTGTCACAAAGATAAATGATTGTACGCGACCCGAGCTTTTGTGAACTGGCTAAGCAATTGCAGATGGCCATTAAAAAAAATAAATCTCAACTTATGAAATATTTTTCCTTATTACAAAAATCAATCTCCTTGTTTTTGGTTTTGTTTCTTTTTTCTTGTGCTTCTCGAAAAGATATTGTTTATTATCAGGATATAGATAGTTCAACTTCTCAGGTAAAGTCAAATTCATATGAAATTAAAATTCAACCTGATGATTTACTAATGGTTATAGTTTCAGCTGATGATCCTGAAATTGCACTACCATTCAATTTAACAACGAGTTTTATAACCAATGCATCTAGACCCGATTTACTTGGTCAACAATCTACCCAGCTTTATTTAGTAGATTCTAATGGACTTATAGAGTTTCCAGTATTAGGTAAATTAAAAGTTAGTGGAATGAGTCGTACAGAAGTGCTTAAGATGTTGAAAGATAGGATAGCAGCATATATAAAAAATCCTATTATCAATCTTCGTATTATGAACTTTAAAGTTTCGGTCCAAGGAGAGGTGACTTTGCCAGGAACTTATAATGTTTCTTCTGAAAGGATTACTTTGATTGAGGCTTTGACGATGGCAAAGGATTTAACGATTTATGGGAAAAGAAATAATATTTTGGTAATCAGAGAAATTGATGGTGTGAAATCGTATAACAGGGTAGATATTACTAAATCAGATTTTATTAATTCTCCTTTTTATTATTTAGCTCAAAACGATGTGGTTTATGTGGAACCCAATAAAAATAAGGTAAACGGTGCCGCTATTGGTCCAAATACGGGTGTAATTATTTCTATTACTTCTTTATTGATTACTTTAATTACATTGATTGTTACCACATCAAAATAAATTTATTACATGGAAAATAATATATTAAATGAAGATTTAGAGAATGATTTTCAATTAAAAGAGATTATCAATAAATATAGTATTTATTGGAGATGGTTTGTAATTGGCGCGTGTGTCAGTTTATTATTGACTTTTTTATATTTGAGATATACCATTCCACAATATCAGGCTTCAACCACTATTTTAGTTAAAGACGAGAAAAAAGGAGGGATGCTTTCAGAATTATCTGCTTTTGCTGATTTGGGAATGGGAGGCGGTCTAAAAAGTAATGTTGATAATGAAATTGAAATTTTAAAATCAAGGACATTAGTCGAAAGTACCGTAAAAAAATTAAATCTTAATGTTGCCCAAATTGTTAGAGGTAATGTGGTGGATAGAGAAATTTATAATAAAACGCCAATTGACGTTTATTTTGTTGATAAGACAAATCGATTTTATGAAAATAAAATGGTTTTAAAATTTACAGCATTAACACCAAATACCTTTGAATTAGAAAATGAACTAATAAAAGATAGTAATAATGTAATATTAAATAATAAAAAAGTATTTAAATATGGTGAGCTAATCTCCTCTAAATATGGTCATTTTATTATTTCCAAGTCTAAGTTTGTTGTAAGTGCTCAAAACAAGGGTAAGCCCATCAGTATTGTTTTAACTCCCCTAGAGGATGTGGTTGATGCTTTTAGAAAACAATTAAAAGTGGAGTCTATAAGTAAAACGAGCAGTGTAGTTGAAATTTCTATTACCAATCCAGTTATAAAAAAAGCAGAAGCATTTTTGGATAATATGATTCAAATTTATAATGATGATGCCGCTGCAGATAAGAACTTTATTTCAGAAAACACTTCTAAGTTTATTGCGGATCGACTGAAATTAATTACTCAAGAGTTGGACGGTGTAGAACAGGATGTGGAAAGTTTTAAAAAATCTAATAACCTGACTGATATAGAGACAGAAGCCAAACTTTTTATAGAAGGCTCCAGCGAATATGATAAAAAAGGGGTGGAAACGGAAATTCAGCTGAATGTAGTCGCTTCTATGCTGGACTATATGAAAAAAAGCTCTAGTTCAGACTTGTTGCCCAGTAATGTTATTTCAGCTGATGGAGATGCCTCTGGGTTAATTAGTTCCTACAATAAATTGGTTTTAGATCGAAATCGTATTTTAAAATCAGCTACTACTGAAAATCCATCAGTAGTTAAAATGGATCAGCAAATAGCGTCGCTAAAATCTACTGTTACGGCAAGTTTGCAAAGACTAAAATCTACCTTGAGTATTCAAAAAAGAGATTTACAAAGTAATGAAGGAATTTTAAATGCTAAAATTGGAAAAATCCCTGTACAGGAGCGTCAGTTTAGAGTTATTGCCAGACAGCAAAAAGTAAAAGAAGAATTGTATTTGTATTTATTACAAAAAAGAGAAGAGACCGCTATTTCTTTGTCAGCCACAGAACCAAATGCAAGGGTGATAGATGCTGCTAAAGCGGGCAAACGACCTGTTTCTCCTAAGAAAAACATTATTTATTTGGCAGGTTTGTTGTTAGGATTGTTAGTTCCATTTGGAGTGATATACACTAAGGATTTATTGGATACCAAAATAAAAAGTCGTTTAGATCTTGATGGGAAAACATTAATCCCATTTATAGGTGATGTTCCTACATCTGATAATCCAACAGAAATCATGAAGTCAGAGAGCAGAACCAGTTCAGCTGAGGCTTTGAGAATTATCAGGACTAATCTTGAGTTTATGGTCAGTAAAGTTCCAGAGGGATTGGCTAAAACTATTTTTTTAACGTCTACTTTTCCTAAAGAAGGGAAAACTTTTGTTTCAGTTAATCTGGCAGCTACGTTTGCATTGTCTGGCAAAAAGGTTTTGTTGATAGGATTGGATATCAGGAATCCAAGATTGGATGAATATCTAAATTTACCAGATCGTGGTGTTACCAATTTTTTGTCTTCAAAAGATTTAGTGCTGGATGATTTTATTGTAAAATACGACGGATTTGAAGATTTTCATGTTTTGCCGGCAGGTGTAATCCCACCTAATCCTGCAGAGCTATTAATGAATAAGAAAGTTGATACTCTCTTTGAGACTTTAAAAAGTCAGTATGACTATATTATTGTGGATACTGCACCAGTGAGTTTAGTCACAGATACCTTATTAATTGCGAAACATGCAGATTGTTTTATTTATGTAGCTCGCGCTAATTTTTTAGAAAAGCGTATGCTAACTATTCCAAATACATTGTTTAAAGAGCAAAAATTGCCTAATATGTGTTTGCTGCTTAATGATACCGATTCAACAAAGGGATATGGTTATGGATATGGTTATGGTGTAAAAGTAGAAAAAGAACCTTGGTATAAAAAAATATTTAAATTATAGAATTATAAATTTTTGAATTAAACAAGAAAAAGTTTACTTGATATTTTTATTTTGTAAACTTTTTTTTATTTAATACCATTGTTTCTTATGGAATTCACGGATTTTTGCCATTTAAAAACAATTGTCCTTATTTTCGCAAAAGAATAGTAAGATTGCCGTCCGGTACTTTAGTTAAAATCAATCAAATGACTTTTTTGATTTATATTTCCTACCGAAACTATAGATTTTACTATAATTTTACTCTAGCTTTGTAGAAATTTTTAAAAAAAGGGTAGTCTATTATGTGACTTACTGATGCGAAGCTGTGCATACTTTTTAATACTAACCGATTGTATATACTTTGATTTAAAAAAGATACAGTTAACAGATTGTGAATTTGACACAATTAAATTTTAGATTAGACATGAAAAAAATAATTATTGCTGTTGTATTGTTTGTAGCTCTTTTTCAATCTTCAACCTTGATGGCGCAAGATTTACTTAAAAGTACAGACTTGAGTACCTTGAAAGTGGATTATTTGTCGGATAGCGATATTGCAAAAATAAAAACACAACTCTTAACAAATAATATGACAATAGAGCAAGCAGAACCTATGGCTTTAGCTAAAGGAATGCCTGCAAGTGAATTTGCTAAGTTGAAATTGCGTTTACAAGGAGATTCAAGCTTGTCAAGTCTTGATAAAAAAGAAGGTTTAAATAGTGAAATTGAAGCAAAAGAGCTCACCAGAAAGCAGGATAAAATAGTCAATACTAAAGTAAAAGATACTATTAATGCCTTAATTTTTGGGTCCGAACTTTTTGATAATCCTACATTAAATTTTGAACCCAATTTAAAATTAGCCACACCAGTGAACTATGTTTTAGGTCCTGGAGATGAATTACAGATTAGTGTATATGGCATACAGGAGTTTAATGCCAGTGTACCTGTCACCATGGAAGGTAAAGTGAATATCCAATATGTTGGTCAAATTCCAGTATCCGGAATGACAATCGAAGCGGCTACACAGAAAATAAAAGGTGCTATAGCTAAAGTGTATAGTACAGTTGCATCCGGGCAATCTCAAGTTGGCGTAAGCTTGAGCCGCATCAGAACTATTAGAGTGACTATAATTGGTAGCAGACAACCGGGTAATTATTCGATATCTTCTTTGGCAACAGTTTATAATGCCTTGTTTTTAGGAGGAGGTCCGGGTAAAAATGGGAGTTATAGAAATATAGAATTGTTAAGAGATAATAAAGTATACAGAAACATTGATATTTATAGATTCCTTGTGAATGGAAACCAATCCGATAATGTGGGTTTAAAGGATAATGATGTTATTAGAATTCCGGCATACAACCAACGTGTTACTGTTGAAGGGCAGGTAAAACGTCCTGGTATTTTTGAGATGAAAAAGGGGGAAACATTTTCTGATTTACTATCCTTTGCCTCTGGTTTTAATGAATTTGCTTATACTGCCTCTGTAAATGTATTACAAAAAACAGATAAAGAATTTAAAGTTATAGACATTAATAGTTCTGATTTCAATACTTATAAACCACTTTCTGGTGATGTTTTTAGAGTATCTAAAATTTTAAATCGATTTGAAAACCGTATTAAAATTGAAGGGGCTGTTTTTAGACCTGATACCTATTCCTTTTATGAAGGTATGCGTGTTTCTGATTTGATTACTAAAGCTGATGGCTTGAAAGAGGACGCCTATAGCAATAGAGCGAGAATCATTCGATTACAATCCGATTTGACAACAGAAATTGTAAATGTCAATTTGACTAAGGCCTTAGCTGGTGACCTTGCAGCAGATATTCCTTTAAAAAGAGAGGATATAGTAACGATATATTCTATTTTAGATTTTGTAGAAGAATATAAAATAACAATTGACGGTGAGATAAAAAATCCAGGGGTTTATGATTATTATCAGAATTTGACACTAAATGATTTATTAGTACAAGCTGGTGGTTTGACAGGATCTGCTTCAAAAAGAGTTGAGGTAGCCCGTATGATTATGTCAGAAGAGATTGATGATGCTAACCCAAGTAAAGCACTATTGTTTAATATTGAAATTACGGCGAATAATAATGAGCAGTTGAAAAATTTTGAATTGAAGCCTTTTGATGTCGTAAATATCCGTAAAATGGCGGTATATGAAAAACCGGAATCAGTTATTATTAGTGGTGCCGTAAATTATGCAGGTAAATATGTTTTAGCAAACAAGAAAGACAAAGTGTATGATATAGTACAGCGAGCTGGCGGTTTGACCTCTTTGGCAAACATTGAAGGAGTTAAAATTAAACGACCAATTCAAGCGAAACAAATTGAAGATCTTCAAAATGTAAATTTAAACTTAGGTAAACAAGATAGCATTCAAAAAAAGTTGACCAAAAAATTGAAGGAGGATTTGAAATTTGCAACCATACCAGTGGATTGGAAATCGATTGTTAAAAATCCAAAAAGCAGTACCAATGTTACCTTGTTTCCTGGAGATGAAATTGAAGTAGCAACCTTTAATGAGGGGGTAAAAGTTACCGGAAATGTATTGTTAACTTCTGAAATTCCCTACACAAAAGGAAAAGGTTTTGGTTATTACTTAAGTGCTGTAGGTGGAGTGGATAATAAAGGTTGGAAGAGAAAATCCTATATTATTTATCCTAACGGTAAAGCGGCAGTAGCACATTCATTCCTATTTATTAGATCCTATCCTAAAGTGAAGCCAGGCTCGCAAATTATAGTACCTGAAAAACCAGAAACAAAGAAGATGAGTACGGGTGAATTTGTGAGTATTGCTGGAGTTTTAGCGAGTTTGGCAGGGGTGATTATTGCAATATTGAGATAGTGATCAGTTTTAGTAATCAGTTTTCATTTGTTTTATACACTTTCTCTCTTCTCCTTAAGGGAGACAAATGAAAACAGAAAACAGGTTTAAGTCGATATGCTTAAATACATATTTCAATATTAAAAAAAAACAAGCTTAAAATCTTGACAAATGGATAAACAGATTCCTAACGACGAAATCTCGTTAAAAGAATTAATTACTAAAGTAAATGAATCGTATGTTTACTTACTTTCGAAATGGAAAATAATTGTATTAGCAGGTATTATTGGAGCTACTTTGGGAGTGGTTTATTCGTTAGTTAAAAAGCCTATATACACCGCAACCTTATCTTTTGCATTGGAAGATGAGAAATCTGGCGGGGGTGGATTAGGAAGTGCATTAGGTTTAGCAAGTTCCCTCGGTTTAGATCTTGGTGGTGGTGGCGGGAGTGTTTTTACAGGGGCCAATCTTACTGAGTTGTTTAAGTCGCGTGCTATGGTGGAACAAACCTTATTGAGTCCAGTAGTCAAGGATGACAAAATAATTTCTTTAGCAGAGATGTACATCCAAAATCAAGGATGGAGAGAAAAATGGAATGCTATCCCTAAATTTAAGACGATACAGTTTTTACCAGATGCTAAGCGCAAGTATTTTACCAGAACGCATGATAGTATCTTGGGGGTAATCTATGGCAATCTATCAAAAACAGGATTAGCTGTAGCGCAAAAAGATAAAAAAATAGCTATAATCACTATAGATGTTAATTCTACAAATGAATTGTTCTCCAAGTATTTTGCTGAGGCATTAGTAAAAGAAGTTTCTGATTTTTATGTGGCAACCAAAAGTAAAAAAGCTAGATTGAATATGGATATCTTGGAACGGCAAACCGATTCGATTCGTCGCGAATTGAATGGAGCCATTACCGGCGTGGCTGTTGCCAATGATAACACGTTTATGCTAAATCCTGCCCTTAATGTACGTCGTGCACCATCAGCCCGAAGACAAGTTGATGTGCAAGCCAATACCGCTATATTAACTGAGTTGGTCAAACAAACGGAATTAGCAAAAGTAACATTACGTAAAGAAACACCATTAATTCAGGTAATTGATCGGCCAATTTTACCTTTGAGTAAGGAAAAGTTCGGAAAAACTAAAGGGCTATTACTGGGAGGTATTTTAGCTAGTTTTTTTGTAATGTTAGCTTTAATTTTTAGAAGAATAATAAAAAATATATAATCAGTGAAAATATTTAATTCCGTTAAAACCAAGTTTAATGAGTTTAATTGGCAATAAATACTTTTGATTTCATGATTTTATCATCTGTATAAAAGCATTCCGTGTCTTGACCAGATATAAGACTCCAAAAAAATATTTTTGGTTTGTGATATGATCGAGTAGCTGCATTAGTTGATAAAAGAGTATAGTACAATTTACCCTGTTGGGTCAAAATAGAATAAATAGACAAAATATTCATTAGAACATGTTTAAAGATAAAATTTTATTGATTACAGGTGGAACGGGCTCCTTTGGGAGTGCTGTTTTGAACCGTTTTTTGCATACCGATCATTTCAAAGAAATCCGTATTTTTTCGCGTGACGAGAAAAAGCAAGATGACATGCGTAATTTTTACAAAAATGATAAAATTAAATATTTTATTGGTGATGTAAGGGATTACAATAGTATACAATATGCGATGCATGATGTTGATTATGTATTCCATGCAGCAGCATTAAAACAAGTGCCCTCTTGTGAATTTTTTCCTATGCAGGCCGTTAAAACCAACGTAGAAGGGACACAAAATGTTATTCGCGCAGCGGCTTCCAATAAGGTTAATAAAGTGATCTGTTTGTCAACCGATAAAGCAGCTTATCCAATCAACGCTATGGGAATCTCTAAAGCCATGATGGAAAAAGTTGCGATTGCAGAAGCGCGTAACTTAACAAATACTACAGTTTGTTTGACCCGTTACGGAAATGTAATGGCTTCTCGTGGTTCCGTTATTCCGTTGTTTTTATCGCAAATCAAAAAAGGGGAAGTGTTAACCGTTACAGATCCTAATATGACCCGTTTTTTAATGTCGCTAGAAGAGGCTGTTGAATTGGTGTTATTTGCCTTTGAACACGGTAACCCAGGTGATTTGTTCGTAAATAAAGCTCCTGCTGCTACAATAGGTGATTTAGCTGAAGCTATCTGTCAATTGAAAAACATAAAAAGCGAAATTAAAGTTATAGGAACCAGACACGGAGAAAAACTCTATGAAACTTTATGTACTCGTGAAGAAATGATGAAAGCAGAAGATATGGGTGATTTTTATCGTATCCCATCTGACAACCGTGATTTAAATTACGCTAAATATTTCTCCGAAGGAAAAGAGATTCAACCAGAAATTGAAGATTATAATTCGCATAACACAAAACGAGAAGATGTTGAAGGGGTAAAAGTGTTATTAAAAAAACTTGACCTATTTCAAGACTAAATAAAAATGCTTACTACAATAATTGGAAATACTTTTGCAGATGAAAGAGGTACATTATCATTTAATAATGAATTGGATCTTTCAGAGGTAAAACGCATGTATTTTATCGAGAATGCGGATTTATCTACACAAAGAGCATGGCAAGGCCATCAAATTGAAAAAAGATGGTTTATTGCAGTTAAAGGCAAATTTTTAATCAAATTAGTGAAAGTTGATAATTTTGAATGTCCTTCTAATAATCTAGAAGTTCTTTCATTTGAACTTCAGTCTAAAACATTAGATGCCTTACTTGTTGATGCTGGTTATGCTTCTTCTATCCAAGCTTTAGAAGCGGATTCTAAATTACTGGTTTTTTCCAATTATAGGATAGGAGAAATAGAAGATAATTATAAATTTAATCCAACTCAATGGAAATAAATATGAAAAAATTAAAAGTAGCAACAATTTTAGGGACTCGCCCTGAAATCATACGTTTAGCAGAATGTATCAAAAAATGTGATGTCTATTTTGACCATGTTTTGATTCATACGGGGCAAAATTACGATTACGAATTAAACGAAATCTTTTTTGAAGATTTAGGGTTGAGAAAACCGGATTATTTTTTGAATGTTGCGGGAAATCATTTAGGAGAAACGATTGGAAACGTAATTTCAAAATCCTACGAAATTTTATCAAAAGAACTGCCTGATGCTTTATTAGTTTTAGGAGATACAAACAGTGTGTTGAGTACCATTGCCGCTAAACGATTAAAAATTCCAATTTTCCATATGGAAGCGGGTAATCGTTGTTTTGATCAAAATGTACCTGAAGAAATTAATCGTAAGATTTCAGATCATATCAGTGACATTAATCTAACTTACACAGAGAATAGTCGTCGTTATTTACTGAGTGAAGGTTTTCGAAAAGATCATGTATTTGTTACGGGATCACCTTTAAAAGAAGTTTTATTAAAATATAAAGAACAAATTCTAAACAGTGACGTTGTTTCTCGCTTAGGTTTAAAAGATCAGCAATATATAGTGGTGAGCGCGCATCGTGAAGAAAATATTGATTTGGATAATCATTTTGAAATATTAGCGGAATCTTTAAATCAAGTAGCTGAAAAATATCAGATGCCGGTTATCTTTTCTACACATCCACGCACAAAGAATCGTATTGAAAAAAATAAAATTAAATTTCATCCGTTAATTTCCAATGTACCCCCTTTGGGCTTTTTTGATTACGTTCAATTGCAAAAAAATGCTTTTGTTGTCCTTTCTGATAGTGGAACTATTAGTGAAGAATCAGCGATGATGGGATTTCCAGCTGTCAGTATACGAACAAGTACAGAAAGACCTGAAGCAATTGATGCAGGTACCATTGTTTTGGGAGGGATAACAACAGATCAAGTATTGAACGCCATTGAAATTTCAAGAGGCCTTTTTGATATAAATATTGAATTACCAAAGGAATACGAAGTGACTAACACTTCTGCCCGTGTCATTAAAGCAATTCAGAGTTACACTTCAATTATTAATAAAGTAATTTGGGACAAATAATTTATCAAATGAAAAAAATATTAGTAATAGGTATTAAAGGCATGGCAGGTCATATGCTTTACAATTATTTTGAGGAAAGTAAATTGTATGATATTTATGGTTTAGCCAGAAATATTGAATCAACTCCTAAACAATTTGATATTGATGTTTCAGATACTGTACAATTGCGTTCTCTTTTTATAGCTAATCAATTTGATTATGTGGTAAACTGTATCGGAATTTTAAATAAAGATGCGGAAGATTTTCCTTCAAAAGCTATTTGGTTTAATAGCTATTTCCCTCATTATTTAGAAGAAATTACAAAAGAAACACAGACGAAAGTAATTCACATTAGTACCGATTGTGTTTTTTCGGGTAAAGAAGGAGGATATACTGAAAATGATATCAAAAATGGAATTGGTTTCTATGCCCAGTCTAAAGCATTAGGGGAATTAACAAATGCAAAAGATGTAACGATTCGTACCTCTATTATAGGACCAGAATTGAATCAAAATGGAATCGGTTTATTTCATTGGTTTATGTCTCAATCAGATGCGGCAGTATTAAAAGGGTTTACGAATGCTTTTTGGTCCGGTTTAACCACTTTGGAATTAGCAAAAGTTATACTGGAAATTATTAACCAAAATATAAGTGGCTTAATTCAAGTAGCACCCTCTTCCAAGATTGATAAATATAATTTAATTTCTCTATTTAATTCTATTTATAAAAATGGTAAAATGACCATTGAACCTAACAGTAATTACAACGTTGATAAAAGTTTAGTGAGTATTCGAACTGATTTTGACTATCAAGTTCCTGATTATCAGAAGATGTTGGAGAGTCAAAAGGAATGGATTTTACAACATAGCAGTATTTACTCTCACTATTTATAAAATTTTATTATGATTTCTATAGTGACTGCTTATTTTAATCGCAGAAAGTTATTGATACGTACTTTGGACAGTATGACTTCTAATTACGGTACGATTGATTTTGAATTTATTGTTGTTGATGACGGTAGCGAGGACGAAGAGCGTTTAGAAGATTTACAACAAATTTATCCGTTTTTAAGAGTTATTCGTTTAGACAAGTCTGATAAATGGTATAGTAATCCTTGTATTCCCTTTAATAGAGGTTTTGAAGAAGCTAAAGGAGATAAAATAATACTTCAGAATCCGGAATGTTATCACTTTGATAATATATTGGAATATGTAGATAAGCATCTAAAAAAAAATGATTATATCAGTTTTGGATGTTATTCTCTTGATAAAAAAAATACTGATGATGACGCGTTGTTTTTTGATAGGGATAATGTAATGTCACTAATTGAAAATAATGCACATATAGTACAAACAGATGGTGGTTTAGGATGGTATAATCATTCTAGGTATCGTCCCAGTTCTTATCATTTTTGTACCGCTATGATGACCAGTGATTTAGTAGATTTAGGTGGTTTTGATCCACGGTATGCTTTAGGACATGGATATGATGATGATGAGTTTATATTCAGGGTTAAACAAAAACGAATGCATATCAATTATGTTGATACAATAAAAGTTATACATCAAAATCATTATGTAAAACAAATCTCTGTAGATGAACAAAAAGAGAAATATATAAATGTTAAGGCAGCTAGGAATAAAAGTATTTTTAATAACATAACTAAAAATTCGTTACATCATAGGGCTAATTTCCTAACTATAGGCAATTATCATCAAAATAATAAAGTATATTTTTTTCTAACTGTTAGAAATTATTGGCTCAAGATTAGGTATGTAATACAAAGAAAATTTTAAACGATTGACTACTTCTCAATTTAATAGCAAATGACGCCCTCTAAAAATAGAACTCTCTTAAAGAATGTAGCTTCTTTAGGTGTAGTTCAAGTAGTTAATTATATTTTTCCGTTACTAACGATTCCGTATGTTTCCAGAATAATAGGTCCTGAAGGGTTTGGATTAATCAATTACATTACCGCTTTTGTCAGTTATTTTGTATTGATAGTATATTACGGTTTTGATTTGACTGCTACAAGAAAGATTGCGGTTGATCCAGATAATGTAGAGATTCGTTCTAAAGTTTTTTCTGAAGTCACTTGTGCAAGATTACTATTGTTTATCATAACAATAATAGGTTTTATGATTTGCATTAGTAGCGTTCCTCTTTTAAATTCAAATGTGAAGCTTTCGTTAGTGTTATTTTTAACGGTCATATCTGCTCTTTTAACACCGCAGTATGTATTTCAAGGATTACAAAAATTACCGGTGTTAAGTATATTAACGCTTGTAAAGGGTGTTATAAATACCAGTTTAATTTTCCTTTTTGTATCGGAAAAAGAAGATTTGTTGTTGTATGCCAGCATTAGTGTTTTTAGTAATTTTTTAATCAGTTTGATTTCTATTTTATATGTAATACTTGTGATTAAAATTAAATTTACTTTTTATTCCATAAAACATTCCTTAGCTATCTTAAAAGAAGGTCGGTTGATATTCTTTTCGTCTATAATTTTTTCACTTTATACAACAACAAATATAATTATTTTAGGTTTTTTCGCGGGAGCAAAAACTATAGGGTACTACACCACAGCTGTAAGCTTCATCATTATAGTTCAAAGTGTTGTTAATATCCCACTTTCATCATCGTTGTACCCATATATAGGTAAGGCTTTTGGAGAAAGTCAAGAAAATGGTATGCTCAAGTTAAGAAAAATAGTGCCTTTGGTTTTTTATTTTACAGCAGCAATTTGTTTGGGTATTTTAATATTAGCTCCATTTATTGTTTTTCTTATCTATGGAAAAAGTTTTGAGGGTTCTATAATCAGTGTGCAAATTTTAAGTTTTCTTCCTCTGATTTCGGCTATGAGCAGTTTGATGGGCATTCAAACAATGCTTAATTTAAGAATGGATAATTTGTTTTTAAAAATCACCAGTTTTGCCGCTTGTTTTAGTTTGGTATTGAATTTACTGATGGGTTATTATTATAGCTATATCGGAACAAGTATCAGTTATATTGTTACAGAATTAGTACTATGCATATCTTTTTACTTGATTTTAAAAAACAAAGGTTTGATTTTATTTAAAAAAGACAACTTTAAATTAAAAAATGTAGTAGCCCAAGTCCGTAATATAAAGCACATGTAAGACATTTGTTTTGTCATCTTTATTTTTTATGCTTAACATTAGGGGCAAACAAATTGTTCTTGAGAAATTTTTTTAAAATTAAGATTAAAGAAGTGATGGTTTTAGTATTTGAGGAGTGCTAAAATATTTAATTAATTTTCGGTCAGGACTATGTTAAATATAGCAATTAAAAAATCGTTTGTATCCTCGTTTATCTCCTCTTTGCAGGAAATAAAAAATTAAATAATTGATTCTAATACATGAATAAAACATATTATATAGGTCATTTTTCAGAAAACTTTAATGATGGTGGTCAGTCCAGAAACAAAGCATTCAGGCAGTATTACGCTCAAAAAAACGCGTTAATTATACCTGTTTACAGTGCAAATCCCTTAGTCCGGTTTAGTTTTTTATTAAATTTTTTGAAAATCATGTTATTCTCAAAAGATGCTATTTTTTTTATTCATCAAGGGACTCTAATGGTTTTGTTTCCTATGCTTATTCTAAAATATGGTTGGATTAGAGCACTTGTATTTAAATTAATTCAATACACCATCAATCGTAATGACGTCACTATTGAAGTCAACGATTTGCCTTATGAGCAAGCTAAAGATTTAGAATTGTTTGTAGACGAAGCCTATAAACTTTTTCAAGATAAATTATATGCTTTGAAAAATGCGAAATTTATATTTGCTTCTCATGAAATGGGGAAATATATAGATGACACCTTCAAATTGAATTATGAGGTGATCATCAATGGCTCAAATAAAGTAAATGATTTTTCAAATTCAGAGTCCATACATGACTGTTTCAGTTCTCTTGAAACAAAGTTTATTTATGCAGGTGGTTTGAATAAAGGCAGGCAAATTGAGGCCTTAATTTCAACATTTACTAATAAAAAAGAAATCTTAATCCTTATTGGGGAATGGGGGGAATGGATGTTAAATTATCAGTTGCCGGACAATGTTTTTTACTTAGGAAAGTTTCAGGAAGACTATGCTCATTATTTAACATCTAAATGTGACGTTGGAATAATTCCTTATGATGAAACCAGATTTTATTATAACATTTGTTATCCTACTAAAGCTTCTTTTTATATTACAGCTGGTATCCCTTTTTTGTCGACACCATTATTAGAATTAAAAAATATTTTTGAAAAGAGTGGTCTGGTCTATTTTGTTCCTTTTAAAGAATGGGAAACTTTTATTGATACTTTTGATACTTCTCATTTAATTAAAATTAAAGAAAAAATAGATTCTGAAAAACATAATTTCTATTGGGAACAGTTATTGCGTAAATCATTAAATACTCATTAATTTGGTTTGTATTTCAATCTATTTAAAAATAGCATTTTCCAGTATTTATAAATAAATTTTCTCCTAATAAATATTTTGCATTATGGCTGTTTATTTTTTTTTAACATAGTCTCACCTGTTCATTTACATAAATCAAATAGAAGTGTTTTTCTTTTATTTTAAATAATTAAGGTAATTAATGATTTTTATTTTATTTTCTGCATTTTTTTTATTTGCATTAATTTCTTTTTTTTTGCCAAAAGAAAAGATTTACAAATGGATTTTGTTTTTTGCATTAGGATTAATACTTATTTTGATTGCTGGTTTTCGCAGCGAAGAAGTAGTTAGGGATTATGTGAATTATGTTACCTATTTTCATGATCAAGATTTTTTAGCAGTTGAGCCAGCATTTGTAGTACTATCTAAAATTATATATTCACTTATAGGGCCTTATCCTATTTATTTGTTTTTATTGTTTGCTATTCTAGGCGTTAGTTTTAAATTAATAGCAATTAAGCAACTTACAGAATTATGGTTTTTGTCTTTAATACTGTACTTATCTAACTTTTTTATTTTGCATGAGATGACACAAATCAGGGCGGGAGTAGCTTCAGCCTTTTTGTTATTATGTGTCAAGCCCATATATGACAGAGATCTGAAACGATTTTTATTGTTTGCTGTTTTAGGTTTTTTGTTTCATTATTCTGCAATTGTGATATTACCTTTATGGTTTTTAGGTATTAAAGCACGAAAAAATGTATTGTTGTTTTCAATACCAGTAGGATATTTGATCTATTTTTCCGGAATAAATTTAATAACTACTATTCCCATATCAGTGATACAAACGAAAATTTCAATTTATCAAACATTAATGGAATTGGGAAATGAGGAGTCAATTTTAATCAACGTTTTTAATTTTGTTTTTTTGGCAAAAATTATGATATTTTATTTTTTACTTTCTAAATATGAACTCATTCTTTCTTACAATAAGTATATACCTATTTTATTAAAAATTTATTGTATTTCACTAATTTCCTATCTAGTTTTAGCTGTTATGCCGCCAATTGCAACTCGAATTAATGAATTGTTTGCAGTAGTAGATATTATATTAATCCCTTTCATTTATTACGCTTTTAAGCCAGTATGGTTTTCAAAATCAATCGTAATTTTTATAGGGATGTGTTTTTTGCTAATGAATTTGTTTTATGTGAAATTGATTGTGTTTTAAGCTGAGAATAAATTCAGAAAATTGCCTTTATAAAGTCTTACATCAAAAAATAAAAATAAATGATTGCTGCCGTTGTTGTTCTCTATAATCCAGATAAAAATATTGTTGAAAATATAAACAGTTATATTGATTGTGTCGATAAAATCTACGTGATTGATAATTCTAATTTTTCAAATGCAAATTTGTTTCAGGCCTTGCCATTTGACCATAAACTGGAATATATCTTTAATAATGGCAATCTTGGCATTGCAAAGGCTTTGAATATTGGATGTGAATTTGCTATTCAACATGGTATGAAATGGGTTTTGACAATGGATCAGGACAGTAAATTTCTAAATTTAAATGCTGCTATTATAAGTCAAATTTATAAAATGAAGGATGATAGTATTGCACTTTATTATCCAAATTATTTGATTGAGGGTATTATTTATGATAAATATATTAAAGAAAATAATGAGCCTATTGTTGTAATGACTTCCGGAAATTTTATTAATTTAAGTATTTATAAATATATTGCCGGATTTGAAGATAAACTGTTTATAGATTATGTTGATATTGACTATTGTTTAAAGATTAAAGCTGCGGGATATAAGATAGCCCTATTGCCAGATGCAACATTGGTTCATGAATTGGGTCAGTCTAAGCATGTTACTTTTTTATCCATCAAAGCAATTATAACGAATCATTCCAGTTTGCGCAGGTATTATATTACCAGAAACAGATTGTATGTACATAAAAAGCATAAAAATATTTCAACTGTTTTTAACAAAACAGAAAAGAGAATATTCATCAACGATATTTTAAAAATAATTCTATTTGAAGACGATAAAATATTGAAATTCAAAAGTATCATTAAAGGATATTTAGATTATCGAAATAATAAATTTGGAGTTTACAGTAAATAAGAACCATATAGTAATGTATTTTAAATGATATCAGTTTGTATAGCAACCTATAATGGTGAAAAGTATATCCAAGAACAAATTTTTTCGATATTGGAACAGCTTGGTAAAGATGATGAAGTTATAATTTCAGATGATTGTTCAACCGATAATACTATTGCAATTATTCAAAAAATATCGGATTCCCGAATAAAACTATTTTTTAATACAGAAAAAGGGTATACCAGTAATTTCGAGAACGCTCTTAAACAAGTAAAGGGTGATATTGTATTTATAAGCGACCAGGATGATATTTGGAATCCTAATAAAGTTCGCATTTGTCTGGAAGAGCTTAAAACTGCAGATCTAGTTGTTTCAGATTGTCAACTCATTAACAGTACTAATGAAATAATTTCAGATTCTTATTTTGAATTGAGAGGTGTCAAAAAAAGTAGTTGGGGGAATCTAATTAAATTCAGTTATTTAGGCTGTTGTCTGGCTTTTCGTTCAGATATATTAAAAAAGGCACTTCCTTTTCCTTCTAACAGGCAATTTTGTACACATGATAATTGGTTGTTTTTAGTTGGATCATTTCTTTTTAAACATAAAGTATTAGATGACAAACTTATTTATTACAGAAGACATGACGGGAACGTTTCGAGTGGCGGATTAATTTCATCAACATCAAGATGGTTCAAAATTAAATATAGAATTTATTTGTGCTTTTTTTTAATCAAAAGATCATTCATTAATTAAAAATATATAATGAAAATATCCATAATTACAGTTGTATATAACAACGAAAAGACTATTAAGGAAGCGATACAATCGGTTCTTTCGCAAACCTATAAAGACATTGAATATGTTATTATAGACGGAAAATCTAAAGACAATACCGTTAATTTGATAAATGATTACAAGGAAAACCTTGGTTATTTTATTTCTGAAAAAGACAAAGGTTTATATGATGCCATGAATAAAGGGATTCTTGCCTGTACAGGAGATGTAATAGGGATATTAAATTCAGATGATTTGTATCAGGATTCTGAAGTTATCGCGGCAGTTATGGAAGAGTTTATCAATGATGCTGAGCTGGATATATTGTATGGAAATCTGGTGTATGTAAAGAGTGATGATACCAATAAAGTGGTCCGAAATTGGAAGTCAAAAAGCTATTACAACAGTTTTTTTGAAAATGCAAATGTTCCGCCACATCCCGCCTTGTTTGTTAGGAATACGGTATATAAAAAAGCAGGATTGTTTGATTTACAGTACAAGTTGGCAGCCGATTATGAATTAATGTTGAGAATGTTTAAAAAGCATCAATTTAAATCTAAATATTTTAACAGGTTAGTAATTAAAATGAGACTGGGAGGTGCAACAAACCAGAGTTTTACGAACATAGTTGTCCAAAATAAAGAAGTACTTAAAGCTTGGAAAAATAATGATTTGCAAGCTCCACTTTATCTAATGCCTTTAAGAATATTTAAGCGTTTAGCTCAATTTATTTAGATGATTACCCTATAAATGAAAATATTAGTAACAGGAGCAAATGGTTTTTTAGGAAAATCTATAGTAAAAGAATTGTCAAAAGGCAATACTCTTTTCGGTTTGTCCAGGTCTTCAGGAGATTACAAGGTTTCTTTAGATAATGAAATTCCTATTTTCAATCAAAAATTTGATTTGGTTATTCATGCTGCCGGTAAAGCTCATGCTATTCCAAATGGGAGGGCCGAGAATAAACAATTTTTTGATGTGAATGTTTTGGGCACACGAAATTTATTGCAAGGATTAGAAAATACGGGTTTGCCGGAACAATTTGTTTTTATTAGTTCCGTTTCTGTTTATGGCCAAGAAAATGGTATCCAAATTAACGAAGAGCATCCTTTAGAAGCCAAAGATTCTTATGGATTGAGTAAGATAGAAGCAGAGCAACTCGTTTTAAAATGGTGTGAACAACACCATGTGGTTTGCACTATTTTGCGTCTCCCTTTGTTGGTTGGAGCAAATCCACCCGGTAATTTGGGAACTATGTTAAGAGCTATGGACAACGGATATTATTTTAATATCGGTGGAGGGAAAGCCAAAAAAAGTATGGTATTAGTTCATGATGTAGTTTCATTTATTCCAATTGTAGCTACGGTAGGAGGAGTTTATAATCTTACAGATGGTTCTCATCCCAGTTTTGAGGAATTAAGTTCAGCACTTTTACTCCATAAAAACAAAAAAGAAGCCAATAATTTGCCTTTGATTATCGCTCAATTAATAGGGTATTTGGGTGATTTAATTGGAGATAAAGCTCCTTTAAATTCTTTGAAATTAAAAAAAATAATTTCGGATTTAACGTTTGACGATTCTAAGGTAAGGCAGTTATTAAACTGGAATCCTGAATCCGTTGTAGCATATTTAAAAAGGAATACGATTTAGTATAATAGATTGATTGGTTTTGCATCCTTAAGGCCTATTATTTAAATTTTTTGTTATACAATTAGAAAAAAAATTATTAAAAAAAAGTTAAAATATATATTAGAAAATGACTATTGAAAAAACATTTATACAAGATTTAGTAATCATAACTCCAAGAGTTTTTGAAGACTCAAGAGGATACTTTTTTGAAGCCTACAACCAAGCTCAATTTCATGAAAATGGGATAAAATATCAGTTCATTCAAGATAATCAATCATTTTCAAGGCGTGGAGTGATTCGAGGTTTACATTTACAAATTAATCCTTTTGCGCAAGCTAAATTGGTTCGCGTCTTAGAAGGAGAAATCCTGGATGTAGCGGTAGACTTGCGAAAAAATTCGCCTACTTATGGGCAGCATTTTAGTGTTATTTTAAGTGCCGAAAATAAAAAACAATTAATGGTACCTCATGGCTTTGCTCATGGTTTTTCGGTTTTGAGTGAAACTGCCTCAGTAATGTACAAAGTAGATCAACTGTACCATAAAGAAAGTGAGAGAGGGATTCGTTATGATGACCCAACTCTCGCCATAAATTGGCAATTAGATTCTGAAGAAATTATTGTTTCAGAAAAGGATCTGATTTTGCCTAGTTTTAACGAAATAGATTGGAGTTTTGAATAATAAAGGAAAAATTTTAGTTACGGGGTCTAAAGGACAATTGGGCTCTGAATTAGCTGTATTGTCAAAAAAGTATACTCAGTTTGAATGGGTTTTTACTGACAGAGAAGAACTGGACCTATGCAATCTAGCAGCTTTAGAAACTAAATTAGCCACTATAAGTCCTCAGTTTATTATCAATTGTGCTGCACATACTGCTGTAGATAGGGCAGAATCTGAGCAAGAACTGTCAGATGTTTTAAACCACCAGGCAGTTGCTGTACTAGCAAAATGGAGTCAGATCAATGACTGTAAATTGATTCATGTTTCTACCGATTATGTTTTTGACGGTACTGCAGCTACAGCATTGACTGAAACGGCGCCAACGAATCCTATTAATGTTTATGGTATGACTAAGTTGGCAGGTGAAAAGGCTTGTTTGCAAGAAAATCCAAATTCAATTATAATCAGGACTTCCTGGGTGTATTCCAGTTTTGGAAATAATTTTGTAAAAACGATGTCTCGACTAATGCAAGAAAGAGATAGCTTAAATGTTGTAAATGATCAGATAGGTAGCCCAACTTATGCCGCAGATTTGGCTCAAGCTATCCTCACGATATTGACAAATACTAATTGGCAGGCAGGTATTTATAATTTTTCTAATGAGGGAGAGATTAGTTGGTATGAATTTGCATTAGCAATTAAAGAATTAGGAAATTTTGATTGTGAAGTTAGTGGAATTTCCTCGTCAAATTATCCTACTCCAGCAAAACGCCCTCAATATTCTTTATTGGATAAAACTAAAATAAAAGATACTTTTGGAGTTGTTGTACCGAATTATAAAGATAGTTTGGAAAAATGTTTAAAAATTATATAAAATGAAAAAAATAGTAATAACTGGTGGTGCAGGTTTTATAGGATCTCACGTAGTACGACTTTTCGTTAATAAATATCCAGAGTATCAAATTTTTAATTTAGATGCTTTGACTTATGCGGGGAATTTAGAGAATATTGCCGATATTGAAAAAGCTTCTAATTATACTTTCATAAAAGGAGACATCGTTGATGCTACATTTATAGATCAATTATTCGCTGAGCATCAATTTGATGGAGTTTTGCATTTAGCTGCAGAATCTCACGTGGATCGCTCCATAACTGATCCGTTATCTTTTGTGAAAACAAATGTGATAGGAACTATGAATTTATTGAATGCCGCCAAAACAATATGGAACGGCAATTATGAAGGGAAACGTTTTTATCATATCAGCACTGATGAGGTATATGGAAGTTTGGGTGCCGAAGGATTATTTACAGAAACTACAGCTTACGATCCTAATTCTCCTTACTCTGCTTCAAAGGCGAGTTCGGATCATTTTGTAAGAGCCTATGGAGAAACGTACGGTTTGCCTTATGTATTGACAAATTGTTCCAATAATTATGGACCTTACCATTTTCCTGAAAAATTAATTCCTTTGTTTATTAATAATATTATTCAAAATAAACCTTTACCCGTTTATGGCGATGGGAAATATACACGTGATTGGCTTTTTGTTGAAGATCATGCCGTAGCGATTGATTTGGTTTTTCACGAAGGTAAAAACCACGACACCTATAATATTGGTGGTTTTAACGAATGGCAGAACATTGATTTGGTTAAATTGCTTTGCAAAATAATGGATGACAAGTTAGGAAGAGCAGCGGGAACATCAGAACAATTGATTGCTTATGTAAAAGACCGTCCCGGCCATGATTTGCGCTATGCCATTGATGCCAGTAAGATAAATAAAGAATTGGGATGGAAGCCATCCGTTACTTTTGAGCAGGGATTGGAACGAACCGTAAATTGGTACTTGGAAAATCAAGCGTGGTTGAATAATATTACTTCAGGCGAATACGCAACCTATTACGAAAAACAATATAATTAGTCAAAAATCAAAAAAAAAATGAAATCGCCATTAAGTTTTTATGCGTAAGCAAACACCTATACATAAAAAGCGATTCCATAAATTACCGTAATGAATAAATTTTAAATTTATGAAAGGAATTATATTAGCAGGAGGCTCCGGAACTCGTTTGCACCCATTAACTTTAGCGATGAGCAAACAAATGATGCCTGTCTATGACAAGCCTATGATTTATTATCCATTGTCTACTTTGATGATGGCAGGAATTAATGAAATATTAATTATTTCTACGCCTCATGACTTACCTAATTTCAAGAAGTTATTAGGTGATGGAGCTGCAATAGGTTGTCAATTCAGTTATGCAGAGCAGGCTATCCCAAACGGATTAGCTCAAGCTTTTGTTATTGGTGAAGAATTTATAGGAAATGATAGTGTAGCGCTCGTCTTAGGAGATAATATTTTCTTTGGCTCTAATATGGATGAATTGTTGCAATCCAATACTAATCCTGAAGGTGGGGTAGTGTTTGCGTATCACGTTTCTGACCCGGAACGCTACGGTGTAGTTGAGTTTGATTCTAATTTTAAAGCACTTTCGATAGAAGAAAAACCTTTGGAACCCAAATCAAATTATGCAGTACCAGGTTTATATTTTTATGATAATTCAGTAGTCGAAATTGCCAAAAATATCAAGCCAAGTGCTCGTGGAGAGTATGAAATCACTGATGTGAACAAAGTATACTTAGAAAAAGGAGCTTTAAAAGTGGGTATTTTAAGCAGAGGAACGGCTTGGTTGGATACAGGGACTTTTAACAGTTTAATGCAGGCTGGACAATTTGTTCAGGTTATTGAAGAGCGTCAAGGTCTTAAGGTAGGTTGCATCGAAGAAATCGCATGGAGACAAGGCTTTATTACTGAGCAACAACTTAAAGAACTGGCCGAACCTTTGAAAAAATCGGGTTATGGAGAGTATCTTTTGGGATTGTTGAAGCATAAGTTGTAAGTTCAGTGATCAGTGATCAATATTTGGGTATTAGTGAGCGATAATCGGATTCTAGTGGTCAGTAATTAGTAATCAGATTTTAGGGTTCAATAACAGCGTAGACAGAGTTTTAAATATGATATATTTTGCATTAATTATTGTATTGATTGGTATTGAGCTTTTTTATTTTAAAATAGCGGATAAATACAATATCATCGATAAACCCAATAGTAGATCATCTCATAGTTCTATTACTTTAAGAGGTGGCGGAATTATTTTTCCAATAGCCATAAGTATAGCTTGTTTGTTAGGATACATTTCTTGGCCGGTAACACTTGGAGTGGTACTGGTAGCATTGGTTAGTTTTATTGACGATATCAAGCCCTTACCACAATTGCCAAGATTTGTTTCACATGTACTTGCTGTTGGTTTGGTTTTTTATGAGTTGCATTTATTTTATGAGCCTTTGTGGCTACTTCCTGTAGTGTTTGTATTACTGATAGGTTGGGTAAACGCATTCAACTTCATGGATGGTATTAATGGAATAACTGTTTTGTATGCTTTGACAGCCATAGCTAGTTTTTCTTTTTTACCCATCAACGAAGCTAGTTTACCATTATTAATTACAATGGGATTGTCTTGCTTGGCTTTTGGGATATTTAATGTTCGTAAAAAGGCAAAAACCTTTGCGGGTGATGTTGGTAGTATCAGTATGGCTCTTTTTTTAGGGTATTTTATGATAAAAACGATTATAGACTCAGGGCAATTGGGATATATTCTTTTCTTTTCGGTTTATGGAATTGATGCTATCATTACTATCATTAGCAGATTACTTAGAAAAGAAAATATATTTCAGCCACACCGATCTCACTTATATCAATATCTGGCTAATGAAGTTGGCTATTCCCACATCTTAGTTGCTTTTATTTATGCGGGATTTCAATTAGTGATAAATGCATTGGTTGTTTATATGGATTTCAATGGGTATTTAACACTATTTTTTATAGGTGGATTTTTACTACTACTGACAGTTATTTATTTACTTGTTCGAAATTTCGTTATTCGTAAAATGGTTATTGGGAATTCTTAATCCGTTTTTGCTTGTTTTTTACCAAGAATAAAATACTTTTGAGGTATGAGTAAACGTCTTTTTGATATTCTTTTTTCCTTCTTCACTCTCATCTTATTTTTTTGGGTTATATTGATTTCTTGGCTATTGGCAGTTATCGATACGCATACGAATGGAATTTTTGTCCAAGAGCGTATTGGCCAATATGGCAAGAAATTTAAAATATTTAAGTTCCGTACCATTTCAATTTCATCGTCTTCAGAAGATTATCGTATTTCTAAAATAGGGAAGCTACTTCGACATTATAAACTAGACGAATTGCCTCAACTCTATAATATTTTAAAAGGGGATATGAGTGTGGTGGGTCCAAGACCAGATTTACCGGGTTACTATGATTTGTTAGAAGGTGAAAATCGTAAAATATTAGAATTGAAGCCAGGATTAACCAGTTTAGCTTCGCTAAAATATAATAAAGAAGAATTCTTGTTAGCAAAGAAGGAGTCACCTTTAGCTTATAACGACAGTATTATTTTTCCTGATAAAGTACGACTTAATCTAGCGTATTATTACAACCAAAGTTTTGGTAGTGATATGGTAATTATTTTGAAAACACTTTGGTTTACTTTTTTTAAAAAATAGTATAGTTAATAGTGAAAATAATAGGGTATTACAATCAGAATCATAGAGGTTTTTTTTATTACTTTAGTAGTATTAACTCTCATAGATTTTATTTTCTAGAAGATGGAAAAAAATAAAATTTGGCTTTCAGCACCTCATATGGGAGGCAACGAACAGAAATACATCCAAGAAGCATTTGATTCCAATTGGATTGCTCCTGTTGGGACTAACATAGATTATTTTGAACAAAATTTAGAAAACTATTTAGGTTCACATAATGTTGCAGTATTAAATTCAGGAACTTCTGCTATTCATTTGGGATTAATACTTTTAGGAGTTCAGGCGGGAGATGTTGTAATTTGTCAGAGTATGACTTTTTCAGCATCTGCGAATCCTATTTTATATCAAGGTGCAACTCCTGTTTTTATTGACAGTGAGCTTAAAACTTGGAATTTATGTCCCATTGCGCTTGAAGAAGCCATTGTAGACAGTATGTCTAAAGGTATTACTCCAAAAGTAATTATTGCTGTACAATTATACGGCACTCCGTATCAAATAGAAGCTATAAGAGCAGTCGCTGATAAATACTGTATTCCCATTCTTGAAGACAGTGCAGAAGCCTTGGGAAGCCGTTATAAGGGTCAAAAGTGTGGTACTTTTGGCGATATAGCCGTTTTATCTTTTAATGGAAGTAAAATTATAACTACCTCCGCAGGTGGAGCTATTATAACTACTTCTGAGGCATTAAAAAACAGAGCTATTTTTTTGGCTACACAAGCTAAAGATGATGCACCACATTATCAGCACAGTGAAATAGGATTTAATTATAGAATGAGCAATATATGTGCAGGTATCGGTCGCGGGCAAATGGAAGTTTTGGACCATCATATCGGTTTAAAAAGAGCGATACATGATTTTTATGTAGCATTATTCAGGGATATAAAAGGAGTAACCGTTTACGAAGTGCCCAACACTAATTATGAAGCTAATTATTGGTTAAATACTATTCTAATAGATCCAATAGAAACAAATGGCATCACTCGGGAGACTTTACGATTAGCGCTGAGAGAGGAAAATATTGAATCCCGACCTTTATGGAAACCCATGCATTTGCAACCTGTTTTTTGTAACTACCCCTTTTATGGAAACGGTATTGCGTCAACACTTTTCGATAATGGACTTTGTTTGCCATCTGGTTGTAATCTGACTGAAGCGGATTGTGACAGGATAAAAGGTGTTATTTTAAAAGTATTTGTACAATAGAAAGTAACTAGTTTGGAAATAGACTATTACTTTGTAATTTGCTTTTTTTGATAAATCAATTTTAAAATTGAATTGATTGTTTGCTTTTATCCATTTATTAATCGTTATTTTTGCTTTAGTAAAAGCAGTAAAGTTAAAAATATATCTATTTTGAATACTACTAAAAACACGGGTTCATCATCAGTAAACCCAAATTTTTTTTCAAGAGAAAACTTGAAGTTCAGCATTCATAATTTGCGCTATCTTCCCAGATGGATCATTGTTATGATGGATTTTTCGGTTTTGGTACTGTCGTTCTTTTTTACCATTCTTATTTTTAAAGGTACGGGGTTAGATTATATTATTACCCCACACAGCTTTAGGTTTATAGTGGCCTTGTTTGGTGTAAATATTTTCTTTTTCTGGTTGTTTAGGACCTATTCTGGGATTATCAGGCACTCTTCTTATATTGATGCCGTTAAGCTTTTGTTTTCACAAATGGCAGTTTTAGTCCTGTTTCTTTTTTTTAATTTTGCATACGAGTTGTTGTATGGAGAGAAAGCATTTTTAAATACTGCTTTTTTCATAAACATAGTACTTTCCTTTTGTGGATTATTTTTATATAGGGTAATAATCAAACAAACTTTTGAGATCTATTTTTCAGAACAAGGGACGAATAAATTAATCAGAACCATAATTTATGGTACAGATGCCAATGCTATATCGGTAGCTAATGCTTTAAAATTTGAAACACCCTCCCGATTTAAAATTGTTGGATTTGTTGATAAGAATAATCAAAATGCAACAAAGCGTATGCTGGATTTGCCAATTTTGATTAAAAAGAAAAAATTACCGCCATTAATGCGTTCCGTAAACGCTCAAGCTGTTATCATTGCTGACAAAAGTTTGTCAAAAGAGGAGCAATTAATCATCGTAGATCAGTGTTTGGAATTTAATTATAATGTGTTTACTGTACCATTAATTTCCGATTGGGAGAATCAAAAAGAGATTAGCCAAAAAGTAAAAAATATTCAAATTGAAGATTTACTGGAAAGAAAACCTATCGTATTAGATAACAAATCTATTTCTAAACAATTAAAAGATAAAACCGTTTTAATCACTGGTGCGGCAGGATCCATAGGTAGTGAAATTGTACGCCAGGTATTGGGTTTTAGTCCTAAGGTTGTTATTATTCTAGATCAGGCCGAAACGCCACTGCATCACATGTGTCTTGAAATGAGTGGCTTAGAGTCTAGTTCTAAAATGCATGCCGTAATCGCTGACGTAAGGAATAAAGAAGCTATGAATAGCATTTTTAAAAAATATGAGCCTCAAGTAGTTTTTCACGCAGCAGCTTACAAGCATGTCCCTTTGATGGAAGAAAATCCTTCTCAAGCTATTCTTACCAATATAGAGGGTACTAAAAATATTGCCGATTTGTCGTGCCTTTACAAAGTCAAAAAATTTGTAATGGTATCTACTGACAAAGCAGTAAATCCTAGTAATGTAATGGGAGCTAGCAAAAGAATTGCTGAAAAGTATGTGCAATCCTTACAATTGAAAAGTAAGAATAACGGTGAAAAGAATGCTACTAAATTTATTACCACTCGTTTTGGAAATGTTTTAGGATCTAACGGATCTGTTGTTCCTTTGTTTACTAAGCAAATTGCAAATGGCGGACCTATTACGATTACACATCCAGATATTATAAGGTATTTTATGACTATACCTGAGGCTTGTCAGTTAGTTTTAGAGGCCGGAGCCATGGGTAATGGTGGAGAGATTTATATTTTTGATATGGGTAAACCAGTTAAAATTATTGATTTGGCTAGAAAGATGATTAAGCTAGCCGGTTTTATTCCCGACAAGGATATCAAAATACAAATTGTAGGATTGAGACCAGGAGAGAAATTATATGAAGAATTATTGAATGATACCTCAAAAACACTTCCAACGTATCATGAAAAAATTATGATTTCTGAAGAAATTTTAGACGAGTTTGAGGTTTTAAGTACAGATATTGAAGAGCTTATAAGTATTGCAAATCATTTTGATAACGACAAAATTGTACTTAAAATGAAACAAATTGTACCTGAGTTTAAAAGTATGAATTCGACTTTTGAGTTGTTAGATAAGTAACAAAGACATTTAATAAATAAAAAAAGGGCCCAAAGTAATATTACTTTGGGCCCTTTTTTTATTTATAAAACAACGATTATCCCAATTTGAAAAATTGATTATTGGCTATTACTTCTTTAAGTGGAGTACTGTCTTTCAGATTTATTTTTTGTTTGAAGGCAGCAACATGATTATCATGGTGTACATCAGAACCTACGTAGGTATACATTCCTTTTTGTAATAATTGATCTGCAATTTTGTTGATTGCAGCGCCATAATATCCAACTACCGATAATAAATTCAGCTGAAATAAACAGCCAGCTCTTTTTAGTTTAAGGTATTCCTTAAAATTATTATGATAAAATAAGTACCGTTCCGGATGTGCCAATACGGGAATGTAACCTGCCACCTGTAAATCAAATAGTATAGAGTATAACTGAATTGGCGGGTTTATATATGACATTTCTACCAGAACGTAGTTGTCTTTTAAAGTCAATAAATTATGAGATTGGAACAGTTGGACAAACTGATCGTCCATAAGATATTCTGCGGCCGTATTAAAAGGAACTGTAATGTTGTTCTTTTCCAGTTCTAAAACTGTTGTGGCTTTCTTTTCCAGAATTTGTTCATGTGTGTTGTCCCAAACATGTTGAATAATGTGCGGGGTCGTAATAAACTCCGAAATCCCTATTTCCTGAAGTGCTTGAGTTAGTCTTAGTGTATCTCCAAAATTTTTTGCGCCATCATCTATACCCGGTAACAAATGAGAGTGGATATCAATATGATTATCTGGAATTAGATCTTTAAGTATGGGTTTTGATTTGAAGAATGTTAACATACTGCAAAGTTAATGAAAAGTGTTCGGTTCTGAGTGTTTAGAAAATAGTTCTTTTACTTATTGATGCTGTAGATATTGATGATTCAGAATTTTTGATAGGTAGTATTATTCTATTCTTTTAAGATAAAGACACCGAAGGAAGAAGCAATATGGAAATTTGGAGTTTCTGTATTTGGGTTTACCCAAGTAATCCAGTTAGGTTCAAAACATTCATTTTGGGTCTTTATATACTTAGCTCGAAAAACACCGGTTTCTATCTTGTTGTTTTTTACTAGATTAAAACTTTTCAAAGATTCAATACTTATTGATCCTTCTACAATAAAAGAATTAGCTTTTGCAGATGATTTAACTACTAAATCATTCTTGGGCCAGTTCCAATTGAAATCAAAATTCTTATTGGGATACGCTATAAAATCCATTATTCGACCAGAAGTATCTATCTCTAAACAATAATAGGGATTAAGTGCATCATCAGTTCTGAAAAAGAGTTCAACTCTATCGGAGTTTCCAATACTCTCAAAACTGTCATCCTTTTTTTCTATGTGGATTTCGGTATCTAAAACAGTAAAATTAAAAAATAAATTTTCTCGATCCCAAAGTGCTTTAAATGTAATTTTCGTTTCTTTTTTGTTATTCCATGGGGAACAAAAATCAGTCAAAATCTGAGCATTATTCCATATTATATCATCTCCATTTCCGGAGATAATCAATTGTTTGTTTTCGATTAAATGTACTTCATATTCTTTCATTTTTGGAATCATTTTATGCGGCATTTAGTGTTTCTAGAAAACTGTATTTGAACAATTTTTTTCGAAATATAGTTAAAAGAAATTTCAATAAATCTCTTTATCTTTTTTTTTCTTTTCTCCTAACCAAATTTGAAGACTAAGATGCATCTGTTTTGTGTTTAATTCAAAACTAAATAACGTAAAATTAAGATTAAATGTTAATTCTATAACATGGAACTACTGTTGAATTTTCAAATTTTAGATTTAAAAATTCCGAATTTCTTATTATTTAATCAGTATGTCCTGTTTTACTAAAAAAAAGAGATGGAATTGAGGCGCGCTCTATTATTAAAAAATTAGAATTTTATTATTAAAAAAACGTTTCATGCAATATTTATGTGCTCGAGAACATAAATATTATGTGTTCGAGCACATTTTTTGTGTTTTTCCTTGTTTAATAAAAATATAATCTATAGTTTCGTCACATGTTAAAGAATAACACCTCTTTTATTAGATTAAAATTTGATGTTTTTGAAGATTATATGAGAGGATAAATGTAGCAATGTGCATTAAAAAAAGATGGTGGATTTAGACAGAGATTAGCTATGTTAAGAAATTATAAATCAAAATTTTTAGAGTTCATTTTCCTTAATTTAAAAATAGACATACGACACTTAAAACAGAATAAACCAACAAACAATTATTAACTAAAAACCATTTCAAGAGTATGAAATTATTAACCCAAAAAAAACCTAGGGATTTAGTGATTAACAATCTGTCCCACAAAGAAATTAAATTAACGCTTCTTTCTTTATTAGCTTTAACTTTTCAAGTTTCCACAGCTTCGACAATAAAAACGGTTGCGTCATACGATATTAATTTATCATTGGTTCAGAAAGTTGTAAAAGGAAAAGTGACTGATGAAAGTGGTGCACCTCTTCCTGGAGCTAATGTACTTATCAAAGGCACTACGGTAGGAGTTCAGACAGATGCTGACGGTAATTTTTCTATTGAAGTGTTGGGAAATAGCAACACTTTAGTTGTTTCATTCATTGGAATGGAAGAACAAGAGGTTACCATTGGCGTTGGAACATTAAAAATTGTTTTAAAAGAAACGGGTCAAAAATTAAATGAAGTAGTTATTGTAGGTTATAGTACGATTAAAAAAGAAAGTCTTACGGGGTCGTTGCAAACTGTTAGTAACAAGAAGCTTACGGATGCAACAACTACTTCTGTCGAAAATTTATTGTCGGGTAAAGCTACTGGGGTTCAAGTAACTTCAGGATCTGGTCAGCCAGGATCTTCAGGGAAAATAGTCATTCGCGGAAAAACTACTGTAAACGGTAGTACTGATCCATTATGGGTAGTTGACGGAGTTATTGTAGGAAGTAGTGCCGGAAATATTAATCCTACTGATATTGAAAGTCTGACGGTACTTAAGGATGCAGCTTCTACAGCTGTTTACGGTTCACAAGGAGCAAACGGTGTTATCGTTGTTACAACAAAAAGTGGAAAATCTGGAAAAGCGACTATTAGTTTTTCTACAAAAATGGCTGCTACGACTTTGAATACAGGTAATTTTGATATTATGAATGGGGCTGAATTGTACGATTTGTACGATTCGTTTTCGAATAAACAAGACTTTTCAACAGCTTGGTGGTGGAATCCGGAATTAAGAAACAAAAACTTTGACTGGTGGAACAATGCCACAACAACAGGTTTAGCAACAGATCATAACCTGGCAATAAGTGGAGGTAATGAGAATTTTAAAAGCTACGTTTCTTTGGGGGTGTATGATGAAACTGCTGCTATAAAAGGATATGATTTTAACCGATACAATATACTCTTAAAATTCAGCTATAAAGTAAATAATTGGTTAACAATAAAACCCCAAATTAATGCTTCACGCAGAGATGTGTTAAATAAGCAACATTCTGTGGGGGCAATGTATGGCAATATGCCTTGGGACAATCCGTATTTAGAAGATGGCACTTTGGTGGGGAATCAACCGAATCCAACATGGGTAAATACAACGGGTTCTAACTATTTGTATGATTTACAGTGGGATTACAGTGAGTCTCAAGCGTACGATGTTAGAAGTAATTTTGACTTTGATATAAAACTTATGGATTGGTTAACATTTGCTTCTGTAAATAACTATATCTTTTCACATTCTAATTCTATGTTCTATTCAGATCCACGTTCTTCCAGCGGTTTAGCCGTAAACGGTAGGCTGGAAGACTACATGAGTTCTTATAATAGAGCGTATACGAATCAATTATTCAAATTCAACAGATCATACGGTAAGCATGATTTTAATGCTATCGCAGGTTATGAATGGAATGAATTCAACTCTAAAAACACAGAAGGAATTGCTACAGGATTTGCACCGGGATTTATAGTGGGTGATGTAGCCTCAATTCCTGAAAAAGTAAAAGGAAGCAGAGCACAATGGGCCGTTCAATCATTATTGTCTAATGTAAATTATACGTATGATAATAAGTACTTAGCACAAGTTTCTTTAAGACGCGACGGGGCTTCCAATTTTGGGGTTAATTCACAATATGGAAATTTCTTCTCTGTAAGTGGTGGATGGAATATTCATAATGAAGACTTCTTTAAAGCGGATTATATTACGAACTTAAAACTTAGAGCGAGTTACGGGTCTGTTGGAAACAGACCAAACAGTCTTTATCCACATTATGCATTGTATTCTTTAACGACAGGTTACAATGAAAACCCGGGGGCTCTTATCTCTCAAATTGCGAATCCAGATTTAAGTTGGGAAAAAACGTATACAACCGGAATTGGTTTAGATATTTCGTTTTTAAGACGATTCAACCTTACTTTAGACTATTATGATAAAGACACCTCTGGTTTATTGTATCAAGTTCCTTTGCCAGGAGTAATTGGAGTTACCAGTATTTGGAAAAACGTAGGAGCTGTAAGAAACAAAGGTTTTGAAGCTGCACTTAATGTTGAAATTATTAATAATGAAGATTGGAAATGGTCTGTTGATGCTAATATTGGCACAAATAAAAACAAGGTTACGAGTCTTTACGGTACAAGAAAAGAAATCATTGTTGGAGATGGATCTGGTATTGCCGGTTCAGCCAATAAACTGTTGACTCCAGGAAAAGATGTAGATACGTGGTACCTTACGGAATGGGCAGGTGTAGATCCAGAGACAGGAAAACCACAGTGGTATGAAACCAATGCAGCAGGAGAACGCGTTAAAACCTTCAGTTATAGTGCAGCTTCAAAAACACCGATAGCTATGGGGGCGTATACTCCTTCTTTCTTTGGTGGATTTTCAACGAATTTGAATTACAAGAATTTTGATCTTGCTGCCATGTTCTCTTATTCAGTGGGTGGTGAAATTTATAATTATGCCAGAGCAGAATTTGATTCAGATGGAGCCTATACGGATCGTAACCAAATGAATCTGCAAAGCGGATGGAGCCGTTGGGAAAAACCGGGAGATATTGCTACTCATCCTCAAGCGAGTTATAACAATAAAAGTAACTCAAACAAAGCATCGTCTCGTTTTTTAGAATCAGGAACGTATCTAAAAATGAGAAGCCTTTCTTTAGGATATAACTTAAATGTTGAGCGTTTCAATATTTCGAATCTTAGACTATTTGTAGCTGCAGAAAACGTTTTTACCATTTCTAAATTCTCTGGAGTTGATCCTGAGATACCACCTGCTAACGGGCAAATTACAGGAGTTGCGACATCAGTATATCCACAGACACGCAAATTTGTATTAGGTCTTAATCTTACTCTTTAAAAAAATAAATCATGAAAAAGATATTTATATTATTTATTACAATTAGTTTCTTATACTCTTGTGAGCTAGAGAGAGAACCATTTAATTCGTACACTGAAGATAAAGTTCTTGCAGATAAAGAAGCGGCTGTCGAAGTACTTTTAAATGGTTGTTATGCACAACTTAAAGGATGGTCAGATGTTATGCACCGAGTAGGAGAATATCCTGGCGATAATATTATGATACGTGGAACATCTACGGATTCATTCTATTCCTTTATTTCTTATCAACATATTCCAAATAATGGTCGATTATCTGTTTTTTGGAACAACAGTTATAAAATTATTTCTCAATCAAGTGATTTGATGAAAAAGATTACTGAAGGAGAAAGTGTGCAAATGGATCAGCAATTGGGAGAAGCCTATTATTTAAGAGGAATGATTTACTTTTATTTATCTCGTACCTACGGCAGACCTTATTCACAATCCCCTGAATCTAATTTGGGAGTGCCAATTGTAAACGGATTGCCTGCTGATATAGATAATTTACGTCTACCAGACAGATCCACAATTAAAGATAGTTACCAACAAGCTATAAATGATTTGAAAAAAGCAGAAACGCTAATGACAGTAAAACGTAGTGCTACCTATGCAACCAGAGAGGCAGCGCAAGCGATGCTATCAAGAGTGTACTTGTATATGAGCGGAACGTACCAAAGTCCAAATCAAGAATATGCTACTCTTTCTATAGAATATGCTAATAAAGTAATTGCGAGCGGTAATTACAATTTGCTTAGCAGAGCTGATTTTATGAAATACAACACGTTTGCTCCTGATGCTGCTGGACAAACCGAAACCATTTTTGCTGTTAAGCGTGTGGCTTCAGAGTTCTCTGGTTTTGATCATTATTATGGTATTGGTGGCATGTATGCCAATATTCAAGGTCAAGGTTGGGGCGAAATGTATGCCAGTGCCAAATATTTAGATTTACTACGTAAAGCAGGTAAGAAAAACGATGCGCGTTGGGCATTTATTGAGCCTCAATATGTGACTGATGCCGCCAAAAATAAAACAGAAGCATTTCGTTTTATCCATGATTCTTATAACACAAGCGGAGTACAAACGGGTTATAACTATCTGCAACAACCGCTTAAACGCAATACTGACGGTACATTTTACATTAATATTGGAACGGACAAATACGATCTAACAGAAGTTAATGCTGCTGAAAATAGTTATTCAATTGTATATAAAGGAAAAACGTATATAGGTGAAAAAGATTATATGATGTTGTTAAACCGTGTATATCCAATGTACTATATCACTAAATGTTCTTTACAGGATAATGATTCGCATCTTCATTCACCAACAATTTCAAGATTAGCAGAAATGTATTTGAATATGGCAGAAGCATATGCTAAAAAAGGAGATTACACAAATGCCCGTATCAATCTGAATATAGTAAGAGAAAGATCAATTCCTGGTGCTGGATATACTTCATTAACTAGTGCCAACGCGATCCAACTTATTGATGAAGAACGTCAATTAGAATTAGCCTTTGAAGCTCATAGAGGCTACGATGTATATAGAAACGGGCAAACAATGACACGTCGTTATCCAGGACCGCATCCTGCAATGGAAGATGTTCCTGCATCAAGTTTGCGCGTGGTACAATACATTCCTCAATCAGAAATAAATGCTTATCCAGGAACACTAACCCAAAATCAATAATAGAAGGTTAGAATGATGTTGTTAAAACGTCCATTTGGTTAAAAATAAAAGGTGTCAGAAAAGGTGATTACTGAACAGAAATAAGTATAAAAAATTAGAGATGAAAAAAAGATTCTTTACAAAACTATTAGCAATCATATTATTGATTCCGCTAACCTCTTGTAGCGGTAGTGACAGAAGTAGTGAAATTGGTGGGGATGATTCTAAAATGATATCCAAAATTTCTTTGCCTCTTGGTGGAAATGCTTTTAGTTCAACTCCCTTCGCAGAAGTTGAAACCATTACAAAAAATGGAATCGAGTATTGGACCAATTCTGAAGAATATTTTATTGCTTATTTTCGAATTTCTGAACCGGGAGTTTTCCAATTCTCAATAAATAAGGAGTCATTGGTAGTTCTTGGGAAATCAACTTTAGAATTCACCATTAACAATGAATCCAAGAGAGTTGAATTCAACGACACCAAAAAAGATTCTTACCAAATAGGACGTTGGGAAATTACTGAGCCGGGTTATGTTGCTTTAAAAATAAAAGGAATCAGCAAGAATAAAAGTAATTTTCCTTCTATTTCAAGCGTAACAATTAACAGTTCGATAGCTAAAGACAAAATTGCATTTGTTCAAAATGACGAAGGTAGTTTTTATCATTGGGGAAGAAGAGGACCTTCCGTACACTTAAATTATCAAGTGCCAACAGATGCAACTATTGAATGGTACTACAACGAAGTTACGGTACCAACAGGCCAAGATATTATAGGTTCTTATTATATGGCAAATGGATTTGCAGAAGGCTATTTTGGTATTCAAGTTAATTCGGATACAGAGCGCAGGGTATTGTTCTCTGTTTGGAGCCCATTTGTAACGGATGATCCAGCAACTATTCCAGATTCTAAAAAAATTAAACTTCTTAAAAAAGGAGTAGGAGTAACAACAGGAGAATTTGGCAATGAGGGTTCCGGTGGACAAAGTTATTTGAAGTACAATTGGATTGCAGGAAATACGTATAAATTTTTACTCCGTGGAGTTCCTCAAAACGACAATTCAACAACCTATACCGCTTACTTTTTTGCACCCGAATTAAACCAATGGCAATTAATAGCCAGCTTTAATCGTCCGGAAACTAATACTTATTTAAAACGATTTCATTCGTTCTTAGAAAATTTTTCTCCGGAACAAGGAAATAAATCTCGCGAAGTATTATTAAGTAATCAATGGTATTGTGACGCTAACGGAAATTGGACAGAGATTAACTCCGCAAAATTCACAACAGACAACACGGGTACTATAGGATACCGTATGGATTATTCCGGTGGCTTGCTAAATAACGAATCATTCTATTTGAAAAATGGAGGCTTTTTTAATAATTTTACCAAAGCACAAAGCGTTTTTACAAGACCATTACATCAGAAAAAACCTAATATTGATTTTAATGCATTACCGTAAAGAGTCCTCACGGTTTAAGCTAAAAATAATAATAAAGTATTGCAGAATGGGTAATCTACAGCTTGATTATCCTCCTTTTTTTAATAAATAAATAAAATTATGAAAACTAGTATTTTTAAAGTGCTACTTATTTCCTTTCTTTTTTTAGGATGGGCAAATGTATCGGCTCAAATGATTAAAACCCCAGCTCCAAAACGTGCTAAAGGACAAACGGATGTTTTGCGTCTTGCTACAGCTCCCATTCCTACGGTTCGTATCGCCTTCATCGGTTTAGGAATGCGTGGTCCGGGTGCGGTAGAACGTATGACCCATATTCCGGGAGTTGAAATTATTGCATTGTGCGATATGCTAGAAACTAACACGAAATCGGCAAATGAAATTCTTACTAAAGCAGGACTTCCAAAAGCGAAAGAATTTTTTGGAGATGAAAATGCTTGGAGAAAAGTAACGGCACTTCCTAATGTAGATCTTGTGTATGTAGCAACAGATTGGAAAAACCATGCAAAAATTGGCGTTCAAGCCATGAAAGATGGTAAAAACGTAGCCATTGAAGTTCCAGGAGCCATGACTATGGAAGAAATTTGGGATTTGATTAATACTTCCGAAAAAACTCGTAAGCATTGCATGCAGCTTGAAAATTGTGTGTATGACTTCTTCGAATTGACGACATTAAATATGGCTCAACAAGGATTGTTTGGAGAAATTATGCATGCCGAAGGGGCTTATATCCACGGACTTCAGCCTTTCTGGGGCGAGTACTGGAATAACTGGCGTATGGATTACAATAGAAAACACCGTGGTGATATTTATGCAACCCATGGAATGGGACCAGCGTGTCAAGCATTGAATATTCATCGTGGTGACAAAATGAATTTTTTGGTTTCTATGGATACTAAAGCCGTTGGTAATCCTGCTTACATTAAAGAAAAATCAGGAATAGAAGTTACTGACTTTAGAAATGGAGATCATACCATGACAATGATTCGTACCGAAAAAGGAAAAACAATCCAAATTCAGCATGATGTGACTTCACCGCGTCCATACAGCCGTATGTATCAACTTAGCGGAACAAAGGGTTTTGCCAATAAATATCCTTTAGAAGGTTATGCTTTGGATTCTAAATCTGTAGGTTCAGATATTACACCAAATCATGAAAAATTGAATGCTCACAGTTTTGTTCCTGCTGATGTGAAAAAAGCTTTAATGGAAAAATACAAACACCCAATTGTAGCTGGAATAGAGGAAAAAGCCAAAAAAGTTGGCGGTCATGGCGGGATGGACTTTATAATGGATTACCGTTTGATTTATTGTTTACAAAACGGACTCCCATTAGATATGGATGTGTATGATCTGGCAGAATGGTCCTGTCTTGCTCCTCTTACAGAAATTTCTTTGGATAACAATTCTGCACCAGTTGAAATTCCTGATTTCACTCGTGGCGGTTGGCAAAAATTAAAAGGATTAGAGTTTTCTAAATAAGAAATAAATACCGATTAGTTAAAAAAAAAGAGGGTAATACACTATGTATTACTCTCTTTTGTACGTTGAATAAATACTTTTATATCTGTCTTAAGTTTCAATTTTAGCTATTAATAGCTTTAAAAAAGATAGTAGGTAGTTTAAGATAAATAACCCTCTTAAAACTAAAATTAGATAAACCTATAGCATTGTATAATTGTATAAAGGTCAGGAATGGTTGAAGAAAAAAATATTCATCTAGTTTTTGCTAATTTGCCAACAATAAACTAATTTAGAAATTGTTTCTTAAACATAAGCAGGTAAGAATTTTGTGAAATTTGAAAGAATAAAAATAATTAATATTAATTGAAAGACGTAAATATGATAAAGTCATTTTTCTTTTCGCTTCTTTTATGTAGCACATTCTCATTTGCTCAAGAAGTAAAAATCATTCCTCAGCCAGCCGAAGTTGTTACTAATACGGGTAGTTTTGTTATTAGCCCAAAAACAAGCTTGGTGGTTGCTAACAAAGGAGATAAAGCTACGGCAGCGTTCTTCAATACATATTTATTAGAGTATTATGGATTTGAATTAGCAGTAGTTCAAAAAGCTTCTAAGAACAGTATTGTTTTGAAAAGTATTCAAAATATTGATGGGCTTAAAGGGGAAGGTTATAGTTTAAAATCGGATAAGGACGTCGTATTGATTGAAGGGAATTCAAATCAAGGAACTTTTTATGGTATGCAAACACTAATTCAACTGCTTCCTACAGAGAAAAGCAATAGTCTAAAGATTGCTTTGGTACAGGTAAAAGATGAACCACGTTTTGCCTATAGAGGTTCGATGTTGGATGTAAGTCGTCATTTTTTCCCGGTTTCATTCGTTAAAAAGTATATTGATTACCTAGCCTTGCATAAAATGAATTATTTCCATTGGCACCTGACCGAAGATCAAGGTTGGAGAATTGAAATAAAAAAATATCCCAGACTTACTGAAGTAGGTTCTAAAAGAAATGGATCTATCATAGGAAGGTATCCGGGTAAAGGAAGTGACAATACACCCGAAGAAGGTTTTTATACCCAAGAGGAAGTAAAAGATATTGTGAAGTATGCTTCTGACCGATTTATTACGGTAATTCCAGAAATTGAAATGCCGGGACATAGTAGTGCCGCTATTGCCGCTTATCCGATGTTGAGTTGTTTTCCAAATGAAAAAACAGTTATACCAGATGCTATGATTTCTGAAAAAAGTAAGCAGGAACTAGCAAATGGCAGGGTAAAACTGGTTCAGGAAACGTGGGGTGTTTTTACCGATGTGTATGCTCCAACCGAATATACTTTCAACTTTCTTGAAGATGTTCTTGATGAGATAATGGCGCTGTTTCCTTCAAAATATATCCATGTTGGTGGGGATGAATCTCCTAAAGATGCCTGGAAAAGAAGCGAGTTTTGTCAGCAGCTGATAAAAGAAAAAGGCTTGAAGGATGAGCACGAACTTCAAAGCTATTTTATCCAACGCATGGAAAAATACATTAATAAAAACGGAAGAACCTTAATAGGTTGGGACGAAATATTAGAAGGTGGTCTGGCTCCAAATGCAATTGTTATGAGCTGGAGAGGTGAAGCTGGCGGAATAGCGGCAGCCAAAGAAAATCATCAGGTGATTATGACTCCGGGAAGCCACGTTTATCTGGATCATTCCCAAACAAAAAATGAAAAAGAAGTTACTATTGGCGGTTTTACCTCATTGGAAAAAATATACAGTTATGAGCCTATTCCTAAAGAATTGAATGCGCAACAAGCTAAATATGTAATGGGTGCCCAAGGAAATGTGTGGACAGAATATATGACTAATACAGCCAAAGTAGAATATATGATTTTCCCACGTTTGAGTGCCCTTAGCGAAGTGTTATGGTCACCAAAGGAAAATAAAAATTGGCCTTCTTTTCAAACTAAAATTGAGACAATGAAAAAAAGATATGATATGTGGGGCGCTAATTATTTTAAAGAAAAAGAATAATAATTGCACCCAACAGGTTACTATTTTAGTCTAAATATGTTAAATAAAAAGAGGCTGTCCGAAAGGGCAGCCTTTTTTATACATCTAAATTTTATTCCTAACTGGTTTCTGTACTATTGAAAAAAGAGTAAAAAAGCAACTCCGAAGCAGAATGATTTCATTTGGTTGTGTTTAAAGTACTCATTCTTCCTTTTTAAATTTGTTGTTCTTTGGAGCGTTTCAAAATTTTGCGAGAATAGTAGAAATTAAGATAGATTCTAATATTTCCATCTGACAAAAGCCTCCATCGCAGCATAATTTGACAATCCTAATTGTACATATAACGCTGCTGTTTCTCCATTTCTATCTTCCGCTCTTTGCCAAAATTCTCTTGCATCAGACCCTTGAAATACAACGCCATCTTTTTGAGATTGATGCTTGAAAATTCCGTGTCTTTTATCTAATACCTGATCCGGACTCATGGGTACAGCCATTTCAATTTCGTCGATTCCCCATTCCTGCCAGGCGCCTCTGTACAGCCAAACCCAGCAATCTTTCATAAAATCTTTTGATTTCAATCGTTTTACTGCTTCAAAAATGGCATCCAAACATACTTTATGCGTTCCATGCGGATCCGCTAAATCACCTGCGGCATATATTTGGTGTGGTTGTATTTTCTCGATAAGATCCATGGTAAACTGGATGTCTATTTCTCCCAAAGGTTTTTTCTCAATCGTTCCTGTTTCATAGAAAGGCAGTTCCATAAAGTGAATTTGCTCATCTGACAAACCAACGAAATTACTGGTCGATCGCGCTTCTCCTTTTCGAATCAACCCTTTCAAATAGCGCACTTCAGGAATGTCTATTTCACTTGCTTTTTTGTTTTTAAGAAATGCTATCGATTTTTTATAAATATCCTCTGCTTCACTACTTTTTATTCCAAATTTTTCATTGTAATCACAAACAAATCTGGCAAATCGTAGTGCCTCATCATCAGCAACAGCAATATTTCCAGAGGTTTGGTAGGCCACATGCACTTCATGCCCTTGTTGTTGCAATCGCATAAAAGTTCCTCCCATACTGATAATATCATCATCTGGATGCGGACTAAAAATCAGTACTCTCTTTCTAGCCGGTTCCGCTCTTTCGGGTCTATTGGAGTCATCAGCATTTGGTTTTCCTCCCGGCCATCCGGTAATTGTATTTTGTAATTTGTTGAATATTTTGATGTTGATGTCGTACGCTGGACCTGAATCAGCCAGTAAATCACTCATTCCGTTCTCAATATAATCTGCATCCGTAGGCATCAAAATAGGTTTCTTTAAATCAAGTGCTAACCCTAATACTGCTTTTCTGGTCAATCGATCTGTCCAAACAATTTTCTCCACTAACCAAGGCCTATTAATTCGTGTTAGTTTTGAAGAAGCTTCTTTATCTAAAACAAAAACAGCATTATTGTGCTCTTGCAAAAAGGATGCAGGAATTTGATTGGTTATGGTTCCTTCAACAGAAGCTTTAATGATGCTCGATTTTCCTTCGCCCCAAGCCATTAGGATCACTTGTTTGGCTTCCATTATTTTTTTAACTCCAAGCGTGATTGCTGTTCTGGGTGTGTTGCCCAATCCAGAAAAATCGCCACTTGCCGCCACTCTGGTAATGTGATCTAATGCCACCAATCTTGTTTTTGAATTCTGTAAAGAACCAGATTCATTGAACCCAATATGACCGTTTCCGCCAATTCCTAAAATCTGCAAATCAATGCCACCCAAAGCTTCTATTTTGGCTTCATAATTAGCACAATAATCCGCAATTTCCTCTTTGGATAACGTTCCATCCGGAATATGATAATTTTCTGGTAGGATATCCACTTGATCCAATAGTAATTCTTTCATAAATCGCACATAGCTGTTTATAGAATCCGGTTCCATTGGGTAATATTCGTCTAAGTTGAATGTAATTACATTTTTGAAACTCAGACCTTCTTCTTTATGCAGGCGTACTAATTCAGCATACAATCCTTTGGGCGAAGACCCTGTTGCCAAGCCTAATATGCAGGATTCCTGATTCTCTTGTTTTGACTTGATAAGTGTTGCTATTTGTTGCGCAACCGCTTTAGATGCCACAATTGAATTTTCAAAAACTACTGTGCCAATATTTTCGAATCTTTTTTCGAAACCTGTCGCCTTATCTATACTACTTTTTAACATTGTCAGTTATTTTTAAAAAAATTATTTCTCACTTAATACGTATTGTCTTCTGGACCAGCTTCGGTATTTGTGCCCTTTAAAAGCATAAAATATAATCATCAAATAAGAAGGCACTAAAATTAAATACGCAATTTGATTCCCACTTTTTGCTGTTTCTGCAACACCATTGGCTTCATTTGCCAAGTTGATAGTTTCTACCAAATAACCATAAAGCAATGGGAAAATTGCACCTCCAATAATACCCATAATCAATATGGCACTGGCTATTTTAGTATATCCGCCCAAATCTTGAAGCGCCATTGGCCATATTGCAGGCCAACAAAGTGCATTGGCAAGACCTAAAAGAGCGACTAAAATAATAACTAAAGGCAAAGCCGGTATCCCAGGTAAAGGAATCATTATAGTAGGGGAAATCGAGACAATTATTAAAACTAAAATTAATCCCAGAATTCCTGAAGCTTTTAGTGCCGTCACCTGCGAAACATATTTTGGTATTAATGTAATTCCTAAAATATATCCTATTACCATTGCGGTCATGGTAAATGAAGTTAGTTTTAAATAAAAATTACCATTTTCACCATATACGCCTAATTGTTTTCCGAAACCACCAATTGAATCTCCAGCTAAAACCTCGGCAGCCAAGTATAACATCAAGGTGATTACACCTAAAACTAATTGAGGATATTTAAAAGCATTTACAATCTGTTTAAAAACGCTTTGATTTAATACTTTCCCATCTTCATCCAGATCAATTTCCGGTAACGGAGATAGTTTGACTAAAGCGGCCAAGACAAGAATAATAGCTCCCATATACAAATACGGAGTCTGTAATTGTAGCGCAAGGGAATCTAAGACGGCAGATTTATTGGCATAATCCAGCACGGCAATTTTATCGGCCGTGTACTCCTGCATATTTGACAGCACCAAAGCTGTCAATACCAGCGGCGCAATAAATCCTGCTAATTTATTGGCAATCCCTAACACACTAATTCGTGCTGCAGCACTTTCTCTGGGACCAATAACAACTACATAAGGATTTGCCGCCGTTTGCAAAATTGCCAAACCAGTCCCCATAACAAATAAAGCCACCAGAAATAGAAGGAAAGTGCGTACTTCGGCTGCGGGGTAAAACATAAATGCTCCAAAAGCAATTACTACTAATCCTACCGAAACACCGTTTTTATAACCTACTTTTTCTATAACCCAAGAGGAAGGAATCGCCATTACAAAATAAGCAATGTAAAAGGCAAAAGCCACAAAATAAGCCTGTGATGGAGACAATTCACACGCTAATTCAAAAAATGGAATTAGTGGACCATTCAACCAAGTTACAAATCCTAAAATGAAAAATAATGTGGTTAGAATAACCATTGGAATTAATGTATTCCCAGGTTTATTATTTATGGTGCTTTTACTTTGTGACATGTTAATTGTTTATAGGTTTTACAATTCCCAGTTGAGTACTGGATAGTATTTTTTTAAATAGGCTTTTACCTCGGCAATGTCTTCTTTTGCTGTTAAATCTGGAACATGTTCAGAGAACGGAATTCCTAATGTGGTCTCAGGATGCTCTTTTAGTGCGTTCAAAAGTACTGTTGGTAATTCTTTTTCGTCTCTTTCTGGATGAACGGGACAGTTTTTCAGATACGGGTATAAAAGCGCTCCGTTAAATTTAAAAGCGTTCATGCTCACTCTCAATTTTCCTTCGGCATCTTTGTAGCTTTCTAAAACGTCTGCAGTTGGTTTTTCTAGAATATCTAATAATTGATTGTTTACACTAAGCTTGGCAATGGCAAAACGAGAAATTCGATCTAACGGAAACTCCAATGCATCCCGGTTATAACTGATAAATGCATTTGGACTAGTGGTTTCCCTAAGTGCATATAAGGCTTCGGTAGAATATAAATTATCGCTATTGCAAACAGTATATTCTTGAGAATTCAATTCAGGATATTGCTCAGTAGCTTGGAATAAGGCATCAGCGGTACCAAATGGCTTTATTCTCCCTTCGGGAATGTATTGCGTTGCAAAGGAAATCGTTAAGCCATTGAAATCATTGTTGCTGTTTTTGCTTCCGTAAAACTCTTTGAATAAGTCTCCTTGTTCCCCAATAATAATATAAATGTTTTTATACCCTGCTTTTTTTGCATTTAATAAAAGGAAATCCAATAATGGTCTTCCGTTTGGTCCAACGCCAATTAATCCTTTACTTCTTTCATTCGCTTGCGCAATTTCTTCTTCACTCAAATTAGCCACTGTAACTTGTTTTTTCATTCGGGAAGATGTGCCACCAGCCAAAATAATTAGATTGTCATGCATACTTAATTCTTTAAAATTTTACTGTTTTCTAGTATTCTCACTCCAGGATCAACGGTTACGGTATAGGCTTCTATTGCGCCTGCTGCAAGTATTGCTGCCACTACAGGAGCTTCATTTCCCGGTTCAGCCAGCACTACAATACTTCCTCCGCCACCTGAACCCACTATTTTTGCGCCATACGCTCCAGCTTTTAATGCGGCATTGATCATCGCGTCAATTTTAGGGACTGTTATTTTTAATAAATCTCTTAAAACAGCGTGATGTTGATTCATTAAAGCACCTATCTTCTTTAAGTCTGGGGTTGGTTTTTCAAATTCTTTTAAAGCCTCTTTTGTATAGTGGTAATTCTTGATGGCCCCTTCAAAATAAGGAACCAATCGATCCGGTAAGTAATTGTGATATTTATCTAAATCTTCTATTTCGGATGTGTTTAAATCAAAATTTTTAAAATTTTGTTTAATAATAGCAATAGCTATTAAGGCATTTCCTTTTAATTCTCCAATCAAACCAATTGTTTCTTTGGGTACTCCGGAAACACCTGTTATTAAGCCTTTTAGCTCGGTTCCAATGATGGTGTATGAAAAAGGATCTTTGGTATTGATGTGCACAATATTGCCCACTCCGATGCTGTAATGATCCATCATTCCGCCGGGTTCTCCGTGCTCTAAAACTTCAGAAGCATACCCCATTTTTGCAATAAATTCCGGAGTAACTTCGGCATCAACTCCAAAAGCGGTAATCAAAAAATTAATCCAAGCCAATAGCAAAGCGGATGAACTTGAAGTTCCGGAATTGATAGGAATATCTCCTTTTATGGTAATGTCGTATCCTAAAGTTGGGATGCAGCCCTGTCTTCTCAAAACCCTTAGGGAAGAGGCAAAATAATCCCGAGGCGCTAATTCCGAAAAGGTAGCGTGAATATCAATGACTCTAACTTCATTTATATCGTCCATGTTTAGTCTAAAAACTTCAGTGTCATTTTGCACTGCGGTTAATTTTATATTTCTATTAATCGCACATGCAATCACCGGTAAACCTAAATAATCTTGATGATCTCCAAAGAGGCAAATTCGTCCAGGAGCTAATGATATAATTTCTTTCACTTTTTATAGGTGTTAAAACGCTGTAATATTGAACTTTACAGTGAATTTTATTTGTAATGCTAACTATTTATTTGGTCTTTACTTTACGAAACTATAGATTAAATTCTAATAAAGCAAGTAAAAAACAATAAATGTGCTCGAACACACTTTGTTTATGTTGTCGAGCACATTTTTAAATTATATAAAAAAGAGACTCTTGTAAACAGATTGTGATTTAAAATAAAAGAATATCGCTCCTTTAACTACATTCTCTTTTGTTGATTAAGTCTTACAAAAAAAAATAAACCAAAGTTTTTATATATTTGCTCATTATGGATAAAAAATATACAATAAAGGATATTGCTAAATTAGCCGGCGTTTCAAAAGGAACTGTTGACAGAGTCTTGCATAAAAGAGGAAAAGTGTCACCAGCAGCTTTAGATAAAGTTAACGAAGTTTTAAAAGTAATTGACTACGAACCAAATCTTATTGCCAGGAATTTAAAGAACAATAAAATTTATCGCATTTGTATTGTACTTCCAGATCCCGAAATTGATCCGTATTGGCGTCCTTGCCTGAATGGTATTGATGATGCGGTGAAAGAATTCAAAGCCTATAATTTGGTTATTGAAACCTTTTATTTTAATCCGGAAAAAAAGAAATCCTTTTTAAAAACGAATGAAGCTGTATTAAATTTATCTCCTGATGCGGTTTTGTTAGCGCCTTTATTCCATAAAGAAACTGTAGATGTTATTGAAGAATATAATTCGTTAAACATCATAGTGAACACGTTTAATAACCAAGTCGAATCCAGTTTTGTAAAAAGTTTCGTTGGTCAAGATTTATTCCGAAGTGGGAGAGTGGCGGCAAAATTATTGGATTCAATTACTGATAATGGTCAAATTGCTATTGTTCATATTGATGAAACCTACAAAAATGCAATTCACATGCAGGAAAAGGAACGGGGTTTTAGAACTTATTTTGACGAGAAAGAAAATTCTGCATACACGATTACCACTCTAAAATTAAAAAATCCAAATGTTGAACTTAATTTCAATACTTTCCTGAATGAAAACCCTGATTTGTCAGGTATCTTTATTACCACCTCTAAAGCGTATCAAATTGCTAAGGTAATTAGTGCATTTAAACGTAAAAAAATTGGAGTAGTCGGTTATGATTTGATAGATGAAAATGTTACTTATTTGAATCAAGGTGTAATTGATTTTATGATTCATCAAAATCAGAAAAGACAAGCGTATCTGGGAATTACTTCTTTAGTGGAACATTTTCTCTTTCAGAAAGAAATTCCAGAAATGATTCTTTTGCCTATTGATATTGTGAACGCAGAAAATGCGGAGTATTATATTGAATAATTTTACTTTTTTATATTCAATCTTCAAAAATAATGCTGAAAATAACAGCATTATTTCTCTTTATTGGATTTTATACAATTTCAAGTGCGCAAAATTCCTTTATTGATAGTATTTGGTTTTGATCTTATGCATATTTAATCTTGCTTGTATTTATGTTTTATTGGTTATGTGGTGTTCCTATTTTGGATACATACATACCCTGACATTTCCTAATACCACATTTTAGTTTTTCAAAGACTCTTTGTTAGTGTAAAGCTATTTCAGGGCAAGACAAATTTCTGATTTATTTATTGAAGCATTTTTAAAACAAAAATTATGTAACTTTAGGAGACAAAAATTGTTCGCAAGATTACTGTATACTACCACCTTGAATTTTTCCAATACTGGAATCAGCACATGCATTCTCTAATCTAAAAATGATAAAAATGCTACAAAACGTATTAATGGAACGAAAGATTTATGCCACTGAAGAGCATAAAATGATGCAAGAGATGATTCAAGAATTTATTTCAAATGATATTATGGATCATTTAGATGAATGGGAGAAAAATGGTATGGTATCTCGTGAAATATGGAAACGAGCGGGGGAATTAGGATTACTGTGTTTGGATATACCAGAAATATATGGAGGCGGAGGATTGGATTTTACTTTTAATGCCTTACTAATTGAAGCGTTTGCCAAAAAAGGAATAACAGGTCCCGGGTTTTCATTGCATTCTGATATTGTAGCGCCTTATTTATTGTATTATGGAACTGAAGCACAAAAACAAAAGTATTTACCGCTAATGGCCAAAGGGGAAATTATTACTGCTATAGGAATGACAGAGCCTAATTGCGGGAGTGATTTGAAAGCACTACGGACAACGGCCGAAGATAAAGGAGATCATTATCTGGTAAATGGTCAAAAGACCTTTATAACTAACGGTTTTATGTGTGATATGGCAATAGTTGCCGTAAAAACTAATCACAATACGGATGAGGAAGGCGTTACCTTGCTTATTTTAGAATCGACTATGGAAGGGTTTCATAAAGGGGTTCCCTTCAAAAAAATCGGAATGAAATCCCAAGATACGGCCGAGTTGTTTTTTGATAATGTAAGAGTTCCAAAAGAGAACAGACTTGGAGACGAAAAAGCGGGGTTTAAAATTATGATGCAAGAATTGGCTCGGGAGCGATTGACAGTTGGGATTATGGCAGTCGCAACTGCTGAGGGTGCTATCGAAAATACCATCACTTATACAAAGCAGCGAACCGCTTTTGAGACTCCTATTTCAGGATTTCAAAACTCCCAATTTAAACTGGCAGAATGCACAACCCAAATGCAAATACATCAGGCTTTTTTAGATCGATGTATCGAATTATTAGTTGATCATCAATTAACAACTGAAAGTGCTTCGATGATTAAATATTCGGCAACCGACATGTGCGGTCAAGTTGTTGATGCCTGTTTGCAATTGTTTGGCGGTTATGGTTATATATGGGACTATCCAATTGCGCGTATGTACGCCGATAATCGTGTGGCACGTATTTATGCCGGAACGAATGAAATTATGAAAATAGTCATTGCACGGGGATTGCTTAAAGATTTTTGACGTTTGTTGAGAATTTTAAACGGATCAGCACTATTATTCTTACAGCGTATGAAGAAACAAAAAAGAAATAACTAGTGTGTTAGGATACTATTATTGGACCTGTAGTTTGTCATTAGTTTTTACTTATAATTTTCTTGTTCTTGATCCAATCTTATTCTCGATACTTCGGGATAAAATCACTCGAACTGACGTTATGAATAATTATATCCATTAGTAGCAGTCCATTATTTTTTCTTTTCTTCGTCAACAATTAGTTTTAAAGAATTGATATAGTCAGTATCAAATTCTATAACTCTTATTTTGTTTTGCTTAAAACTCATTTCGCCGTCAAATTTACCTTCGGTTCCTAAAAAATCTATTACTAGTTCTTTCTCGTCTAGGTCTATCAGTTTGCCGAGATAAACCGCTTTATCTGACTTTTTTGTAATCTGAAAAATTTCATACTTATTCGCTACAAAGGTTATAATTGAATACAAATCTTTAAGAGGTATTATTTCCTCTGCGCTTGTTTTAAGACCCTTAAGTTTGATTACTCTTTCTGTGAATTCATGATCTTTGTCCTGAATAATTGACTTTACATTTTTGTTCTTTAGTATCGTGTAGCCATCAATTATAAAATCTACAGGATTATTTTTTAATAAAATCCAATCTTCAGTCCAATCGATAAGAAAACCACTAAAGACGTCTTTTTTGTCTTCAAATTCTATTGAGATTAATTGTCTTACGTATTTTTCCATTGTGTGTTTTGAGTTTCGATAGTATTTTGCTGCTACTACCTTCAGTTCGCCCGAAGTGTCTGTGTAATGGCTTTAAAAAGCTTATTTTAATTTAATCAGTACGTAAATATATTGGATTTAAACCACAATTAAAATTCTTTCGATAAAAAGTTGCTTCCTGGTTCTCAAGAGAAAATAATTTCTAAAAAGTATAAAAAATCGGTAAAAGGGCTCAGAAGATTCTGCCAAAAAATAGATGAATAAGCTTGTTGTGTATCAAAGTTGTCGATAGCTTGTTAATTGTTGGTGTTATTTGTAATGTAATAGTATATTCGCTGAAAATAACTCTTGCAACAGATTGGCTTTACCTCAAAACTGTTAGTTAGAGCAGCGAAGCGTATCCAAAAGGTTTGTTTTTGTCGTGAATCTTAGGTCATGTAGCCCTAGTAGATAATATTCAAGAATAAATAGAATGCGTCGCTATTTTAAGGAAATAGCAAATACAAATTATTTATATTTGCTTCGTAATGATACCGTTTAGTTAGTAGAGTAAAATAGCTTTTGTCTCTCGACCCCGCTCGAGATGACATGCTCGAAAAGACAAAATTAACGATAGGATTTTAGCATAAACCAATGGACCAACCCGAACAAACCAATACCACGTGGCTGTTTGAAATAACACCTAAAAATAAATTCTTTTCGCTGAACCTTAAGGAAGTTTGGCAATACCGTGATTTGCTGCTGCTTTTTGTAAAAAGAGATGTAGTGACGGTATATAAACAAACGGTTTTGGGACCACTATGGTACTTAATTCAGCCGTTGTTTACCTCGATTACGTTTACTATTATTTTTAATAACGTTGCTGGTATCAGTACGGGTAGTGTACCTCCTTTTTTATTCAATTTGGCAGGAATTACCATTTGGAATTATTTTACGGCTTGTTTAAATGGAACCTCCGATACGTTCAGAAGTAATGCAGGAATTTTTGGTAAAGTATATTTTCCACGTATTATAGTACCGCTCTCTATAGTTGTTTCTAATTTGTTAAAATTTGGGATACAGTTTTTTATCTTTATTTGTTTTTACCTCTATTATTATATTCAAGGTGCTGCAATAGAAATGAATGTTGCCGCTTTATTTTTTCCGTTACTGATTGCTATGATGGGTATTTTAGGATTGGGATTAGGAATGCTAATCTCTTCCTTGGTTACGAAATACCGAGATTTTAGTAATCTGATTGGCTTTGGCGTGCAACTGTTGATGTATTTATCAGCCGTGATGTATCCTATGGCATTAATCAAAGAAAAATTGCCTACTTATGGATGGCTTGTGGAGTACAATCCCTTGGCCTATGTTATAGAAACGACTCGTTATATGTTATTAAATGTTGGACACATTTCTATTTTAGGATTAGGTTATACTTTTTTAGTTACTGTAGTGGTGTTTTTTGTAGGAGTGCTCATATTTAACAGAACGGAGAAGAGTTTTATAGACACAGTTTAAATTTATTATTATTGATTACACGATTAACCGAATAAACAGTTAACCAATTATACCTCCATTGAAAGATATTATATTAAAAGCCGAAAACATTTCTAAGCAATACCGCTTGGGGCAAGTAGGCACTGGTACGTTGAGTCATGATTTGAACAGATGGTGGCATCAAATACGTGGTAAAGAAAATCCCTACTTGAAAATAGGAGATACTAATGACCGCAGTACTAAGGGCGAGAGTGATTATGTTTGGGCATTGCAAGACATTAACTTCGAAGTGGAACGTGGAGAAGTTTTAGGGATTATTGGTAAAAATGGTGCGGGAAAATCTACTTTATTGAAAATATTATCCCGCGTTACGGCACCCACTACAGGGAATATTAAGTTTGGTGGTCGTGTGGCTTCTTTGCTTGAAGTAGGTACTGGATTTAACGGGGAAATGACCGGCAGGGAAAATATTTACCTGAATGGGTCTATCCTGGGCATGACTAAAAAAGAAATCACCTCAAAACTGGATGAAATCATAGATTTTTCTGGTTGTCAGCGCTATATTGATACGCCTGTAAAACGCTACAGTAGCGGGATGACCGTACGTTTGGCTTTTGCTGTAGCTGCATTCCTAGAACCTGAAATTTTGATTATTGATGAGGTTTTGGCCGTAGGAGATGCAGAGTTCCAGAAAAAAGCCATTGGAAAAATGCAGGATATTTCTAGAACAGGCGGTAGAACGGTTTTGTTTGTGAGTCACGACTTGAGTGCAATAAGTACTCTCGCAACAAGAACTATTGTGCTCTCTAACGGCAAGATAATAGCAATTGAGGAGACTAATAAAGCGATTGCAATTTATTCTTCAATGAATACTAAAGAAAGTATATTTGAGCAAAAAGAATTATTCAGTGTTCCTTCAGTCACTCGTGTTGAGCTTATAACTTCCGAAGGAGGAACTTTACATGCTAATATGAAGCCCTTGAAAATTAATTTTGAAATTAATATGCCTGTAGCCAATTATGAAAACTTTTCTTTTTCATTTCAAATATTTGATTATCTAAATAAAGCAGTGCTGTATTCTTATATTTTTGATAAGGATAGTCCTATTTGCCGTAAAAATGGAATAAATAGGATGACTTATGAATTTAATAAATTACAACTTTATAAAGGGAGTTATTATTTGAAAATACATGTTGCAAATTCTAAAACAAGAGAAAAATTTCAAGAATTTGATTGTTGTAATTTTGATGTAGAAATGATAAATCAAAAAGAACCTGAATGGGGATGGCAAAATAACGTTTGTCAATATATTGAAGAAGGAAGTTGGGAATCATAAAAACATTTATAAAAACATAATGGTAAATAATGTTGAGAAATACATAAGTGATTGGTTTATCAATATAAAATCAGATAAAATGCTAATCTCTTTTTATATAATTAGGAAATCATTATTGGAGGCAATAACTGAGTTGAAGCCTAAATTACATGGTGTAGTTATTGATCTTGCTTGTGGAGTAATGCCATATAAAGAATATCTCTTAAACAATTCAATAGAAAATTATATTGGTATAGACCTTGAACCAACTGAATATCATAATCAGGTAAAGCCAGACTACTATTGGGATGGAAAAAAAATACCACTTGAAGATGCTTCAGTCAATTTTGTAATTGCTACAGAATTTCTCGAGCATTATTTTGATACTAATTTTATTTTGAAGGAAATACAAAGAGTTTTGAAACCAGGAGGAACGTTCTTTTTTACAGTGCCTAGTGTTTGGCCATTACATGAGGCTCCGTATGATTATCATAGATTTACTCCCTACGCTTTGGAGGAGCATTTCAAAAACACAGAATTTTCTTCATGGGAGATTAAGCAATTAGGAGGATTTCATTATCATTTAGCATTATCATTTGCCTTATGGAATGACTATAGACTTCCTCAAAAGAAACAAAAACTAATAAAACCATTTTTAAATTTTGTAGTTAAGTTTTTAATGAAAAAAGATAAAAAAGAACTAAAATTTAAGAACAATCAAATGTATTCAGGATTATACGGATTTGTCGTTAAGTAGGATTAAAAGGTATAAATAATAGTAATATAAAAAAATTACCATGAACCCAATAATATCAATAATAATTCCTTGTTATAATTCTGAATTTACTTTGCAAACTACTTTGGAGTCAGTTATTAGTCAAGATTTTCAAGATTGGGAAGCCATAATAATAAACGATGGTTCAATTGATAAGACTGAAGAAATTGCTTTAAATTGGACTAAAAAAGACGAGAGATTTAAATATTTTTCCAAACATAACAAAGGCTTAGCGAAGACAAGAAATTATGGAATAGCTAGATCAAGTGGGGTATATATATTGCCTTTGGATTCAGATAATCAACTAGAAAAAGATTTTGCAATTAGTGCCATAACTATTTTTGAAAAGGATTCTAGTATTGGTGTCATTCATGGAGATGCTGAATATTTTGGTGAAAGAAATGGACTTTGGGAAGTGGAAGAATACAATCTAAAAAAAATACTAGCCGGAAATTATATTGATGCTTGTGCTATTTATAGAAAAAAAATATGGGAGCAAGTTGGAGGATATGATGAAAAAATGCCTTTTCAAGGACATGAAGATTGGGAGTTATGGCTGGCTTTTGGGATTATAAACGTTAGATTTCATCACTTAAAAAAAATAACTTTCAGGTATTTTGTCTCCAGTAATTCAATGATTAGATCGTTTACGTATGAAATGTTAGAGTCAAATCAAGATTATATTACTAAAAAGTATAGTAAACAATATTACGAACAATATTCAAAAGTATTTTTAATTGCTTTGGATATAGATAAATTAAAAAACGAATCTGTATTTGCTAAAACAAGTAAAGATTTATTTTGTATAATCTTATCAAGGATAAAAAAGAGATTATGGAAGAAATAACCCCTTTAATCTCTATAATTGTCCCCAATTACAATCATGAAAAGTTCTTAAAACAGCGTTTAGAGAGTATTTTTAATCAAACCTATCCAAATTTTGAGGTGATTTTGTTAGATGATAGCAGTTCTGACAAGAGCCAAGAAATCATTTTGGAGTATGTGAAAAACCCAAAAGTAAGCCATCGTGTTTTTAATGACACTAATTCCGGCAATACTTTTATACAGTGGAACAAAGGAATCGAATTAGCGAAAGGAGATTATATATGGATAGCTGAATCGGATGATTTTTGTGAATTGCATTTTCTGGAAGAATTGATTCAACCCGTTCTGCAAAACCCTGAAATAAAGTTGGTTTATTGCCAATCCAATCGAGCTGACGAATTAGGTAATATTACAGGAAGTTGGCTCAACCATACCGATGATATAGATGCAGCCTTGTTTTTAACAAATTTTGTAATGGACGGCAATGAATTTATAGAGCGTTTTTTAATTCGTAAAAACGTTATACCGAATGCAAGTGGTGTTTTGTTTAGTAAAAAGGATGCAGACCGTTTGGGGGAATTTGACATTGATCCATTTTTAAAAACATGTGGGGATTGGTTATTTTATATAAAATTGGTAACTAATGGTAAAGTAGCTTTTATTTCAAAATCTTTAAATAATTTTAGATATCATAAAGACAGTGTTATTGCTAAAGCTTATGATAACGGTGAATTTAATGTAAATAGAGATATTGAAATTAATATTAGAAAAAAAATTACTATTTATTTCAGAAATCAAAAAAGTAATAATTTACCAATAATTCTAAAAACAAATAAAAAACTAATAAATGAAATTAAATACAGAAAAGCTCACTATTTAATTAAAAATAATAAAAAGTTTAAAGGAATTTTAATATTGATTTCGATATTCAGTTTAACAATTAATAAAAGTGTTTTAATTAGGAAATTGAAAAATAAATTGATTCTAATGAAAAACAATTTATAATTTTTTCAATGTAGAAATTTAAAAAAATTATGTTCAAAAAAAATGATATTTGCATAGTTATACCCATTTATAAAGAAAGCTTAAATGAATATGAAATTCAATCGGTTAACCAATGTATCAAAATACTTTCAGATTACTCGATACATTTTATTTGTCCAAAAGGATTAAACATTACTTTTTATAGTGCTAAATTTCCAGAGCTAAATAATTATCATTTTTTTGATCAAAATTATTTTAATGATATAGAGGGATATAATAGGTTGATGATGAGTTGTGATTTTTACAAAACATTTAAAAATTACGATTTCATGCTTATTTATCAAACAGACTGTTTTGTTTTTAGAGATGAATTGTTAGACTGGGTAAAAAAAGATTATGATTATATTGGAGGGGTTTGGTTTGAAGGTTTTGTTGGAGACCCTTATTTAGGAGCTAAATTTTGGCGTGCTGGTAACGGAGGGCTGTCTTTGAGAAACATAAAAACAATGATTCAATTATTGTCAAGTAAGAAACCATTGAAAAGCTTTCAACAATTAATTATTGAAAAAAGAAATTTATTCAAAATCAATGCTTTTAATGGGATTAAAGAATTTCTTTTTTTGCCTCTTAATCTAATTGGCTATAAAAATAATTGTCAAAACTATTCTAAAGAATTCAAACATAATGAAGATGTTTTTTTTGTTCATTTGCATACAGTTTATAAGGTTTTAAAAATACCAAAAGTGGAGGATGCTTTACTTTTTTCATGGGACAGATGTCCTGATTTTTTGTTTGGTAATTTAGGAAAATTACCGTTTGCATGTCATGCTTGGTATAGAGAAAATGAATATTATGAAGGAAACCATTCATTTTGGTCTAAACACATAAAATAAAAAATATACAGTATGATATTTAAACTCTTGATCATAACCATCAATTACAATAATTTACAGGAGTTGTACTGTACCATAGAAAATTCGCTTAATCAATCGTGTCAGGAGCTTGAATATCTTATTATTAATACTCTTTTACTAACGATTTCGTGCTAATTTTATAAATAAATTTTGATGAAAAAACTTTTGTTTTCCCTAGTAAATAAACTAGGATATCGCATTGTAAATAAGAATAGTGAGAGGGAACTGTTAGCGCTTCCTTTGCAAAAATATAAGATTTCGAACAATTTTGAAACTTTGTTCCAGTCCAAGTATTATATCCAAAATTTAGAAAAAAAGTTCAAGAACGTAACAATCATAAATCATAAAGAGGGGTTCTTGATAGGTTTTCATGGCTATAGTATTTATGTAGAGAGTAATGAAGAATTTTATATCCTAAATGAAATTTTTATACGGAATGACTATGATTTTACGACTGCTTCAAAGGCAGTGGTTATAGACATTGGTGCTAATATAGGTATAACTTCGTTGTTTTTTTCACAGTTTGATTTTGTCGAAAAAATATATGCTTTCGAACCCGTTAAGGACACCTTTGAACAGGCTGAATATAATTTTAGTTTGAATAAGAAAATGCACAAAGTGGCATCGATAAAAAATATCGGTTTAGGCAAAAGCAGTCGTAAGGAAGTTTTTTTATTTGATAAGTTGTGGAAAGGTAATGCAGGTTTTCGAGGTCTTGAAAGTCCTAGTTATTCGCAAAACACAACGGCTACAGAAAGAGAAGTTCAAATAGAAGATGCTTCTTTAGAATTTCAAGCTATTGTTGCAGCAAATCCAGGTAGGAAAGTAGTTGTAAAAATGGATTGCGAAGGGGGCGAATATGAAATAATAGAGGGACTTTATACTTCGGGAATGATACAATGTATCGACGTCCTGTTGTTAGAATGGCACGACCAAGGATCACATAAGTTGGAGAAAATTTTACTTGATTCTGGATTTAATTTTTTTTCCAAGAATTTTGATGAGCTTACTGGGATGATCTACGCATATAAAAACAAATAACAAAATAGTATCAATGGACTTTGCTTTATCCGTTATTATTCCAGTTTATAATTGCGAGTGCTTTATCGAGAAAACGATAGCTTCAGTAATTGCACAACCGGAAGTGACTGAAATTGTAGTTGTAAATGATGGCAGCACTGACACTACCGTGTTGCTTTTGGAACAATTACAAAAACAATATTCCATCCTTAAAATATTCCATCATCAAAATAAATTGAATAAAGGGCGTTCGGCCACTAGAAATCTAGGGATACAAAAAGCTACTGGGAATTATTTAGCTTTTCTGGATGCCGATGATTATTTTTTAGCTAATCGATTTGTAAATGATATCAAAGTATTTCAAGAAAATAAAAACTGTGATGGGATTTATAATGCGGTAGGATTTCATTTTTATAGAGCTGCAACAAACGAGGAAATACAATCGCATCAATTATACACGGTAAATCAAAAATTAAATCCTGATTTTCTATTTGAAGCTTTATTATCCGGAAAGTATGGTCATTTCCAAATTGATGGATTAACTGTTAAGAGATCAGTTTTTAATACTATTGGTCTTTTTAATGAGGCTTTGTTAGTTGCTGAAGATACAGAGATATTTTGGAAAATGGCTATCAAATGCCAATTAGAAACCGGTATTATTGATTGTCCAGTAGCAATTAGAGGAGTTCATAGCAACAATGTTTTTACTCAAGCAAATTTATACGAAAAATACACTATAAAAAGTTATGAATCACTTGTTGTGTGGTGTAGTCAAAATAAAGTAAGTTATGCAATTATTGATGAATTATTCAAGTGGATTTGGATTTTGAAACACAAAGAGAAAAATAAATTGTTTCAAGACATTGGGTATTGGGCAAAACTATTTTTTCCACATCCTAAACTATTATTTTCAGTTTTAAGTATCAAATATTTTCCTGTAATTAGGTTTAGACAAATGCTTTTCCCATTTTTGTATAAAAGATAAAAGGGTATATAAGTATAACTTTATTGTTTTATGAAAAATTAATTCAAGTAAATATGATACTATTGGAACCTAGTGGGGGGGTAGCAAATAGAATGAGGGTTATAGCTTCAGGATTATGGTTAAAGAAGAATTCTAATCACGAATTAGCTGTGATTTGGAATTTAAATAAAGAATTGAATTGTGAATTTAATTTATTGTTTGAAACAATTCCAAATGTTTCATTTGTTAAAAAAAAAGAGAAATATTTTTATCTTCATCGAAGCAATCAATTAAATTTTTATAAAAAAATTAAAGCATATTTTAGAAATAAATCACTAGGGATAGATTATAGTATCACTGAGGGGGATTTAAAAGATAAAGTCTTTAAAAATAAAATAGATCAAATTGTAAGGCACAATAAAAATATACATATTTCGACTACACAAGAGTTTGGAGATAATTACCCAGAATTTAAAAATTTCGTTCCCAAAGCAATAATTCAGAAAATTATTAACCAACAAACAGCGCTTTATGGAGATAATACTATAGGCATTCATATAAGACAAACAGATAATTTTATTTCAATTGCAAAAAGCCCAATGTCGTTATTTATTACCAAAATTGAAGAAGAAATAAATAAAAATAGTGAAACAACTTTCTTTTTAGCAACTGATGATCCTGATGTTGAAAATGTGTTAACTAATCTATTTGGTGAAAAAATTATTGTTTACAAAAAGGAACTTAGTAGGGATTCACAGAAAGGGATAATTGATGCTGTAATTGATATGTATTGTTTATCTAAAACAAAATATATTTACGGTTCATATTGGAGTTCGTTTTCAGATATTGCTGCAATAATAGGAGATATTGATAAAATAACATTAAAGGAGGATTAAAAAGTCAAAATTGAGGCAGTAAAAATGTATACAAAATGAATTCAAGAAGTAATGTAACTGTAATTATTCCCTGTTTTAATGATGGAAAATACATCATGAAAGCATTACAATCAATATACATTCAAACACTATTACCTGAAAAGATTATTATTGTGGACGATGGTTCTAATGCAGAAACTAAAAAGGTTTTAAAAAATATAAAACATCCTAGTGTAGAGATTATTTATCAAGAAAATAAGGGCGTTAGTAATGCAAGGAATACAGCAATTGAGTTAGCCCAAACTGACTATATTTTGAATTTGGATGCCGATGATTATTTTGAGCCTAGTTTTATAGAAAAAGCAGTTGATGTATTGGATAACAATAATCAGGTAGTTGCAGTAAGTAGTTATTGCCGGGCATTTAATAATGATAAAACCATCGAGATTATAAAACCTTTGGGTGGAAAGTTAAAAGATTTTATTGTAATTAATAATGGCAGAGCTAGTTCTATGTTTCTTAAAAAAAGTTGGGAAGAAGTAGGAGGTTTTGATGAAAAAATGCATGAAGGTTATGAAGATTGGGAGTTTTGGATTGCTATTTTAGAACAAGAAGGGACTATGCATATCATAAAAGAAGTATTGTCTCATTATAGAATAAAAAATACATCAAGAGACCAAAAAGCATTGGAGAATCATGATTTTGAACTTAGGAAATACATCTATTTAAAGCATAAAGTAATCTATGAAACTTATTTTGATTTTTATGTTTTTCAATTATTGATTCAAAATTCGCTTTTAAGAAATAGTTTAAATAAAGCTAAAAATTCAATAGAGTTTAACCTTGGAAGATTTATCTTGAAACCCTTTCGTTTCTTTAAAAATAAAGTAGTAAAATAATGAGTATTTTAGTATCTATTATTGTCCCCTGTTACAAGCAAGCGCATTTCTTAAAGGATTCTCTACAATCCGTATTGGATCAGACTTATACTAGTTGGGAATGTATCATTGTTAATGACGGAAGCCCAGATGATACTGAACTTAAAGCCTTAGAATGGTGCTCAAAAGACAAACGATTTAGCTATTTACATAAAGAAAATGGAGGTCTACCCAGCGCTCGTAATACAGGGATTGCAAATAGTAAAGGAGAGTTTATTGTTTGTTTGGATTCTGATGATATCTTACATCCTGATTTTTTGGCACGACTAGTTCCAGAATTACAAGCAAATGATACTTTAGCAATTGTTTCTTGTTATCGTTATTTTTTTACTAAAAACAAATCTAATGTTATAAAGGAATATAAGGCTTCGGGTTCGACTTATCGAGATTTAATGTTCGAAAATAAATTGATGCCTTCGTCCCTATATAGAAAGAAATGTTGGGAAGAAGTTGGGGGCTATGATGAATCCATGATAAAAGGTTTTGAAGACTGGGAGTTTTGGATTAATATTACCAAAAGGGGATGGGAGTTTAAATTTGTTGAAGCTTTTTTGTTCTATTATCGCAAAGCAAAAAAATCTATGCTAATGGATACTATTAATCACCATGCCGAAGCAAATATGGAGTATATATTTAGAAAACACAAAGAGCTCTATACTGTACATTTTGATAATACTGCCGAAGTGCTTTTTTACTACATAAAAACACATAGGAAAGGTAAAATGGAAACAAAGAACTCTTTAGAATATAAAATAGGGAAATTAATTACAAAGCCTTTTAAAGTTATTTCAAAACTGTTTTCTATCCAAAAGTAAAGCCATGATTTCAGTTGTTATTAGAAATAAAAATCAATCCGTTGCCCTTTCGTTTTTGTTGAAAAATTTGACAGAACGATATGCTGGTGACATTGCGGAAATTATTGTTGTTGATAATCTATCAACTGATTCCAGCAAGGAAGTCGCAGAACAATTTGGCGCACGTTTTGTTACTATTGAAAATTTTAGTTTTGGCGGAAGCGCTAATGTCTGTGCAAGAGAAGCTCGATTCCCTGTAGTGGTTATTTTTAGTGCGCATTCGTATCCTGTGAGCCATGACTTTTTTAAGTTAATACAAACGAAATTTGATAGGAATCCTAATTTAGCGGGATTGCGATGCCTCCACAGTACCAATGATTATAAAAATTTCATCAATAAAATACCTGCTACAGTTGATCCTAATAAGTCAGGATTAATTTTTTCCGGCTCAGCTTTTAGCAGAGTAGTTTGGGAAAAATATCCTTTTAGAGAAGATGTGGTAACGTTTGAAGATAAGGAATGGACAACCAGAGTTTTGAAAGAAGGATATGCAATTGATTTTGTGGAATCGATTTTTTGTTATGATATTAAACGAACTAGAAAACAATTATTTTTTCGATTTAAGAATGATGTGGTGGGTAATTATCAATTGTGGCATCAGGAGATTAGAATAGTTAGTGCCTTGAAGGGATTCCTTTCAGGTGTTTTTTATTTAATGAAATCTTTTATCTTAGATTTGTGGTATGTAGTTTTACGGTTTTTGTATTTATTAAAGTTTATTTTTAATAAACCAGAAAAATTTTAGCTGGTCCATATAAACAAGTACAGTATTTATTAACTTGTAGTTTTTTAATTTAATATGTTTTTTAAAATGAACACCCATTAATAATTATCACTGATTTTTATTTTATCTATTGAAATTTTTGTTACTTAATTCAGAAAAATATTGATTATTAAAAATAAATTGAAGCTTATTACATCTTTTATAAAATAAAATTTTGAATTAAATAACATAATATGATAAAGAGAGCGATTAGAAAGGTTTTTAATTTTTTTAAAAAGAAAGAACCTAGATATAAATTATATGATAAATTTTGGATTCAAAAAGTAGCAACAAGTACTGTTAATGATAGGGTTGTATTTTTCGAAGAAATCGCTAATCAAAAAACACTATTGCATTTAGGATGTAATGATTGGCCTATTTTTAATCCAAAATATAACTTACATATTAAACTTGCCAAAAAAGCAAAAAGTATACATGGTTTCGATATTGATTTAGAAGGAATTGAAGAATTGAAGAGATACGTGGAACAACCCTACTATTCAAACTTTGATCAGCTAAAAGGTAATAAGTATGATGTTTGTCTGGTTCCCGAAACTATAGAGCATGTAGATAATGTTCGATTATTTTTGGAAGGATTGTCGACTGTTGATGCAGATGTCTTTTATATTACAGCACCTAATTGTTTTTCAAAGAACCATATTAATAGAAATTTTTATAGTAAAAATGAATTTATAGAAGTAAATCATCCGGATCATAATTGTTGGTATAGTCCAGATACATTGAAAAACCAAATTGAAAAGTATTCTAATTTGAAAGTTGAGGAAGTTATTTTATTAAATGAGGATCGAATGGTTTGTTGTAAAGCAATTAAAAAACAGGATGCATAAAATAATTAAAGATATAATCAAAAGAGTAATCTATTTTTTTTATAGTCTTTGGAATTTATTTAACTTTTTAATTTTTGATTTAAAAAAAATCAGTCAAGCAGATATCGTTTGCTTTTTTCCATACTATCATACAGGAGGTGCGGAAAAAGTGCATCTAAATATAGTAAAAGCTTTGGCTCCTAAAAAAGTCTGTGTAATTTTTACATTAAATTCAGCAACTAAAAATTTTCAAGAACAGTTCAAAGCTAATGCCCATTGTATTGAGATCAATCCAATACTCAACAAGCGTAATTCGTTTGTAATTCGTTTGTTAAAAAAAAGTATTTACAAAACGATTAACACATCAAACAATTGTAAAACAGTATTTGGTTGCAACTCAGTTTGTTTTTACCAAATACTTCCTTTTATCTCTGATAAAATAGCCAGAATCGATTTGTTTCACAATTTTTTTGAAAATGACAGCCGTGAAAACGATATTATAAATTCAGTTTCTTTGATTACTCATAGAATAGTGATTAATGACGCGGCAAAACAAGATATTTTAAAATATTATTATAGAAATAAAGTAGATTGTAATTATTATAACAATATAAAAATTATTGGAAACGGAATTGAACTTGATAATGATGCTTATTGCCAAAAACAAGAATCAGTTTTTAAAATAGGTTTTATAGGACGATGGTGTTTTGAGAAACGTCCTTTACTTTTTTTAGAAATAGCTAAAAAAGTAAAAAGTAAATACCCTTTAATTTCTTTTGTAATGGCAGGAACTGGAATGAGAAGTAATTTGGATATTATTTTAGAAGCAGGAGTTGAATTTTTGGGAGAAATAACAGATAAATCCATTTTAAACCAACTATATAAAGAACTAAATGTGGTTCTTTTACCTTCAATATATGAGGGGTTTCCTTTAGTGATAATGGAAGCAATGTCTCATGGAGTCATAGCGATTTCAACTCAATTAGATGGCATTAGTGAACATATTTCAAATAATGAGAATGGCATATTGATTAATGAATCTGATGAAACGAAAATTATAGAAGAATTCTGTAATTCAATTTTTCAAATAATAGAGAACACAAAATACAGAAATAATTTATCTTATAATTCGTTTTTATATGCTCAAGAACATTTTAGTATAGAGAAATTCAATGAGTCGTATCAAAAATTATTAAGTTCATAAATGAAAATCCTCATGATAGCCATACCGAATCATCATTTTTTTCAATGGGTCAATCAGTTGAAAGAGTCAGGCTATGAAGTATATTGGTTTGATGTTACTGATGGCGGGAACAAAGTAGAAAGAATAGATTGGGTGCATCAAATAAAGGGTTGGAAATTAAAATTTGATTTCCCATTAAGACATTTTCTTAAAAAGAACTTTCCTCGAATTTACGAAGGAATTCAGAAATATAATGAAAGAAAAATAACGACTATTTTTACAAAACTAATCAATGAAATTAAGCCTGATATCGTACATTGTTTTGAAATGAAATTGGCAGGCTTACCTATTTTACCAGTCATGAAGCACAATAAAATCCCTTTTGTATATTCATCTTGGGGGAGTGATATGTATGCATATCAAAATTTAGGAATAAGCAGGAATCAGGCAAAGTTATTTTTAAATAGAGTGGATTATTTAATTACCGATTGCAATCGAGATTTTCAAATAGCACAGCACTTAGGTTTTACAAATCAATTTCTAGGTATTTTTCCAGGTAATGGAGGAATTGAAATAGAAACCACATTGATACGACCCATAAATAATAGAAAAACCATTTGTATAAAAGGATATGATGACAGTGTTGGAAAAGCCTTGCTTGTAATAAAAGCAATTGAATCGATACAATTTGATTCTTCAATTGATTTCTTAATTTTCAGTGCAGATGAAAATGTGGCATTATATTTAAACAAATCAGACTATTTTAAACAAAGAAAAGTTGAAATAATCTCAAGAAACTCTTTTATTGCTAATAAATTGTTATTGCAAAAATTAGGTTCTTGTTTGCTATACATTGGAAACAGCATCTCTGACGGAATGCCCAATTCTTTACTAGAAGCAATGGGAATGGGAGTTTTTCCGATACAGTCTAATCCAGGAAAAGTTTCAGAAGAAGTCATAACCCATGGAGTGAATGGTTTTTTAATTGAAAATCCTTTGGATATACATGAAATTGCAGGTTGGATTGAAAAGGCTTTATTAAACAACCAATTAAGAGAAGAGGCACAAACTGATAATATTAATTTAGTTAGTAAGAATTATAATAGAGAGAATCTAAAACAAGATATTGTACAGTTATATAAAGGTATTCTGTCATAAGATGTAAGCATGGAAATATCAATACTTATCGTAACTAAAAATAGACCAGACGAACTGGAAATTACATTAAATAGACTAATCGGTTTACTTGATTTGACATTTCATGAAGTATTAGTTTTTATTGATGGTTGTAAAAAAACAGAAATATTAATTACAAAATATCCATGGGTGCAATGGGAAAATTCAGCAATAAGTATCAGTGCTTCGCCGGCAAGAAACAAGTTGTATAAAAAAGCAAAAGGTAAAATTTTTATAGGATTAGACGATGATGCACACCCTTTGAGCGAGGATTTCATTACTCAAACACAATCCGTTTTTTTAGAAAATGAAAAAATTGGTATTATAGCCTTTCAAGAAATTAGAGGTGTTTTTATTTCAGATGAAGAAGCTTTGATAATGGCTGTGCCGAAAATGGATAGCTATCTAACAAATGATTTTGTAGGATGTGGTTTTGCGATAAAAAAAGAAGTTTATGATAGCACAAATGGTTTTCCTGTTTGGATTGATATTTATGGTGAAGAATCTTGTTTGGCTATTGAAGTATTAGATTTAGGTTATGATATAAACTATGATAATAGAATAATTGTGAATCATAGAGTGGATAAAAAAAAACGGCTAGGGCAGGGCAGGAATTACTTTCGCTTCGAAAAGCAACTCAAAAATACTATGTATTATTATGTGGTGTATTATCCGAATCCCATGCTAAAAATAGCAAGATTACTATTTCATAATTTTAAAAAATATGGACTTCACAATCTTACATATTTTAAGTTGTTTTGGAGTTCCCTTTTTAGTGTAACAAAAGAGTTACGCGCTGTTTTAAAATTTAGAAAACCAGTGCGAAAAAGTACTTTAGCAAAAATGAAAGCTGTAAAAGGAATAAAATATTGAGTTGTAATTAATACAAGGTCAGAATATTAAATCTTTTTTTGAAGCAACAACTAAAAAAATATAAAATGAAAAAAATAGGGATCATTCCACTGCGCAAAGATTCGAAAGGAATTCCGGGGAAAAATAAAAAGAAAATGGTAGGACGGCCCTTGTTTTCGTGGGTACTTACGGAAGCTATTTTTTCTGATTTGGATGCCGTTTATGTGTTTACAAACGATACCGAAATCATTAGCTATATAGAACGGGAATACTATTGGACCAATAAGATATTTGCCGTGTTGCGCAACGAAGAAAATGCCAATGATACCGCTTCTACGGAGAGTACCATGATGGAGTTTTCTGAGAAAATTAATCATGAGTATGCTGTTTTATGTTTGCTTCAAGCGACTTCGCCATTAACATTGGCGGCTGATATCAATAAAGTATTAGATAAAATCATCACAGAGAAATACGACAGTGCTCTTACTGTAGTCAATACGCATCGGTTTACCTGGAACAGTGATGGAACCCCACAAAATTATGATGTTTTCAACAGACCCAGACGACAAGATTTTGAAGGATTGTTGATAGAAAATGGTGCGGTGTATGCTACTAAAAAAGAACTTTTTTTAACTTCTAAAAACAGAGTCAGCGGAAACATTGGCTTAGTTACCATGCCTGAAGAAACTTTAATGGAGATTGACAGTATCTCTGATTGGGGTATTATTGAAAATCTATTGACAGAGCGACAAAAAAAGTGCAAGACCCAACAAAGGATTTCCTATTTAGTATTAGATGTTGATGGGGTTTTTACCGATGGTGGGGTTTACTATAATGAAGAAGGAGAAATGGCCAAAAAGTTTGATATGCGTGATGGCATGGGGTTAGAAATTTTAAGAGAAAATAATGTTGAAGTAATCACATTGACTTCTGAAAATTCCAAACTGGTTGCTCAGCGTATGGTAAAACTTCAAATTAAAGAGGCATTTTTTGGTGTTAAGGATAAATATTCATTTCTGAAGCAATTTCTTGCCACTAAAAATAGTAGTTTTGGAGCTGTTGCTTATGTAGGAGATGATGTAAATGATTTGGCTAATATGTGTAGTTCCAGTTTGTCTTTTGCTCCGGCAAATGCAACTGCTACAGTAAAACTGAACGCTGATTTTGTGCTTGGGACAGCTTCTGGAGCCGGTGCCATCAGGGAAGTTTGTGAAATGATATTAAAGTATAATAAAAGATATGACTGATTTTAAAAAACCTTACGTAATTGCTGAAATTGGCTGTAATCATAAAGGCGATATAGCAATTGCGAAAGAATTGATAAAGATTGCAAAGATATTTTGTAATGTTGACGCCGTTAAATTTCAAAAAAGAAACAACACCGAATTGTTGACTGAGGAGCAATATAATGCACCGCACCCTAATGTCAGTAACGCTTATGGCGATACGTATGGTGCGCACAGGGAATTTTTAGAATTTGATGTGAACCAACATCAAGAGTTAAAAGACTATTGTGAATCTATAGGAATTACGTATTCAACTTCTGTTTGGGATACGACCTCGGCCAAAGAGATAGCGTCGCTTCATCCGGAATTTATTAAAATCCCATCTGCCTGTAATAATAATTTTGAAATGTTGGGTTGGTTGTGTGATCATTACCAAGGGGAAATTCATATTTCGACTGGGATGACCACTAAAGATGAAGCAGATACTTTGGTTAATTATTTTGTTGCAAAAGGAAGGAATAAAGACTTAGTGTTATACAATTGTACCTCAGGATATCCGGTGCCTTTTGAGGATGTGTGTTTGTTAGATATTACTTTGCTGAAGGAAAAATATGGTGCTATTGTAAAGCATATTGGTTTTTCCGGACATCATTTAGGAATAGCCGTAGATGTAGCAGCCTATACGCTGGGTGCCAACATTATTGAAAGACATTATACAATAGATCGCACCTGGAAAGGTACTGATCATGCTGCTTCTTTAGAACCTATGGGATTGCGAAAATTAGCGAGAGACTTGAGTGCTGTTCATAGTGCATTGACTTTTAAATCAACAGATATTTTGCCTATTGAACAAGTGCAAAGGGATAAGTTGAAGAATAAAAAGTAATATAACTGTCCGCTAAGTAGAGCAAAATTTTTATTATATTTTTAAACCATTAAGAAATTAAGAAAATTAAGTTTTAACCTTAATGAACCTTAATTTCTTAATGGTTTAAAGAGAAAAAGAACTTTATTTTTTATAAACTAATAAAAATTCAGATTGGTATTAGTGACAGATAGCCGCAAATAAATCAATAATTAAACCCCAAACGAGCTTGATAAATTAAATTATGAGTAAAAAAATATTTGTTTTTTTTCCAGATGGAGTGGGGCTGCGTAATTTTGCCTTTACTAAATTCAAGGAATTAGGAGAACAAAAAGGAAATCAAATTGTCTACTGGAATAATACTGTGTTCTCTCTCAAAGAGGAGTTGGGCTATGATGAGGTTAAAATTGAAAACCATAAAATAAATAGGTTAACGCCAATCTATTCCCGCATTAGAAAACACATCGAATTGAATGTGTCACAAAAGAAGTTTAAGGATGACGTGTATCCTACTTATAAATTTCCTTTTAGCTACAATAGCATAAAAAACACCTTAATTACACTTTATACTAAGTTGTTAATAGGATTGAATTCATCAGAAAAAGGGATTGTCCGTATCCGAAAACGAATCAATAGTCTAGAACGTTCCACTGAAAAATACCAGTATTGCAAAGCTCAGTTACAAGAACACCAGCCTGATTTGGTTTTTTGTACTACACAACGTGCCACGCAATCTATAAGCGCTTTACTGGCAGCCAAAGATTTAGGGATTCCTACTGTTGCTTTTGTGTATTCTTGGGACAATGTGCCTAAGGCGATGCAAGTGGTGGAAACGGATTATTATTTTGTTTGGAGTGATTTAATGAAATCGGAGGTTTTAAAATACTACCCATTTGTCAAGGAATCCCAAGTTATTGTTACAGGAACACCTCAGTTTGAGCAGCATTACGACAGCCGATTGCTGCAAGAAAGAGCTGCGTTTTGTGCCGAGCATCATTTGGATGTTGATAAAAAATACATTTGTTATTCCGGTGATGATGAAACTACTTCGCCTTTGGATCAGTATTATTTAGAGGATTTGGCTCATGCAGTACACAGTTTAAATGCTAAAGGTAAAAATCTGGGAATTATCTACAGAAAATGCCCTGTTGATACAACCAGTAGATATGATGCAGTTCTTGCTGCTAATGCTGACATTATCACAGTTTTAGATCCTATCTGGAAACCTATGGGGAAACAATGGAATGAAATTTTGCCTACTAAAGATGATTTAGGATTATTGTATAATGTTTGCGCCCATTCTGAATTGGTCACTAATGTGTGTTCCTCTACTGTTTTTGATTTTGTGGCACATGAAAAACCTTGCATCTATTTTAATTACGAGCAACCCCAATTAAAAAAAGGTATTCGGGATATTGGACAAAATTATAATTATGTTCATTTTAGAAGTATGCCCAGTCCAGAAGCGGCTGTGTTTTGTACCGATAAAAAAGAGTTGGAATATTTAGTAAGTCAAATCATAACAGGCAAATTATCAAATGTTTCAGAAGGGAAAAAATGGTATGAAATTGTGGTCGGAGTAACTCCAACACAAGCTTCAGAGAAAATATGGGAAAATATTGATGCGATTTTAAAAAAGTAAAAATTTGAGTTTTTACTTTTAGTCAACTATGAAAAAATTTATAATTAAGATTGTTGGGATTTTATCTATACTTCTAATACTACTATTAGTATTCGATTTTACCTATACTACTGTTTATAAAAATGCTAATCCAAGGACTAAATTCCAGTATTTAAGAAGCCTGAAAAATACCAAAGTCAATTATATTTTTTTAGGTTCTTCGAGGGTTGAAAATGGAATTGACCCATTCATTATAGAAAACAACACTAAAAAAAAATGTGTTAATTTAGGGTATGAGGCAGCTAAACTGGGTGATATTTACACGGTTTTGCAATTATTAAAATGGTATAATATTGCCTCTGATACTGTATTTATTCAAGTAGATTATATTTTTGACATTAAAGGGCACTCCATTAATTTGCCTTATGAAATGACCCCGTTTATTAAGGAAAATCAAATAACAAAAGACTATTTGATTGATTATGTGGGAGAAGATCCAAGTATGTTTTATATTCCTTTTATCAGATATTGTGGAAGCGATCAAAAGATTGGATTTAGAGATGTTTTTGCTAATTTCATTGGAAAGAAAACTACTGTAGTCGAAAATAAGGGATATAGCCCTTTACGAGAAAATGATAATGGCGGTAAGCACAACAGCCATTTCTCCCTGCCTACTTCTATTGGTTCATATAGTCCTTATTATGATAAAATAAAAAAATATGGAACAGCGAATAATCTAAAAATTGTCTTCTTTTGTGCTCCCTTTTGTAAGCACACTAAAAATTTAGATTATATAAAAAAATTAAAAACTAAAATTCCGGATTTATATGATTTTTCTAATGCCATACAAGAGGATTCGATGTTTGTTAATTGTTTTCATTTGAATGAAATGGGGGCAAGTAAATTCACTGAAATTTTAGTGAAAAAAATAATAAATAATAAAAATAAAATTTAGCATGTTTTTCAATTCTCTATCCTTCGCTATATTTCTGCCTATCGTATTCCTGTTGTATTGGTTTGTTTTTAATAAAACTAAAAGCACTCAAAATGCAGTTCTCATTATAGCGAGTTATTATTTTTATTCTTGTTGGGATTGGCGTTTTTTGTTTCTGTTGGTTTTCTCCACTTTTTTAGATTATTACACAGGGATTCGAATTGAAAAAGCAAAATCCGAAGGCTCTCGAAAATTTTGGTTTTGGTTGAGTATCAGTATTAACCTTGGTTTTCTGGGTGTTTTTAAATATTATAATTTTTTTGCTGATTCTTTCTCCGATTTATTGAATGGGTTTGGATTACAAACGAGTCCCTTATTGCTGAATGTAGTTTTACCAGTGGGTATTTCGTTCTATACTTTTCACGGTTTATCCTATGTGATTGATATTTATTTAAAACGTATAAAAGCCGAATACAACTTTGTGGACTATTCCTTGTTTGTTAGTTATTTTCCATTGTTGGTCGCTGGCCCTATAGAGAGAGCCACACATTTATTACCACAAGTAAAAGTAAAACGTAGTTTTGATTATCAAAAGGCCAAAGAAGGAATCTATCAGTTTATATGGGGGTTGGTCAAAAAAGTAGTCATTGCGGATACTTGCGCTACCTATGCCAATGCAATTTTTGATAATTATCATTCGATGAATTCACTATCATTGTTATTGGGAGCAGTTTATTTTGCATTTCAGATATATGGGGACTTTTCCGGTTATTCAGATATGGCTCTGGGAATGTCAAAATTATTTGGAATTGATTTGTTGCGTAATTTTAATTATCCTTATTTTTCAAGAGATATAGCGGAGTTTTGGCGTCGTTGGCACATATCCCTGTCGTCCTGGTTTCGGGATTATGTGTATATCCCGCTGGGAGGAAGTAAGGGAAGTAAATTCAAACAAGTCCGCAATGTATTTGTTATTTTCTTGCTAAGTGGTTTTTGGCATGGTGCCAATTGGACATTTATCGCTTGGGGTTTTATTAATGCGTTATACTTTTTACCTTTATTGTTGCTCCATAAAAACCGTTCTAATATGGAAACCTTTGAACTGCAATGGAATTTCAGTTCCTTAAAGGTATTGTGGAGTATTTTGGCCACTTTTGGATTAAGTTGTCTGGCTTGGATATTTTTTAGAGCAAAATCTATTGAAATTGCCTTTGATTATATTGCCCGTATTTTTACAAATAGAAGTTTTGTACCACAATATTTAGAAAATGAAAGGTACAGTTATGAAATGGTACTGTTAGTTTTGATTTTTATTCTCGTCGAATGGAATTCAAGAACTAAAATCGAACCTATTTCAGGTAGGTATAGTTGGGTAAAAATTACACTTTGCTTGGCGGCTCTTTTAGCTTTAGGAACGTATTCGGATTATAAAGAATTTATTTATTTTCAGTTTTGATTTAATTGTTGAAATTTATAAAAGGAATGGCGTCTCGACTGCGCTCGACGTGACATAGGGAGTAGTTTAATTGTCAAATCGAGTCCTTCGTCTCCGCTCAGCACAGGCTATAGTCGAGCTGTCAAATCGAGCGCAGTCGAGATTCGTTGATTGGCAAAGGCATATCGAATGTACTTGGACTAGGCTCAGTATAAACTTTGGCCCTATATGGATTAGTCGAATTAATGTAGTATTAAATTAGCCATATGAAATTCTATTATGTATATATTCTTCTTTGTAATGACGACACGTTGTATGTAGGAGTAACTTCTGATATTGACAGAAGAGTTACGGAACATAATATGGGTAAATATCCAGAAGCCTATACGCACAGTAGAAGACCGGTTTTATTAGTTTTTATCAGGATTTTACAGATCCTAACCAAGCAATTGAGTTTGAAAAGAAATTAAAAAAATGGAGTAGAGTTAAAAAGCAAGCATTAATTGATGGTAATTTTGACAGATTACAAGATTTATCAGAATGCAGAAATGCAACGCATTATAAATACAAGCCAGATGTTGAAGAATAATATGATTACGTGGCTCGACTGTACTTCGTTATAGCACAGTATAAACTTTCGATGTGATAAAGCGTCTCGACTGCGCTCGACCTGACAAAGCGCAACTCAGTTAAGAAATCGAGCGCTTCGGCTTCGCTCAGGACGGGCTACAGTCGAGCTGTCAAATCGAGCGCAGTCGAGATTGGTTGTGAATTAAAGAGCGTCTCGACTGTACTTCGTATTAGAACAGTGCAAATGTCTATCTGACAAGAGTAGTCGAGTTGTAAAAGCTAGCGCAGTGGAATAAAAAGCGTCTCAACTGCGCTCGACGTGACAAGAAAAGTCGGGTTGTGAAATCCAATGTAGTCGAGTTGTAAAAGCGAGCGCTTTCAATAGCATAAATAATTATAATACTAGAATTTAAGATGAAACGGTTTTTAATTTTTACCATCAAAATATTTTTGCTGACCTTTTTTGTGTTGGTTGCATTAGATTTAGTATATACAAAAGTGTATTTACAATCCTCCAATAGAGGGAAAATAGAAAATGTCTTTAATTCAAAAGGCAGGGCTTATGATGTAGTAATTTTAGGATCCTCGAGAGCTAATAATCATTTTGTTGCGCCAATGTTTGAAGACAAAGGATTGAAGGCTTTTAATTATGGTATGAGTGGCGGGCATTTGTTTGAAGCCTCATTGCTACTGAAATTAATGATAGAACGGAAGTATGTCATAAAAAATGTGATACTTGAAGCCGATTTGAACTTGTCGAATGAGAAGGAATCTGAGAGTGTGGCATCTAAATTTATGCCTTATATTCACGATTCTAAAGTTATTGCAGCTCATTTTGCACAACAGCCTGATTTTTGGGTTAACTATTACCTTCCCTTTTATAGGTACATTGTTTTTGAACCTCAAATAGGGTTTAGGGAAATGTATAACGCTGCCCTAAAAAAACCAACCAAGTTATTGGATCATTTAGGCTATTATCCGTTGGGTAAAAACCCAAATGCCAATATGAAAAATGACTTGACTAATCTAAAACCCTTGCTTAATAAATACTATGAAGAAATAAAGCATCTTTGCAAAATAAATCATATTAACCTGATAGCCGTTATGACACCCATGTGTACTAATACCAAAGGATTAAATTATTTTGAAAAAGTACATCAGATGTATCCCGAAATTCATAATTATGAAAGTACAGTTCAAGGCGATCAGTTTTTCTCCTCCTGCGGACATATGAATGATGCTGGAGCACGTAAGTTTACGGATATAATTTTAAATGATTTTTTTAATAAATAAACTATGCACATTGCCTTTCTAACTCCTGAATATCCCCACGAAAGAGTAGCTCACGCTGCCGGTATTGGTACCAGTATCAAGAATTTAGTGGTTGCTTTGGCCAAAGAAAAAGTCAAAGTTTCAGTATTTGTATATGGCCAGCAAGAGGATGCGGTACTTGTAGCGGATGGAATGACCATTCATTTGATCAAAAACAGAAAATACAAATTCATGGGTTGGTATTATCATCGAAAGTACCTCCAGAACTACTTAAATAAACACATCCTGTCTGAACAAATTGATGCTGTAGAAGCACCTGACTGGACTGGAATAACTGCTTTTATGCGTTTGAAAGCGCCATTGGTGATTCGGTTTCATGGAAGTGATACTTATTTTTGCCATATCGAAAAACGACATCAAAAAGCAAAGAATTTTTGGTTTGAAAAATTAGCAACTAAAAAAGCCAAGGCCTTTATTGCACCGACTACTTATGCAGGAAAAATTTCTCAAGAATTATTTGATATTAAAAACAAAACTATACAAACTATTCATTACGGATTAGCATTAGAACATTTTGAAAATCCAAATCCTCAACATTTTGAAAAGGGATTGCTGTTGTACATAGGGACCATCATACGCAAAAAAGGCGTTTTCGAATTACCCGAAATTTTTAATAAAGTTAGATTGCAATTTCCGGAAGCGAAGCTAATTTTAATAGGTGGAGATTCTTCAGATGTAAAAACAGGTAGTCATTCGACCTGGCAACTGCTTCAAAAAGAATTTGATACAAATGATTTAGAAAAAGTAAGTTACCTTGGGAAAATACCTTATCAGGATGTTCAAAACTACATTAAACAAGCAAACGTTTGTCTCTTTCCCAGCTTTGCTGAAACTTTAGGCATGGTAACTATAGAATCAATGGCGCTACAAAAGCCGGTGGTTAATACTAATATTGGTTGGGCACAGGAATTAATCGTAGATAGTGAAAGTGGTTTTCTGGTACATCCGCACAATCATTCTCTTTATGCTGATAGAATAATTTCGTTGTTAGACGACATGGACCTCTGCTTGTCAATGGGGGTAAAGGCAAGAAAACGTGTAGAAGCTGTTTTTGACATAGAAAAAATTGTGCAACAAAATATTCTTTTTTATAAATCTATTATTGGTCAATCGTGATTGTAGTGTATCATCAAAATAACCGTGTAACTAAAGTTGTGTCGAATCATAATGAATCAGTTGCTGTTGAGGTGCATTCGAGTATTGCAGAAGTACTTATGATATTGGCCCATCAATTTCCTCAGGATCCTATCGTCTGGTGCCATCAATTGCTGGAAAACAGTTTGAATATGGAAAAGATTGCAACGCTTTTTCATCATAATAAAATGATGCTTTCTTATACTGCAACTGATATTGGTTTCTTAGGAAATGGAATAGGTTTTGTAGAAGAATCCCCTTTTATTAAAGTCAATAAAAAGTGTACTTATCCTACTTGGTTAATGAGTAGTGATGTTGGAGTGATTCATGCTTCAGTACTAAAAATGATTGGAGATACTATAAAAGCCGACGCTAATTTTGATTACTTTTTAAACTCCCTAGCAAAAGTTGGAATGATTTTGGGGTTATTGTGTTATTCAGAACCCAAATTGTTATTAAAAAACGCACCACAGCCCCATCTTCAAAAAGCCAATTTATTTGTTTTATTTCGATTTGTAAAACAGCATTATAAAAAACGTTGGATAGTATTGTTGTTTTTGAATTTGCTTGTCTTCGAAAAAAAAATTCCACTATTTCCATTGTTATATTCGTTGTTTTTTAAAAGCAGAAAAAAAAAGGAAGTGAATTTAGATGCTATTCCGGTTCAATCAACTTTGACCGTTGTAGAAAAAAAACAAATTGATGTTATTATTCCTACCATTGGTCGGAAAAATTATTTACATAACGTTTTGCACGATTTGGCACAACAAACCCATTTGCCGGTTCATGTAATAATTGTAGAACAAAATCCTCAGCCGGGCAGTGTTTCTGAATTGGATTTTTTGACGAATCAAACTTGGCCTTTTAACATCAAACATATTTTCACTCATCAGGCTGGTGCTTGTAATGCCCGTAATTTGGCTTTAAGCCAAGTGGAAAGTGAATGGGTGTTTTTAGCTGATGATGATATTAGTTTTGATGTAGATTTTTTTAAAACTGTATTTTATAAAATAGAACAATTTGGCACTAACATTATCACAACTTCGTGTCTTCAACAAAATGAACCGCAACGCTATAGTATTACGAATCAATCGGGAATATTTGGTTCCGGAAATAGTTTTGTAAAAGCTAGTTGTTTAGCGACGGTATCTTTTGATATGGCCTTAGAGTTTGGTTATGGAGAGGATATTGATTTTGGAATGCAGTTGCGCAATAACGGATTAGATGTTATTTATTTCCCGGAAATACGTATTTTGCATCTTAAGGCTCCCATGGGTGGGTTCAGAATCAAAGTAAAACAATTGTGGGATGATGAAAAAATGCAACCTAAACCATCGCCTACTATTATGTATGTTTTTTTGAAACATTATACAGAACAACAACTTTTGTGCTACAAATTAGTTTCCTTTTTTAAAATAATAAAAAAGGAACCGTTTAAAAATTATTTTGTTTCTTTCAAAATTTTTCAAAAAAAATGGGGTCTAAGTCAATATTGGGCTAATAAATTATAACGAATGGAAAATAGAAAAGTACAAATCAGTTTTCTCATCACACATTACAATAGACCCGATGATTTGTTGCAATGTTTAATGGCTATAAAAAGTCTGAAAGTAGTAGATTCTGAAATTGTGGTGAGTGATGATGCCAGTCAAGAAGAACATTTAAAAATAATACAAGACTACGAAATTGATAAGTTGATTACTTCCAGAACGAATCAAGGATTGGCGGCTAATATAAATAAAGGTATTCGAGCATGTCAGGGAGAATATATTATTTATTGCCAGGAAGATTTTATTTTAAATTCTAAAATAATTGATATTCTACCAGAATGTTTTGAACTATTACATTCTCAAAGAGCTAATATGATTAGATTGAAATCTGATTATGAATTTAAAAAACTCATTACGTTAACTCAAAATATATTTTTGATTCCAAAATTTTCTTTTCAGAATTTTTTAGTGAACGCATATCAATATAGTGATCATCCATTTATCACAACAAGAGAATTTTACAATAATTATGGTTTTTATCTTGAAAATACTTCAGGAGATTATGGGGAAACTGAATACGCGATAAGAATTTTTAAATCTAAATCCAAGATTGCTATAGTACCAAATAAATATATTTCCTCTGTGGAAGGAAGTAAATCAGTAATAGACCGAAATGTAAAATTCAAAAATCCAAAATTTAAAATAAATAAATCATTGATTAAGATTGCGCGCGCTTTTAGATTACATTTAGAATGTATCCTTTATAGTAAATCCAAAAGAGGACTGGTAACCTATAAAAATTTTAGAAAATAATACATGCTAAAAATATACACAGACCAACACTTTATTACACCGGAAAACCGAAGATGTGTTTTTCCGTTATTGTTTGATTTGTGTTATACAAAAAATGAGCAATTGTTAAGAAAGTATGAGTTGGTCACCCAAATGGAGGAAGCAGTTGTTGTAATTGTACCATTAGATATCAGTGAATATTTTCAAAAAAAACAGAAGCAATGGCTTTTTGATTATATAGACAAAGCTATTGCATTGCATAAAAAAGTATGGGTTTATACCGCTGGTGATTATGGATTGACTTTAAATAAAGCGGTTTATACTTTTAGATTAAGTGGTTTTAATTCAAAATTTGATGCCAACACCTTTATTTTGCCTTCCTTCATTGAAGATCCTTATGCTATTATTCAAAACCAATTTCAACCTATTCCTAAAAATCCATTACCCAGAATTGGTTTTGTAGGTCACGCAAGTAACTCGTGGACTAAATGGGTAAAAGAAGTATTGGTTTTTTTATTACACAATTACAAGCGATTGACCAAAGTGCTCTTTACTGATTATCAACATTTTTATCCTTCTAGTATAAAACGCTACAAGTACTTGTCTTTATTGCAGAAAAATAATCAAATTGAAACTGATTTTGTTTTTAGAAATCAATACCGAGCCGGAGTAAAAACAGCACAGGATAAACAGAAAACAATTCAGGATTTTTTTAAAAATATAGCTGCCAATCCCTACACATTTTGTCTTAGAGGAGCCGGTAATTATTCTGTACGATTTTATGAAACCCTTGCCATGGGAAGGATTCCTTTTGTTATAGATACTGATTTTAGATTACCTTTGGAAGGGATTGTCAATTGGGAAGCACATTGTATCCTTGCTTCTGACACAAACATTTGTGAGGCATTAATAGCTTTTCATCAAAAAACAACTGCTGAAGATTTTGAAAAGATGCAAGTTAATAACCGTAATTTGTGGCTTCAATTATTGAATAGAGAATCGTATTTTACAACGCTTTCTACTCTTTTTAACGAAAAAATATAAATGAAATTTACTCTGATTATTTGCACCTATATGCGTCCGAAACCTCTTTTGCAATTACTGCAATCTGTTATCGGGCAAACGGTTTATCCTGATGAAATTATAATTGTTGATGGTTCCTTAAATCAGGATACCGAAACAGTTTTGAATCAAAATCCTTTCAAAAACCTACACTATTATTTAGTGGAACCTGAGCATAGAGGTCTTACGAAACAGCGTAATTATGGTGTAGCTAAAGTAAATGAAGGAATTGACATTGTTTGTTTTTTAGACGATGATACCGTTTTAGAAAAAGACTATTTTGAACAAATTTTGAAAACCTACACGGATTATCCGCAAGCGTTGGGTGTGGGAGGTTACATTTGCAATGAGAATAAATTTCAATTTGTAGGACCTAATTATCAGCCTACAATCCAAGAATTTTATTTTGACGGATGGAAGCAAAAAGACGGCAGTCGTTTTATCCTGCGTAAAAAATTAGGATTGGACAGTGATTGTCCACCGGGTTATTCATCACTGTATTCTCACGGTCGCAGTGTGGGCTTTTTACCTCCAAATGGTAAAACTTATGAAGTAGAAATGCTGATGGGAGGGGTTTCCTCTTTTAGAAAAAAAGTTTTTGACACGCTACATTTTTCGACTTTTTTTGAAGGCTATGGTTTGTATGAAGATGCTGATTTTACCCTAAGAGCCGCTAAAATAGGTAAGTTATACTTGAATACAGCGGCGAGACTAAACCATTATCATGATGCTGCAGGTAGGCCTAATCAATATAAATATGGAACAATGGTGGTGCGTAACGGATGGTATGTATGGCGTACCAAAAACCCAAGTCCCACATTGAAACATCAATTAAAATGGCATGCTATAACTTTACTTTTAACTGGAATACGATACAGTAATGTGCTTACGACAAGCAATAAAAAAGAAGCCTTAACCGAAGCTTTAGGAAGAACTGCGGGGTGGTGGAGTTTATGGATTAATAAGCCGAAGTAAGTTTTAATGAAAGTAATGCATTCCATATTTAGTTCCCAATAGGTAATGACAAGATTATGATAGAAATACAAGTATTGAATATTCCTAATTTTTATTCTTCTTACTATTTGTTAGGATTGAATCAAGAGTATAAGGTCAAATTCAAAATGGACCCTAGTTTTGCTAAGTTCAATAACAAGCCCCTACTGATTTTTAAGGTTAATAATACAATATCCGTAATAGATAATGATGATCCTACAGGAGTTCATCCAGAATTATATGATTTAGCCAGTATTTATTTTGTGACTAATAAGCTTATTAATCATGATTCTTATAAACAACCAAAAGTTAAACCACTTTATCCTCATTATCCCGTTAATATTGTTCTGCTTTATTGTCGTGTTTTTGGATTTGATCTGTTTCGTTATTTGAAATTAAAAGAGGTATTGCAGCAAATTTATATTCTTCTAAGAAGGCCTTTGTATTTGCAGTACCAAAAAAGTTTTAAAAAAGATAATTTTATTTTTTTCTCTTCTAATATTTGGAAAAAAGAACCAGAAACCAATCAAATTCGTGCTGAGTTTATTCGTTTTTGTAAAGCAGATAACAGAATAGTATTTAAAGGTGGATTTATACCTCGGTCTGATGGGAATAATTATGGATTTGATAATGAACTTAACGATGAAAAATATTCTCCCAGAATGTTCTCAAAGTTAAGCGCCAGATCTAAAATTGCATTAAATAATCCTGCAGTTTGTGGAGCGGTTAGCTGGAGATTAGCTGAATATTTAAATCAAGGTTTATTTGTTATGTCATTTCCTTTTAAAATTGAATTGCCTAAAAATTTAACACAGCATACCGAAGCTCATTTTATAGAAAAAACAACAGAATTCAAACCACTTTTAGATAAAATAATTGATAATGCGGACTATCATGAAACAATAGCCGCTAATGGTAAAATTTATTTTGATAGGTTTTGTACCCCATCGGCACAAGCAAAATACGTGGTTGAGTCTGTATTAAATAGTGAGTCAACTTTAAAAAACAATTCGAAACTGTAATAGTTAAAATATGAAGTTCGCAATATTTACTCATGTCCCACATTCTAAAGCTGATAATCAATATTATGCTTATGCTCCCTATGTTAGAGAAATGAATGTTTGGGGGGAAAATGTAGATGAATTAGTTATTGTTGCCCCTTTTTTTATTGGTGATGCAACTGCAATTGACAGTTCGTATGTACATCCCAAAATAGAGTTTATAACCGTATCAAATTTTGATATCCTATCGCTTAAATCTATTTTGCGGACTATTTTGAAACTTCCAGGCTTACTATTTATTCTTTTTAAAGCGATGCAATCTGCTGATCACATTCATTTGCGCTGTCCCGGGAATATTGGTTTTTTAGCTTGTATAGTACAAATTGTATTTCCGAATAAGCCTAAAACTGCAAAATATGCAGGTAATTGGGATCCTAAATCCAAACAACCTTTGACCTATAAATTGCAACAATGGATTTTGAATAATACTTTTTTAACCCGAAATATGCAGGTTTTGGTTTACGGTGAGTGGGAAGGCACGAGCCAAAATATAAAACCTTTTTTTACAGCTTCCTATACAACCCATGATATAGTACCTGTAGCTCAAAAAAGTCTGAATGAAATTGTTGATTTTGTTTTTGTTGGTGCCTTAGTTCAAGGTAAACATCCGTTATATGCTATACAATTAGTAGAAAATTTGCATCAAAAAGGATATGCAGTGCGATTGAATCTTTATGGTGATGGGGTAGAACGAAAACTTCTTGAAGATTATATTGTTAAACAACAATTACAAAATATAGTTTCATTAAAGGGAAACCAAACACATGACATTGTTAAGAAAGCCTATCAGAATAGTTATTTTGTGATTTTGCCTTCTGACAGCGAAGGTTGGCCCAAAGTAATCGCGGAGGGTATGTTTTGGGGTTGTGTTCCGATTGCTACTTCCGTTTCTTGTGTGCCTTATATGTTGGATTGTGGGAATAGAGGGATTTTATTGCAGCAGGATTTAGAAAAAGATATTGCTAAAATTGAGGTGACTTTACAGGATCAAACCGATTTTGATGCTAAAAAAAATAAAGCTGCTGAATGGTCCAGAATGTTTACACTGGATGTTTTTGAGGAAGCGATTAAGGAGTTAATTGTTTAGGGGATTGAAGTTTAAGGTTTAAAGTTTAAGGTTTAAGGTTTGGAGGGTTAGAATTGGGAGCGATGGGAGTGGCAAAATGTAAGACTCCTTGATTAAGGGAACAAGAAATAAGAGAAGAGAAGCAAGATGCAACATAATAATCATAAAATAAGAGTCATTCAAATTATAGATTCTCTTGAGGCAGGCGGCGCCGAGCGTATGGCAGTGAGTTATGCTAATGCATTATTTCATACGATTGAGTTTTCCGGATTGGTGGTTAGTCGTAAAGAAGGACCACTTTTAAATCAGGTTGACGAAGGGGTATCATATTTATTTTTGAATAGAAATAAAGCCGTTGATTTAAAAGCACTTTACATGTTAAGAAATTATGTGAAGCAGCATAAGGTCACTATTGTTCATGCTCACAGTACTTCTTTTTTTCTAGCTTTTTTATTGAAATTAGTTCATCCCTCGATACAATTAATTTGGCATGACCATTATGGGGATAGTGAGTTTTTATCCAAAAGGCCATTAGGTGCTTTAAAAATTATGTTACCTTTTTTTAGCGGAATTATTGCCGTAAACCAAAAATTGAAAGTTTGGGCTGAGCAAAAAATGAATTTCAAGAATACGGTTTATTTGCCTAATTTTCCTTCTGAAAAGAATAATAGCACGGTACTTACTGTATTGAAGGGAATCGAAGGAAAGCAAATCGTATGTTTAGCTAATCTCAGAGTACAGAAAGATCACTTTTTATTATTGAAAGTAGCACGTAAACTAAAAATATCCCATCCAGAGTGGACTTTTCATTTGGTCGGAAAAGATTTTAATGATGTCTATTCTCAAAAAATCAAGGATCTTATAGTTGCTTTTGATTTAGAAAAAAATGTGTTTCTTTACGGTACCAAATCCGATATTGAAAATATTTTACAACAAGCTACTATCGGGATTTTAACATCACAATCAGAGGGTCTTCCTGTTGCTCTTTTAGAATATGGACGATTAAAAAAACCTGTTGTAATTACTGATGTAGGTGAAATATCCTCGTTGATTATCAATGGCGAAAACGGTTTCCTTGTGGCTCCCCATAATGAGCATTTGTTTTACGAAGCATTAGTTGCATTAATAGAAAAAGAGTTTCTGCAACTCGAGTTTGGCAATTTACTTTATAAAAAGGTACAGGAGCATTATTCAAAAAAAGCTGTCGTTACAGCGTATTTAAATTGGTTAAACAATATTTGTAAATGAAAAAAGAGGATCAATCCTATTTGTTTTTAATTCTTTTCCATGTCGTTCTTGGGGCAATGGTATATGCTGTTCCCTTTATTTCTAAAATATATGGGTATTTCATTTTTATTTTTGGTGTTTATTATGTCATTAAAAGCCAAAATAGAAATAATGAAGCACTTGTTGCGGCTGCATATATCGTAGGAAGTGAAGTTTTTTTGAGGATGACGGATGGTAATCCCTTGTATGAAATTTCTAAATATGGGGTCATGGTTTTTGTCTTTATAGGGATGTATTTTAGCGGATTTTCTAAAGGTGCTGCTCCGTATTGGCTTTTTTTAATATTATTGGTTCCTAGTATCGTCATTTCAACTTTTGCATTGGATTTAGGTACTGATATCCGAAAAGCCATTGCTTTTAATATATCTGGTCCTGTTTGTCTGGGAATCGCTTCCTTATATACCTATAGACGAAAAATTTCATTAGAAGACACTAATAGTATTTTGTTAAGTATGGGTTTGCCAATTGTAACTTGTATGGTGTATTTGACTTTTTATACACCAAATGTTAGAGATATTATCACCAGTACACAATCTAATTATGAAACTTCCGGTGGATATGGACCTAATCAAGTAGCCACTATACTTGGCTTGGGAATGTTTGTTTTTTTTTCCCGTATCATATTGGATAGTAAATCAAAATTTCAAATTTTAATCAATGTTTTTATAGCCTTGAATATTACGTATAGGGGGATGATTACTTTTTCTCGTGGGGGAATGATTACCGGATTTTTGATGATTTTCTTACTACTGTTCTTTTTGTATTTTAAATCTAATTTTGCAGGGAAGGTGAAATTAAATTATATCATAGTTTTATTAGTAATTGCACTAATAGCAACGTGGTCGTATACATCGTTTCAAACAGGTGGGCTTATTGATAAGCGGTATGCGAATCAAGATGCCGCCGGAAGGGCAAAAAAAAGTCAATTGACGGGAAGAGAGGAAATAGCAACGGATGAAATTAATATCTTTTTAAAGAATCCTATTTTTGGTGTAGGTGTTGGGAAAGGAGTTGAAGTTAGAAAATTAGACACCCCGGGGGCGGCTTTGTCACACGATGAAATTACCCGTATGTTAGCGGAGCATGGTTCATTAGGAGTATTAGCATTACTAATTTTATTTTTTACCCCTCTGGTTTTATATTTAGAAAATAAGTTCAATATGTTCTTATTATGTTTTGTTGTATTTTGGTTGTTAACCATTAATCATGCAGCGATGCGAACTGCGGCTCCTGCATTTGTGTATTCTCTGTCTTTGCTGAATGTGCAGTTGGGGAGTCCTAGGAGGGTTAAGAGTGAAGAAGAGTGATCAGTTTTTGGAGTGATCAGTGGTCAGTGTTTAGTAATCAGATTTCAGTGTTCGGTGGTCGATGAGTTATTTATTGATAAGTGCGTTCCGTATCTGTTTTGGACACATTTTAGTAGTGGATAAAACACTCTAATCACTTTCTTTAGGTATGTTAATAGTGTTTATGTTGTATTAAAACGGTCTCTATTAAAATTTTGTTAAAAAAAATAATATTTCTTCCATTTACTTCTAAGCAAAAGTACTAAATTGCAGTCCTAAGCGTAAATACCACCTATGTTTTCAGTCGATAAAATGCATTTTGAAATATCAGAACGAAAGATGATTCTCCGTATTTTTGATGTTTTTTTTGTTTTTGGCTCTTTGTTCTTGATAGGAAATATATTTGATTTTGATTATTTTATTTTGTCTACCAGTAATTTTTATTGGATGCTAATTCTGGGCGTTTATATTAATCTTTTCGGTACTATTTTCGAAATGTATAATCTTCAGGTTGCCAGTAATCAATTTCAAGTACTAAAGAGCTCTATTCTTACTGTTTCAACAACTGTTTTAGTGTATTTACTAACACCAATTTTTTCTCCAGAACTTCCTTCGAAAAGAATTCAGATTGTATTGTTTTATGTAGTGGTGTTTTTGGCTTTGTTTTTATGGAGAATGTTTTATGTTTCGTTTTTAGCCTCTACTCGATTTTTGCAAAATGCCGTTTTAATTTGTGATAATGAACAAGTAGAAGAGTTAATATCCGGATTAGAAAATATCGATCCCCATTATAAAATAATTGCATTTGTTAATGCTGATGCAGCTGAAGATGAGACAGTCGAATTTCCCTACGTTAAAAATATAAAGCGGGATACGTTGTTTTCTTTCGTAAAACAAAATTCTATATCCGAAATTGTAATTGCTTCCCAAAAGACAGATGGAATTACGGCTGAGTTGTATCAGCAATTGCTTTATTTACTGGAGTCTGGAGTTATAATTCGGGAATACACGCAGGTATACGAGAGTAAAACGCAACGTATTCCGGTACATTATATGTCCAGAGATTTTTATCGGTTTTTTCCTTTTAGCAGAAGCAATCACAATAAGTTGTATTTAATTGCTGTTCGTATTTTTGAAATTAGTGCTTCGGTGCTTGGATTGTGTATCGGTTTGGTGTTATTTCCATTAATACTGCTTGGAAACGCAATAGGAAACCGGGGAAAGCTATTTTATACCCAAGAACGTGTAGGCAAAGATGGTGTGGTTTTTGAAATTTTAAAATTCAGAACGATGGTCAGTAACGCGGAATCTAACGGAGCAGTTTTTACCACTACAAATGATTCTCGGGTGACAGCATTCGGTAAATTTTTAAGAAAAACCAGAATTGATGAATTTCCGCAATTTATAAATATCTTAAAAGGGGATATGGCTGTTATTGGCCCTCGTCCTGAGCGTCCTTTTTTTGTAAAGGAAATTGCCGAAATTATGCCTTTCTATGAAACAAGGCATATCATTAAACCGGGCCTTACAGGATGGGCACAAGTGAACTACGCTTATGGAGCGACTATAGATGACAGCTTAATAAAACTTCAATACGACTTGTACTATATCAAACACAGAAGTATTTTTCTGGATTTAAATATTGCTTTTAAAACAATTACCACCGTTTTATTTTATAGAGGACAATAGTATTTATTATTATTATTATTTAAAAAAAATTAAATGATAATTGGAATGCGTTTTTTATTCTGCATTGCCAGTCTTACCAAAACAATTCCGTTAGTAATTATTAATGGCAGTGCCAGTAAAAAATGAACTTTGTTAATTACTACAAAGAAATAGATTGCTAACAAGAGTAAATTTATTAAAGCCAAATTGTAAATTCCTTTTTTGTTTTTTGTCCAATAAAAATAAAGCAATCCTAATAAAGTTGGATTAAAAAGTAAAATATTATAGTTGTATCCTAATTCCAAATGTGACGAATAAAATCCAATAAACGTAAAAAACAGGCCTATAATCGCTATTAGGATGAGGTAAAATAAATCGACACTTTTCTTATTTAAGAATACCATAAACCCAAGGAAAAGTAAATAGGTATACATATTATTCCACCAAGAGCCAGGAGCTTTATTATCGAATTCTAACAGTGTTTTGTTTTCCTGCGCCAGCGGATGATTTTGAAAAGAAACTTTCTTCAGACTTTTTTGCAGTTCAAATGGTAAAAATAGTTGCGTCCCCAAACCATCTACTTTTTTTCCAAAGATGATGCTTGTCCCTAATTTTTCGTAAAAGTGATTGTCAAAATAAGGATAAAGGATTGTTCTGTAAGTGAAGTCAGTATCCGTGTTCTTTACAATTGCGATGGTGTCTAAAGTTTTGTTTATGATGTCAACAACCATCGATGTACAGTTTTTATCAATAAACTTATAGGTATAATGACTTTCGCCAGAGGCTAAAGAAGTATTCAGGTTGTCAAATAATTTTTGCTTCAAAGGGAATGGCATGTTTAATTCCTGCTCATAAACAGATCTTTTTTCATATTGATATTGATTAATGAAATCAGGATAGGAGTGCGCTACAGCAAAATATTGTAAGTCGCCTTTTATGAATTTCATAACGAAATTTGGAGTGTTAAAATCAAATGCGCCATAATTGTATACCACATCAATTCCGTTGATGGTATCGCGTACCCGAATCGCAGTGTGCCCAAAAAGAGAATAGGATTCGTTACCCGTTCCGCAAGTAATTACGCTAACTTGTGTGTTTTTTGATAATTCGATGCTTTGTCCGAAACTATAGCTTGTAGTTGAAAGCAAGAGTATGAAAAGAACTATTTTTTTAAAGGAAGCTATATACATTTTTTGTGGTATTGTTGTTTTTAAATTAATTTCTAAACATTCCCAAATCTACTTTTACTGAAAAAATATTGGAATATAAAGCTGTACTTTGATCACCTAAATCAGTCAACGCATAATCAATCTGGATGCCTTTGTATTTGAATCCCAAACCAATATTTGGTTGAAAGCCCACTTTTTCGGAATTATCCAGTTGTTGTACATTTTGAAAATTACCCACGCCTGCACGAACAAATACTAAATCAGTATAGCCAAATTCAAGACCCATTGCCGGATCGATGCTGACAAAATCTGTCGAGATAAGATCATTCGTTTTGGCAAATCGCATATTCATATTGGCTGCAGCCAAAATACTGTAATCGTATCGTATGATGAACTTTTTAGCGATTCCTAATTGTGCTTTTGGAGCCGTAATCTCAGTGCTTTCGGGTAATTCTTGGTTTTCTCCGGGAATGGAATTGGCAATTTTCTGATATTCGTCCTCATCAATATTCCATACATTATACGTGGTTGTTATATCACGAAGCATTAATCCAAATTTCCAGTTGTTCTTTTCGAATTGTAAACCAACATCAAAACCAAAACCCCAGGAATTGGCAAATTTACCAATGATTCGTCGGATAACTTTTGCATTTACGCCATATTGAAATCCGGGAACAGGTAGTTTTCGAGCATATGAAAAAGTGAAACCATAATCGGCCGTAGAGAAAAGACTGATTCTGTTGTAGTCAATATTACCTTGGCTGTCGATTAGCTCTGTAGTGTTTAAAATATCATCGACACCAAAACGAATTAATGAAATTCCCCAAGCGCTCCGATCATCTATAGGACTTGCGTAGGCCATGTAATCATATTGGGCAATATTAGCAAAATAATTAGCATGCATTATTGACACCTGATGATCCTCCAGATGAATAAGCCCAGCAGGATTCCAATACCCGGAATTTACATCACTCGTAGCAGCCACAACAGTATTAGACATACCTAATGCAGCCGCATCCACGCCGATATTCATAAACTCATTCGAGTATTTTCTGACGGCTTGACTGTAATTTAGCGTACTAACCAAAACCGCTGCAAATAGGAAGCTTTTTTTCAATGGGGTCATTTTTACAAACGATAAGTCTGTTTAATTTTTATCAAAAATATAATTTTTTACTGAGCTTATTTCTTCCTTTCGGTAAATATATCCAAACAAGAAATCACTGTTGAAAAAACTCTATTAAAAAACGTACTTCTCCTTGACTTATTATGCTAAATTTGCCAACTGTGGTTCACTAAATTTTATAACTATGACTATTAAAAAGCATATCCCCAATATTATTACTTTACTTAATCTTTTTTGCGGTTGTATCGCTTTGGTTTTTGCTTTTAACCAAGATTTTGAAATGGCATTTTATTTTGTTTGTTTAGGTATATTCTTAGATTTTTTTGATGGTTTTTTTGCCCGATTATTCAAAGTGTCCAGCCCGCTTGGATTGCAGTTGGATTCTTTGGCAGATATGGTTACCAGCGGTGTTGTACCGGGTTTAGTGATGTCTCAAATGATGATTGACAATTCATCAACTGCTGCGGTTGCTCATTTACAAGTTTTTCCTTATTTAGGATTTTTGATTGCCTTAGGTTCTTGTTACCGGTTGGCAAATTTTAATATTGATACCCGCCAAACAGATTCTTTTATTGGTTTGCCAACTCCTGCTAATGCGCTTTTTATTTTAAGTCTGCCTTTGGTTTTAAAATACACGGATTCTTTATTTGTTATCGAAATTTTGACAAATCAATGGGTTTTATTGGCATTATCGGTATTGAGCGCTTACATCTTGAATGCTGAAATTCCATTGTTCTCCTTAAAAATCAAAAAGTTCAATTTTAAAGACAATGTGCTTCAAATCGTGTTTTTGATTTGTTCTCTTTTGTTGTTAATTTTTCTTCAATATCTAGGAATTCCTTTAGTAATTCTCTTTTATGTTTTGCTTTCTGTGGTGAATAATAAAGTGCTAAAAAAGTAATTCTTTTTGAATGAAAAGAAAAACAGTCAGAAGAAAAACTACGGTTGTTCGTAAACCTAAAAAGAAAGCAACTGTTTTCTCCGGAAAGGTTTTGCGTTATTCTATTGTCATTTTTTTTATTGTATTGATTGTTGCTGTTGGCTATCATTATAGAGATGGTTTAGCGTACTATTTTAGTTTTAAATCGGATAAAATCCTAAGAGAAGAAACCGAAGCCAAGCGCATTTCTGATGTTCGAAATTATCAGGTTTTAGAAAAACACGAGGGGAAAAGTATTGGTTTGGATGTTTCAGAATATCAAGGAAAAATCCGATGGACTTATGTCGACACTTTAGAAAATAAATACCCGCTGCATTTTGTGTTTATTCGTGCTACTGTTGGAAAAGATAGGAAAGACCGTCAGTTTAATAAGAATTGGCTTGGCGCCAAAGAAAATAAAATGATTCGCGGTGCCTATCATTATTACCGTCCCAACGAAAATTCAATTGAACAAGCTGAACTTTTTATTAAAACAGTAACGTTACAAAAAGGTGATTTACCACCCGTTTTAGATATAGAAAAACTTCCTAAAAATCAGTCGATAGAAAATCTTAAATTAGGTTTAAAAAGATGGTTAACTGCTGTAGAATCGCATTATGGTGTAAAGCCTATTATTTATACAGGCGAGCGGTACTATGATGATTTTTTAAAAGAAGAATTCAGCGATTATCTTTTTTGGATTGCTAATTATAATTTCTATAGAGAAGAAATAGCCGAAGATTGGTTGTTTTGGCAATTCACGGAAAAGGCATCAGTTCCTGGGATTAAAGGTAATGTAGATATAAATATTTACAATGGAGATTTACAGCAGTTGCGGTATATTACTGTGGAGTAGTTTTTTTAATGAGTAGTTTTTAGTGAATAGTGAAAAAAAATGTAGAATACTGATGACTTTTTTTAAACTGAATACTGACCACTTTTCTAAAACTCCAATTTTTTCTTTCTCAACTCAAAATTTTGTCCCAAATACACACGACGAACCATTTCATCTTCCACTAATTCTTCCGGGATTCCCGCTTTTAGGATTCCTCCTTCAAACATTAGATAGGTTTTGTCAGTAATAGCCAATGTTTCTTGAACATTATGATCCGTAATAAGAATACCAATGTTTTTATTTTTTAATTGCGCTACAATTCTTTGAATATCTTCAACGGCAACAGGATCGACACCCGCAAAAGGTTCATCTAATAAAATGAATTTTGGATCGGTGGCCAAACAACGTGCAATTTCGGTACGACGGCGTTCGCCACCGGAAAGTAAATCGCCACGATTAGTTCGAATGTGTTCTAAGCTGAATTCTTCGATTAAACTTTCCATTTTAGCCTCTTGTTCCGCTTTGGAAAGTTTTGTCAATTGCAATACACTTAGGATGTTATCTTCAATGCTTAATTTTCTAAAAACGGATGCTTCCTGTGCTAAATAACCAATTCCCTGCTGTGCTCTTTTGTACATAGGATAATCGGTAATATTCAAATCATCCAGAAATATATTGCCTGAATTTGGTTTAACCAATCCTACAATCATATAAAAAGAAGTAGTTTTTCCAGCACCGTTAGGTCCCAAAAGCCCTACGATTTCGCCTTGATTTACTTCTACCGAAATGCCTTTTACAACACTTCGCCCTTTGTAGGTTTTAATTAGATTTTCGGCTCTTAATTTCATTTTTTTTTTAGTTTAATCGTTTAAACTGGTTAACTTTTTAATCGTTTAATTGTTTAATCGTGTCAAATAAACGAATAAACAATTAAACGATTCAACTTCTTAACAAATTATTTGGTTGCGTTTTCTTCCAATGCTTCCCAGAATTCATAGGCTCTACGTAAATGTGGAACTACGATTGTTCCGCCCACAAGAGTCGCAATTCCCATTGCTTCCATCATTTCTTCTTTAGTAACGCCTTCTTTATGGCTGGTTTCCAAGTGGTATTTTACGCAGTCATCGCATCTTAAAACTGCCGAAGCTACTAATCCAAGTAATTCTTTCGTTTTTACATCCAAGGCGCCTGCTGCGTATGCATTAGTGTCTAGATTAAAAATACGTTTTACAATTTTATTATTGTCTGCCAATAATTTTTCGTTCATTCTTGAACGGTACTCGTTGAATTCTTCTATTATATCAGCCATTTAACTTTTTTTTATTTTTTACTACTATTTTTGAAATAAGGATGCTCGCTTCATATATTAACAACATCGGAATGGTTACAATGATTTGACTCACCACATCCGGAGGTGTTACAATTGCTGCCACTATAAGAATAATGATTACGGCGTATTTCCAATATTTTCTTAAGAAAACCGGTGTGACTAATCCTAATTTGGTCAGGAAAAAAATGATTATGGGTAGTTCAAAAAACAATCCACACGCAATAACACTTGTTTTTACTAACCCAATATACGAATCAATACTAAACTGGTTTTTTACTACTGTACTGATGGTAAAAGTGGCAAAAAAGTTTACTGACATGGGTACAATTACAAAGTAGCCAAACAATACACCCAGAAAGAATAGTAAAGAGGATGAAATGATAAAAAGTCTCGCGTGTTTTTTCTCCGTATCGTATAAAGCTGGACTGATGAATTTCCAAACTTCCCACAGAATGAATGGAAAACCAAGAATAAATCCGGCAGTTATACACGTCCAAATCAAAACGTTGATTTGTCCCTCCATGTTCGTATTTTGGATGATGAAAGGCATTTCGGTTACGCAAATACTTTCAGCAAAGCCCAATTGATTTGACAGGTCGCAAAAAAAGCGGTAGGTTACAAAATTAGCATTTGTAGGACCAAAAATGATGACATCAAAAATATAATCACTGATGAAAAAAGTGACTGTAGCCAAAATTAATATTGCAATTGTGCTTCGAACCAATAACCACCTTAATTCTTCAAGATGATCTAAAAACGACATTTCGTTTAAGTTTTTTTTTGCCATTATATTATTCCTTCTTTTAAAATATCGTGTAAATGTAATACTCCTTTGTATTCCCCATTATCAACTACTACTAATTGTGTGATGGAGAAGTCTTCTAGGATATTCAAGGCGTCTACAACCATAGCGGTAGATGGTATTAATTTTGGGTTTTTTGTCATAATATCTTTGGCAGTCAAATCAGCGAAAGAATCTCTGTCGTTTAACATTCTTCGAATATCACCATCGGTAATAATACCTATAACTTTATCTTGATCGACAACCGCTGTTACGCCAAGACGTTTTTCAGAAATTTCGAAAATAACCTTTTTTATTGATGTATCAGGCGATACCATAGGTTTCAAGGTATGTTCCAACATGTCTTTTACACGCAACAATAATTTCTTGCCTAATGCGCCTCCTGGATGGTAAACGGCGAAATCTTCCGGTTTGAAATCGCGCATTTCCATAAGGCAAATGGCAATTGCATCACCCATTACTAATTGTGCAGTTGTACTGTTCGTTGGAGCAAGGTTGTTAGGACAAGCCTCGGCATCTACTGTGGTGTTCAAAACAAAATCAGAACCCTTAGCAAGAAAAGAAGCTGTATTTCCAGTTATTGCGATCAATGTATTTCCAAAACGTTTTAGGAGTGGTACTAAAACCTTTATCTCAGGACTGTTGCCACTTTTTGAAATACAAATGATAGTATCTTCATTTTGTATCATTCCTAAATCACCGTGAATAGCCTCTGAGGCATGAAGAAATAGTGATGGTGTTCCGGTAGAATTAAAAGTAGCTACCATTTTTTGGGCAATAATAGCACTTTTTCCTATCCCTGTAACCACTAGTCTTCCTTTGGAATTATAGATGTTTTGTGTCGCTTCAATGAAGTTTTCATCAAGAAAATCAGTTAGTTTGGCAATAGATTGGCTTTCCGATAAAATAGTTTTTTTGGCGCTAGCCAATATATTTTCTTTAGATATCAAAACAGAATAATTAAAATTTGTATGTGTAAAAGAAATTTGTACCTTTAGGTGTTGCAAATTTATACAAAATACCACATAATAAAGAATGAATTCAAACGAAATTGATATCCACAAAGAATTAAAGAAATATTTTGGCTTTAGCCAATTTAAGGGGTTGCAGGAACAAGTCATAAAAAGTATCCTAAACCAACAGAATACATTTGTGATAATGCCCACAGGAGGAGGAAAATCACTTTGTTATCAATTACCAGCTTTGATTCAAGAGGGAACTGCTATCGTAGTTTCGCCTCTTATTGCTTTAATGAAAAATCAAGTAGATGCCATCAGAAGTTTATCTTCTGAAAATGGTGTTGCCCATGTTTTAAACTCTTCTCTTACCAAAACCGAAATTGCCCAGGTAAAAAAAGATATTACTTCAGGATTGACAAAGTTGCTGTATGTGGCACCTGAGTCTTTGACTAAGGAAGAATATGTGAACTTTCTTAAAAATGTGACCATATCTTTTGTAGCGATTGATGAAGCACATTGTATTTCGGAATGGGGACATGATTTTAGACCGGAATATAGAAATTTAAAGCACATCATCAAGCAATTGGGTGATGTTCCTATTATTGGGCTTACTGCAACAGCAACGCCAAAAGTACAGGAAGATATTCTTAAAAATTTAGATATGTCTGATGCGACCACTTTTAAAGCATCATTTAACAGACCTAATCTGTATTACGAAGTACGTACTAAAACTAAAAATATAGAATCGGATATTATCCGTTTTATCAAACAGCATAAAGGTAAATCAGGAATTATTTATTGCTTAAGCCGCAAAAAAGTAGAGGCTATTGCCGAAGTTTTGCAGGTAAACGGAATAAGTGCTGTTCCCTATCATGCGGGATTAGATGCTAAAACCCGAGCCAAACATCAAGATATGTTCCTTATGGAAGATGTAGATGTGGTGGTGGCTACTATCGCTTTTGGGATGGGAATTGACAAACCGGATGTACGTTTTGTAATTCACCATGATATTCCTAAATCACTGGAAAGTTACTATCAGGAAACCGGTCGTGCGGGTCGTGATGGTGGCGAAGGACATTGTCTAGCCTATTACTCCTATAAAGATGTCGAGAAATTAGAAAAATTCATGTCGGGGAAACCCGTTGCTGAACAGGAAATTGGATTTGCTTTGTTGCAGGAAGTTGTGGCTTACGCCGAAACGTCTATGTCAAGAAGGAGATTTCTGCTTCATTACTTCGGAGAAGAATTTGATGATGTTAATGGTGATGGCGCTGATATGGATGACAATATTCGAAATCCAAAAACAAAAGTTGAAGCCATAGGTCAAGTGGTGCAACTATTGGAAGTAGTTCGCGATACGAAGCATTTATACAAATCAAAAGAAGTTGTTTTTACCTTGATAGGCCGTGTCAATGCGGTTATCAAAGCACATAGAACAGATACGCAGTCTTTTTTCGGATGTGGTTCAGATCATGATGAAAAATACTGGATGGCCTTATTGCGACAAGTTCTTGTTGCAGGATTTTTGTCTAAAGATATTGAAACCTATGGTATTGTAAAAATCACCGAAAAGGGATTGGATTTTATTAAAAACCGAGAATCTTTTATGATGTCCGAAGATCATGAATACAACGAATCTGAGGACGAAGCGATTGTTTCCGCTTCCAAATCTACCGGAACTGCCGATGAATTATTGATGGTTATGTTGCGTGATTTGCGTAAAAAAGTCGCTAAGAAATTAGGCGTTCCTCCATTTGTGGTTTTTCAAGATCCATCATTAGAAGATATGGCTTTGAAATATCCTGTTTCTCAAGAGGAATTGATTAATATTCATGGTGTTGGAGAAGGAAAAGCTAAAAAATACGGAAAGGAATTCTTAGAGTTAATCAGCCGATATGTTCAAGATAACGATATCATCCGTCCAGAGGATTTAGTGGTTAAATCTACAGGAGTAAACTCAGTAAATAAACTTTATATTATCCAAAATATCGACAGGAAATTATCTCTAGATGATATTGCTTCTGCCAAAGGTATCAATATGGATACTTTGATTAAAGAAATGGAGCAAATTGTGTATTCAGGAACTAAACTGAATATAAAATATTGGATTGACGATATGCTTGACGATGATCAGCAAGAGGAAATTCACGATTATTTTATGGAATCCGAATCTGATAATATAGAAAACGCACTCAAAGAATTTGATGGCGATTATGATATTGATGAATTGCGCTTAATGCGAATTAAATTCATCAGCGAAGTAGCTAACTAGTCATAAAGATGGAAAGTCGAAAGTCTTAAAGTTCTAATGTTTTGTTCAAGGTTTCGACTTTAAGACTTTTAACTTTCGACATACAACTCTCCTCGATGTGGTTTCAAAGCATCTCTTACCTGAATCATGTTTTCATCCGTGACTACCATAAAAGCAATGGCTTGCATTTCGCCTTGAATTTCAAACCCAGTTATATTCAACGGTAATTTTTCAATAGCGATATATTCTTTTAAATGGATTTCGTGATGTTCCGCTGTTTTAGCTGCAGCCGGACCGCGGAAATCCCATACCAGTTTTATTTGTCTAGACATTTTTTAGGAAGGGTTAACTGTTTAATTGTTTAACTGTTTTGAACGGGCAAAGTTACAAAGTCTTATTCGAAAATAAGCCAATTTGAAAATTTGAAAATGGATTCTTCTATCCATAACAAGAAGTCAGTACAAAATACTACTTTTGTACCTGGATTATTTTAGACATTTTTAAAAGTCTACTAATCTAAAAATCGAATAATCTAAAAAAATGCCTCAAGAACTCTTATTACAAGTATCTCCAGAAATTGCAGCAAATGATTTGTTGTTGAAAAATCATTTATCGAAACAAATTAAGGTTTCTGTGAATGAAATTCAGCACGTTTCTATTTTGAAAAGATCGATTGATGCCCGTCAGAAAGCTATAAAAATCAATCTTAAGGTTGTAATCTATTTAAAAGGAGAACCTTTTCAAGAGCAAAAAATTCAACTTCCGGATTATGGTAATGTTGCTACAGCTCAAGAAGTAATCGTTGTTGGCGCAGGACCTGCAGGACTTTTTGCTGCTTTACAATTGATACAATTGGGATTGAAGCCTGTAGTTATTGAGCGTGGAAAAGATGTTAGAGGCAGAAGAAGAGATTTGAAAGCCATCAATGTGGATCATCTTGTCAATGAAGATTCCAATTATTGTTTTGGTGAAGGCGGAGCAGGAACCTATTCAGACGGGAAGTTGTATACCCGTTCTAAAAAAAGAGGTGATGTAACGCGAGTTTTGGAATTGTTTGTCGCTTTTGGAGCTTCAGAAGATATTCTGATTGAAGCTCATCCACATATTGGCACCAATAAATTACCTCAAATTATTCAGGATATTCGAGAAAAAATCATCGAATGTGGCGGACAAGTTTTATTTGAAACCCGACTGACTGATATTTTAATAAAGAACAATGAAGTGCAGGGCATCGTTACTCAAAAAGGAGATACGATTCTTGCCAATAAACTTATTTTGGCCACAGGACATTCAGCTCGTGATATTTTTGAATTATTGGATAGAAAAAAGATTTTTATCGAAGCCAAACCTTTTGCTTTGGGCGTAAGGGCAGAACATCCACAATCTTTGATTGATAGCATTCAATACAGTTGTGATTATCGTGGCGAATATTTACCTCCGGCTCCGTATTCTATTGTGAAGCAAGTAGGAGGAAGGGGAATGTATTCCTTTTGTATGTGTCCCGGTGGCGTGATTGCACCATGTGCCACAAGCCCTGGCGAAGTGGTTACCAATGGTTGGTCGCCATCCAAAAGGGATCAGGCTACTGCCAATTCTGGAATTGTAATCGAATTGCAACTGGAAGATTTTAAACCTTTTGCTAAATTTGGTGCTTTGGCTGGAATGGAATTTCAAAAAAGTATAGAGCAACGCGCATGGCACTTGGCTGGCGAAAGTCAAAAAGTTCCCGCACAGCGGATGATTGATTTTACTCAAAATAGAGTTTCATCAGATATTCCTAAAACATCTTATGTTCCCGGAACGACTTCAGTAGAAATGGGACAGGTTTTTCCTGGATTTTTAACACAAATATTGCGAGAAGGATTCACTGAATTTGGAAAATTGATGCGTGGTTATTTGACAAACGAAGCGATACTTCATGCTCCGGAATCCAGAACATCTTCGCCGGTACGTATTCCCAGAGATCCAATAACCTACGAACACGTTCAAATAAAAGGACTTTATCCTTGTGGAGAGGGAGCGGGTTATGCCGGTGGAATTATATCTGCCGCTATTGATGGTGAGAAATGTGCGTTGATGATTGGAGCGATTTTGAACCAAAAATAACCGGAATAGAAATTTAGGTTTTCCTAAAGATTTTCCAGCTTTAAAATGAATTTCACGAGTTGTCGCCATTATCAATTATTATTAATTAATTGGTATTGGTGGCTTATATTTCTGGTCGTACCCATGCTGACTTTACGTTTTTCTACTAAATCTATCGTTTTTTTGCGTTTGTTTAGTTTTTTTAAATTAGATGTTATGCTTTTTCATTACGTTGTAGATCTTTAGATTCTCAGATGCTAAAGACTAATAGTGATTGATTGAGTGCCTATGCTGTTTTTTATTTTCCAAAATAATAATTCATTCTCTGTTTGTATAGGTGGTTGTGGACTGTCAGTATTCTTTTTTTGTCCATAAGACAAGACGATAATTTTATATACTGATGGTCACCTAAATTTATGTTTTTCTTTAATCCTAATTTTTATACATTATCATCTTTGTTTATTTCGATTATAATCTAGAGTTTATAGTAAAATAATAATTGATTTATTTTTAAAGCATCTTAATTTTACAAGATACAATCTGTTTTGGGTAACAGATTAAATAAGAAATTATAAAAATCATAAATATGTTTCAAAAATTTAAAAAGTCTGAAATTTTAATTTTAGTACTGGTTGTAGTGTTAATTTTTACTTCTGAATATTTTTATATTGTGTTAAAAGATCCTCAGAGAGCTATTTTTATTGGCTTATGGCCCCCAACAATTTTAGGTTTTTTAATATTTTTAAATCTTAAACTCAAAAAATAATATGGAAAATATAGAATTAATTATCATGACTGTAGTGGTAATTTTATGCTTTGTCACGTTCTTTATTTCTACTTTTAACGAATTTGAAAAAGTTGAAAAAAAAAATTTAACGACCGAAAATAGTAGGGGTATAATATCCAGATTCCTGGCATATCTAGAAAGTTTAGTAGCTGAATAGTTTGTTTGCAATTGGAGTGATTGAGTTTATTTTTTAACAGCGACGGCAATTTTTGAATCGGCAGTTCCATAATATAGAAACCATTGTTTTTTAAAATAAACTAATCCTTCTACAAAGCAAACTTCATTTACCTCACCTGTTTTTTCATAAGGTTTGTCCGGGTGAATAAAATAATCTTCCATTCGGTCTATTAATTTATAGGGATTTTCTTTATCAAATAGCGCTTGACTTGCTGCGTATGTGAATTTAGGTAAACTCGAATCATTGTAATTGGCTGCATTACTTCCGTTGTAAATTAGAACAATACCTTCTTTTTGGAGTAAAGCAAAAGGCCCGGGTTCAACTAAACGACTATCAAAATAACCCATTCGAGGATGTAAAACAGTAATCATTTTTTTGCTTTCTTCGTTTTCGGCTACTTCCCAATGGATAAGATCTTCGGAAGTTGCCAGATACAAATCAGTATCTCCAAAATACATCCAGTATTTGCCTTTAATTTTTGTGGCTGTAATTTTATCACCGTCTAATTTACAAACAATAGCTCCTGATTTTGACCACAAATCTTTGTGTTTTTCTTCCTTTAAAACTAAACCGTGTTTTGTCCATGTTTTTAAATCTTTTGAGCTGGCTAAACAAAGTCGGGCTGTTTTGCCATCATAAGAAGTATAAGTCATGATGTACGTTCCATTTTCGCTTTCTATGATTCTTGGATCTTCAACGCCACCTTTCCATTCGTACTGTTTCATAGTATCGTTGTCCGGATAAAATATTGGTGCCGGTTGTTTTTTAAAGTGCAGTCCGTCTTCGCTGATGGCCAGCCCTAATCTTGAGGTCATGTCTTTGTCCTGTGCTCTATAGATGAGATATACTTTTCCGTCTTTGACAATCGCTGATGGATTAAGAACATTTCTTTCTTCCCAGTGTACTTGTTTATTGCTTATTGGAGATTGAAATACCTGATTTAATTGAGGTTCTAAAATTGGGTTAAGACTGTCTACTTTTACAAAGTTGAGCATCGCCCAATCTTTGTTTTTAGTTTCGGATTTATAAGTGGAATTACTGCCACAACCGATTAGAGCAAATAAGAATAATAGCGTAATGGTTTGTTTCATAATGTTCATAATGTTTTAGAAGGAACACCCTTTTCCTACAGTTATTTAGTATGTTTTTTGGTTTTTATTTGTCTCAAATATTTACAAAAGAGTCTGATAGGGTAAAGTTGCATTTATTTTATTGAATAACAATTCTCTTTTTGAAGTTAATATTGCTTTAGTTACTTGAAGTTGTTTCGTTACGCTTGGATTTGTCTTATTGGACTTAATGCCTTTTTTTAAATGATTGATGACAACTTCGTAATCATGCCATTCTCCAAGCAAATCAGATAAAATGTTTTTGTCTTGCAATGTTTGGTTTTGGGATTCACAAATCAGGATTTTTTCGTTGTATAAGTATGTTTTTAACCGTTTGCGAAAACTGTGCATTTGCATTTTTTTAAACTTGGTTCTGCACATTAATTTTGTAATTGCTCGTCTCTTTTTATCTATATACTGATTAACCTTTTTTACACTAGCTTTAGTAGCCAAAGGAATAATTTTGTTATACCTTTTTTTTAATTTTTTAAGGAAGCTTTTATTCACAATTGCGAGGAAACGTCTCAGTTCTTTGGTTTTGAGTTTTTTTAAATGAATTCTGTATGCTTGCAGCAAATGAGAATTAGGCTGTTCAGCAAGCAAGGATTCTTCTATTTGAAGTTCTCTTATTTTTCCGGCTTGTTTAAAAATAAGTTTAAAAGAGGTGTAATTTTTTTTACGCTTAAATTTTTTAGAACAGTAGTTTAGCAAATCAAATAAAGCGTTCATCCTCTTGATTTCTACTCGAAGTGCATGGAAGTTTTCTGGAGTAAATGACTTTGGAGATTTTTCTAAAATAAGGTTTATGGCACTTTTTCTTTTTTCTAAATATGTTCTAAGTGTTTTCATCTTTTATAAAATGTTATTTTTGAATAAAAAAAAATGATACTTACAACAAAAGATGCGTTTAACAAGGCATAAAGAAGTTTCTTTTTTTTCTTCAAATTCTTGGTTTGTAATTTCTCCTTTAGTGATTTTTTTTTTCAGAATATTCAATGAAGTTTCCTTTTTTGTTCGCTGACCAAGAAAGTTATAAAGAGTTGCAAATATCCAAATGAGGATGATTATCCAAAAAAACGTACTAGAAAAAATGTATTCCACCAAAATGATGCTCATTATACATGGCGCAGTATTTAAGTTGTTGAAAATCAATATAAATATATGAATTATAGCGCAGTAAATCAATTTAGTACATTAGAATTTTTATGTATTTAGCTAAAAAAACGCCTCATTGTAGTGAGACGTTTTTTATGTTTTTACTATTGTGGAATTGATTATCAATTTGCAATACCTTGTTAGTGAATTAGTTTTTATATAATTACTTATTTTTTTTTAGCATTCATTTCCATGTAATCTATAGTTAGGTCTGACATTGCTTTCATTCCTAACACAAAACCGCTTTCATCAATATAAAAATCTGGAGTATGATGTGGAGCAGTTTCTGATATTGGTTTGCCTTTAGGAGCACCTCCCAAAAAGAAATATAGACCGTGTATTTTTTCCTGATAAAATGAAAAATCTTCGGCACCTGTAACAGCAGGAGTCAGTAGTACATTCTCTTTACCAGCAACAGCTTCTAATGTTGGAATCATTTTTTCAGTCAATGAAGGGTCGTTGTAGGTAATAGCAGTTTTGTTAGTAATAGTCACATCGGCAGTGGCTCCGGCACTTTCTGCTATTGCCGTTGCAATTTGTTTTATTCTGGAATGAACCATTTGCTGTACTTTACTGTCCAGAGAACGTATGGTACCATTCATTGTAAGTTCCTCTGGAATGACATTGCTTCGTACTCCTGTATTTATTTGTCCAACACTTACAACTGCAGCAGATTCTGTTATATTTACATTTCGGCTAACAATGGTTTGCAATCCCATTACAATCTGAGAAGCGGTAACAATTGGGTCAATACCAAGCCACGGATAAGCACCATGCGTTTGTTTACCCATTATTTTTATTTTAAACCAATCTGATGCTGCCATTGTACCTTTTGGACGGTACTTTATTTTGCCAACTTCTGTCTGAGCATTAATATGTAATCCGAAAATTACATCTACTTTGGGATTAGTAAGAACGCCTTCTTTTATCATCAATTCTGCTCCTCCTTCTTCACCTTCAGGCGGTCCTTCTTCTGCAGGTTGAAAAATGAATTTAACAGTTCCTTTTAGTTCGTTTTTTATAGATGCTAAAATTTCGGCTGTTCCCATTAAAATTGCAATATGTGTATCGTGCCCACAAGCGTGCATGATAGGAACTATGTTGCCATTGTATTCGCCTTGTGCTTTGGAAGCAAAAGGAATGTCTACTCGTTCTTTTACAGGTAATGCATCAATATCTGCTCTTAGGGCGACAACCGGGCCTGGTTTTCCGCCTTTTAGAATACCAACAACTCCAGTTTTTCCTACTCCAGTTTGTACCTCAATTCCTAAAGAACGCAGGTGCGCTGCTATTTTTTCGGCAGTTTTAAATTCTCTGTTTCCTAATTCCGGATTTTGGTGAAAGTCTCTTCGCCAAGTAATAACTTTGGATTCTAAAGAAGCTGCCTTTTGAGCAATCTTAGATTTTAGTACTTCATTTTGCGCAGAAGCAAAAAGGGAGAAAGTGAATAATCCTGTAAAAAGAATAATTTTTTTCATTGGGTGTGGTGTGAAATTTGGTTCCATAACAGCAATTATTTCAATTGAAATTTAGGCTATTTTGATGGTAATAGGGTCAGTTAAAACAAATATAGCAAAAAATATTTTGCGTTGCAGCAATTTTAAAGAGTAGTGTAAAGCATCTTGAATTTAGGAGGATATAAAAAAAAACGCCTTGTTTGTAGTAACAAGGCGTTAGTTTAATAATTTATTTTTTCTTCTTTAATCGGCTTTTAAAAAGCTTTTCAAATTTTTCCATTTTTGGTTGGATAACCATTTGGCAATACGGTTGACTTTTATTGTTTGCATAGTAATTCTGGTGGTAGTCTTCAGCTTTATAAAATTTAGTCAACGGCTCCAATGTAGTGACTATTGGACTGTCATAAATTCCGGCTTTTTTCATTGCAGCGATAATTGTTTGTGCTGCTTTTTTTTGTGCTTCATTTTTATAAAAAATAGCAGAACGATATTGAGTTCCTACATCGGCACCTTGTCGGTTTAGCGTAGTTGGATCATGGACTGTAAAGAAAACTTTGAAAATCTCATCCAGATTTGTTACGTTTTTATCGTAGGTAATCTGAACCACTTCGGCATAACCAGATCTTCCAGTAGAAACATCCTCATAAGTAGGATTGGCGACTTTTCCGCCTGCGTATCCTGATATTGCCGATTTTACTCCAATCAGATTTTCATAAACGGCTTCAACACACCAGTAACAACCACCGGCCAATGTAATCGTTTCGAAATTGGATTGTTTTTTGGTTTTATCGACTGAGCTGTTTTGTCCAAACATTCCAAACGAAGTCAATAGCACCATTAAAAATATATTTTTCATAGTAGTTAGATTTATTTTTATTTAGTATCGGGAATAAAGTCAAGGGCGATAGAATTCATACAGTATCTCTTTCCGGTTGGAGCAGGTCCATCATCAAAAAGATGTCCTAAATGGCCGTCACATCTTCCGCAAAGCGCTTCAATTCTTTCCATTCCAAGAGAATTGTCGGTTTTGTAAATGACACTGTTTTTGTTGTCTTGTTCAAAAAAGCTTGGCCAACCACAGTTGCTTGAAAATTTGGCGCCAGAACGAAATAGTTTATTACCACAGGCGGCACAATAATAGGTTCCTTTTTCATCTGTGTCCCAATATTTTCCTGTAAATGGTCTCTCGGTATCCGCATTACGAGTTACTTCGTAAACGTCTTCGGGTAAAACCTTTTTCCATTCGGCATCACTAACATTGAGTTTTTTTGTATCTGTATTAGAATAATACGGATTTCCTGGTTTGTTGATTGAGTTTCCCATTGCGATAGATTTTTTTGTACTGTCCTTTTTATTTGTCGTTTGCGCACAAGCAGTGAACATGAATAAAGGAAGTAAAAATAATAGGCTTAAAAAACGGCTTGCTGTTCTCATAATTTTCTTTTTATACTACAAATGTAAAGCGCTTTTGAACCAAAAAATGTCGCCTACTTTGCAAATTAATAGTTATTTAAGTAAGTTTTAACTATCGTTATTTACGGGTAAAACACAGTTCTGGATTTAGAATTAACAAAACCTTATTATTATACAACCATTCGCATGTTGATAAGGTGTTTTTTGAAGCCTACTTTTTCATAGGCCTTTATCGCCGAAGTATTGTCGTTGTATACATCTAGTCTAATTTCGAATACGTCCTGAAGGGTGCACCACTTTTTGAGCGCTTCAATAATTTTAGCGTTTACTCCTTTTCCTCTGTGATTAGCAACTGTGTACATAAATCCTAAATAGGAATAGTTCAGATGATTCAGATAAGGCTTTGCGGCCTCTATTCGCGCATATCCAGAGCCTATGAGTTCCGAATCAATCTCTGCAACCAATACTTCTATATGTGGTGCTGAAATCATTTTTTCAATATCATAATAATGTATCTTTTCTGCTTTTAGAGTAGGGTCAAAAGGACGTTCGGCAGTAATAATTCCCTGTTCAAATTCAAGGAGTTTTTCTAAATCGTTTGGATGTGCTTTTCGGATAGTTATAGTTTGCATTTTGTTAGTTATAATTTGTCATAAAAATACAAAAGAATCTTTGAAAGTGAGGTGTCAGTTTTATATTGAACAGTCTTGAAATAATTCAGCTTCAACAAAACGAAACAGAACGTTAAAGCCCCCGTCCCTAATTATCTTTTTTGTATTTTTGACAAGTAATAGATTTATATGTTAGAAGAAAACGTAATATTAGTTAATGAGAAGGATGAGCAAATAGGATTGATGCCTAAGCTTGAAGCGCATGAAAAAGCGGTTTTACATCGTGCTTTTTCAGTTTTTGTTTTAAACAGCAAAAACGAAATCATGTTGCAACAACGGGCACATCAAAAATACCATTCTCCTTTGCTTTGGACTAATACTTGTTGCAGTCATCAGCGAGAGGGCGAGACAAATGTTCAAGCAGGAAGCCGAAGGTTATTTGAAGAAATGGGTTTTAAAACAGAACTCAAAGAACTTTTCCATTTTATTTACAAAGCACCTTTTGATAATGGTTTGACAGAGCATGAACTTGATCATGTGATGATTGGATATTATAATGAGGAACCAGTTATCAATCCGGAGGAAGTCGAGGATTGGAAATGGATGAAAATTGAAGACGTGAAAATGGATATGGTCCTTCAGCCGGCATTATATACCGTTTGGTTCAAAATTATTTTTGATGAATTTTATCATTTTCTGGAAGAACACAAAAGCCCTTTGTCCCCAAATAACCTATAATTCATAAATTTTATGAAAGTTACTATTTCAAGGAAAGCCCATTTTAATGCGGCTCACAGATTATACAGGAAAGATTGGACTTTCGAACAAAACGATGCTATTTTTGGGAAGTGTAATAATCCAAATTTTCACGGGCATAACTATGAACTGATAGTAAGTGTTACTGGCGAAATTGATCCGGAAACGGGTTATGTAATGGATGTGAAATTCTTGAGTGACATTATTAAGGAGGATGTTGAGGATAAATTCGATCATAAAAACCTAAATATTGACGTACCTGAATTTCAAGATTTGAATCCAACAGCCGAAAATATTGTGGTAGTTATTTGGAATAAAATCAGAAAAAGAATCAAGTCTGAATTTGAATTGGAAGTTGTTCTTTACGAAACGCCACGAAATTTTGTAACTTATAGAGGAGAATAATGGAACTAAAAGTAGGGGACACAATTCCCAATTTTACAGCTAAAGATACTAATGGATCTGATTTTGACATTGCGACTATAGTGGGACATAAACCGCTTGTTATTTATTTTTATCCAAAAGATAATACACCTGGTTGTACTGCTCAAGCCTGTAGTTTTAGAGATCAGTACGAGGATTTTAAGGATCTTGGTGCGGAAGTGATAGGAATTAGCAGTGATAGTGTTGGCTCACATCAAAAATTTGCTAGACAGTTTAAACTACCTTTTATTCTTTTGTCGGATTCAGATAAAAAAATCAGAAAACTTTTTGGTGTTCCCACCGGAATGTTCGGATTGATTCCTGGAAGAGTGACCTATGTAACCGATAAAAATGGAGTAATCCAAATGATTTTTGACAGTATGCTGGCTACAAAACATATTCCCAAAGCGCTAGAAGCCATTAAAAAATTAATGTAATTTATTGCAGAAAGCTACTGGAAGACGATTCTCACGGATTTTAATTTATGCTTTGTTTTTTGGTTATTTACTGGTTTCTGTAAATGGAAATCTATTTTCTCGGAAATAATATGGATTTTTTATACCTTTCGAATTCGAAAAAACTCACATAAATGAAATTTTATCCATTACAATTTGAACCCATTTTGAAAGAAAGAATTTGGGGAGGTGAAAAACTAAAAACACTACTTAATAAACCAATTACATCAACAATTACTGGAGAAAGTTGGGAGTTGTCTACAGTAGAAGGCGATGTAAGTGTTGTTGCGAACGGAGAATGGAAAGGGAAATCATTGACTACTATTATTAATGATTCTCCGGAGGAAATGTTAGGAACAGCTGTTTATGCCAGATTTGGAAAACAATTTCCGTTGCTTTTCAAATATTTAGATGCTCGTGAAGATTTGTCCATACAAGTACATCCAAATGATGAGTTGGCTAAAAAACGACATAATTCTTTTGGTAAAACCGAAATGTGGTACATCATGCAAGCAGATGATGATGCTAGAATTATTGTGGGCTTCAAAGAAAAATCGAATGCCAGTCAGTATTTAGAAAATCTAGAAAACAAAACTTTACTTTCTATTCTAGACGATGTAAAAGTGAAATCTGGGGATGTTTTCTTTTTAGAAACAGGAACAGTTCACGCTATTGGTGCGGGATTAGTGGTTGCTGAGATTCAACAAACTTCGGATATTACCTATCGTCTCTATGATTTTGACAGGGTAGATGCTAGTGGTAATACAAGAGAATTACATGTTGATTTAGCTTTGGACGCCATTAATTATAATAAAGTAGAAACGAAGAAAGAGTATACTAAGAAAATAAATAGTTCAAACGAAATTGTTGACTGTCCTTATTTTACGACTAATTTTATTCCGTTAGACGGAGAGATTTCGGTTTCTAAATCTGGAAAAACCTTTACGGTATATATGTGTACAGAAGGAACATTTGAACTTGAATATAACAATTCAAAAATACAATATAAAAAAGGAGATACGGTTTTGATTCCTGCGGCAATGAATGCATTCATTCTCAGTGGAAAAGCTTCAATTTTAGAAATTTACATTTCATAGTCGGTAATAGAAAGATTATGTGTACTTTTGCAGACGCAAATTAAAATTCAAATTTTAAAAAAATAAAAATGGCAAACGTTAAGAATTTAAAAAAAGACATCAACTACGTTTTAGGAGATATTATTGAAGCAGTTTACTTGTTCGAAATTTCTACAACAGGAAAACCAACAACTGAAACTAATAATTTAATTGATGAAGCTATTGCTGCTTTTGACGCTTTAATCACTAAAGTGAATGCAAAAAAGGTAGAAAATAAAAAAGCTCACTTCAAACAAATCAATGTTGAATTGGAACAAACTGCAAATCAATTGATTGCTAAAATCAACGAATTGTAGTCAAAAAAAAAGCGAAAAAAGTTTGAATTTGTTTTGGAAAATAGAAATTCAGACTTATATTTGCACCCGTAATGAGTCGCCAGCGTAGCTCAGTTGGCTAGAGCAGCTGATTTGTAATCAGCAGGTCGTGGGTTCGAGTCCCTCCGCCGGCTCTTTAATAAAACCATCCCGTATTAAACGGGATGGTTTTTTGTTTTAGGCAAAAATGCAAATTGAATTCCGTTTTAATTGAATGTCATAATTTTTTTGTTAATTTGGTATCTAACCTAAAAAAATAAATTATGGAAGAGCATTCAGTAATTGAAAATTTTGAAATGAAACTAAATGAGTCTGCGAAAGACTTTTTGAAAGAAACGGCAAAATGGGCTTATTTTTTATCAATTCTTGGTTACATAGGAATTGGTTTTATTGTTTTTGCCGCTTTATTTGCCGGTACGTTATTCTCTACTATGGGGAAAATGAATCCAGCAATGGGAATGATGGGTTCTTCTTTCGGAATGGTCATGGCTGTCGTTTATTTGCTTATTGCGGCGCTTTATTTCTTTCCGGTGTATTACTTGAATAAATTTGCATCTAATGCCAAAGCAGCGTTCAATAACAACGATTCCGAAACACTTTCGACTTCTTTAAGATACCTAAAATCACATTACAAATTTATTGGAATTATGACTCTGGTTATTTTCTCTCTGTATCTTTTAATGTTTGTAGGGATGATTGTTGGTGGAATGGCTTTTAATAACGCTTAAACTGCTTTTATATCTAGTAATGATGAATGGGAAAAAGGGTTGGAATGTGTCTAACGACAAAAAAACTTTCAACGCTTGATTCAAATGTTGAGGTTTTGTTCTGTCAAACTTAATGTTTACTGTATTCTTAATAAAACAAAAAAAATCATCTTGTGTAAGCAAGATGATTTTTTTTATTTTAATTAGGAAACAAAATATAGCTTTTAGAACTGTTTATTTCTGGTTCTTGATGCTGGTAATGTATTCCGTTAGTTTTTTGCCATAAAGCGATTGTGCTACTTTAGGTGACATTGATTTTTGAATTGTATCTAGATATTTGATATTGATGTCATAGATTTCGGATAATGCTATATAAGGTGCCACCTCAAATTTTCTGTTGTTTAGTGCAAAATTAGTAGCAAATAAGTACTTTCTTTTGATGTTAGAATCTTGTCTTGCACTTAAACTATCTATTTTTTGTGTGTTTTGACTTTTGATAGCATTAAATTTTTGCTCAATCAAAGAAAGATTTTCATTTGTGAAACGAGTATTGATTTTTTTATATTCTTCAAATATTTCCTGATTTTTTGACCCTTTAATTTTGGCATCAGATAAATAACGATCTAAACTTGTTTCAATAGTTATGTTTCCTGGCTCAGCAAAGAAGGGTAAATTATTGTCTAAAGAATTGCTCACACCTCTGTCTAAGAATAAATAAAGCATTTCAGGAGACTTTAAATCCAGATTGCTTTCAAATGAGGAACTTCCATCAATGTTGATAGTGTCAATAGCTACTAATGTAGTGTCAACAACTCTTTGGATGTACAAAGTTCCTTTTTTTAATCCTTTGATATTTCCTGTAATATGTAAATTAGTTTTTGATTCATTATTGTTACAAGAGGCCAATAGGATAAGCGTAACGAATGCAATAATTGATTTTTTCATGTGAAGTTAAAATTTGTTTTTTTTGGAACATGCTATCGCCATTTTTTTATGATTTGTCCCGTCCCGAAACTTCGGGATCAGGATTGAATCATGACGATTTCATTAGTGTTTATATTTTGGCGCAAAATAAAGAAAATTGTTGGAATGATTTTGCTAACGCATTCAAATTTCACAAAAAAAAATCCAAATCTATTTCTAAATTTGGATTTCTGGAATTATTTTTGAAATTATGATTTCAACCAAGCTTCTTTCAAAGCAGTTTTGGTTGCATCTGTAGCCTTAAGACCTTCTTTATCTTCATAAGGAAACTTTACCGTTCCTTTTATTATTTGTTCCTTACCGTCACGTTTTATTTTTACGGTAATAGCATCGTTTTCTTTCCAGTTTTGACTCTCCGTAATCATATCGTAAATGTTATCCAATGAATATGGTTTTTCATTAATAGATACCAAAATATCTCCTCCTTTAAGTCCTAAATTTGTATAAAAAACATTCAGTTCCATGTTTGGAATCACAATGATTTCTTTAGTTTGTTGATTCACAGTGATGTATGGCGATTGTCCTTTTAAGAAGACGTTTCCTGGTGCTTTTTCTATGGATTTAGTAACGCCAACTTTAGCCAAATAAGTTTCGTAAGGAATTGGAGCGGGACCAGATACGTATGTGCTTAAAAAAGTTCCCACTTCAGGATAGGTAAATGAAGTTATTTTGGCAAAAAGCTCAGTATCATTAAATGGTTTTGAAGCGCCATATTCATTAGATAATTTTTGCATCAAATCAAGAATTCCTCTTTCACCATTGCTTTTTTCTCTAATAATGATATCCAGACACATTCCAATAAGTGCTCCTTTTTCATATACGTTCAAGTATTGGGCTTTGTATGGTTCTGTCAAGACATTAGCACTCATCGTAGTGAAAGGCATCGTGTCATTCATGGCATTTGCATGCTGAATTTTTTCGGCCATTCGCGTATAAAATTCTTCTTCAGTAATTAATCCTTGATTGATTTGAAAAAGATTTGCAAAATATTCCGTCACTCCTTCGTACATCCATAAATGTTCTGACATTTTAGGTGTATTGTAATCAAAATAGTGAATCTCTTTAGAATGAATCGTAAGCGGTGTTACAATATGAAAGAATTCATGTGAAACTACATCCTTCATTGATTTAACCAACTCTTCTTTTGGCATCATTTCAGGTAAAACAACGGTAGTTGCTGTAGGGTGTTCTAATGCTCCAAATCCTTTGGCATCAGTAGGTGTCATACTTGATAAATACAATAAAACGCTGTACTTTTTTGTAGCATTGATTTTTCCTAAAAATGTTTTTTGAGCTGTCATCATCGTTTTCATCTCCGGAGTTATGCTTTCTGCAGTGACTTTTCCAGTAGGAGAATAAACGCTAATCAGTATTTCCATACCGTCAACCGTAAAAGTAGTATAGTCCGGCTTAGCATACATAATAGGATTTTCAACTAATTCAGCATAACGAGGAGTTGTAAATACATCATTAGTTGTACTTGCATCTTGATCAGTCATTGAGGTTGCTCCCCAAAGTGTTTCTGGATGCGAAATACTTACAGTGTATGGAAGGTCTTTTTTGTCTTGAAAATAACCTGCAAAACCGTGCATGTTCAGCATGAAGTTTTTCCCTGCATCAATGTTTGTTCCTGCTGGAGAAAAAATATCATTTTGACCAAAACCACCACCTTTTTCAGTGTCAAAAGTGTCGTTTACCAAATAAGTTATTTTTACTAACGTTTTTGCATTTTTAATATTCCAAGTGTTATCATCTGTTTTAGTTACTGCTAATACACTTCCTTTACTGTCAAATGCTTTAAAGTCTTCGATGTATTTTCCATAATCATCTACAGAGTAGGTTCCGGGAACAATTTTAGGAATGCTGTATGTTACTTCATCCGTGCTGATTTTCGGTGCAGTAATCGTGACAAGTACTTTGTCCTCTTTTACTTCATTCAAATTAATAGCAACTTTTACTATATCAGTAACAGATTTCGAGTCATTAGTTGAAGTACTGGCAGTTTTACAGCTCAAAAGAACCGATGCAAATGCGAGTGTAAAAAATATTCTTTTCATTTTGTGTTGTTTTATTTTAATGTTAGTCTTTCAAATTGTAGAATTGTTACAATTTATAGGGACTAGAAACTATTTTTAAATTTTTTGTTGTTTAAAACAGATTTTGGAATAAAATAGATTTTATTTAGTGTTTAATTGATTCATTACTACTTCTGGATTTTCAACTTCAATGATGAGTTTTTTGTAATAATGATTTTCTAATGCTACAATTATGGCTTTCTTTTTATTCATTACATCCCAGAAATTCCTTCCTTTTTTATAAAATGTTCCAGCAGTTATAAAACCAGGAATTTCAGTACCTGGCATTCTAAAGCCTTTCCAAAAAGTAAACTCTTCGTTATTCTGATAGGCTTCAAGGATTTTTTCTTTCGGAATCGTGATTTTACTTTCTAGAGCCCAGATTTTGTGCCAACCTTTTATTTCAAAAATAAAAGTATTGTCTTTTGATGTTACTGAAACCATTATTGAGTTTGTGAAAAGTTAGTTGGCTTAAAAACAAAAAACTCCCTAATATCAGGAGTTTTATTTCTAGTCTAATTTGTTTTTTATATAATATTTCCCATCCAAATCTTCATCAAAATCATCAATTTTAACTGGTTTTGGTTTTGGTTTATTTGCAGTTGCTTTCTTTTTCCACATTTCAAATTTTTCTGCGGGCATTTTCTTTTTCATGATTTCAAGAACCTCTTTTTCGGCTAAACCAAATTCTTTTTTTATGATTTCAAAAGGATTTTTTTCTTCTAAAGCCAATGTAACAAGTTTTTCTGTTTGCTCCCAGTTCAATTCTTTACGGTTACTCTTTTTCATCACGTGAAAATTAATTCAAATAAGTTGTTAATGATTAATAAATTGCATTTTTAATTACATCCAATATTAAGAAAAAAAATAATTACTTTTTCTCAAAACGTCATTTTTTTTATACTTTTTAACTATTTTCCTTTAAAGGTTGTTTTTGAAAGGGTATTTTTAATAAATTTTTTAATTCATTATGCTCTTCAGGCTTCGGATGCGTGTCGATTCCATAAATGATTTCTTCTTTTGGAAGTGTCATAAAGGTTCCGAAAAGCCGGTCCCAAATTGAAAATATATTTCCATAATTGCTATCCGTATAAGGCAAAACATAATGATGGTGTACTTTATGCATGTCTGGCGACACAATGAAATAACTCAGAATAGTGTCTACTTTTTTTGGAAGCGAAATGTTAGCATGATTGAATTGTGTTGCCACAACGGATAACGTTTGGTACAGGAAAACCAACCACATGGGACTTCCAATAATTAAAACGCCCATTGCCGTAAAGGTAAACCGAATCACACTTTCTCCCGGATGATGTCTGTTTGCTGTTGTGGTGTCAATCCAAGTATCCGTATGGTGAATCAAATGAAAACGCCACAAGAATTTGGTTTTATGCTCTACTAAATGTACCAGATAAGCACCAATTAAATCTAATAAAAGTAATCCGACTAAAGCGTAAAGCCATAAAGGCATTTCAGGGAGCCATTGTAAAATCCCAAAATTGTTGGCAATAGTCCAATCGGCTGATTTCAACAATATAAACGCCAAACAAAAGTTGACTAGAATAGTGGTAAACGTCATGAAGATATTAATACCCGCATGATGCCATTTTTTGTAGGTAAAGTTAAAAAGTGGAAAAGCATTTTCTATTAACCAAAAAAAAGTGATTCCACCCACGAGAATTAAGCTTCGGTGTGATGACGGAATGGTGGAAAAATAAGCAATAACATCATTCATAATTGGATTGTTTATTTCAAATTTAATACATTTTTATAAAATATCTATTTGATAACGCGAAAAGTAAGGTTTATTCTTGGGTTAATGGGTTTTGCTGTTTTTGGAATTTGATGTTTCCAGAAATGCTGTGTTGTTCCTTTCATCAGCAGCAAACTTCCATGTTGTAAAATGATATTTTTTTTAAGGTCTTTGTCCAAATTATGTTTCAATTGAAACGTACGTTCGGCGCCAAAACTCAACGAAGCAATCACAGGATTTGTTCCTAATTCTTTTTCGTTATCGGCGTGCCAACCGTTGCTGTCTTTTCCGTCGCGATACTGATTGAGTAAAACGGTTGTGAAAATGGTTTCCGAAACCTTTTCGATTTCCGTTTTTAGCTTTTGCAAAAGCGAATTCCAAGGATGCGGTTGCATGGTAATATTCGAATAGGAATAGGGTTTTCCTTCGTTTCCAAACAAAGCCGTCAAGCGAGGTTGTGGATGAATTTTACCATAAACTCTAATTTCATCTTGTTGCCAAGGAATATCTTTTGCTAATTCGGCAAAAATAATATCGGCTTGCTCTTTATCATAAAACTGAGGGTAATAGATAATTTCAGCGTCCGGCAAGTCAAGGAATATAGGTTCTGATGTGGATTCGAAAAGTGATTTCACTGGATTATGTATATTGGTAAGCCCAGAAAATGAGAACTAATTGTAAAGGCATCCGCAAAAGCAAAACCCATTTGGGCAAACCCATTCTTGCTTTTTCATCGAAATACATGTACAAATGCGTTGGGAAAATAGCAATTAATAAAGCAATAACTCCCCAAGCGGCATAGCTTGAAAGCACAGGAATACACAATGATATTCCTAAAATTATTTCGGCTAAACCGCTGATGTGATTTAGTAATTTTGGATTCGGGAAATAAGGCGGAATGATTTTCAGGTACAATCTCGGGTTTCTGAAATGGTTTAATCCTGCAATAAAGTAAACAAAAGCCATCACATATAAATGCCAAGGTAAATTCATAATAAAGTTATTTATTACGAATTTATAAAAATTTAAATGAAATTAGCACAAATGTTTTGAATAGAAATTAAGCTTTTTTCTTAAAATTCACGTTCATAATCACAATTGCCAAGATGATTAATATAATCCCAACCCATTGAAGCAGAATTACTTTTTCATTCAAAAGAAAATACGCCATCAGTACTGATACGGGAAGTTCCAGTGCCGAAACAATACTTCCAAGGCCAATTCCGGTAAGTGGGAAACCGGCGTTGAATAATAAAGGTGGAATTATAGTTCCAAAAAGAGCCAATATAATTCCCCATTTCATGAAAATCTCAAAATTGAAAGGAGTCGTTTGTGTAGCAATTGCAAATCCGGTTACGATTACTGCACCACCAAGGAGCATGAATAAACTGCGTTGCGCCGAAGAAATATGGGTGGCTACTCGATTTGCGGTAAACATGGTTGTGGTAAATGAAGTTGCAGCCAAAAGTCCTAAAACGATGCCGCGCCAGTCTAATTCGACTTTGCTTTGAATCAAATTTGTGGCAAGCGCCGTTCCAAATAATACGATGATTACCGATATTATTTTTTGAGTGGAAGGTCTTTTCTTTTCTAAAATCATTTCGAATAAAACGCCCATCCAAACGGTTTGCATCAATAAAACGATAGCAATCGAAACGGGAATGTATTTAACGGCCAAATAATAAAAGATACTTGTCATTCCCAGTGAAGTTCCCGCCAGCATTAATTGAGAAATGTTTTTCTTAGATGCTTTTACAACGGCATTTCCCTTTTTAGCTTTTTGAAACATATTAATCAGCAGCATTCCCGTGATTCCGTATACGAATTGCGCAATGGTAACTTCGGGTGTAGTAAACCCCTCGCCGTAGGCTATTTTTACAAAAGTCGCTAGCATACCATAACTGGTTGCTCCAAGACCTACTAAGAAAACTCCTTTTAATACACTATTCTTTGTCATTTTTTCAATTTTAAAAAGCGGGCAAAGATAGGTTTTTAAAGTGATTCATGGCAAACTTAAAAAAGTCCTTTCAAAATAGGGTTTTGTATGCCAATTTGAGTAGGATCAAAGTCCAATTTATTTCTCAATATCGAAGCATATACACTTCTAAAATCAATATCATGTTTTAAATCACCTTGATCTAAATCAGCAAGATTGGGGTTTCGACCTATTATTTTTCCTTGGTTGTTTCCACCAATTATGAACATTGGAGCGGCTGTTCCGTGATCGGTTCCTTTTCCGTTATCTCTAACGCGACGACCAAACTCTGAAAACACTACAATGGTTACATTTTGCAACAGCTGTGCTTTTTTTAAATCTTCATAAAAATTAAAAACGGCATCGTTCAGTTCTGTGAGCTTGTTTTTATGAATGGCGAGTTGGTTGTCGTGCGTGTCAAAACCTACTAACGAAGTATAATATATTTTTGAATTCAGGTTGCCTTTGATCAGTTTAGCAATCCATTCGAGATTTTTTGATAATCCTGTTTTTGGATACACTACATCCGAGGATGCTGATTTTGTTATGGCTTTTTGAATGTCATCAGAGCCTTCTACAACAGAATTGGCTATTTTTCGAACAAAATCTAACTGTGGGTTATTCGATAATTGGCTGTCATTTTCCAGTTTATTTTTAGTGACAAATCGGTTGGGATCTTTAACAGTAATCGAGTTAGGATTTTCGCCTTTGAGTGCTAAATTATCTATACTGTCAATATTTATACCCGCTGTAGGTTGGTGTTCTTTGCATTGCAAATCCAAGTAGCGTCCCAACCAACCGTTATTTAAATACTCTTGATTAGTGGGAGCAGTTTGCCAAATTTCTTGACTTCGAAAATGGGAACGTGCAGGATTAGGATAGCCCACATTTTGAATAACCGATAGATCTCCGTTTTGTTGCATACGCGCAAATCCCTTCAAAGCAGGATGAAACGCCATTCCTTTAGCTGCATTTAGTACTTCATCTTTGGTGAGTGCAATTTTTGGACGCAAGTCATAATATAGTGCATCTTCAAACGGAATGAATGTATTTAATCCGTCATTTCCACCATTTAATTGTACAAAAACAACACATTGTTCCCCGATTACTAGATTGTTTTGCGAACCGAAGGAATACAGAAAATCGGGCAATAGAAGTGAACCTCCTGTAAAGGTTCCAGTCAGGTTCAAAAAATGTCTTCTGTTCATAATTGTAGTTTTAAATGAGTTGGAATTCAGGTGTTTTGATCATATAATTGAACAAGCGCATCACAGCATTTTCGGAACCTGCTGTTTTAGGATCAAAATCATATTTCAATATTTTTTCAAAATCGGCTTGACTGTAATCGTCTGTTTGAAACAGCAATCGGTCTTTGAGTTCGCTAATGATTTCCTTGTTAGTGCCAGTCTTGTTCCAATTTAATTGTACAGAGAGTAGCTTTTTGGGATTTTGTCGCATCATAGTGTCTTCATTTTTAGCACCACGGTTCAAATTTTTACCATTGCAAAGTAAATCGGCTGCATTGTTTCGTTGCAGAAAGATCTGTGATGTCAGCCAAGAATTGCCACCTTCCCAACCTTTCACGTTAGGCTGATCAAATAAATCCATCCCTTGTTGTTTGACGAAAAAGGCAATTAGTTTGGTGTTCGGATTGACAATCTGTAGTTCGTTCATGATTTGCAAGCAGTATTCCAAAGGGTTTTTAATTTTAGAACCAGCAGTGTTTTTAGCAAACTCTTCGGTAAAAATTTTTTCTAAAAGCGGCTTGATTTCAAAGTTCATTTTCTGGAAATAGTCCCCATAATAGCGCACCAAATCCTCTTTTGGACGATCGTAAATAAACCATTGCAAAATTTTCCGAGTAATCAAATAGGGAATATTGGGTTGTTCAAAAATAATATCCACCATTTCGTTCAGTTTGAAATTTCCTTTCTTGCCCAAGTAAACAAAGTTTTCTTGCTCTTCAAAAAATTTACGATAAACCGCGTTGTCTTCACCAATACCGAGTCCAGCCAAACCTTTAGCGCCATTTTTTATATCTTCCTCCGAGTAATTTCCTATTCCTAGTGTAAAAAGTTCGAGTAGTTCCCGACTTAAATTTTCGTTCAGTTTTCCTTTTCGATTGTCCACATTGTCTAAATAACGCACCATTGCATTGCTTTGAATAATTGCTTTAGTCAAGGTTTTAAAATTACCAAAAGCATGTTCGCGTAAAATTTGGTTGTGCTGAAAAATCCAGTAATTCACTTTTACTTTTTGGGAAATGGCGACAAAATGGTTGTGCCAAAAGCAGGTCATTTTCTCGCGAAGTGAGAATTCATTGGTATACATTTTTTCAATCCACCACGCTTTCATGGCAAGGGTCGATTGTCCTTCTTGTTTGCGAATTTCCTTTACTTGCTCTGGACTAGCGTTTTTTAGCTTATTTCGGAGTTCTTTATATTCACGGATAGTTTTTGGACTATTTTCTAAAAAATCAGGAAGGTTTGCATCAAATGGAGTGGCAAAGGATAGCTCTAAGAAGTTTTTCAAACCTAATTTTTTGATGGTCGCCGCTTGTTGCGCTGAATATCCGAGTCGTAAAGACCAAAGGGTGTGATTGTTCATAATCGTAAAGTGCTATACGAGTTAGACTTAAAACTAGTTATAGGGTTTAATCTACAGCTTTATTGGTGTTTTGATGTTGATATTTTTTCAATCTTGTTGTAACATATCAGTTAAAACGGGGACTTATGGGATATCTATATAAAAATCATGAAAAAAATACAATTGATTGCCTTGTTGAGTCTTACCAGTTTTTATACCCTTTCGGCTCAAACAACTCCCGAAAAAGCTCCTGAAAAAACAACCGAATTAAACGAGGTTACTATTATAAAAACTAAAAAAGCGATAGAGCAAAAAGCAGATCGTACGATATTTAACTTTGCCGATCAGCCCAATTTAAATACTGGTTCTGTACTGGAAGGGATCAAAAAATTACCTGGTTTAATCGCTTCAGATATTGCTGGAATGATGTACCAAGGAAAACAATTGGATGTTTTTATGGACGGCCGACCATTAAATATTTCTACGAATGAGTTGAACGCTTTTCTAGAAGGGATGCCAGCCAATGCAATTGAAAAAATTGAAATTATTACACAACCAGGAGCAGAGTTTCCTGCCACTTCTGGTGGTGCAATTTTAAATATTATTACCAATAAAAATGCAAAAAACTACCTGAGTTCAACCTATACCAACAGTACAAGTTTTACGAGTTATGATGATGTGCGATTGAGAATGAACAACAGTCTTTTGTTGAGTGCCAAGAATAAATATTTTGGATGGCAGTTAAATCTTGGCCAAAATTATAGAGAAAGCGCGGTGTGGACTTCTCTTCAAAAACAGGAAAATGGCATGAATTCCTTACTTTCTAAAACGGATGCCGATCGTACAGGAAGAAATAATTTTATCAAATCGGCGCTGACATTTGATATAGGTAAAGATCGTTTGCTGCTTAATTATGATGTAACGCACAACAATAATGATAGCAATACATTAGGAAGTGGACCAGGATTTAGTACCAATGATGCTTCTCAAAATACGGGCTTACGCCAAGATGCTGTCGTGACCTATCAGAAAAAATTTAAAGATGCTGCTAAAAAGTTGGAATTTAAATTTAATTATAACAACAACACCAATGATTTTCAATTGAATCCAGTGGGAAGTTCAGCTTCAACGTTAGATAATTCATCAAATCAAAATTTATACAACGCAAAGTTTGATTATTCACAACCCATGAAGTTTTCGGATGAAGGGAAAATTAGTTTTGGCGCATTATACGAAGAGTTGCTTTTTGATGCAAAGAGTATGGGAACTACTAACTTGGAATACAAACGTAGAACTACCGCATCGTATTTAGAATTCCAGACTAAGTTTGACAAAATAAATTTTATTGTGGGTGGTCGTGCCGAAGATTACAACATAACAGGTAAAACGGATGTGGCTGCTTTGAGTTCATTCAAGCAGTTTCGCTTTTTTCCAAATGCAAGTGCACAGTACAATTTTAGTACATCTGTTAATTTTAATGTGAATTATAATAAAAAAATCACCTTACCAAGCACTTCTGCTTTAAATCCAAACAATACCAATTATCAAAACCCAAATGTAGATTATTCCGGTAATCCGAACCTACAGCCTACGATTTTTGATAATTACGAAGTAAAGTTAAGCGCCTTTGATTATGCTTTTATTAGTTACAACATCAGTTCAGCAAAGAACCAAGTGATCAACAGAGTGACGCTTAATAATGATGTAGTAATCAATACAAATGAAAATATTCCCGAAGTGAAGATTCATAATTTTAGTGTGGGCATGCCAATTCCGTATATGTTGTTTACCAAAGGTCTCGCTGAAACTATGAAAATGAATGTGAATCCAGACACTATGAACTTTTTATACGTGTATACAGGCTATCAATACCACCAAATTCCAAATGTTGATACCAATGGTTTTTGGATGTTTAACTTCATGTCGCAAATAGTACTTCCAAAAAAGATAAAGTTTGTAGCCAACTATAATTACGTCGTGCCAAAAGGAAACTATTTTTATTTTATCGCTGTAGAACCGCTAAGAAATTCATTGGATTTAACCTTTTCTAAAAAGTTTTTGAAAGACCAATTGACACTTTCTGTTTTTGCCGATGACGTTTTGAATACCAATAGGAACGCTTTCAACGCTTTTGAAACACCTTTGTTAATTAGCAGCAAACAAGACACTAGGAAATTTGGCTTTAGCTTAAATTATAAAATTCCAACCAAAAATAAGTTGGCCAAAGAAACCCCGAATTTATTAAACAAAGAGAAGAAAGAAGAAGAAGGAATTATAACGCAATAACATTTTAAAATAATAATAAAAAGAGCTGTAAGATTATTTTACAGCTCTTTTTTTGTAAAATTAGGTTCTTATTTATGCATCAAGTCACTTAAATGCAAACGTAAGGCATTCACTGAAATACTGATTTCCCAAAATGATAATCCCAACGAAATTAATAATCCTAATAAACTCAGCCCAAAAAGATAAACACCAGCGGTCTGTAGCTCTAAAAACAAAAGGAGCATCGCAAAAACAGATAGAAATAAACTCAATACGCCCGCTAATTGCATATTTCGAATAAGGGTTAAGCGCAAGTTTAGATTTTTTATTTCCAGTAAAATTAAGTTGTTTTCTTTCTCTTTATATGTTTTCTTTAATCCTCGTACAATAGTTGCAATAGTCAAGAACCTATTTGTGTAGGCTAGTAATATTAATGAAGTTGCACCAAAAAGTAGAGCAGGAGTTTCTATTTGTAAAGTCATTTTTTGATCGTTTGAATTGAAGATGCAAATTTCGATAAACAAATTGGGATAACTACTTTCTTGTGTGAAAAAGTTGTTAATCGCTTTACATTGAGCGTTTCCTAAAGTTGGTTTGTTTATTCTTAAATGGAATTCAATTCCATACAATTGTAAACTTCTACTCCTAGAGAAAGCTGTAAATACATTTTAATTTTGCGTTAATCTGTAAATTAAAATCGCAGCTCGTTGAATTAAATACGGAAATTCTTTTAGGTTAATAGTTTCACCAGCAGCATGGGCACCTTTACCAGAAGAACCTAAACCATCTATGCAATCTACATATTTTGCTATATACGAAATATCGCCAGCACCTCTAGAACCTGGGTCGCCGGCAACTGTTTTACCAATTCCCATGTCTTGTGAAATAGTATTAATAGTAGCAAGTAAGCGATTATTACCTTCTTTTGGAGCCATTCCAGGTATGCCATCGCTAAAACTAATTGTAGCCTTTGTGCCATTTAAATTATTGGCTACAATAGCTTTCATTTTTTCTCTGGCAGTTTCTTTTTGTTCTTCGGTCAAGAAACGTAAATCACCAACAACGGTGACTATAGGTGAAATGATATTTGTTTTACCTATTGCATCACCTTTGGCTTTATCAGCATCATAATTCATTTCTGAGCCGCCAACTATCAATCCTGGATTAAAAGTCAAATACTTTTCTTGACTTAATTGCAAACGAAAATCATTTAAAATTCTTGCAGATTCATAAATAGCACCATAGCCAGAATTACTACTGAAAACACCTTGAGAGTGGCCAGTTTTAGCAGTTACATTTAATGTCCAGCTGCTAGCCCCACGACGAGCTGTTGTAACCGTGTTAAGACCCATGGCTGTTTCAAAACCTAATGCTAAATCACATTGCTGAGCTCGATTTATAAAATCTTTACGGCTTACGCTAATGGGTAGACCAGCTCTTTCTTCATCTCCTGTAAAATAAACTATTATTGATGCGTTGTCTAATAAGCCTAAATTTTTTAAGGCTTGCAATGCTGCAATAACTACTACATCACCCCCTTTCATATCAATAGCACCTTGTCCTGTAGCTGTTGAATCATTTAACATTGTCCAATTATTGGCAGGCATATCTGGTTCAAAAACCGTATCTAAATGCCCAATAATAAAGATACGTTTTCCCTTAGTTCCTTTTTTGGTGGCTACTAAATGACCAGCTCGTTTCAAACTATCTGGTAAGTTTATCCATTCGCTTTTAAGTCCAGCTTTTTCAAGCTCGGCACTGTAAATGGCGCCTACTTTTTTTACACCTTCAATATTTAATGTTCCACTATTAATATTGACTGTTTTAATAAGTAAATCTTTAGTTTCTGGCAAATGCTCATTGATATAGGCAACTATCTTTTTTTCTGTATTAGATAAATTTTGTGCTTTGCCATTGATGAAAGCAATTAAAAAACAAAGTGATAGGAATATTTTCATCATTATGTTACATTTTTAAAATTCTAATGATCCTTCTGGTCGCGAGAATTTGCAATTCGCAGCCACAAAGATGTTATATCAAAACAAATCTAATCAAAATTACTATGTCATTTTCTAAATAAGAAAACCTCAGTAGCGCAGAAATACTTCTTTAGTTCACTATTGCTCTTGTTTATGCTGTGTGACTCTAATTGGTAACTAAAACACTCGATGCTTTAACCAAACAGAAAAGCTACAAATCTTTATTTAAATTAATTTTCATAGTTTTAAAAAATATAACTTTTTTACTTGTATTGTTTGTTCAACTTTGTGGGCACGGATTATAAATCCGAAATCGGGAAGTACATTTTCAGCATAAATATAGTTTAAAAATAGAATTCTATTTTGCTAGTTTATTCCAATAAAAAGCAAATAAGATTCCAGTAAAAAGAGCTACTTTGAGCCATAATTTTGAAATGTTCATTTTTAAAGTAATGTTGTCTTTGTATCTAAAGATTATCAGCGTTTGTAATTTGATTTTTAGTAGTTTTACTTTTTATAGATATACCATGAGGCAAAAACTGAAATACACGCTTAAAAATATATTGGAACATCAGATAAAACATATGGGCACATTTACCAGCGGTATTTATGCTTTTATTATTGGTTCTGTTTTACTGACGATTGATTATTATGTTGATTTTGGAATGCGATTTAAAATCAATGAATTAGAAATTTACAATCGGTTAATTCCGGTTTCTACTATTCTAATCTCTATTCTGATTGGAATTTCATTAACTACTTTCTCAGTTATTTTTGTTGTGATGCAGCTGGCATCCTCTCAGTTTTCACCCCGAATTTTGAGACATTTTTTATCAAATAATATTAAAATGCAACAATTTATCGGATTGTTTGTGGGGACTATTTCGTTGTGTGTATTACCTCAATTGGCATCTGTTTTTTATCAAACTTCTTTTCTTTTAACACTTACCACAGGCTCTCTGCTTGCTTTTTATTGTCTGGTATGGTCTTATCCTAATATGATCAGCTATTTAAGTATAAACATGAATGTTTCCAGTATCACAAATGGAATCAAAACTGAAATGGTTGAAGAAATCAATGTGTTGTATCAGGAAAATTGGAATGTGGGCAAAATTCTCCTTTACAAACGTTCCAAAATTGAACCTGATAAATTTCAAGTAAAAATTGTAAGTCCTTTTGAAACCGGTTATTTGGATAGCGTTAATTATAAAAAACTCGAAAAAATAACAGAATATATAAATAGTTCTGATGTGGGCGTTTTTTTTGAAAATGCCTATCAAAAACCAATTGTAGGGGAATTTATTATGAAAGATACCACTACGCTTATGGTATTAGTTTTTAGTGAGGAACTCCAAATGAATCAGATACTTCGTTTAAAGAAAGAAATAGGGGCAATTGTAAGTACTACTTTTAAAGTTAAGTTATTCAGAAGTCATACGCAAGATGTAAATTTTGGTGTCAGAAAACTGGTAGATATTGCGATAAAAGCCATTTCTCCTGCGGTAAATGATCCAACGACTTGTTTGAATTGTATTGACCAAATAGGCGAAATTGCAAAAGAATTAGCAATACGAGAATTTCCTTCTACAGATTCCAGGACTTTGGGTTCTAAAAAAATACAGGTAAATGAATTTAATTTTGAAGAATTTATTGACTTTTGTTACGATCAGATTTTTCAGTGGGGTAAAGAAGATCCTACTGTTGTGAAAAGGATTATTAGATCAATCCGGATTATTTTACCATTAGTTGAAAATCCTTTTAATTTGAAAATCCTAATACAGCAAGTTGAGGAAATGGATTTATTAGAAATTTATAATTTGTCACAATACAAAAAAGGGAAGCTAAAAATATCAAAAGAAAAATTAGTAATTGTAGAGAGAGAATTGTTTCGATTTAGACAAAAAGCAAAATTGCAAATTAAAGCGCTGGAGCTAAAAGGAGTTTTAAATCATTACGAAATGAATCATTATTCGGATAATTTAGAAATTACAACTGCTGAAATTGAAGCGATTGAATATCTAAAAGCCTATAAAACCCTTGCCGATACGATTAATAAAAATGGAAATAAATTAACGTAAAAAGTTTGAATAAAGAGAGCTTCATCGAGTATCGAGATTGCTACATGTTTTATGGTCTTAACAATTTCTCGGTATGCAAAATCGATTTTGATACAGAAATGCAAATTTAAAAACTAAAAAAATGCCAAAGTTTTCATTTGCAAAATCATTTTGTTCTAAGCGTGATTAACATCCTTTATTACATTTATCCAATTAAATTTTTGCTCGATAATTCTTGTTTTTTCTTCTTGTATGAATTTTAAATAGGCAGCAGCGACCGGAGAAAATTTCTTGCCTTTTAACCATATTAAATTCCAGTTGGATTGAATTGGCAAACCTTTTACAGGGACTATTTGTAAATCACGATTGTTAAGTTCATTTTTGATTCCAATTAAAGGCATAATAGAACATCCAAGTCCAGCCAATACAGCTTGTTTTATAGCTTCGTTACTAGTGAGTACCATTTTTTTTGGAACCGTCAATTGATTGTTTTCGATGAATTTTTCCATTACGAATCTTGTCCCTGATCCTTCTTCCCGATAGATTATTGATAGGGTTTCGATAATACTTTTATCTTGGATTCCTGATACTATTTTTTGATCACTATTAGCAATAAGGTACAGTGAATTAGGCATTAATTCAACTTTTTCGATTTGCAGAGAATCAGGTAATACTGACACCAAAGAGAAATCTACTTCATTTCTTTCTAAATTTTTCAGAACTTTAATTTTATTCGTTACATCCAAACTTAATTCTACACCTTGATTCATTTTTAGAAAATCAGATAAAAAATAGGGTATAACATACTTGCCTGTAGATACGACGGAAATTTTCAATCTTCCGGTAAGTTGCCCCTTGAATGCCATTGTTTTATAATTGATGGCATGTACTTCATTAAGAATTTTTTCAGCTGCCATGGCAATTTCTTTTCCAAAATCGGTCACATAAAGCTTTCTTCCGATTACTTCCGTTAATGGAACATCAAATTGATCTTGAAGATTTCTTAATTGAATGGATACTGCGGGTTGCGTAAGATGAAGTTCTGCCGCAGCCTTAGTAATGCTCTCGTTTTGTGCTATTTTTAAGAATACCTGTAATTGATGGAGTGTATAGTTCATAAATATTTTTTATGTATATCATTACAAATATAAATAAAAATTTATGGATAGCCACATATACCTTTGCCAAAAAATAAACCATAAACAGATGCAATGCATAACAATCGCAAAAGGAGACGGAATAGGTCCTGAAATTATGGATGCTACTCTGAAAATTATTAAAGCAGCGGGTACGCAGCTGGAATTTGATGAAATCGAAGTTGGTGAAAAAGTTGGTGAAAAAGAACATTCCTGGAATCGATTCAGAAAACAATTCAATAAGAGGGATTATTCCGAACACGCTCCATTAAGAAATACCAAAAATTAGTCCCTATGAAAAATAAAAATAAAAAAATTAGTTTACTCGTTGCGGTGATTTGGCTAATCGTTGGAATACTATTGACATTCCTAGAACCTAACAACTTTTTTTTCATAATGTTTCTTGGTTCAGGAATATTTTTTACGACCTACACATTACAAAAAAACAAAATCTTAATATAAAATAGCTATGAAAAAAGAATATCAATTTAAGCTGGTTGAAGGGCAGTTTTCACCATCAGAAGCGGGAAAAGTACTGTTTTCTTTGATAAACAGTAAGATTAACTATCATAATTTAGAAATATTCAGCAATCAGATTCGGTTCAATAAAGAGAACCCACATTCAAAAATAAGGCAAGAGACACTTTTAGATGCATCAGCCTACATCAAGGAGCTTATAAAGGAAGCGGCAGTAAATGATATGGATTTGCAAATTGAAGGTGTTATTCAACTGGTTCTTAAGCCAAAAAATAAGGATTAAGCAATGTTTGAAGGCAGAAGATTATTGATTGCAACGAAGCATCAAAAAGAACAAGTGATCGCTCCGATTCTGGAGGAAGGACTAGGAGTACAGTGCTTTGTACCTGAGAACTATGACTCAGATATTTTTGGAACTTTTTCCGGAGAAATAGATCGAAAAGATACAGCATTGGAAACCGTAAGGGCAAAGTGTCTGACAGCTATGGAACAATTTGATTGTGATCTGGGCATTGCTAGTGAAGGTTCTTTTGGTTCGCATCCTTCTATTTTTTTTGCACAAGCAGATGACGAATTTTTAATTTTTATCGATAAAAAAAATGATTTGGAAATAGTGGTCCGCGAACTGAGTCTGGATACTAATTTTTATGGAGAAAACATCCTCAATACAGAAATGCTCTTGGATTTTGCAAATAAAGTACAATTCCCGTCTCATGCCATACTATTGAGAACCAAGCCAGATGACCTCAGCGCAATAATTAAAGGAATTACCACAAAAAGTCATTTGGAGGATTCGTTTCAGCTTTTAATGCGTGTTCATGGAAGTGTCTATGCAGAAACGGATATGCGTGCGATGTATAATCCCACTCGAATGGGTGTCATCAAAATTGCTGCACAAAAATTATTAGACGCGATAAAAAGCGAATGCCCAAGCTGTAAAACGCCTGGTTTTTGTGTGACAGATGCAAAACAGGGCTTGCCTTGTTCGTGGTGTTCAGCGCCCACTCGTTCTACATTGAGTTTTATTTATAGCTGCAAAAAGTGTTCTTTTAGTTCAGAAAAAATGTATCCCCATCACAAAACAACCGAAGAACCAGGATTTTGTGACTCCTGTAACCCTTAATATATGAGTACAATTAGTAATTCGATTCAAGAAGCTGTAACTTTTTTGGATCAAGATCAAATCATAGGTATTCCTACCGAAACGGTTTATGGATTAGCAGGAAATATCTATAGTCCAAAAGCCATCGAGAGTATTTTTACGATGAAACAAAGACCATTTTTTAATCCTTTGATTGTTCATATAAAATCTGCAGCCGTCCTTTCTGAAATAGCAAGAGACATTCCTGAAAAAGCCGCCTTGTTAGCGAAAGCTTTCTGGCCGGGACCTTTAACTTTGGTTTTAAAAAAGCAAATTGCTATTCCGGATTTAGTCACCGGTGGTAAAGATACAGTGGCGGTGAGAGTCCCAAATCACCCAGTTATCTTAGCCTTGCTGAATCAGTTAGCCTATCCTTTAGCGGCACCAAGTGCCAATCCTTTTGGCTCTATTAGTCCCACTACGGCAACACATGTCGCGGACTATTTTGAAGAGGTATTGCCAATGGTTTTGGATGGGGGAGCTTGTCAAAGAGGAATAGAGTCAACTATTATAGGATTTGAAAATGGGGAACCTATCTTATATCGCATGGGTTCTTTAGCTGTAGAGGATATTGAAGGAGTTGTAGGGCCGGTAAAAATGATTACCATTGATGATATCGCTCCAGCGGCACCCGGTATGTTTTCTAGGCATTATGCCCCTTTAACCAAGACTTTTTTGACAGCTGATGTGAAGAAGAAGCTGTTAACTTTTCCAGATCAAAAAATTGGAGTTATCGTATTCCAAAACGAGGTAAATGATCCCAAAATTGTACAACAAGAAGTTTTATCTCCAACAGGAAATTTAGCAGAAGCAGCTTCAGAACTATATGCTGCTTTGCATCGATTGGATCATTGCAATCTCGACTGTATTTTAGCGGAACGATTTCCGGATTTTGGCTTGGGCAAAACAATAAATGACCGATTAAAAAGAGCCACTCAAAAATAAAATATGGATGTCATAATAAGAAATGCTAAAGTTGTAAACGAGGGGCAGATACTTGAATTAGATGTACTCATATCTCAAGAAAAGATTGAAAGAATAGCACCTCCTGGGGTGTTAGACCCCCAAAAAAAATACACGGAGATTGACGCAACCGGACTTTACCTATTGCCTGGCGTGATTGATGACCAAGTTCATTTTAGAGATCCTGGATTAACCCATAAAGGTTCTCTTCTCACGGAATCTGTAGCAGCTGTGGCTGGTGGTATCACCTCCTTTATGGATATGCCAAACACGATTCCAAATACGCTTACTCAGGAATTACTAGAAGAAAAGTACCGGATGGCAGCTGAGAAATCAGTAGCTAATTATTCTTTTTTTATGGGAATTTCTAAAAATAATCTGGAGGAAGCTTTAAAAACAGATACTGAAAATGTATGTGGGATCACGGATGATGGTCTTTATTTTAACAATGATGACGGTATTTTAGCTAATTATCCAGACTTTTTAGAACAGCTTTTTTCAAGAACGGATACGCTTGTCGCCTTGCATAGCGAAGATGACGCAATTATAAAAGCGAATACGCAGAAGTTTCAACTTCAATATGGGGATGCTATTCCTTTTTTTTATCATTCGCTAATCCGGGATACGCAAGCTTGCTTAAGTGCTACTGAACGCGTATTGAAAATTGCTGAAAAACACAATACTCGCTTACATTTATTTCATATCTCAACTTTGGCGGAAGCCAAATTATTCGATAATAAAATCCAAGTTCGAGAGAAACGAATCACAGCTGAAGCTTGTGTGCATCATCTTTGGTTTTCAGATGCCGATTATGAAAGATTGGGTTCCAAGATTAAATGGAATCCTTCTATAAAAACAGAGCACGATAGAAAAGGTTTAATGCAATCACTACTAAATAATTCTATTGATATAATTGCTACGGATCATGCTCCACATACTATTGCGGAAAAAGCAGGTAATTATTTTCAGGCACATTCCGGCGGACCTTTGGTACAACACGCCCTTTTAGCAATGTTAGAATTATTTCATCGGGGTGAGATTCCTTTGGAGAAAGTAGTGGAGAAAATGAGCCATAATGTAGCGGAAATATATCGAATCAAGGAACGGGGCTATATTCGGGAGGGCTATTTTGCAGATTTGGTATTAGTCGATTTAAATAATGAGCAGGAAATAACGACTAATTCTCTTTTGTATAAATGCAAGTGGTCTCCTTTTTTAGGGCAATTTTTTAAAAGCAGCATCAATGCTACTTTTGTAAATGGAAATTTAGTGTACGAGAAAGGAAGTTTTAAGACCGATATAAAAGGCAAGAGATTGCGGTTTGAAAAAATTAGATAATTAAAAAAAATAAAATTAAATATAATCAAATATGAATTTCAGTTTATTGTTCGAGAATTTAACCAATCCAGCCTTATTGTTTTTTGTTTTGGGAATTGTAGCCGTCTATGTAAAAAGTGACTTAGAAATTCCTGAGAATACCTCTAAATTTATATCGCTATACCTTCTTTTTTCAATTGGTTTTAAAGGCGGACAGGAATTGGCTCACAGTCATTTTACCATAGACATAATTTGGTCGATACTCTTTGGGGTGTTGATTGCAGGATTAATTCCACTGTATACTTTTTTTATTTTGAAGAGGAAGTTTAGTATTGAGAATTCGGGCGCTATTGCCGCTGCCTATGGATCCGTAAGTGCGGTGACTTTTGTAACGGCTGTTTCCTTTTTAGAAATTCAAAACTACAGTTTTAGTGGTCACATGGTTGCAGTAATGGCGCTGATGGAAGCTCCGGCGATTATTATAGGTGTAATCTTAATTCGTTTGTTTAGTAAAGAAGGTGTTCAAAAAACCAAGATGAGTACGATTATTAAACATTCGTTCACTAATGGAAGTGTACTTTTGATTTTGGGGAGTTTGGTTATTGGATTTTTAGCCAGTGAACAACAAGCATTGGGAATTAAGCCTTTTACGACCGATATTTTCAAAGGGTTTTTAGCCTTATTTTTATTGGATATGGGAATTGTAAGTGGCCGAAAACTGAATGATTTTTTCAAGAGTGGGTGGTTCAGCATTTTCTTTGCAGTTGTTTTTCCGCTGATTAATGGTTGTATCGTCGCTTTTTTAAGTCAATTTATTACAGATGATGTTGGGAACCGTTTTATTTTTGCAGTACTGGCGGCAAGCGCTTCTTACATTGCAGTTCCGGCAGCAATGAAAATAGCAGTACCAAAGGCGAATCCAGGAATTTTTCTACCTATGGCTTTGGCAGTGACGTTTCCTTTTAACATTACTTTTGGGATGCCCATTTATTTCTCAATTGTATTGTGTCACCTTTAAATAGTTGCTTTGTGGAATTTAGTAGTACTTATTAATTGTTTCAGAAACTATTGGTTATAGCATGAATTAATACAAATGTTAAGTTTTAGAAATAAAAAAACCTGCAAGTTCAAGCTTGCAGGTTTAATTTATAGTTATTTACTCTTGAGAATTTACACGAGCGGGATTAGCCAAATCTTCCAAATACAAAACCAACTTTAAATTAAGCGTAAAATCTAAATTGCTAGTAGCGTGTGTTAGCAGGCGTTACTTATAACCAAGAATCATTAACCTCAGATAATTTAATTTTGAAATCAATATTGTATTGATTCTTAAGTATTTCTAATAGTTTAATAAACTCGGGTCTAGCGTTTGGAGAAATATAGATTTCTTTTATTAATTCATTCAAATCAACTTCAATTAATTTACATCCATCTTCTTCACTAGGTAAACAGTTTGTTATGCATCTAATCTCTTTTTCGAAGCTATAATATTCATGTTTATTTAAGAACGCATAATTCAAATTTGTAAAATTATAACTGAAGTTTTCTTTATTAAAATATGTTACGTCTCCAATATGAACAGTTCTGTCAGTTTTACTGAATGCTTTTTTAAGTGATTCTAAATCGGTTTTTATTGCAACTCCCATTTTATCTTTTGCATACATTTTCCACATTGCAAAAGATTCATTTTCGTGATATGTCCAAGATGAGATTAGTGTTTCTTTTCTTAATTTAGTTTCAAGTTCGTTTTTTAGGAAAGTATAAAATGCAGAATCTTTTTCAAGCATCATTTCAAAAACTTCTTTAGGAAATTTTCCCTCATGCTTGTCTCCTAAATTTTTAGCATTCGGAAAATAGAGGCAACTAGTTTCTAATAAATTTAAAAATTTCCAAAAATCCATATAACGCCAAATAGGCTTATTGTAGGAATTTAGCGTTTTGTATGTTTCTGGATAATCCTCGTACATTTGATGATATTGATTGTTTAATGCCTGCTAACGTTCTGGTAATACATGGGGTTTGGTACTAAATTAAGCCCTATTTTCGTATTTGCCAAATCTCCCAAATACAAGACCAACTTTCCATTAAGCCAATTGCCCAAATCCTTTGTAGTAGCTGTTAGCAGATGTGTTTTTTATTTTGATAGGTGGTATATAATTCTGCCGTCTGAATAATTCGTTAAAATCATATTTTTACCTTCATATTCTATTTCAACAATATATTTATAGTTACCGATTATTAATACGTTGTTTTTAGGTTCTATTAAATCAGGTTTAAAATAATTTTCATTGCTAACTATGTATGAATATTCCCCAGTTTTGTTTAAATAGGTGTCTCCAATAATATTAACACTATTTAATTTAAACTCAAACTTAGAATTTCCATTTTGTAAAACTTTAATTTGGCTATCTTTTTGTTGAGTAATATTTGTTAAATTCCAAACACCTTTAATTTGTTCATTAAAAGTAGGTGCATCTTCTTTTGAGCAAGAAAAGAAAATCAATATAGAAATAACAAAGAAGAATTTAAAATTTTTCATATTCATTTAGTTTATAGTTTTCACCTCATTTTTTTTAAACATATATGCCAACTTGTATATATGTATCATAGAATCATACAAAGCCACTCCCTTTTGGGTAGATAGGTATGATAACAGCTATACTTCATTTAATTCAAATATATAAATAATTCTTTACAAATAGTTAAAAGGATTATTTGATAAGTGAACTGGTTTGAGGGATTTTGATGAATATTGTTTTGAAATCGAAAACATCCTAAATAGCCCCGATAGTCCCGAAGCTTCGGGAGAAATCCTTTGCTGTGGCGCAAGCCAAAAGCAAAGATTGTAGCGCATAGCGGGACGAAAGTGATTTTGAAAAACAATCGTTCTGCTCCAAAAAAAAAACCTGCAAGTCCCGATACTTCGGGGTCGCCTGCAGGTTTACTCTAATAATCTAACAATCTAAAAGTCTAATGATCTTATTTAATCATCTCAAAACTTCTTTTTACGAAAGCCGTTAATGCTTCTCCTTTTAATAGGTTTTGTGATAACTTAGCTAAGTCAAGTGCTTGTTTTACCAAACTTTCTTGAGCGTCTTTGTCTTTGTTGTTTAGGATGCTAGTGGCCAATTCAGAGTTAGTGTTGACTACCAAATTGTACATTTCCGGCATATTTCCCATTCCGAACATTCCACCACCGCCTGACTGGCTCATTTCTTTCATTCTACGCATAAATTCAGGTTGCGTGATGATAAATGGCGAAGCATTACTGTCTAAAGCTTCCAGTTGAACTGAATAGGTTTGTTTAGGAACAATAGCTTCTAAAACGGTTTTCAAGTTAGTTTGTTCTTCCTCAGATAATTTAGAAATAGTAGTTTCCTCTTTCTTGATTAAATTATCAATATGATCTGAATCGACACGTACGAAAGTCATGTTGCTGTTATCGCCTTCAATTTTTTGAATTAAATGCGAGATGATTGGAGAATCTAGTAATAAAACTTCATATCCTTTGTCTTTCGCAATTTCGATATAAGAGTGTTGCGCCTCTTTGTTTCCAGCGTATAAAACCACTAATTTTCCGTCTTTGTCCGTTTGATTAGCAGCAAGGTTTTCTTTTAATTCTTCTAAGGTAAAATATTTACCGTCAACTGTTGGATACAAAACAAACGCACCTGCTTTTTCGTAGAATTTATCTTCAGAAAGCATTCCGTACTCTAAAACGATTTTGATGTCGTTCCATTTTTGTTCAAAATCCTCACGGTTTTCAGTGAACAACGATTTTAATTTATCGGCAACTTTACGCGTGATGTAATTCGAGATTTTCTTCACCGCAGCATCAGCTTGCAATCCAGAACGAGAAACGTTCAATGGAATATCCGGTGAATCTACAACACCTTTCAGCATCATTAAAAACTCAGGAACAATTCCTTCTACATTATCCGTTACGTACACTTGATTTTGGTACAATTGGATTTTATCTTTCTGAATTTGTAAATCAGAACCTAATTTTGGGAAATACAAAATACCAGTTAAGTTGAACGGATAATCTACATTTAAATGAATGTGGAATAACGGTTCTTCAAACTGCATTGGGTACAATTCATGGTAGAAATTCTTGTAATCCTCTGCTGATAATTCCGTTGGTTGTTTGGTCCAAGCCGGATTTGGGTTGTTGATGATGTTGTCTACTTCAACTTCCGTAAAAGTTTTGTCTTTATCTTCTTCAGCAACTTCTTCACCCTTTTTTTGCTCTATTTTCTCTGTTTTGGTTCCAAATTTAATTGGAATAGGCATGAACTTATTGTATTTATTCAACAGTTCTTTGATTTTGTATTCTTCCAAGAATTCCAAAGAATCTTCGGCGATATGCAAAATGATTTCTGTTCCACGAGAAGTTTTGTCAGCTGGTTCTAAAGTAAATTCCGGGCTTCCGTCGCAAGTCCAGTGAGCAGCAGGTTCATCTTTGAACGATTTAGTGATAATTTCCACTTTTTCGGCAACCATAAAAGCAGAATAAAAACCAAGACCAAAATGTCCAATAATTCCGGAATCTTTAGCAGAATCTTTGTATTTGTCCAAAAATTCCTCAGCTCCAGAAAACGCCACTTGGTTGATGTATTTTTCCACTTCATCAGCTGTCATTCCCAGACCTTGGTCAATGATGTGTAGTTTTTTACCTTCCTTGTCGATTTTTACTTCGATAATTGGGTTTCCGTATTCTACTTTGGCTTCGCCAATGCTGGTTAAATGCTTTAATTTAAGTGTTGCATCTGTTCCGTTCGAAATCAATTCACGCAAGAAAATTTCGTGATCGCTGTATAAGAATTTCTTGATTAAGGGAAAGATGTTCTCTACCGAAACATTAATTTTACCTGTTGTCATATTATGAATTTTTAAGTTTATTTTAATGGATAAGAGTCTTTCAAATAGAATACCAATTACAATTGAAGTGACAAATTGTCGCAAGCGTTAATTATGATATAAAATAATTTAATTTTGAAACAATTTTCTTTTGATGCATTGTATCTTTGTGTAAGTATTAATTCATTAAATTTAGAAAAATGAGAAAAGTAATTTTAGTATGCACGTTAGCTGTTTTGATGTTCGCATGTAAGTCAACATCAGTGACAAGTACGAATACAGATAGAAAAGCTCAAGTTGCAATGAAAGGAAACTGGACAATAAGTTCTGTAACGTATCCAGGTTCGCAATATGTAAAAGTGAATAGTTTTCAACTTGCGGATTCGGAATGTTTCGTAGGAAGTAATTGGAAATTTGTTTCTAATAATAATAAAGGAACCATGGCTTTGACAAAAGCAAATTGTATGGCATTCAGCTCCCCAATTACATGGTTTGTTAATAATGATGGACAGTTTGTTCTTAAAGTTCTAAATGCTGGAGAGAAGGCTAGAAAAGTGAAAGAAGGTTATATTTTATATGTAGCCAATCAAACTGAATCTTCTTTTCAATTGATTGATAAAATTGATGTAGCAGGAAAAATGACTGATGTTGTGTATCAGTTTCAAAAAGTTAATTAATAAGTAAAAAATACAAATATGAAAAAGATTTCGATAGTTGCAATGGCAACAATAATGATTATAGGTTCAATGTTTACGAGCTGCGAGGCGGTAAAAAACACAAATAATACTCAAAAGGGTGCTGGTATAGGTGCTGTAGCCGGAGCTGTACTTGGAGGTGTTTTAGGAAACAATCTAGGTAAAGGTGGTAAAGGTGCAATGGGAGCTGTGTTAGGTGGTGTTATTGGTGGAGTTGCCGGTGGAGTTATTGGTAACAAAATGGATAAACAAGCAAGAGAAATTGATGCTGCACTTCCAGGAGCTGAGGTAGTTCGTGTAGGAGAAGGAATTAAATTAGTTTTGAATGAAAATGCTGTGCGTTTTGATACTAACAAATCTTCTTTGACCGCTGCTGCAAAAGCTAACTTAGATAAATTGGTTCCTGTTTTTGCAGAATATCCAGATACTAACATTACGATTTACGGATATACTGACAGTACTGGTCCAGCTGATTATAACTTAAAACTTTCTGGAGAAAGAGCAGCCTCAGTTAGAAATTATTTGAATAGCAAAGGTGTTTCTTCAAGTAGATTTCAAGTTACTGGTTTAGGTATTGCTGATCCAATTGCTTCAAATGAAACTGTTGAAGGTAGAAGTCAAAACCGTCGTGTTGAATTTGCTATTACTGCAAATGAAAAAATGATTAAAGACGCCGAAGCTGAAGTGAAAAAATAAGCAAAAATACTATATAAACTAAGGCTGTTTCATCAAGAAGCAGCCTTTTTTTGTGTCTTAATTTGAATTAAACATTGTAAATTTGCACTCTTAAATACAGATGATGCTCGAGATAAAAGATATTTCCTTTACTTACATTGACAAACCCGTTATTGAAAATGTTAGTTTCACAATTTCCAAAGGTCAAAATACCGCTATTATTGGCGAAAGCGGTTGTGGTAAAAGTACATTGCTAAAACTCATTTACGGCTTATATGACTTGGATAGCGGAGCGATAACCTATAATGAAAACCCTATTTTGGGCCCCAAATACAATCTTGTCCCAGGAGAAGATTACATTAAATATTTAGCACAAGATTTCGATTTGATGCCGTACATAACTGTCGAAGAAAATGTAGGTAAGTTTTTGTCGAATATGTATCCTGAGCAGAAGAAAGCCCGCGTTCAAGAGTTATTGGATATGGTCGAAATGACTGCTTTCGCAAAAGTAAAAGCAAAGTTTCTAAGTGGTGGACAGCAACAGCGAGTAGCTTTGGCAAGAGTCTTGGCTCTAGAACCCGAAATTATTTTGCTGGACGAACCTTTTAGCCAAATTGATTCTTTCAGAAAGAATTCGTTGCGCCGCAATTTATTTCGATACTTAAAAGACAAGGGAGTTACCTGTATTATCGCCACGCATGACAGCACCGATGCGTTGTCTTTTTCTGATGAAACAATTGTAGTTCAAAACGGAAAAGTAGTGGCAAAAGGGGATTCCAAATCCTTGTATGAAAACCCAGCTAATAAATACATTGCTTCGCTTTTTGGGGAAGTAAATGAATTGAAATTATCGCAGTTAATAGACCTTGAAGACGATGAAGATGCGAATCTTTTATTGTATCCACATCAATTAAAAGTGGTGGACAACGCCTTGATGAAAGCAGTTGTCAAGCAATGTTATTTCAAAGGAAGTCATTATTTAGTTAAAGCAGCTTTCGAAAGAAGAGCGATTTTCTTTGAACACGATTCTGAATTAGAACTTAATCAGGAAGTATTCTTGATGTTATCTTAAAAATAGAAAACCCCGAAATTACGATTTCGGGGTTTTGTTTTTTATGCGGTTTGAATTAATTCTTCAAATATTTTTCTAAGAACTGATCTTGTTCCCAAAGCAAATGCAAAATATTCTCTTTTGCCACATAACCGTGAGCTTCTTTTGGAAGAATTACCATTCTTGCCGGAGCGCCTAAACCTTTCAAAGCTTGAAAATAGCGTTCGGTTTGCAAAGTAAACGTTCCCGGATTGTTATCGGCTTCACCGTGTACTAAAAGCATTGGCGTTTTCATTTTGTCAGCGTTCATGAACGGCGACATTGTGTTGTATACTTCAGGAGTTTCCCAGTAATTACGTTGTTCCATTTGGAAACCAAAAGGAGTCAACGTTCTATTGTATGCACCACTTCGAGCGATTCCACAAGCAAAAAGGTTAGAATGTGTCAACAAATTAGCGGTCATAAAAGCCCCATACGAGTGACCACCAACGGCTACTTTTTTTCTGTTGATGTATCCGAGAGCATCTACCGCATTAATCGCTGCTTCTGCATTGTCAACTAATTGCGTTATGAAATTATCATTTGGTTCCGTTGTTCCTTCACCAATGATAGGAAATGCAGCGTCATCAAGAACGACATAGCCTTTGGTTACCCAATATACGAACGAGCCATAACTAGGAAATGTGAATTCGTTCGGGTTTTGTGTGCTTTGTCCCGCTGAATTTTTGTCTTTATATTCAGCTGGATAGGCCCAAATTAACAATGGCATTTTCTCTTTTTTAACCTTGTCATAACCAACAGGTAAATATAACGTTCCGGATAATTCGACACCATCTTTACGTTTGTATTTAATCACTTCCTTACTCACGTTTTTGATACTTTCAAAAGGATTTTTGAATGCGGTAATTGGCGTTAGTTTATTTTTTTGTTTGATGTTTCTAAGGTAATAATTCGGGTATTCATTTTTAGATTGGATTTGTACTAAAACAGTTCCTTTTTTGAAATCTTCAATCTCTAATATATCCTCTTTTTTATCTGTGTAAGCTGAGGTGTACAAACGTTTTGCTTGTGCTGTTTTCAAATTAAATTCGCTGATAAATGGAAATTGACCGTTTTTAGTAAAACCATCGCCAAGTAAATAAGCATTGTCATTTTCGATAGCCAAAACATACCTGTTGTATTCGTTTTTTCTAGTTTCAAAATTTCCGGGATCAGCATACACATCCTGCGAATTTCTATCGAAAATTACTTTTGGAGCCTGACTTGGATTCGAAGGATTGATTATATACGTTTTGGTATTACGCGTATCGTACCATTCATCTGAAACAATCGCAACGTTGTCGTTACCCCAAATCATTCGGCTGTAGCGTTGCGGTGTTTTTACCAATGAAGTAGCTGCTGCATCAAATGGTGCGTTCCAAAGAAAAACTTCATCTCTGAATTCCACCTTGTTTGCAGGGTCTCCGCCGTCTAAAGCTTCAGCATACGCTAATGTTGCCGGTTTATCTGTTCTCCAGCTCATGTTTCTTTTTCCTTTTCGAACAGCCATAAAACCTTTAGGGATAATTTCAGTAAGTGGCACTTCATTTACCACTTTTACTTCGTTTCCGGCTTTGTCATAAACTACAGATTTTGATGGAAAACGACTTAACGGAACGATATATGAAAATGGTTTTTGAATCGTAGTTATCATCAAATAATTTCCATCTGGCGAAAAGCTTTCTCCGGCGTACATATCGGCCTTTTTGAATAAAGTTGCGGTTCCGTTCAAGTTCACTTTGTACAATTCAGAAGTCATGATGTTCTCAAAATTGATTTCATCATTCTTGTTTTTCAACATATCCGGATAGGTTCTGTTTTGGGATTTCGCACCATCAGCATTCGAAATTATAGGACCGGTTGGCAAATCTTTTTTGGCATCCAAAAGTGCTGCTCTGTTTTTTGGTAACATTTTCACCAAAATAGTTTCGTTGTCATTCATCCAGCTGAACGGACTTCCAATATTAGCATTTACAATGGCTTCGATTAATTTGGTGGCTTTCGCCGAAGCAACATCAATAACCCAAAGTTCAACACCTGAAGCGGTAGTGTGGGAAAATGAGATTTTTTTATCATTTGGTGACCAAGCGATAGTACTGATGCGAGGATTTGTTGGCAAACCTGTAACCTGTACTTCGTTTAAGTCTTTTATTTTACGTAATTTCAGATTGTTTACATACGTAACTGTACTCGAAATATTTGTAATTGGATTAATTCGCAAACCGCCCAAACGCAGTTCGTCTTGGTTTAAGTCGTCCAGTGATTTATAGGTATTTCTATACGTCAACAGCATGTATTCTTTTTTAGTATCCATCGATACCGAAGGCGCTCTTTCATAATCCGCCAATTCCAAAATGGATTGTGATGGTTTTTGATAGGTTAAGTTTTCTTGTGCAAAAGTGGTTAAGCTCAGTCCCAGAAATAAAAAAAATGGAATTTTTAACTTCATAATTTGAATGATTTTAAATTAGCGTTGGTATTGTCAATAATTGGTCTAAAATAATTCAATGTTGTTACATTTGGAAGCAAAAAACTCTTTTTAACTTTTGCATTGGTTTCAGTTTGCATTCTTTTGATTTTGTTTTCATTTGTGTTCTGTCATAATTTTATGACTGATGATAGCTGTAAAGGATGACAAAAGCCATAAAACTTGTAAATTGACAAAAAAGTGGTAATTTGTGAGCTTATATTTTTAAGTATGTTTTAAATTTGCAACTTTATTTTAATAAAATAACAATAGTATGTATCATTCAAAAATAGCAGGATTGGGTTATTATGTTCCCGAAAACGTAGTGACCAATGACGATTTGTCCAAAATTATAGATACCAATGACGAGTGGATTCAGGAAAGAACAGGAATTCAAGAGCGACGACACATTATAAAAGGAGAGGATACAACGACTTCTATGGGTGTAAAAGCGGCTGAAATTGCGATAGAGCGTTCTGGTGTTGCTAAGGAAGATATCGACTTTGTAGTTTTTGCCACTTTGAGTCCTGATTTTTATTTCCCTGGACCAGGAGTTTTAGTGCAACGTGATTTGGGATTGCGAACCGTTGGTGCATTAGATGTAAGAAATCAATGTTCCGGATTTATTTATGCTTTGTCAGTAGCAGATCAGTATATAAAAACTGGAATGTATAAAAATATATTAGTCATTGGGTCTGAGGTTCATTCTACAGGATTAGACATGACGACACGTGGACGTGGCGTTTCGGTAATTTTTGGAGATGGGGCAGGAGCAGCTGTTTTGAGCAGAGAAGAAGATTTGACAAAAGGGATTTTATCCACGCACTTACATTCTGAAGGGCAACATGCCGAAGAACTAATTGTAAAAGCTCCAGGAATGGGAGGCCGTTGGGTAACGGATATTTTAGCAGATAATGATCCGAATGATGAAAGTTATTTCCCTTATATGAACGGACAATTCGTATTTAAAAATGCTGTAGTTCGTTTTAGCGAAGTAATTAATGAAGGATTACAAGCGAATAATTTACAGGTTTCGGATATTGATATGTTGATTCCACATCAGGCTAATTTGAGAATTTCCCAGTTTATCCAAAAGAAATTTAACTTGACAGATGATCAGGTCTTTAATAACATTCAGAAATACGGTAATACTACCGCAGCTTCAATTCCAATTGCTTTAACTGAAGCTTGGGAAAAAGGAAAAATAAAATCAGGTGATACTGTTGTTTTGGCAGCATTTGGAAGTGGTTTTACTTGGGGAAGTGCAATTATTAAATGGTAATTATTCTTATTTAGATACCAGATTTATCTAATGCTTTATATGAAAACCCCGAAGTTGAATTACTTCGGGGTTTATTTTTTGTGGCCTAACTACTTAGAATTATTTGTTTTAAATTAAAGTGTTTTCAGGTCTTTTAGGTATAGTTGATGCTGTTTTAGTCAAATTTCGTATATTTTTATTATAAGGATTTCTTCGTGTATATCCTATAACGCTATGTTTTTAGCTGTTTGTTAGTATAAAAAAAACGATTCTTTTAAAAAAATAATTACTAAAACGATTTTGTAACTAATTTTATATATATTTGTTACGTAAATATTAATTTTTCTTAAAGTTAGTTTCTTGATGAAAAAAATCACCATTAAAGACATTGCCATAGAGTCCGGAGTATCAATCTCTACGGTATCTTTTGTCCTTAATGGAAAAGGAGAGAAAATGGGAATCAGTAAAGCTGTTATTGTAAAAGTGCAAAATGTAGCTGAGAAGTTACATTACAAACCTAATATGATTGCCAGCAGTCTTCGAACAGGAAAAACAAGATCTATCGGGCTTATTGTTGAAGATATTTCGAATCAGTTCTTTTCTGATTTAGCCAGAGTAATAGAAGATGAAGCTAAGAAGTTAGGATATAGAGTTTTTTATTGTAGCACAGGCGATGATAATGAAAGATCAGCTGAATTAATTCAAAGTTTGCTTCAGGCAAATGTGGATGGTTTTATTATAACTCCAACAGAAAAATTAGAAAAAAGTATTGATCATCTTTTGAATTTAAAAATGCCAGTGGTACTAATTGACAGGTATTTTCCGAATCAAAATGTGAGTCATGTTGTTATGGATAATTATAATGGTGCTTATGTAGCAACAGAATTTTTTATAAAAAAGGGATGCAAAAATATTGCTGTGGTAAACAATACTTCAGAAATGATTCAGATGAAATTGCGAGAGGAAGGATACTCTGATGCAATGAAAGAGGCAGGTATATATGATGAGACACTTACTCTACATTTGGATTATCACAGTAACGAAGAAAGTAAAATTGATGCGATCATTGCCTTTTTTAAAAAAAAATCAGATATAGATGCAATACTTTTTTTAGCTAATTATATGGGTTTAGCTGGGTTGCAAGCTTTTAAAAGAATGGGTTTAAGGATTCCTGAGGATATTTCCATCATTAGTTATGACGACCATTATAGTTTTAAATTGCATTCCCCCTCTATTTCTGTTATTGAGCAACCTATTGATGGTATTGCCGTAAAAGCAGTTCAATTACTCATGGATCAAATGACAAATGGAAATGACTTTTCGATAGAAAAAGTACTTGAAAAAGGGAAACTAATTATTAGAGAATCGGTATAATATTTAATAGGATTAATCATTTTAATTTTTTTTAAAATGGATAATCTGTTTTTTTGATTAATTTGCTAAATCGATTTAGTAAAAATGTTTTAATTAAAAAACTGTGTGACGTTTTAGATCATACATTGAAATTGAGTTCTTATTTTTTTATAAATATTTTAAACCAAAACCAAAAAAAAACTAAAACAATTGCTTATGAAACAAATTTTAGCAGTGTTAGGATTGGTGATGCTCAGCTGCTTTGGCGCTATAGCACAAAACCGATCCATAACAGGCGTAGTCGCAGATGCAGGAAACAAGGGTATTGTTTCTGCAACCGTAAAGGTAAAAGGTAAAACTATCAGTACAATAACAGATTCCGACGGAAACTTTGCAGTCATGGTTCCTTCCGGTAAAGTAACATTGACTGTATCATCTATCGGATTTACTTCAAAATCAGTAGATGTTGCTGAAAGTGAAAATAATATTACTGTTGTGTTGGCCGAAAACACACAAGAGTTAGGAGAAGTAGTTGTTACGGCTCTTGGAATTAAGAAACAAAAAAAATCGTTGGGTTACGCTGTTCAGGAAATAAAAGGACAAAGTCTTGTGGAAGCCAGAGAGCCCAATTTAGCAAATGCATTAGTAGGTAAAGTAGCGGGTTTACAGGTTGTACGCTCGAGTGCTGGTCCTGGAGGATCTTCAAAATTAGTTTTAAGAGGTTTTAATTCCTTGACTGGTGATAACCAACCTTTGATTGTTGTTGATGGAGTTCCTATGGACAACTTTACAGGTGCTACTAATAATGATTATTGGGTTCCGAGTCTTGATATGGGAAATGGTATTTCGGATTTAAATTCGGAAGATATTGAAAGCCTTTCCGTATTAAAAGGACCATCAGCAGCTGCCCTTTATGGATCAAGAGCTGGTAATGGAGTTATTTTGATTACAACCAAAACAGGTAGAAAGCAAAAAGGATTAGGGATTACGTTTACTTCCTCTGTAGGGTTTGAAACTATTTTTACAAGACCTAAACAACAAAACGACTTTGGGCAAGGTGCCGGAGGTTCATTCGATAGGCTTTCTGGTTCGAGTTGGGGACCTAAAATTGAAGGACAAACTGTTATAAATTGGGATGATAAAAGTGAGACTTTGGCTTCCCATGACAATGTTGGTAACTATTTTAGCGGCAGCGGAATAACTAAAAATAATAGTGTTTCATTTCAACAATCGATTCAAAAAACATCTATCTATACCTCTTTCAATCGTATGGAGGATCAGAGTATGATTCCTGGTGCTAGATTGGGCAGAACTAACTTACTGGCAAGAGCGGTTTCTAAATTTGGTGAGGGAGAGCGTTGGACTGTAGATACTAAAGTTCAATATACCAATGCAAAAGCAAACAACAGATCCATTGGAGGACCTAATGGTTCTAATCCATTTTTCTTGTTGAATAATTTTCCAAGATCACTTGATATTACACAATTCAAAGAAGCTACTAATGCGGATGGGAATATGATTTGGTTAGGAAGTGGAAGCGGAATTAATCCTTATTGGGGTAGAAAATATAATCTTAATGAAGATGTAAGAGATCGTTTTATGATGAACGCTTCGTTAAAATATGATATTGCAAGTTGGTTGAATGCTGAAATCAAAGCAGGAGCCGATACGTATTCTAATAGCTCAAATACAAAAACGTATGCTGGTAGTCCTTTAGCTCCTACAGGCAGTTATAGTGTTGGGAAAAGCACTTTTACCGAAACGAATTACCAAGCTTTATTGATTGCTAAAAAGGATGATCTTTTTGGAAAATTTGGCGGTATGGCTACACTTGGAGGTAACTTGATGTCACGTAAATCATCGTCAATAGGAGCTAACGCAAGCCAATTAGAAGTGCCTAATTTATTTTCGATAAATAATGCGATAGGTAATCCATCTGTAAGTGAAGGCTTTAGTGAGAAGTCAATTAATTCAGTATTTGGATCGGCACAACTTAATTATGATGGCTATTTATATTTAGACGCAACTTTTAGAAACGACTGGTCTTCTGCATTAAGTAAAGCAAACCGTTCATTCTTTTACCCGTCAGTAAGTCTTTCGTACGTGTTTACGGATATGTTTGCAGCGATGAATAAAAGCCTTCCAGACTGGTTTAGTTATGGTAAATTAAGAGCGAGTTATGCGTCAGTGGGTAATGATCTTGATCCATACAGGTTAGTGAATGTTTATAAAATAGGTAAGGATCCTAATAGTAATACAACTGCTTCAAGAAATGACATTTTGTTAGATCCGAATGTGAAAAGTGAGTTGATTAAATCAACTGAATTTGGAGCCGAATTGCGTTTTTTCAAAAGTAGATTTGGTCTTGATGTGTCGGTTTACAAATCCAATGCAACCAATCAGCTGATAGATCTTCCTATGGATCCGTTAAGTGGTTATAAATACAAGAAAATCAATGCGGGTAATATTCAAAACAAAGGTGTTGAGTTAGTCGTTGATGGAAAAATATTGACTAATCCAAGCTCATTATTATGGAATGTTTCGGCTAATTTTTCTACAAATAAAAGTAAGATTGTGTCACTTTTTGACGATGTAACAGTTTATACGTTAAGAGGATTTGATAATGTTTCTGTGGTTGCAGAAGTAGGAAAAGCTTATGGAGAAATCTACGGAAGTAAATTTTTAAGAGTTACGGATGAAGCGAGTCCTGAATTTGGACAGTTACTATTAGATGCTTCCGGATTGCCTCAAGAGGCTCCAGGTGGACCAGTAAGTTTAGGGAATCAGCAAGCAAAAGCAATGATTGGTTTTACTAACACCTTTGCTTATAAAGGAGTGTCTTTGTCATTTTTAATTGATGCCAGAATCGGCGGTGAAATATTCTCAGGAACATTATCGGATATGCAGGCAAGCGGAACTTCATCTGTAACAGTAGTAAATGGATTAAGAGAAGATATCGTAGTAAACGGAGTTATTGCAAATGGTACAACTTATGTGAAAAATACAATAGGAGTTACTCCTGAAACGTATTGGGGTAGAGTAGCAGGCTCAGGAAACTTAGGTATAACAGAGGCTAATATATATGATGCAAGCAATGTTCGTCTAAGAAATGTACAGTTGAATTATGATTTCCCTGCTAAGTTCCTAACAAAAACTGCGCTACAAAAAGTTAGTCTAGGACTTTCTTGCAATAATGTTTGGATGATTAAAAGTCATATGAATGGACTTGATCCAGAATCTGTTTTTGCGACTGGTTCTAATGCGACTGGTTTTGAAAATGGTGCTGCACCAACGACTCGTACCTTTTTGGTAAATCTTGCATTGAGCTTTTAATCAATTATAAAATTTATAACATGAAAAATATAGTGAAAAAATCAAGTTTAGCTTTAGCAATTGTGACGATGCTAACTTCTTGTGATAATTTCGATGAGATTAATACAGATCCTACAGCTGCTAATGCAGATCAGGTTCAAGTGGAATACTTTATAAATAGCTCTATAATTGGAGCGCAAATGAATCCAGATGTTGCTGAGAGGTCTTTTGTGCTTTATTGGAAAACAGCTGGGCATCAAATGTTAAGTACTGGAATATCTGGCGGGAGTTATGATGATGGCTGGTCAACAGCTTATTATAATAGTTCTGCTGGCTGGTTAAACTCCATAAACACAGCTATTCAGGTTGCCGAAGAAAAAGAAGCTAAAGGCACTGTAAAACCATATTCCGGTAATCTAAAACAAGTGGCTCGTATATGGAGAGCATATTTGATGAGTGAACTTGCTGATAATTTTGGTCCTATTGCGATTGATGCATTTCAGGGTAAAAATCCGGAATTTAAGGACTTAAAAACGGTTTACTATTTCTTATTGGCTGAACTTAAAGATGCCTCTGAGAAATTAGACGTTTCGGTTTCGAATATCAGTAACCCAAAATTAAAGAATGAAGATCCAGCTTACGGTTATGATTATGTAAAGTGGAAAAAGTATGCTAATTCTATGCGTCTTCGTTTGGCAATGCGTTTATCTGAAGTAGATCCCGCTAAGGCAAAATCTGAATTTGAAGCTGCGGCAAGCAGTAGTTTGTTAACAGATGCTTCTGATAATTTTCAAGTGCAAGAAAAACCGGGATGGGATGATTTGACTGGTGTAATGAGCCGTGAATGGAATGCACAGATTATATCAGTGACATTAAACAATCTTTATATTGGATTAGGTGGTGTAAAATCAACAGATTTGTTAGCACCTTCTTTTCATGCCAGTGTTAAACCAGCGGATTATATAGGATTAAAATTTGAAAATCATTTTACAATGAAAACAAATGAGCCTGCAGCAGGTTATTGGTTAGATGGTTTGCCAAATGCAATCGATCCTCGTGCCTATAAAGCATTTAATATTCCGGGAGATTTTACAAATTCTAATTTTTCTGGCTACCCCTCTTGGGATAATAGTGCAGAGACTACATCGGCAAATTTGTTTGATGCCAGTGGTGCAGTAGTTAAAACAATTGAGGCAAAAAATACATGGAATGCCTTTGCTGTAGGTAATTGGGGAGCATTAGGAAGTAGAAATGGAGTAAGATCATTTAATGGTACTATGCCACGTTTGTCTCAAGCATTCAGAGGAAGTACAAGCAAACGTATCTTTTTTGCTTCATGGGAAACTTACTTTTTATTGGCTGAAGCTGCTGTTAAAGGTTGGGCTGTCCCAATGAGTGGCAAGGATGCTTATGAAGCTGGTATCAAAGCGAATTTTGACTATTGGGGAGTTTCATCTCATCTGAGCGCTTACCTTAATTCTAATGATTATAACAGAGCGGGAACTTCTGTAAATTGGTCTCATACAACAGAACCGCCTACGAGCCACGCAATGAATTATGTTGATGGTTATACAAATGCAGCCGGTGTAGCTACCATTTTATATCCTAAAAATAATTTGTATAAAAATGGTGCGGTAAAAAATGATTTGTTGACAAAAATTATAACACAAAAATTTATTGCACAAACTCCTTGGTTACCATTAGAAGGATGGAATGATCATAGAAGATTAGGCTTGCCTTTCTTTGAAAACCCGGCTGTAGAATTACCTTTAGTTAATTTACCAACTTTAAATTCTTCTAACTTCATGACCAATCAGGTTAGTTTCTTTCCACAACGATTGAAATATACTTCAGGTTTGAAAAATTCAAATGTAAAAGGGTATGAACAAGCGGTAGGATTCTTAGGTGGTGCTGATGATATATTTACCCCGCTTTGGTGGGCTAAGCACTAATAGTTTAGATTTAAAAAAGGATAAAGCAGGTCGGGTAGGTTTTACCTCCCGACTTGTTTTATTATTTATCATCTTGACATTTCTAATAAAAAAGGTATAAAAAATAGATGTTATTTAACAGGGTTGAGTTGTTTTTATCACCTCTTTTTTCGCAATACACAAAGTTTTATTCTTTGCTGTTTGCTGAAAAAAATGGATTTATTTTCAATAATCTGTAGAATAGAATAACATTGTTTACGCATCTTTTGCAATAGAAATAAAGCTGCTTTACGCAGTTGTAACAATGATAAATTGATTAGATTTTTATACTTTTAAAATAGTAAACCAATAAATTATAATGCAATAAGGTGTTGCCAAAGGATAAAACACTTTTGTCCATTAGAATAGAAATTATACACAAATAATGATTTTAATACTCCTTTACAATGAAATGTAAAAAAGCCTTTTGTTGGTTTGGCATCCTCTGTTTTATAAACCTGTTTTTTGTGGCGAATGCTCAAAATAGTTTAATAGTTCTCAAAAACGGCTGGCAATTTCGTCAGGAGAAAACGGTAAAATGGAATGCCGCAACAGTACCAGGAGAAGTGTATACTGATTTGTTGAATAACAAACTCATTCCAGATCCGTTTTTTCGTGACAATGAGAAAAAATTGCAATGGATTGAAAAGAAAAACTGGGAGTATAAAACTTCTTTTCAAGTGACTCCAGAAGCATTAAAGAAAAAAAATGCAGCACTCGTTTTTGATGGATTGGATACCTATGCAACGGTTTATTTGAATGGAAAACAAATATTAAAAGCGAATAACATGTTCCGTCAATGGCGTGTTGATGTGAAAAAATATTTGAATCCCGGTACGAATAAATTAGTGGTTGTATTTCTATCGGCGCAAAATGTAGTGGATTTACTTGCCAAGAAAGATTTACCTTTTGTAATTCCGGATAATCCTCGTTTGTATGTTCGTAAAGCACAGTATCATTTTGGTTGGGATTGGGGTCCTAAATTTACGACTTGTGGCATTTGGAAAGAAGTACGATTGGAGACTTTTGACGAAAAAACACCAGAGAAGCCTTATGTTTTAAATCGTAAGATTGAATTGGTGCAACAACCGGACAGTCTTGGAAAATCATTTTATTTTAAAATCGACGACAAGCCAGTGTATATGAAAGGGGCAAATTATATTCCATCGGATGCTTTTCTTTCGAGAGTTACCAAAAAAGATTACGAAAAGATAGTTTTGTCTGCTAAAGATGCCAATATGAATATGCTTCGTGTTTGGGGTGGCGGAATTTATGAAGACGATTATTTCTATGATTTATGTGATAAATATGGAATCAATGTTTGGCAGGATTTCATGTTTGCAGGAACGATGGTTCCCGGTGATAAAGCGTTTTTCGATAATGTAAAAGAAGAAGTGCAATACCAAGTGAAACGTTTGCGTCATCATCCGAGCATTGTTTTGTGGTGCGGGAATAACGAATCTGACGAAGCATTTAAAAACTGGGGATGGCAAAAATCGATGAATATGTCAAAGCAGGACTCGACTCGTTTGTGGAAAGATTACGTTCGTTTGTTTCAGGACAGTATTCCAAAATGGGTAAAAGAAGTGGATGATAAAAGACCATATATCAGCAGCTCGCCATTATTTGGTTGGGGCAGGAAACAAAGTATTACAGAAGGCGATAGCCATTATTGGGGAACTTGGTGGGGATTAGAAGATATTGAAGTGGTTAAAAATAAAACAGGACGTTTTGTTAGTGAATACGGAATGCAAGCGATGCCGAATTATTCTTCAATAGAAAAATTTACGTTGCCTGAAGACCGTCATTTATTTTCGGATGTATTAAAAGCACATCAAAAAGCAGGAAATGGTTTTACGAAACTAAACTCCTATTTGAATCGTTATTTTATTGATTCCACCAAAGTGAAAAATATGAAAGTCGAGGATTATACTTATCTCACGCAGTGTTTGCAGTATTATTCGTTAAAGAATATTATTGGGATTCATCGTTCCAAAGCGCCTTATAATATGGGAACTTTAGTTTGGCAATTGAATGATTGTTGGCCAGTGGCGAGTTGGAGTGTTACGGACTATTATAACCGACAACCCAAAGCGGCTTGGTATGCCATGCGGGAAGCGTATCGGGATGATAAAACTCCTGAGATTGACCTGACACGTCCTATCGATTTGAAATTGGAAAATCCTAAAATAAGTTGGACCATTAAAGGAAATGAAATAATCATTAAAGCCCTGAAACCAGCTAAATATGTCTATTTGGAAATTGAGGGATACCAAGGGAAATTAAGCACTAATTACATGGATTTATCTGCCGGAGAAGAAATGAAAATTTCGTTCGAAGGGAAAATGACAAAGCCAATTATCAAGGTTATGTCATTGTACGATGTAATAAATAGATACAAATAAAACCAAACAAAATATGATGTAAGCCACTGTTGATCAGTTGAACTTTGGCTAATTTTAACTTACTTTAAAATATAACAGAATCAATGTTTACAAGATATAGCAAAATAGTTTTCTCGGGAATTTTCGCTCTTAGTGTATTATACACTTTACCGGTTACTTCACAGGTGAAAACCAAAAAGCAAAACAGTTTAAATTACACTCAATATGTAGATCCTCTTATTGGTTCAGCCGGACATGGACATGTTTTTGTGGGTGCCAATGTTCCTTTTGGAGCCGTTCAGTTAGGACCGGTAAATGTTTTTGAAGGCTGGGATTGGTGCAGTGGTTATAATTATGCGAGTAATACAATATTAGGGTTTACACATACCCATTTGAGTGGTACAGGAATTGGAGATTTGAATGATATTCTTTTGTTGCCGGTATCAGGAAAAGTGCCGCTTACCAAAGGAACAAAGGAAGATATGGTTACTGGTTATGGTTCTTATTTTTCGCATAAAAATGAAATTACTAAGCCAGGATATTACAGTGTTTTACTTGATAAATACAAAATAAAAGCAGAATTAACCGCTACTGAAAGAGTTGGATTCCATAAATACACTTTTAATTCTGTTGATGATTCCCATATTTTACTTGATTTGGCCGATGGTGTGGGTTGGGATAAACCAATGAAAACATTCATTAAAAAAACTGGAGCTAAGACGATAGTTGGTTATCGCCATTCGAAAGGTTGGGCTGATGATCAAAGGGTATATTTTGCAATGGAATTTTCGGAACCTATTTCGAATATTTCGTTATATGACAATGTTTCAGCGGTGTTAGGAAATCAAGGAGAAGGTGCCCGAATGAAAGCTGTTATTGATTTTGCAATTTTAAAAAATAAACAGGTTTTAGTCAAAGTGGGTCTTTCGCCGGTGAGTTATGAGAATGCTTACGCAAATATAAAAGCGGAGATTCCAACTTGGGATTTTGCAAAAACGGTGAAACAAGCCAATTCAAAATGGAATACCGAATTAAATAAAATTCAGATTAAGGCCGATGAAAAAACGATGAAAGTTTTTTACACTTCGTTGTATCATACGGTTTTTGCACCTTCTATTTTTAATGATGCCAATGGCGATTATAGAGGAACAGATAAGAAAGTATATGAAAAAGCAAATTTCACAAATTATACCACTTTTTCACTTTGGGATACCTATCGTGCTTTACATCCTTTGAACACTATTACACAACCAGACAAAATTAATGATATTGTCAAATCATTTTTGGCAATCTATCAGCAACAAGGAAGATTACCGGTTTGGCATTTGATGGGTAACGAAACTAACACAATGAACGGAAATCATTCCATTGCAGTTATTGTAGATGCGTATCTAAAAGGCTACCGCGATTATGATACGACTCTAGCGTACGAAGCCATCAAGAAAACGGCGATGCAAACCCGTGACGGAATGGATTACGTTCAAAAACTGCAATACATTCCGGCCGATACGATGTTAGAAACCGTTGGAAATGCTTTGGAATATGCTATAGACGATTGGTGCGTGGCTCAGATGGCAAAAGCCTTGAACAAGGCTGAAGATTATACATATTTTTCAAAAAGAGCCAATTTGTATAAACTTTATTTTGATAAAGAAACAACCTTTATGAGAGGAAAATTATCCAATGGGAATTGGAGAACACCGTTTAACCCGCTTTCGTCAGCACATCGCAAAGACGATTATGTAGAAGGAAATGCGTGGCAATACACGTGGTTGGTTCCTCAAGATCCTTATGGTTTAATTGATTTATTTGGAAGTGAAGATAAATTTTTAGCGAAGTTAGATTCACTATTCCTAATAACTGACAAAGTGGAAGGCGAAGAAGCTTCTCCGGATATTAGCGGTTTGATCGGACAATATGCGCAAGGAAACGAACCCAATCATCATATTCCTTATTTATATGCATACGCTGGACAGCCTTGGAAAACAGCAAAACTGATTCGGGAAATTGATGATAAATTCTATTCCACAAAACCGGATGGGTTATGCGGTAACGAAGATTTGGGACAAATCTCGGCTTGGTATGTTTTCTCCGCGATGGGATTTTATTCGGTTAATCCCGCGAATGGGATTTATATTTTGGGAAGTCCTTTGGTGAATAATGCAACCGTAAAAAATAAGAACGGTATTTCATTTACATTAAATGCTATAGATAACAGCAGCACTAATATTTACATTCAGAAAGCGGAATACAATGGCAAGCCGTATACAAAATCTTATATCACTCATGATATGATTGTAAAAGGAGGCGAATTGAAATTATATATGGGAAGCAAACCTTCGGGAACTTGGGGTGTAAAAAAAGAGGATAGACCGCAGTAGAGTGTTCGGCTGGCAGTGTTCTGTGCTCCTGCAAGGTTTTTTAAAACCTTGTAGGTATAATTTTCGCCCGCAATTTTATTTAACAGAATGATATTAGGGTGAATATTTTTAAGAATTATTTATATTAAAATTATGAAGATAAAGAGTTTGATTTTTGGTTTATCGTTATTCTGTGTTGTTGCAAATGCACAAACCAAAGTTTTAGATCCAGTAGAATATGTAAATCCTTTGATGGGTACACAGTCAGTGCATAGTCTTTCTAATGGGAATACGTATCCGGCGATTGCAAGACCTTGGGGAATGAATTTTTGGACACCGCAAACCGGTAAAATGGGAGACGGATGGATTTATACGTATACCGCTGAAAAAATTCGAGGATTCAAACAAACACATCAGCCTTCACCGTGGATGAATGATTACGGACAGTTTTCTATCATGCCCGTTACAGGAAAATTAGTGTTTAAAGAAGACGAAAGAGCCAGTTGGTTCAGTCATAAATCTGAAACAGTGAAGCCATATTATTACAGCGTTTATCTTGCCGATTATGATGTGACTACCGAATTAACCACTACCGAAAGAGCGGCACATTTTCAATTTTCATTTCCTGAAAATGAGCAGTCTTCGATCGTGATAGATGCTTTTGATAAAGGATCTTATGTTAAGATAATTCCATCTGAAAATAAAATTATAGGATACACGACTCGAAATAGCGGTGGCGTTCCAGCCAATTTCAAGAATTATTTTGTTTTGATATTTGACAAGTCATTTGTATCGAATTATACTTGGAAAGATACTATTTTGGAAAAAGATAAATTGGAAAGTTTAGCCAATCATGCAGGTGCTGTAGTGAGTTTTAAAACTAAAAAAGGAGAGAAAATCAATGTCAGAGTCGCTTCTTCGTTTATAAGTATCGAGCAAGCCGAGCTGAATTTGCAAAATGAATTAGGAAATGCTTCTTTTGAAAAAACAGTTGCGGAATCAAAAGAAGAATGGAATAAAGTTTTAGGTAAAGTACAGGTGGAAGGTGGCAGTGACGAACAATTCAAAACTTTTTATTCTTGTTTGTACCGTACCGCATGTTTTCCTCAAAAACACTATGAAATAGATTCGAAAGGAAAAACTATGCATTACAGCCCGTATAATGGCAAAGTTTTACCAGGTTATATGTATGCTGGTACCGGTTTTTGGGACACTTTCCGAGCATTGTATCCATTGCTTAATTTAGTATATCCTTCCATAAATAAAGAAATGCAGGAAGGTTTGATTAACGATTATAAAGAAGGTGGATTCTTGCCGGAATGGTCCAGTCCAGGATTTAGAAATGTGATGGTTGGGAATAATTCGGCATCCGTAGTTTCAGATGCTTATATGAAAGGGTTACGCGATTATGATATTAATACTTTGTATGAAGCCTTGTTGCATGGCGCCAATAATGAAGGGCCATTGGATGCAGTAGGAAGAAAAGGCGCTGTGTATTACAATACATTAGGCTATGTTCCTTACGATGTAAAAATCAATGAGAATGCCGCACGAACATTAGAATATGCATATGATGATTTTGCCATTTGGAAATTGGCGAAAGCCCTAAACCGTCCCAAAAAAGAAATCAATTTGTTAGAAAAACGAATGATGAATTATAAAAATGTTTTTAATCCTACATTCAAATTGATGAGCGGAAGAAATAAAGATGGAAGTTTTCCTGCGGATTTCAATCCTTTCAAATGGGGAGATGCTTTTACCGAAGGCAACAGTTGGCATTACAGCTGGAGTGTTTTTCATGATGTGCAAGGCTTGGTTAATTTAATGGGAGGCGAAAAAGCATTCACTACTAAGTTGGATGCTGTTTTTACCATGCCTCCAGTTTTTGACGAAAGTTACTATGGCTCCGTTATTCATGAAATTCGGGAAATGCAAATCATGAATATGGGACAATATGCACACGGCAACCAGCCTATTCAACACATGATTTATTTGTATAATTACGCTGGTCAGCCTTGGAAAACACAATACTGGTCCAGAGAAGTAATGAACCGATTGTACAAACCTACAGCAGACGGATATTGTGGGGATGAAGATAACGGACAAACTTCGGCGTGGTATGTTTTTTCAGCGATGGGTTTTTATCCTGTTTGCCCGGCTACAGAAGAGTATGTTCTTGGAACGCCTTTATTTAAGAAAGTAACGTTGCAATTAGAAAATGGAAAAGAAGTAATTATAAATTCACCAAATAATTCAGAAGGAAATAAATATGTTCAGGAATTAAAATGGAATAATGAAAGTTATTCTAAGAATTATATCAATCATTTTGATTTGCTCAAAGGAACGGTATTGGATTTTGATATGAACAATACTCCTAATAATCAAAGAGGAACTGCCGCAAGTAGCTATCCATATTCTTATTCAACTTCAAAATAATACAATGCAATCACGTAGAAAATTTATAAAAAACACAGGTATTTTATCCGCAGGATTATTGGCAATTCAATCGGAAGTTTTTGCTTCTGAGACCAATATTTTTAATTTTCCAATGAAAGGTTTTGTTAGCAAACGCCCACCATTAGCCGAACGAAAATTTACCTGCGAAGCGATTGAAGCGGCTATAGTACGCATTAAAAAACAAATTGCAAATCCGGAACTGGCTTGGTTGTTCGAAAACTGTTTCCCGAATACATTGGACACGACAGTCGATTTTGAAATCATCGACGGAAAGCCAGATACGTATGTGATTACCGGAGATATTGATGCGATGTGGCTAAGAGATAGTACAGCCCAAATTTGGCCTTATATTCCGTTTGTAAAAGAAGATGCAAAACTCGGCGTACTGGTAAAAGGAGTAATCAACCGTCAGACGAAATGCATTATTCTCGATCCGTATGCCAATGCTTTTTATAAAGATTTCAATCAAGTGAGCGAATGGAAAAATGATATTACCAAAATGCAACCGGGAATTCATGAACGCAAATGGGAGATCGACAGTTTGTGTTATCCCATCCGATTGGCACATGGATACTGGAAAGAAACTGGCGATATAAGTTTGTTTGACAGCCAATGGAAAAAAGCCATGCTTTTGGTATTACAAACCTTTAAAGAACAGCAACGTATGGATGGAAAAGGTCCTTACACTTTTCAGCGTACTACCGCTTGGGCTACGGATGGTGTTCCATTGAGTGGTTACGGTTATCCGGTAAAACCTTGCGGGCTGATTGTTTCTACTTTTAGACCAAGTGATGACAGTACCTTGTTTGGGTATTTGATTCCAAGTAATATGTTTGCCATTGAAGTACTCGGCTATTTAATGGAAATTTTCTCTTTGCCGGAAATTATGGATACTGATTTGGTTGCCAAAGCCAAAGAATTACAACAGCAGGTACAAAAAGGATTGAAAGAAAACGGAATTATTCAACATCCAAAATTTGGAAAAATCATTGCTTTTGAAGTAAATGGATACGGAAGTTTTCACATGATGGATGACGCCAATGTGCCTTCCTTATTGTCATTACCGTATTTAGGAGCGATTCAGCCGGATAGTAGTTTGTATCTTAATACTCGAAAAGTAGTCCTTTCAGAAAACAATCCATTTTTCTATAAAGGAAAAGCAGGCGAAGGTGTTGGCGGTCCGCACACTGGCGCTGATACCATCTGGCCGATGAGCATAATTCTAAGAGCGATTACCAGTGTAGATGAAAAGGAAATAAGAAAATGCATTAGCAATTTGATACAAACACATGCTGATACTGGTTTTATGCACGAGTCCTTTCATAAAGATGATGCAACAAAATTTACCCGTAAATGGTTTGCTTGGGCAAATACACTTTTTGGAGAATTGATTGTTCATACCAGTATTAAATATCCTCAAATCTTAATGGATAAAAATATTTAGGAATATCAATCGCCATTGTAATTACCAATTGAAAATCAATAATGTAAAAATGAAACATATAAAATTTCTTTTTTTGTTACTTTTTATTACTAACAGTATATTGGCTCAAAGCAATAAAAACCTAGCTGTAATTGCGTATTACACGGGTGATGATAAATTAATTAATGAATTTGAGGTCAATAAACTGACGCATATCATCTATAGTTTTTGTCATTTGAAGGATGGTAAATTAAATGTTGACACGGCTAAAGATTCCCTTACGATTAAACATCTGGTATCATTAAAAAGTAAAAATCCGCAACTAAAAATCATGTTATCATTAGGAGGTTGGGGTGGTTGTGCTCCGTGTTCTGATGTTTTTTCTACAGCAAAGGGAAGAGCAGTTTTTGCAAAATCGGTAGAAGAAGTAAATACTTATTTTAAATGTGACGGAATAGATTTAGACTGGGAATATCCCACTATAGAAGGAGTTCCAGGGCATTTGTATCAACAAGCTGACAAAAAGAATTTTACAGAACTTATAAAAGTTCTTCGCCAGACTTTAGGCAATAAGAATGAATTGAGTTTTGCGGCAGGAGGATTCCAGAAATATTTAGACGAATCTGTTGAGTGGAAAAAAATAATGCCATTGGTGGATCGTGTAAATATTATGAGTTACGATTTGGTAAATGGTTATTCAAAAGTAACGGGACATCATACGCCATTGTATAGCACTAAAAAGGATGAAGAATCTACTGATAAAGCGGTAAGCTATTTATTAAAATTAGGAATACCTGCCAGAAAGCTTGTGATTGGAGCAGCCTTTTATACCCGCATTTGGCAAGAAGTATCCAATATTAATAACGGTTTATACCAATCTGGTGAACCAACGGGTGGTGTGAATTTTAAAGAATACACCACATCATTTACACTAGTTGATGGTTGGAAATATTTTTGGGATAAAAAAGCAAAAGCACCTTACTGGTACAATGAAAAATCAAAATTATTTGCTACTGGTGATGATATTGCTTCTGTTAAAGCAAAAACGAGCTATGCAATTCAAAAGAAACTAGGTGGTATTATGTTTTGGGAACTGGTTTTAGACAGTCCGCGCAATGGGATGCTAGATGCGATAGATCAAATAAAAACAGCTAAATAATTCAATTTGAATCTTTCAAAAAAAGGATTCACTCTTAAAAATAAGAATCGTTATGGTATTAAAAAAAACAGTCTTACTACTTTTTTTATTAGCTTCAATGTTAATGAATGCGCAACAACAGCCTTCTATTATTCCAAAACCCGTTGATCTTAAAATGGGGAATGGTAATTTTACAATTGATGGAAATACGGCTATCCAGTACGATAAATCGAAAAAAGACTTAAAAGCAACTGCTGATTTTTTTGCATCCTATATTAAAAATATTTCAGGATTTTCTTTAAAATCAAATAAGGCTGCAGCCAAAAAAGTGGAGTTTGTAATTGAAAAAAGCATCCAAGAAGAAGGATATCAGCTAACTGTATCTTTAACTGCTATTGTAATTAAAGCGAGTAGTCCAAAAGGTGTTTTTTACGGTATACAATCAATATTGCAAACTTTACCAGCTATTCGTACTAATGCAGCTTTGGAAGTGCCGGTTATGAAGGTAAATGATTATCCTCGTTTTAAATGGAGAGGAATGCATTTGGACGTAAGTCGTCATTTCTTTGGTCCCGATATAATAAAAGAATACATTGACTTGATGGCATCCTACAAAATTAATGTTTTTCACTGGCACCTTGTGGACGATCAAGGATGGAGAATTGAAATAAAAAAATACCCAAAACTTACAGAAATAGGGGCTTGGAGAGTAGATAACACAAATCTAAATTGGCGAGAAAGACCACAAGCTAAAGAGGGCGAAAAGCCAACTTACGGAGGTTTTTATACACAAGAACAAATCAAAGAAATTGTAAAATATGCTGCAGATAGAAATATAACCATTGTGCCTGAGATTGAAATGCCGGGTCACGTGGCTTCAGCTATTGCATCTTATCCGCAATTGAGTTGCACCCAGCAGCCGCAACTTCCAATGACAGGGGGAAACTATACGAATATGTCATCAAATTACTGTGCCGGAAATGACGAAGTTTTCTCTTTCTTAGAAGATGTACTTTCGGAAGTGATGCCACTTTTCCCTTCGAGTTATATCCATATTGGTGGTGATGAGGTTGACAAAGGGCCTTGGAAGAAATGTGTCCGTTGTCAGGCAATGATGAAAAGTGAGGGTTTAAAAGATGAGCATGAATTACAGAGTTATTTTATCAAGCGAATTGAGAAATTTGTCATCAGCAAGAAAAGAAAGATAATTGGCTGGGACGAAATATTAGAAGGTGGTCTTGCTCCCGAAGCTGCGGTAATGAGTTGGCGCGGTGAAGCTGGAGGAATCGAAGCGGCTAAGATGAAGCACAATGTGGTGATGACACCGGGCACTCCTTTTTATTTCGATCATTATCAGGCAGGCCCTGAAGGTGAGCTTTTGGCTATTGGAGGGTTCAATACCGTAAAAAGGGTTTATGATTATGATCCTATTCCTAAAGAATTAAATGCTGATGACGCAAAGTATGTTTTAGGTGCTCAGGCTAATGTATGGACAGAATATATTACTACTCCCGAACATTTAGAATACATGGTTTTGCCACGTATGGCTGCATTGGCAGAAGTAATATGGTCTCCAAATGAAAATAAAAACTGGGATAACTTTAATGAAAGATTGCAGTATCATTTTAAAGGATATGCCCAAAAAGGGTTGCATTATTCTCCAGGTAATTTTACGGTAAATGTTAAACCTTTTTCTGAAAACGGACAATTGCTAGTAAGTCTTTTTACTGAAGCATTGAATGGACAGATTCGTTATACAACGGATGGTACAGAACCTACTTTGCAAAGCGAAAAATACGAAAAGCCTATAGGTATTAAATCATCACTCGTGCTAAAAGCATCCACTGTTGTTGATGGACAAATAAAAGGATTGCAGGCTGCAAAACAAAACTTTGTGATGCATAAAGCTATTGGAAGTTCTGCACAATACACTAATCCAGTAAGCCAATATTATTTGGCTGATGGTCCAAACTCTTTAACGGATGGTGTTCGAGGCACTAATGCAGTAGGTAAATACTGGCATGGATTCAGTGGGAAAGATATGATTGCAACAATAGATTTAGGGCAAGCTAAGACTATTGAAAATATTTCATTGGGTTGTTTACAAAATTATAGTGACTGGATTTTTTTACCGCAATCTGTGAAATTTGAGGTTTCAACAGGTGGAAAAGTTTTTAAGGAAATTAGAACAGTAAACAATCCTGTTGATATCAATCAGAAATCGGTAGTACATAATTTTACTGCAACATTTACACAAGAAAAAGTAAGATATATTAAAGTAACCGCCAAAAATAATCTTTGTCCTCCAGGTCATAGCGGAGCTGGAAAACCAGGATGGTTATTTGCAGATGAAATTATAGTAGAGTAAAATACCGATCATATAAGGTGCAGCTTTTTAAAAATTAGGGTGTCACTTTTTAAGCAAATAGTAAATACAAGAAAAAAATAAATGGATAAAGAATATGCATTAGGTTTAGATGTTGGAGGAACTCACATTACTACGGCAGTTATAGCTATTAACGAGATGAAAGTGCTTGATTTTTCCGTGCATAAAGAGTCTTTTGATTCTAACTTGCCTGCCGATGAGATTTTGGATATTTGGGAGAAAGCTATCAGCAGTTCATGGAAGAATTCCGGGATAGAAAAGTTGAAAGGATTAGCAATATGTATGCCGGGTCCATTTGATTATGAAAGTGGTATTTGCTGGATAAAAGACCAAGCAAAATACGAACATTTTTATAGTTTAAACATTCGTGAATTAATTCGAGAAAGACTGAACTTGTCTAACGATTTACCGATTGTATTCGATAATGATGCGAATTGTTTTGGTAAAGGAGAATTTTTTAAAAATGTAGAAAATAGTTCAAAAAAACTTATGGCAGTTACACTAGGGACTGGTTTTGGAGCTTCTTTTATAGACAATGGCAAAGCAATAGATTCAGGAACTCAAGTACCTGCAGATGGGGAGTTGTATAATATTCCATTTAAAACTGGAATCGCTGAGGATTATGTTTCAGCTCGAGGGCTTATATCTCGTTATAAAGCTGCTAATGGTATAGAAATCAGTAATGGTCTTGAACTTTTTAGTCTTGCTAATACTGGAGATGTTATGGCTATAAAAGTATTTGAGGAAATGGGAGAGGATTTAGCGGAGATTGTAATTCCGTGGTTAAAAAGTTTTGGGTCTGACAGTTTCATAATAGGTGGTAAAATTGCAAATGCAAGTGACTATTTCTTGCCGGCTTTTCAACAAAAAATAAAGGATTCCGGGAGTGAAGTCACTATCTTAGTATCCACGGATAATGAAATTGCGGCTTTACTGGGTGCTACAAGTTTACTGTGTGAAATATAGTATTTAAATATAATTATTTTTAAACCAAAGTTGGATTAATATAAAATCAAAAATATGAATAACCGTAGAAATTTTTTGAAAACAGCAGCTTTTGCTTCTGCAGCTGTGGCGTTACATTCATTCAGAGGGAAACCAGAGGAAGAAAATAATTTTTCATCTAAAAAAGGAATGAAACCCATTGTGCTCTCTACGTGGAGATTTGGAATTGAAGCGAATGCTGCCGCTTGGGAAATTTTAAAAAACAACGGTCGAGCCTTAGATGCTGTTGAGGCGGGAGTAAAAATTCCTGAAGGCGATCCAACGGAAAGAAGCGTGGGTTATGGTGGAAGGCCGGATCGAGATGGTCGTGTTACACTTGATGCGTGTATTATGGATGAAAACGCCAATATTGGTTCCGTAGGATGCTTAGAATTTATAAAACATCCCATTGCTGTGGCTCGTGCTGTGATGGAAAAAACGCCGCACGTAATGTTAGTAGGTGATGGCGCATTGCAGTTTGCCTTATCACAAGGTTTTAAGAAGGAAAATTTACTGGTTGAAGAATCCGAAAAAGAATGGAAAGATTGGTTGAAAACGAGCCAATACAAACCGATTGCCAATATAGAAAATCACGATACAATCGGGATGATAGCTTTGGATGCTGAAGGAAATCTTTCCGGGGCATGTACGACCAGCGGAATGGCTTTTAAGATGCATGGGCGTTTAGGCGATTCACCTATTATTGGGGCTGGTTTGTATGTTGATAATGAAATTGGTGCCGCAACAGCCACAGGACATGGAGAAGAAGTAATTCGGATTTCGGGTTGTCATTTGGTTGTCGAATTGATGCGCCAAGGGAAATCACCACAAAAAGCCTGTGAAGAAGCGGTTGCCAGAATAGTAAAATTAACAAAGAATAGAAATAAAGACCTGAAAGACATTCAAGTTGGTTTTATCGCCTTGAATAAAAAAGGGGAATATGGATCTTATTGCATTCAAGGAGGTTTTAATTACGCAGTCAATGATGCAACTGGAAACCGATTAATTGATGCCGATTATTTTTTAAAATAAATGAAAAAAGCTCAACTAGAGATAGCCTGTTTTAATCTTGAATCGGCTATTATAGCTCAAGATAATGGTGCTGATAGAGTAGAATTGTGTGCCAATATGAAAGAGGGCGGAACTACGCCAGATTTCGAACTCACCAAAATTGTTCGGGACAGAGTCACTATTGATTTGAATGTTATGATTCGGCCTCGTAGTGGAAATTTTGTTTATTCTGATTTTGAATTTGAACAAATGAAATCAGAAATTTCAGCATTCAAAAAACTGGAAGTAGATGGTTTTGTTTTTGGAATTTTGAAGGAAGACGGAACTATCAATGAACAACAAAATACAGAGTTAGTAGCTTTGGCAAATCCACTTCCGTGTACGTTTCATCGTGCTTTTGATGGAATAAAAAACAAGTTTCAAACGCTTGAATCTTTAATCGAATGTGGTTTTAAAACCATTTTGACTTCAGGGGAAGAAACAAATGTAGTAGACGGTATTGATGTATTGGCAACATTAGTTGAAAAAGCAAATAATCGAATTGTAATCATGCCGGGCGGCGGCTTGCGTTCATCAAATATTGGAGTATTAAAAGAAAAAACGAAAGCTGTTTTCTATCATTCCTCCGCTATAACTGATTCAGGCGAAATAGCAAATCAACAGGAAATCCAGTCTATAAAAGCAAATTTGTAAGAGATATAAAATTATTTAAATCGAAAAACCCGGAGTGGCATACTCCGGGTTTTTCTTTTGGTAACTAACTATTAAAACTAATTTTTATTGAGGCATTTTATTTTTTGTTTAAAACAGTCCTCCGCCATCTTGTTTGGTGTTGTTATCTCTTTGTTTACGTTGCAAGCTTTTGTTTTTTCCTGCGCCAAAGATGTAGTTGAAACCAAGATAAACGGATTGGCTTTCCCAAGAAAATTGACCTACTTGCGGATATGGATTTTGCCCATCAAAACCGGCTTTCATGGTATTAAAAATATCATTGAAACGAACGCTTAAGGTGGCTTTGTCTTTTAGGAATGAATAACGTCCGCCGGCATCAATTTTATACATTTCTTTACCGTTGAATTGTACCCCGTCAACACCAGATCGGTAGAATCCGAATAGAAGGAAACGAAGACTTTTTGTTGCTTTGAAATTACTGTTAAATCGAGCGTTGAAAGCTGATGCTGTAACTTCTTTGGAAACCAAATCAAATGAATTGCTGCTTGTGTTTAGTACAGAAACCAATCCTTTTTGGTTAATACTAGAAAAATCTATTGCTGGCTGTATATCCCACCAACTATTGATTTTGTAATTTAAAGAGACTTCAAAACCATAGGCTGTATTATTGTCGAAGTTATCAAAACTCATAATTTGTTGATCCTGATTTTCTGGATCTGGGTACAGAATTCTATTAATTTCGTTATGAATGCTTCGTACAAAAAGACCTGTGGTAAATGTTCCTTTAGCAATTGTTTTAGTATAATTTAATTCAATAGAATTGGTAAATTGTGGGTCTAATTCAGGATTTCCAATTGAGGTTACTCTAGGCGTGCTGAATTCTCTAATAGGTTTGGTTTGGTCTAAACCAGGTCTGTCTACACGGCGGCTCAAACTGATTTGAAACTGATTTTTGTCGGTAGGAGAATAAGTCATCGAAGCCGAAGGGTAGACCGTGAAGTAATCGTCCTTGTAAGCAGTAGCGCCGTTTAACATTGCGTTTACCTTGTAACTTTCAAAACGGGCACCCAATTGGTATCCTATTTTTTTGAATTTCTGTCCAAAAGTAGCATAAGCAGAATAAATATCTAAATCATAGGTGTAGTCAGAATTTGATAAAGAACTGTTGTTAGTGATGTAATTGTTTTCGGTTCGTACAATTCTGCTTTCAGCACCCAATTCTAGATTAGTCTTGTCATTTAGCGGATTTACATAGTCTAAATTGATGGTGGAATTATTTCTTTTCTCACCAAGATTATCTGTATAAGAACTGCTGGGAATATTTGGGTTATTAAAAGTAGTTAAGAAACTAGCATCCTGATTTTCAGAATAGATGCTGTGGTTTATTTCTAAATCCAGCGTTTCACCCTCTTTTTTTGTTAGATGTTTGAAAGCTACATTGTAAGTACCGTCCGTATTATCTGAAAAGTATTTAGAATTTAGAAGTAAATTTTGTGAAGCATCAGGATTTAAAATGTTCACATCCACGATACCATCTCCAACAAATATGTTTTGATTCGTGTAGGCAGAAATAGTGTTTTTGTCATTGATGTAATAATCCATTCCAATTTTGAACAAATGAGATTTGTTGTCATTTACAATATCAAACATTTGATTGGAGTTGTCGTCAAGTCTTGAAATTTGCCCTTCATTGAATCTTTTGCCAAAATTATTCCCGTAAGTGGAGAAAAAGTTCACTTTGCCGGTTCTGTAGTTCATGTTTAGGGAATTGCTAATCTTTGGTGTTTGTGCAAAAGTCAAACCTGTATTAACGCTGGCATTAAATCCGTCATTAGCATTTTTATGTAAAACAATGTTTATGATTCCAGACATTCCTTCTGGATTGTATTTGGCACTTGGATTGGTGATTAATTCAATTTTTTTAATGGAAGTTGATGGGATTTGTTTTAACAACTGAGAAGCTTCAATATTACTTGGGCGTCCATCTACCAGAACGCGTACGTTTTCGTTTCCGCGCAAAGATAATTTTCCGTCCTGATCTATATTTACAGAAGGAATATTATTCATGATTTCGGATGCGGTTGCGCCTGCGGTAGTCAAATCTTTACCTACATTGATTACTTTTCTGTCAATTTTTTGTTCAATAGTGGAGCGTTCAGCAATTATATTTACGCCTTTTAATTGAATGGCATCTTCTTCGATAGTAATCGTGTTCAGATTTGCGCTTTTTTCTTCGTTTGTCAATGAAATTGCTTTCGTAATGGTTTTATAACCTATAAATTGAATTTCAACAATGTAATCTTTTAAGGCTAAATTTTTTATTTGAAAAGTTCCCTTGTCAGATGTGATGTCACCAGTAATGACTTTATTGTTTTCCTTTACCACAATATTTACATACGCTAAAGGTTCATTTGTCTTTTTGTCAGTGATTTTTCCAGAGATAATTCCGGAGTTTTCCAGAATTAATGGTTTGACCGAAGTTTGTGCCTGCATCGAAAACAACGTTCCAATAAAGCAGATTAAAATTAATTTAAGTTTCATGATTGATTTGATTTAAATGATTGATGATGCAAATGTATTCTTTTATATAATACTATGTTAAACATAATACCTTTTTTAATAATATTTAACATTTTTTAACAAATACGAAATTGTAAAATTTACTTAATAGACCTCTAAAGATGGATTTTGTTACATCGATTTTTGAAAAAAATATGAATATCTAACTCAAACTCTATTAAAAGCCTCATTTTTAGGTGCAAATTATCTTGTTTTCCAATTTTCAAATTACTGCAATATGACTATCTTTGCACCCTTAAAACCAATACACGAAATGACATTACCACAAATTCTTACGCCCTCTATTGAAAAAGCTGTAAAAGTTTTATTCGACGTTACGATTGATAAAGTTGAATTTCAAACTACACGGAAGGAATTTGAAGGAGATATTACAATGGTTATTTTTCCCTTGTTGAAAGTTGTTAAAAGTAATCCAGTAGAATTGGGAAATAAAATAGGGAACTATTTAGTTGAAAATTTGGCTGAGGTAAGTCGGTTTAATGTAGTTTCCGGATTTTTGAATATTGTTATTTCAGATGACTATTATTTGGACTTCTTCGGAAAAATAAAAGACGATGTTAAATTTGGTTTCGTTACTCCAAATCCAGAAGACAAAGCGGTTATGGTGGAATATTCTTCGCCAAATACAAACAAACCTCTGCATTTAGGTCACGTACGTAATAACCTTTTGGGATATGCAGTGGCAGAAATTATCAAAGCTTCGGGTAAGAAAGTGTATAAAACTCAAATCATTAATGATAGAGGAATCCATATTTGTAAATCGATGTTGGCTTGGCAAAAATTCGGAAATGGACAAACGCCAGAATCAACAGGTTTAAAAGGAGATAAATTAGTTGGAAATTATTACGTTGCTTTTGATAAAGCATACAAAGAAGAAATAGCGCAATTAATGAGCGCCGGTAAAACAGAAGAAGAAGCAAAAAAACAAGCGCCAATTATTCTTGAAGCACAGGAAATGTTGCTAAAATGGGAAGCTGGAGATGATGCCGTAATCACGCTTTGGAAAACCATGAATCAATGGGTTTATGATGGTTTTGCTACAACCTATAAAAATTTAGGAGTTAATTTCGATTGCTTTTATTACGAAAGTAACACCTATTTATTAGGGAAAGATGTCGTTCAGATAGGTTTGGACAGAGGCGTTTTCGAAAAAGATCCTGACGGTTCGGTTTGGATTGATTTAACAGATGAAGGTTTGGACCGTAAAATTGTTTTGCGTTCAGATGGTACTGCGGTTTACATGACGCAAGATATTGGAACTGCAATCCAGCGTGTGAAAGATTATCCAGATGTAGGCGGAATGGTTTATACGGTAGGAAATGAACAGGATTATCACTTTAAAGTGTTGTTCCTTATCTTAAAAAAATTAGGTTTTGACTGGTCTAAAAATCTATTTCATTTGTCTTATGGAATGGTAGATTTACCTTCCGGAAAAATGAAAAGCCGTGAAGGAACGGTTGTAGATGCGGATGATTTGATGCAAGAAATGGCAGATACAGCACAAAAGATTGCTGAAGATTTAGGTAAATTGGATACCTATTCTGCTGATGAGAAAGCAAAATTATATAACACGATTGGTTTAGGAGCGTTGAAATACTATATTCTTAAAGTAGATCCTAAAAAGCGAATCCTCTTTAATCCGGAAGAATCGGTAGATTTTGCTGGAAATACAGGGCCGTTTATTCAATATACGTATGCCAGAATTCAATCTATAATTCGAAAAGCTAATTTTGATTTTTCGAATAAGTCAAAAATGACTCAACTTCATGAAAAAGAGAAAGAACTCGTAAAGCAATTAGAGTTGTTTCCTGAAGTTATTCAAAATGCAGCACATCATCACAGTCCAGCTTTGCTTGCAAATTTCACTTATGATTTAGTTCGTGAATATAATTCATTCTATCAAGCGGTTCCTATTCTTGGCGAAGAGGATTTAGAGAAGAAGATTTTCAGAGTGCAATTGTCTAAAAAAGTAGCAGATACTATTGCTGCTTCTTTTAGTCTACTTGGGATAAGTGTTCCAGAAAGAATGTAAAATAAGATAAAAAACGACTTCGAAAATGAGGTCGTTTTTTTGTTAAAATAAACCTGAAAATGAGATGTCAATATTCTAATTATCTAATTGTCTAATTATCTAATTAGTTTATCTTTGCATTTCAAAATAAATAAATACTATGTTCGATAATTTAAGCGATAAACTAGACAAAGCCTTTCATATATTAAAAGGACACGGAAAAATTACTGAAGTAAACGTAGCCGAAACTTTGAAAGAAGTACGTCGTGCCTTGCTTGACGCCGATGTCAATTTTAAAATTGCTAAAGATTTTACTACTAAAGTAAAAGAAAAAGCAATCGGACAGGATGTATTGACAACGCTTCAGCCGGGACAATTATTGGTAAAGTTAGTCAAAGATGAACTGACTGAATTAATGGGTGGCGATGTTGCTGGAATCAATCTTTCGGGAAATCCAACAGTTATTTTGATGGCTGGTTTGCAAGGATCAGGGAAAACAACTTTTTCTGGAAAACTAGCGAATTATCTTCTCACAAAAAAGAACAAGAAACCACTTTTGGTAGCCTGTGATATTTACCGTCCAGCGGCGATTCAACAATTATATGTAGTTGGAGATTCAATTGGAGTTGAGGTATATTCAGAGCCAGAAAATAAAAATCCTGTAGAAATTGCTCAAAATGCAATCAAACATGCGAAAGCAAATGGATTCAATGTAGTGATTGTCGATACAGCAGGTCGTTTAGCTGTCGATGAGGAAATGATGAATGAAATAGAACGCGTTCATAAAGCCATTCAGCCGCAAGAAACCTTATTTGTTGTGGATGCAATGACCGGTCAAGATGCTGTAAACACAGCAAAAGCCTTCAACGAAAGATTAAATTTTGATGGGGTTATCTTAACGAAATTAGATGGAGATACTCGTGGTGGAGCTGCAATTTCGATAAAATCGGTTGTTAATAAACCAATTAAATTTGTAGGTACAGGAGAAAAGATGGACGCCATTGATGTGTTCTATCCAATTCGTATGGCCGAAAGAATTTTGGGGATGGGAGATGTTGTGTCTTTGGTAGAAAGAGCTCAAGAGCAATTTGACGAAGAAGAAGCGCGAAAAATCCAAAAGAAAATTGCCAAAAACGAATTCGGTTTTGATGATTTCCTTTCTCAAATTCAACAAGTAAAGAAAATGGGTAATATGAAAGATTTGGTTGGAATGATACCAGGTGCTTCAAAAGCCATGAAAGATGTTGAGATTGAAGATGATGCTTTTAAACATATTGAAGCTATTATTCACTCGATGACTCCAATTGAAAGAAGCAAACCGGCTTTGATTGATGTAAAAAGAAAGGCTAGAATTGCTAAAGGTTCGGGAACCAAAATCGAGCAAGTCAACCAATTGATGAAGCAGTTTGACCAAATGAGTAAGATGATGAAAATGATGCAGGGTCCAGGAGGAAAAAACCTAATGAAAATGATGGGTGGTATGAAAGGCGGAATGCCAGGAATGAAATAAAATGAGTCAAAAGTCGAAAGTCTTAAGGTTGTAATGACTTTAAGACTTTCTGCTTTAATACATTAAACTAAATAACAATGCAACTACTAGACGGAAAAAAAACAGCGGAAGATATTAAAAGTGAAATCGCTGTAGAAGTACAAAAAATGAAAAACAATGGGGACAGAGTTCCTCATTTAGCAGCCGTTATTGTTGGTACTAATGGAGCCAGCTTAACTTATGTTGGCAGTAAAGTGCGGTCTTGTCAGCAAATTGGTTTTGAATCTACTTTAGTGGCATTGCCAGAAACGATTACTGAAACAGAGTTGCTTTCAAAAATCAAAGAACTTAATGAAGATAGTGATTTAGATGGTTATATCGTTCAATTGCCGTTGCCCAAACACATTGACGAGCAGAAAATTCTTATGGCTATTGATCCTGATAAAGATGTGGATGGTTTTCATCCTGCTAATTTCGGAAAAATGGCTTTGGAAATGGAAACCTTTTTGCCCGCAACTCCTTATGGAATAATGGAATTGTTAGAGCGTTACAAAGTAGAAACTGCTGGCAAACATACCGTAGTTATTGGACGAAGTCATATTGTGGGTCGTCCTATGAGTATTTTGATGAGTCGCAAAGGATATCCGGGTGATTCAACGGTAACACTTACTCATAGTAGAACCAAAAATATTGAAGAATACACTAAAAATGCTGATATTATTATCACCGCTCTTGGTGTTCCAAATTATTTGAAAGCCGATATGGTAAAAGAGGGAGTGGTAGTAATTGACGTTGGTATTACCAGAGTAGAAGATGCCTCACACCCAAAAGGATATGTAATCACCGGTGATGTTGATTTTGAGCAGGTGAGTAAAAAATCATCGTTTATTACTCCTGTTCCAGGTGGAGTAGGACCTATGACAATTGCGATGTTGTTGAAAAATACGCTTTTGGCAAGGGAAATGAAAAGAAATAAATAGAGAGAAAATAGTTTTGATTTAAAGCCTTAAATGTATGTTTAAGGCTTTTTTTATCTTAATAAACGCATAAAACTCTGATAATTGATGCTAAAACGGAATTTAAAGAATACTTTTGCACCACTTAAAAAAGACCTTTAAAATGGACGATTATTATTCGGAAATGTTGAACTAATATAGCACTTGACTTTTTCAAGAGGCTATACATAAACCTATAGAATTTTGAAATGAGAGCTTTTTACAAAAACAATAACGGATTAATTGCCACTGCTGATTGGACTCCAAACTGCTGGATAAATATTGAATGTCCTACCGAAGCAGAAAAAAAATATTTACTCGAAGACTTACAAATTCCCGAAGCATTTTATAACGACATTGAAGATATTGACGAAAGACCAAGGATAGAAATTGAAAATGGTTGGACTTTGATTATCATGCGAATTCCTGTGAAGAGTAATGATGTGAAGTTGCCTTTTCATACGATTCCTGTCGGAGTTGTTTTTAAAGGAGAAGTTTGCATCACCATCAGTTTTCATAAAACCGAAATGCTTACGGATTTTGTAACTTATACCAAGCGCAAGAATATCAACATTAAAGACAACTTCGATTTAGTGTTGAAGTTATTATTGTCGTCCAGTGTTTGGTTTTTGAAATACTTAAAACAAGTCAACCAAAAAATAAAATTAGCCGAGGATAATCTAGAAAAGTCAATTAAAAATGAAGAATTGCAGGCGTTATTACAAATAGAAAAATGTTTAGTATTCTTTATGACTTCCTTGAAAGGGAACGATATTTTGTTGCACCGTATCAAGAATATAAAATCCCAAAAAGAGCATTTTGACTTGGATTTGCTGGAAGATGTTGAGATTGAATTGCGTCAGGCGCAGGAAACTACTAATATTTATAGCGACATCTTAACGGGAACTATGGATGCGTATGCTTCTGTGATTTCTAATAATATGAATACGATTATGAAGCAGATGACTTCGATTTCGATTATTCTGATGATTCCAACATTGATTGCCAGTTTGTATGGAATGAACGTTCCTAATGATTTAGAAGATAATCGCTATGGAATATGGATTGTTATTTCCGTATCAGTTTTGTTATCTGCTTTTGGTGTGTTTTTGTTTAAAAGAAAAAGATGGTTTTAATTTTAAATTAATATTAATCTTACTTTTTTTGATTTTTGATTCAATTAATTTATATATTTAAGCAAATAATTAAATATTAGAAAAATGAAAATTTCAAACAGAGACGTACTAATGTTTTTCTTAGGATTTGCTACGCTTTTTATCATACTGACAATTTACGACTGGGATTCTACTATTGGTGAGATTCAAAGAGGTTGGGAAGCAGGCTCAAAATAGATTCTGAGCAAACGAATCTTTTACACCAATCTTTTCTTTTAAACAGAAAGGGAATTATTTTTAATAAATATTTATTAAAAATAATTCCCTTTCTGTTTTGATATATAAGAATAATAAATAACTTTGTAACTCAAAGTACTTTATTTATGAGTCAAAAACTTCAAGAAGATTTATCGCATATTCGTTCCATGATGGAGCGCTCTTCCAGATTTATTTCGTTAAGTGGTCTTTCAGGAGTATTTGCGGGCTTATTCGCATTAGCGGGATCAATTTATGCATATCAATTATTTAAAAATAATGGTATTGAATATTTTGATGGTAACCAAAAGATGTATAGCTATGATTTAATAATCGAATTAGTTTTCGTTGCTTGCGGAATCTTGATTTTAGCTTTAGGATCGGGTATATTTTTTACTTTGAGAAAAAGTAAAAAGTTTGATTTACCGGTTTGGACGAATACTACTAAAAAAATGTTACTGAATCTAGCAATTCCTTTACTGGTTGGAGGCGTATTTTGCATAGCACTTTTGCACCACCAGTTATTTGCTTTGATTGCTCCTGTTACTTTATTGTTTTATGGTTTAGCACTTATTAATGCTGGGAAATATACTTTTTCGGACATTAGATATTTGGGTGCATGTGAGATTATCTTAGGATGTATTTCCCTTTTTTATCTTGGGTTCGGACTTGTTTTTTGGGCAATTGGATTTGGAATTTTGCATATTCTTTACGGAATAATTGTGTTCAAAAAATACAAATAGAAATGGGAATCATCGACAAATTAAATAAAGATTTCGAAAGTCGGGTTAGATTAGGCATTATGTCTGTTCTGATGGTAAACGACTGGATTGATTTTACCGAAATGAAATCTTTATTGAATATTACTGATGGTAACTTAGCCAGTCATTCTTCCGCATTAGAAAAATCTGGATACATAGAAGTAAAAAAAGAGTTTGTAGGTAAAAAACCAAAAACTTCGTATCGCGTAACCAATATTGGTCGAGCTGCTTTTGTTTCGCATTTGAACAGTCTTGAAAAACTAATTAAATCTAAATAATTCCTTTTTTTTTAACTCTAAACTTTGAAATGCAAAGTACTTTTAAATTTTTAATTATGAAAAAACTACATTTTATTTTAGTCAGCAGTTTGGTTTTTACTCTGCTTTTTTACAACGAAGATTTGGGTCTCAATTGGGCCATTTTCGGGATGGTGCAAACCGCCTTAATATGTTATTTCTTCCAAGAGAAGTTTACAAGTAGGCTACATTTGATTTTAGTAGTTGCATCGGTTCTATCTTGCTTTGCGTTTGCGTGGTACGGAGATTTTTCGTCGTTTTTTGCCATGGCTTTATCAATTATATTTTTACAATTTAAAACCCAGGTACCAAAACTTAAATTGTTACAAGCTCTTCCTTTAGTATTAATGAACGGAATCGCTTCGTTAGGTCGCATATTGATGTTCAGCCAATACCTTCCTAAGCGAAAAGTCAATAGCGGTTTTGCTAAAAAACTGATTGCTTATTTTGTTATACCAGCGCTATTTCTTGGGTTATTTTTAATTGTATATTCTTTTGGAAGCGATCATTTTTCCTCTTTGTTTACCGGTTATTATTTAGATATTGATGCGTGGCAAGCATTTGTACTGACCGCTTTAGGATTTTTTATTTCGTTCACTTTCTGGAATTATTGGATTCCTGAGGTTTGTTATGAAAAGAATAATTTACTGGACAATGATTTTAAGGAGGAAGCCAAAACACAAAATCAAAATTCATTTTCGTTCTTAGATATTGATTTTGAAAGAAGAAGTGGCGAGATTACATTGTTTCTTTTGAATGTGCTTCTTTTGGTTTTCATTGTAACTTATAATTACGAACAGTTTTTTGAGGTTGTCAAAAAATCTAACTTAAGTTCTGATACACACGAAAGAGTAACCGCCGTTATTTTATCAATTATAATGGCTGTTGGAGTTATTTTATTCTATTTTAAAGGAGGGTTTAATTTTGATGAAAAATCTAAAAACCTTAAAAAATTAGCAAAGATTTGGATTCTGCTAAATGGAGTTTTAATCCTTAGTACAATTATTAAAAACTCAGAATATGTTTCTTTTTTCGGATTGACTTATAAAAGGTTAGGTGTTTTTGCTTTCTTGATTTTATCAATTATTGGATTGGTTATTTCTTTTATAAAAATTACCAAGCAAAAAACGAATGCTTTTCTTTTCAATCAAATGATTTGGTATTTCTATGGAACGATTCTTTTGTGCGGTTTTGTGAATTGGGGAAACCTAATTACAAATTATAACATTTCAGTTAACAAAGGAGTAGAACCTACATTTTTATCCAGACTAAACTTTAATGATGAAGTGCGTAGAGACTATTTTTCACAAAATAAATTAGATGGACAGTACATTGAAATTTCAAGAGAGAAGGACATCAGTCGAATGCAATCAAGGACCTTTTTATCAAAAGCTTTGTATTATGAATTTTTACCGAGTAAATAAAAGCAAAATCCCATTCAGAAATGAATGGGATTTTAATATTTTTAATAATCGCCTCGTCCTTTAAATCGGGGATCGTCTTTCTTTATGAATTCGGTTCTTCTTTTTGGCGCTTCGGTTTTGGGTAAACTGGCTTCTTCTGTTTTGCTCGAAGGTTCAATCAATTCATTTAATTCTTTAATTTCTGCATCAGTCAAATCACGGTAACGACCTACAGGGACATCAAGTGAAATATTGATAATTCGGATGCGTTTAAGCGCCGTTACATCATAGCCTAAATATTCGGTCATTCTACGGATCTGACGGTTTAAACCTTGTGTCAAGATAATTTTGAAAGTGAATTTGCTAATTTGTTCTACCTTACATTTTCGAGTCACAGTGTCTAAAATTGGTACTCCATTGCCCATTCTTTCGATAAAACGATCGGTTATAGGTTTGTTTACGGTTACGGTATATTCTTTTTCGTGATTGTTTCGGGCTCTTAATATTTTATTGACGATATCACCGTCATTGGTCATAAAAATCAATCCTTCACTGGCTTTGTCCAATCGTCCGATAGGAAAAATACGTTTCGGATAATTAATGTAATCCACAATATTATTACGAACATCAAGGTTTGTGGTACATTCGATTCCTACAGGTTTATAGAAAGCAAGATAAACAGGTTTCTCATTTTTCTCACGGATTAGTTTACCGTCAATACGCACTTCGTCATTCGGTGAAACTTTTGTTCCCAACTCCGGAACAACTCCATTGATGGTTACACGACCTTCTTCAATGATTTTATCGGCTTCGCGACGGGAACAGTACCCGGTTTCTCCTATGAATTTATTGAGGCGTTTTAGATTTTCTTCCATACTGCAAAAGTAGTACTAAATTGTTTAATCGTTTATGTGGTAAATAGTTTATTTGAAAATTTAGAAATCTGTAAAAGATTTCACTTCAATTTGATTTTAGTTGTCTGCTTGAAATAAAAAATTGGATACTTTTTTATACAATTCATCGTCATGCATACTGTGTCCTAAGCCTTTGGTTTCAATGAAAACAGCATTTTCCCATGCACCAGCAATTTTCTTTCCTTCTTCGAATAAAACTACCGTGTCGTCAACATCATGTGCGATTAGTCCTTTGATATTCAGTTTTGAAGCGAATAATTTTCCTGAAAAATGTTCCAGACTGAGTTTGAAATGGTTTAAATAATGATCTTCTAAAGATTTTGAAATCTTAGAATTCAAGCTCAATAATGTAATATAATTGTTTAATATAATATTGAAATCACTTGGAGAACCCAGAATTACCATTTTTTTTAGCGAGTCATTTTGATAAACAGATTGGTAATACAAACACGTTTTTCCACCAATGGAATGACCTATCAGGTATTGAGGTTTGAATTTTTGTACAGCAACATGAATAAATTCAGCATATTGGGGAATGTTGAACTCTTTTCCGCTAGACAATCCATGAGCTGGACCGTCAATTGCAATAATGGTGCTTCCTGATTTTTTAAGATACGGAAGTAAATTTTCCCAGCGTGAGGCATTGCTTTCCCAGCCGTGAACTAATAATATTACAGTGTCATTTCCTTTCCAAGTATACGTATGAAAGGAATCTTCTTGAAGTTGGAATTTTTCGGACTGCGCTTTTTGTAGGATTTCCGGAAGTTTGTTTTTAGATAATTTTCCTTCCCGGGGTTCACTAAAAAAACCATACGCCAGTTGCGATGCTTTTTTTGGAAATACAAAACTCAAAAGGTTAATGTATAAACCAATAGATTTAGTGAATATAAAAAATACTATTTTTTTCATAAAAAAAAGTCCCGATGTGTATCGGGACTTAAATGTAATTAGAATTTAGAAAACAACTGTTCCATTTTCTCTTTTTCTTCGTCAGCTAATACACTGTCGACTAATATTCTTCCTGAATGTTCATCAGTAATTATTTTTTTTCTAGAAGCAATTTCTACTTGTGTCTGTGGTGGAATCGTAAAAAATGATCCTGCAGATGCTCCTCTTTCGATAGAAACTACAGCTAAACCATTACGAACGCTACTTCTAATTCTTGTGTAAGCTTTCAATAATCTTTCTTCAATTAAAGCTTGGTACTCCGCTGATTTCTCAGATAGGAATGCTTCTTCTTTAGCGGTTTCAGCCATGATAGCATCTAACTCAGATTTTTTATGCTTTAAGTGATTCGATTTTGCTTCTAATCTTTCTTTAGAGCTTGAAATTACTTCTTTCTTGTGCTCGATAGAAGCTTTCATTTCTTTAATTTGTTTTTCAGACAATTGAATTTCTAATTCTTGAAATTCAACCTCTTTAGTCAACGAGTTAAACTCTCTGTTATTACGAACAGTTTCTTGTTGCTTAGTATATTTTTTGATAGCTTCTTTGTGCTCATCAATTGCATTCTTTTTTGATTTGATTAGATCCTCGATAACTTCAAGTTCTCCTTTCAATTTTTCTGAACGTGTGCTTAAACCAGCCACTTCATCTTCTAAATCTTCTACTTCTAAAGGAAGTTCTCCTCTTACGTTTCTGATTTCGTCAATTCTAGAGTCAATAAGTTGTAAATCGTAAATTGCTCTTAACTTGTCCTCAACACTTAATTCTTTCGTATTCGCCATATTCTATAAGTACTTAACTGGATTTGAATTTTCTTCTGATAAAATAACTGCAAAATTAAGGATTTTTTTCCGAAGATACTCAACAATATAATTTTTTGTATAGCGTTCGCTCTCAAAATGTCCAATATCGGCCAAAAGCAACTTGTTTTCGGCTTCATAAAACTGATGATATTTTAAATCTGCAGTCAAATAAGCATCAGCTCCAGCCTGAATCGCATTTTTTATAGCAAAACTTCCGGCTCCGCCAAGAACGGCTACTTTTTTTATTTCTTTTCCAATAAAGGTTGAATGGCGAATTCCGCCACATTGCATTTTTTCTTTGGCAAAAAGCAGAAATTCTTTTTCATTCATAGGATTTTTCAATTCGCCAATCATACCCAAACCAATATTTTGATGTTGGTTTTGCAACTCATAAATTTCATACGCCACTTCTTCGTATGCGTGGCTTTTGAATAATGCTTTCAGGATTCTGTTTTCCAAATGTTTTTCGAAAGTGACTTCGATTTTGATTTCATCTCCGTGCACAAACTCAAATCGCTCTCCAACCTGTGGATTGCTGTGCTCATTTCCCATATAAGTTCCAATTCCTTTAGAATTAAAACTGCAATTTTCATAGTTGCCAATGGTGCCCGCGCCAGCATCAAATAGTGTATTTCGAACCTCTTCCGCGTTTTCAGGAATGGTAAAAGTCACTAATTTTCGTATGAAATTTTGCTTCGGAATAAGGATTTTAGTATTTATCAATCCTAATGCATCACTGAATATTTTATTCACGCCTGCTTGATGATTGTCTAAAGCGGTGTGAACGGCGTAAATTGCAATGTCATTTTTTATGGCTTTAATAACTGCACGTTCCACATAGTTTTTACCGGTAATTTTTTTCAAACCAGAAAATAATATCGGATGAAAACAAACCACCAGATTACAATTTTTTGCAATCGCTTCGTCTATTATATTTTCTAAAGCATCATGACAAACCAAAATTCCAGTGGCTTCTTCGTCTTGGTTTCCAACCAATAATCCGACATTGTCAAAATCTTCAGCATAGGCAAGTGGTGCCATTTCTTCGAGTACGGAAATTATTTCTTTGATTATCATGTTTTTTTTTAGTTTAAAGTCTGAGGTTTAAAGTTTAAGGTTGATGAACTTTAAACATTAAACAAAAGAAACAAAATTTTAAATCAAAGATAATTTATTCTACTTTCGTAAAATGAATTTACTGCGAAAATTGCTATTCCCGTTTGCCATTTTATATGGTCTGATAACGAGTATTCGGAATTTTCTTTTCGATAAAGGGATTTTAAAATCGTACTCTTTTGATTTGCCTGTTATTGCTGTCGGAAATCTTAGCGTTGGCGGAACCGGAAAAACTCCCCAAATTGAATATCTGATTCGATTACTTTCGGATAAATATAAAATTGCCACGTTAAGCCGTGGATATAAAAGACAATCTGAAGGTTTTATTTTGGCTGATGCCAATTCAAATGCTGCCCTTCTTGGAGACGAGCCTTTTCAGTTTTATAAAAAATTTCCATCAATCCAAGTTGCAGTTGATGCCAATAGAAAAAATGGGATAGAACAACTACTTTCTCAATCTGATAAACCAGAAGTGATTTTGCTTGATGACGCTTTTCAACATCGAAAAGTAAAAGCGGGTTTTTATATTTTATTGACTTCTTATTGTGATTTGTATTCGGATGATTGGATGTTGCCAACTGGAAATTTACGCGAAAGCCGTAGCGGAGCAGACAGAGCAAATGTGATTATTGTAACCAAATGCCCTTTTAATCTCGCGCCTGAAGAACAGAATATGATTAAAAAGAGGTTAAAAGTTGGTGTAAATCAGGAATTGTACTTTACTTTTATAGCTTACGAAGAATTTATTTATGGAGAGGACCGAAAAATAAATGTAAATGAAATTCAATCGACTGCTAAATTACTGGTAGCTGGAATTGCGAAACCGGAACCGTTTTTTGCCTATTTACAAGATACCAATGATGTTTGTTTGTCTTTTCCAGACCATCATAATTTTACCGATAAAGACATTTTAGAAATTAAAAATTTAGCTCAAAACAAAATTATTATCACTACCGAAAAAGATTACGTACGTTTAAAGGGAAGTTTACCAAGTGAACAACTTTTCTATTTGCCAATACAAAGTTCTTTTGTTTCGGGTCCCGATTCCGAGGCGTCGGAACGGAGTGATAATTTTAATAAAACAATTTTAGATTATGTGGGAACAAGTACAAGAAACAGTTAGTTATATTAAGGAAAGAGTTGATTTTGCTCCAGAATACGGTGTGATTTTAGGTTCAGGATTAGGGAGTTTTACGGATGAAATTAAAGTAGAATTTACGCTGCCGTACAATGAAATTCCAAATTTTCCAGTGTCTACAGTGCAAGGTCATAAAGGTGCATTAGTTTTTGGAACAATAGGAGATAAGAAAGTCGTTGCCATGCAGGGAAGATTTCATTTCTACGAAGGCTATTCAATGACAGAAGTTACTTTTCCGGTGCGAGTTATGAAATTTTTGGGCGTCGAGAAACTGGTGGTTTCAAATGCTTCTGGTGGTGTTAATCCAAGTTATAAAGTAGGTTCTATTGTTATGATTACGGATCATATCAATATGACACCAGAACATCCTTTGCGTGGAAAAAATGACGAACGTTTTGGACCTCGTTTTGTAAATATGAGTGAACCGTATTCGAGAAAAATGATTACGAAAGCCACTGAACTGGCTCAAGAATTAAATATTGAGGTACATGAAGGAATTTATCTGGGTTTACAAGGTCCAACTTTTGAAACCTTGGCCGAATACAAAATGGTAAAAATTCTGGGTGCAGATTGTGTAGGAATGTCAACCGTTCCAGAAGTGATTGTGGCACGTCATATGGGTTTGGAAACATTTGGTATTTCAGTAATTACCGATATGGGTAACGAAGAAAGTATTGGAACAATCTCTCATGACGAAGTTTTGGAAGCAGCTAAAGAGGCGGAACCAAAAGTGAGAAGCCTTATAAAGGAATTGATTCTGAATTATTAAATCTAAATATATTCAGCTATGGTAGTGTAAAATTCTTCTGGTATGAACGGTTTAGTGATTACATCGTTCATGCCAAATGATAATAGCATCTCACGATTTTCATGCAGTGATATTGCGGTAAGCGCAATGATAGGAGTAGTACTGTCAAATGTTCGTATTGTTTCTGTTGCAATTGTTCCGTTTATGCCGGGTAAGTGTACATCCATAAGAACTAAGTCGAATGTATTAGTTTTCAATAAATCAATTGCATCCTCACCGTTATCAATTATTTCGCAGATAATTCCTTTATTATCTAGCATTTTCTTGGTAATCATTTGGTTGATTTTATTGTCCTCAACCAATAGTATTTTCTTGTTTATTAATTTAGTAGGATCGTATTTTATCATTGGCTTTTTCTCCATTTGAGATTCCTGCTGTGGACTTATTTGGAATTCTAATTGAAATGAAAATGAAGAGCCTTCACCTACCACACTTTTAAGTTTGATGTGTCCGCCAAGAATTTTAATTAATTTTTTTACGATAGTCAATCCTAAACCGGTACCACCATATTTGCGATTTACTTCTATGGAACCTTGCGAAAAACTATCAAAAACGCTTGCTAATTTATCTTCAGGTATTCCTATTCCGGTATCTGTTATCTCAAAATACAAAGTGGCTTTTTTATCTTCTAATGTGCTAAGATTGGTTATAACGGTAACGTTTCCGTTTTTTGTGAATTTCAGTGCGTTGTTGATTAAATTCAGTATTATCTGTGATAATTTTGTGGGATCGCCAATCAAATAGTCGGGAATTGCGGCATCAACTTCAAGATTGAAATTATTGTTATTCACCACAGCCAATTCTTTCAAAGAATGTTTGATATCCTCTAATAATTTTTTTAGATTAAAACTGGTGTATTCAATTTCTGATTTTTGAGAATCAATTTTATTAATCTCTAAAATTTCATTAATGAATTTTGTCAAATAATCTCCTGAAAATTTTAAGGAAGACAAGTAGTCCAATTGATTTTTTTTTGGGTTCTCTTCCAATAATAAGTGAGTAATACCATTGATGGCGTTCAAGGGAGTTCGGAGCTCATGGCTCACAGTGGATAAAAATTCGGATCTCGCTTTTGATGCTTTTTCTGCTTTATCTTTTGCAATCTCTAATTCTTTGTTTTTTTCTTGCAATAATAAATTAGACTGATTTCTAATGATATTATTTTTGTACAAGGATAGACTTAATAAAGATAAAATTGAAATTAATGCAATGGCGAAAATACTGATTAGTTTAGAAAATTTATTAGCCTTTTCTTGCTCCTTATTTTCATAATTAGCTTGTGCAATTTCTTTTAATTTTTCAGACTCTTTGAACTTTTTGTAATCATCTATGCCAAGCCTTTCATTGTTCAAAATTGTGATGCTCTCTTTTAAATTAAGATGTTGTTTTAGATAAAAATACGCATTATTTTTATCTAACGTTTTTTCATAAACATCACTTAAGGCCAGTAAAATATTTGATTTCTGTTCTAGATTTTCAGATTTACTGTTTAGTTCTAATGCTTTATTCAGATAATTTAAAGCCAAGTTATTCCTATTTCTGCTGGCTTCAATTTTTCCTATTTGATAAGTTGCTTCAGCTTTAGTATTTGTCAAAGCGGCATTGTCAGATTTTGCAATTATTATTTTAAAAGCAGATAATGCTAAATCTAATTTATTCTTTGATTTGTAAATTAGACCTTTTTGAAGGTTTAATAACTCGGCAACGTCAGGAATTCTTAATTTATCATTAATAGATCTTGTTCTCTCAAAGTATATGGAAGCTCTATCATAATCTTGTTTTTGCATGTAGCATAAGCCAATATGGTAGTACGTTGCAGAATGCTCTGAACTTGGCTCGAAATTTGAAAATAATGAAGCGCTTTTTAGTAATGTTTCTATTGCATCATCGTATTTTTTTAAGTCAAAATAAATTTTTCCAAGATTAAAAGTTTGTTGTGCTTGGTCTTTAATGTTTTTATTTTTTTTAGCGTAATCAATTGCCTTTTGGGAATGCAATAATGCCTCTTTATAATTATTAGTCTGAATATTGGAATTACTCAAACTGCTGTAATATGCTATGCTGTCTACTTCCTCATAGAGCTGAGAGTACATTGAGGAGTAAAAAAAAACAATAAAAGCAAAAAAATACTTCATTTACAGCTGAATTTTTCCTGGGGTTATTTTATTTTTTTGTTAGAAGAATTAAATCAATAATTCTGGACGAATAGCCTATTTCATTATCATACCATCCTACTACTTTTACCATTTTATCAATAACAGAAGTTAGTTGAGCATCAAATATACATGAATTTTTATTGCCAATCACATCAACAGAAACAATAGGGTCTTCGGTATAATCCAAAATCCCTTTTAAATTGGTTTGTGCGGCAATTTTGAAAGCTGCGTTAATCTCATCTATAGTCACCGCGCGTTTTACATTGAAAGTAATATCAGTCAAAGATCCATCAGGAACGGGCACTCGTATACCACAACCGCCAATTTTACCTTCAAACTCAGGAAATATTTTTGTCAATGCTTTTGCCGCTCCGGTTGTTGTAGGTACGATAGACTGACTTGCCCCGCGAGCACGACGTAAATCTTTATGCGGTTGATCGTGTAAGCTTTGGTCAGTCGTGTAGGAATGGATAGTAGTGATATACGCTTGTTCTATACCGCAAAGTTCATTGATCACTTTAATCATTGGTGCAGCATTATTCGTTGTGCAACTGGCATTCGAAATTATGGTTTCAGTTCCGTCAAGAATAAAATCATTTACGCCGAGCACTACCGTTTTTATAATGTCAACTTCCGAAGGTGCAGAAAGAATCACTTTTTTGGCACCAGCGATAATATGGGAATTCAATTCTTCAAAAGTCTTATACTTACCCGTCGATTCGACTACGTAATCAATGTCTAAACTTTTCCAATCCAGGTTTGAAATACTTTTTTCGTGAAAAAATAAGAAATGATTTCCATCTACGAGAATTCCTTTTTCGTCATCGCTGACCGCAAATGGTAAAACACCGTGGATACTGTCATACTTCACTAAATGCGCCATTGTTTTTTTATCGGCAATGTCATTTATGGCAACAACTTCTATTGAGGGATGGTTCAAAAGTAATCGGAATAAATTCCTGCCGATTCTTCCAAAACCATTTATGGCAATTCTTGTTTTCAAATGGATTTGTTTATTCGTTTATTCGTTTATTTGGTTAACCGATTAAACAAATAAACGAATAAACTATTTATAAAATATGTTTTTGTGCTTTATACGAGGAACGAACCAATGGTCCACTTTCAATATGACGGAAACCTAATTCCAAACCAAATTGCTCGTATTTAGCAAATTGTTCCGGCGTTATAAATTCCTTTACTGGCAAGTGTTTTTTGCTCGGCTGTAAGTATTGGCCGATGGTAACAATATCAACATTGGCTTCACGCAAATCTCGCATCGTTTGGTAAACTTCTTCTTCTTGTTCTCCAAGACCAAGCATAATTCCCGACTTAGTTCTGTTAATTCCTTTTTCTTTTAAATAACACAATACTTCAAGACTTCGGTCATATTTTGCCTGAATTCTTACTTCACGAGTTAATCTACGTACCGTTTCTACATTATGAGAAACCACTTCAGGATTTGCTTCTACGATTCTGTCAATGTTTCTTTCGATACCTTGAAAATCTGGAATCAGAGTTTCCAGTGTTGTATTTGGGTTCATCCTGCGAATAGCCTTTACGGTTTCAATCCAAATAATTGAACCACCATCCTTCAAGTCATCTCTGTCAACGCTTGTAATTACGGCATGTTTGATGTTCATGATTTTGATAGAACGCGCCACTTTTTCAGGCTCATCCCAGTCAACAGTTTCCGGTCTTCCGGTTTTTACACCACAGAAACCACAAGAACGAGTACATACATTTCCTAAAATCATGAATGTTGCCGTTCCTTCGCCCCAGCATTCACCCATATTTGGGCAGCTTCCAGACGTACAAATCGTGTTTAAACTATATTTATCAACCAAGCCGCGAAGCTCAGTGTATTTTTGGCCTATTGGGAGTTTTACCTTTAGCCATTTCGGTTTTCCTACAGGTAAAGTATTTTCTAAAACAGTTTCCATATATCAATTTTCAGAGCACAAAGATAAGGAATGTAGTTTATTTGTGGATTCCTTTATTTGTTTATTTGAATAAAGAGAAATGGATGCTTTAGGAGCACAATATTTTCTTGTTTTTAGTGAATAGTCGTCCTGCTTTCCATTATATCCATGCAAAAAAAATGCATGGGATATCACTGCAATCAGGGCTAGATTAGGACTTTTTTTTGTTTTAGTATAAAATGAAAAAAAAATAAAAAGATATATAAAAGAAAAGCTTCAAAATTATTTGAAGCTTTTCTTTTATATTTAATTCATTTGTACCGTAATGGGAAGGTTATACGCAGTTCGCACTGGTTTTCCGGCAATCATTCCCGGCGACCATTTTGTTTTCAAGGATTTGAATACGCGAACAGCTTCTTTCCCCAAACCATAACCAGGATCTCTTTTGACTTGAATATCAGTCATACTGCCGTCTCTTTCAATTACAAAAGAAACATATACCCTAATAGAACCGCTACCATCTATTTCTTGTTTTTCAAAATTATTACCCACATAGGTGTAAAATTTATTGATTCCACCGGGGAATTCAGGTAGTTTATCCAAAGCAACGCTGTTTACAATAGTGTTTCCCAAATCAACAGGCGTTACGATTTCAGTTCCTGTTCCTGAAGAAGAAGTTGGATTTATACCTACAGTTCCAGTTCCCTCTGAAGTTGTATTTGTTATAGAAGTATTATCGGTGGTTTTTGCAATGTCTTGATTTGCTTGTGAAGCCTGCACAATTACAGGATTAACAAGTTGGGCACTTTTAACGGGTACTTCTACACTTTTAGTTTTTATCTGAGGAAGCGTCTTTTTTTCTTCAAGCTGATTCGGAATTATGTCAGTAAGTTGGACCACGGTATTTGTCAGTTCTGGAATACCTATCGTGATGCCTTTATTGGGGTTCAAATAGGTAATGATTACTGGGATACTTAAGACACTAGATAAAAACAATACACCCATAAAAAGTGCTGTTAATGATGTTTTAGTACTTTCCTGACGCAATTGATATGCTCCATATTCTTTGTTTCGGTCTTGGAAAACAAGGTTGATCCAACCGGTCTCGTAAATGCTTAGTTTTGACATAATTTATGGATTTAGTGGTTAAGTACAATTAAATCATAAGCAAGAAGGTTTATTTTACAGAACGTAAGAATTAAGAATTTTAGTATATAAATTTAATAAATATTTTATTTAATTGGTTTTATGTTTATTTATTTAACTTTTATGTTGATTAATTATTGTTTTTATTGATTTTTTGGCTAGGTATTCGTAAAAAAAGCGCATTCATTAATTTGAATGCGCTTTGTTCTTGTATTAAATTATTTTCTAGTAGGATTTAAAAAGCATATTTAAATCCAATTTGTATTTGAAATGGATTTCCTGAAAGCGAAGGAAGTCCTGCATTGTTTACTCTGTAATTAAATTGTTGTCTGGTGCTGTCAAATCCTGGAACTGCAGCTGTTGTTCCTGATGCGGGTGTTCCTAAAGCATATAAAGACTGACTTCCCAACGATTTATTTACACCCCATTCTTTGTTTAATAAATTGGCAACATTAAATACATCTGCTGTAAATTCCAAGAATTGTTTTTTGTCTAGCGCAATCTTTTTGCTGATTCGGACATCAACAAGACCATAAAAGTCATTTATTCCGCCGTTTCTCTCGGCAATTTTACCAGAATATTTAGTGATATAGTCTTTCAAACTTTGGCTGGCAGCCGGATTATTAAGTATGGTTTGTAATCCTGTTTTTATATTTTGGGGAACTGCAGGATTATTAATGTCAAATATATACGCTAAATCATTGGATGAAGTGACAAAATCGGCATTTGTATTTCCTCCTGACAATAAACTGTAGCGTGTACCTCCAATACCAGAATAACGAACACCAACACTGAATCCATAAAAAGTAGGCAATGTTCCATAAAACACCACTTTATGACGGAAATGATTATCGGAATAACTCATTTTGCTCAAGTCTCTTGGATCATCTTCTACCGGTAAAACTAAAGTTGCTGTATTGGCTACGTTTCCGTTAAATGAAGTATTGTCTTTGGTATCATTCAAGGTATAACTGGCAGATATTTCTCCATCTTTAAAATAACGATACGTAGCATCTACCACCATTGCAAATTGATTGACTTTACCTTCGCTGTTTAATTCTAAAACACGTCCTAATTTATTGCTGATACGCCCTTGCATCCAGTCTCCAGCACCATTTGCAGGCATTGAACTTGCTGGAACGTAAACGCCACGATTGCCTTCATTTGCCAAAGTAAAAAATGGATTCGCAACCATGTTGCGGTCTACATAAACATAGTTGTTACGTCCTAAAGTAGCATAACCCGCAATCCCTGCTTTCAATCTATCAGTGAAGAAATGAGAGTAGGATACATTGGCTTTATAGACAACCGGAACTTTAGCATCTGTTCCTGTGAAATTAATAGTAGGTAATTGGAACGCATCCAAAGTTGGAATACTAGCATAGTTATTTCGATAATCAATGAAATTTGGCATAGGAACATTTGGAGATCTTACATCCACTGTGGCAGTGTGATTTCCATCAAAATATAAGTTATTGATGACCGCATAATTATTCAAATCGGATGCAAAAATTCCAGCTCCTAAACGAATGTAATCTTTGTGATTTTCATTTACATCCCAAGACAATTGTACTCTTGGTTGAAGGATAGCTGACTGAAGTTTATTATCCGTACGAATGCCTAATTCATCAAAAACTAATTGATTGAAGGTGGCTGTTGGATATTTAGCATAATCAAATCGCAAACCTAAAGTCAGGTCCAATCCCACACCAATTTTAGTTTGCAACTGACCATAAATTCCAGCATTTAATATATTAGAAATCACGGTAGGATCAGCTACTAAAGGCACTTCTCTGTAATAACGATAAGGCGTTAAGTTGTTAAAATTAGCAACACTGTTAAAATGAAAACGACCGTTTACTTCGCTTCCATATAAAGATTCTGAATTAGTTTGCATTAAATCAAATCCAAAAGTATATTTAACTTTATCCGTATTGAAGTATAAATTATCTACAATTTGAAAAACATTATTGGTAAATTTTTCTTGGGCAAATCGATGACCTCCAATTTGAATATTCGTAGTTCTTACTGCTCCATTAATAGTTGAAGCCACATTTTCTACAATAGCACGTGGGATATTGTAAGAAGGCAATTGATCGCCCGGATTACTGTCTTGAAAAGTATATAAATGCTGTACTTTCAACTCATTCGTTACTCTTGCATTTACTTTTGTTCGTAAAGAAGCCAAAATACTGTTGTCAATATTTAAATCGTCACCAAACGATTCATATAAATTGATGGTCGTATTATCTTGTAATCCTAGTTTATTATTGTCATAGGTGAAATTATTACGTACCGTCAATAAATTGTTACTGTTAATTTGCCAGTCAATACGAGCGAAAGCTGCATCAGAATTACGTTTTTTATCAAATGTTCCGTATTGTGGGGAGTTTGAAACGCCATATTTATTACGGGCAATAGTCACAAAATTATCTAATGTGGCTCTTGTAACATTAAAACGCAATTCGTCTTCGGCAGATTGAACATCAGCTATAATTAATGGACGCGAATCTTGTTGGTGGTCCCAAGCCACAAAAAAATGTAATTTATCTTTAATGATTGGTCCGCCAAAAGTGAAACCATATTGTGACGTAGAAAAATCATTTTGACGTCTGTTTCCTCTAATGTCATAAGAGCTAGACAGCCAATCTGCACGGTTATAAGCAAACATACTTCCTGTAAAATCATTTGTTCCTGATTTAGTCACAGCACTTACCGTTCCGCCACCACTTCGACCATAACCTACGTCATATTGATTCGTCACCACTTTGAATTCTCTTACGGCTTCAATCGATATGGAATAAGGAGCACCGCTTCGACTGGTTGTAGATCCTGCCGAAGTTGGGTTTTTGGCATTCATTCCATCCAGTGTGTAATTTGTCGAGGAAGCTAATTGTCCTGAAATGTTCCCGCCTCTACTCAAAGGTGATAAATCCATTAAACTGGTGAAATTTCTTCCGTTGACTGGCAAGGCATTGATTAGTTTTGCGGTTACTGCCGTTGCAGCTCCTAAATTCCCTGTTTTATTTTTTAAACCTCGTCCTACAACTTCAACTACTTCCAGATTTTGAATGTCGTTTTGCATTAGGATTTCAATGTTTATTAAATCACCTTGATTTAATGTGTAACCGGAACGCTGCTGTTCTCCAAAACCTAAAGCTTTAATACTTATTGTGTAAGGCCCGCCTAACGGTAGTTCTTTGAAAGTGAAAACTCCTTTGAAATTAGACAATGAATTGGTTTTAAATCCAGTTGATTCATTTCGAATTAGGACTGTTGCATCTTTAATAGGTTCTGAATTATTGCCTAAAACGATACCTGAAATTGAGGCCTGAGTCGTTTGGGCAAAATTTGTAGTGCCAACAAAAACGGTCAGCACCATCGTTAATAAAAATAATTGGAGTTGTTTCATGAATACTATTTTTTTGTTTTTTAGTGCCGACAAAGGAATTGACTAATTGAAAAAAGGCAGTTATTTAAACAATAACTGTAGAATACTTTTGTGTTAATGAAACCTTAAAAACCGAGTGTTAAAGCTGCTTTTTTTAAGATATTGTTAACCAAATAAGACCAAGAAGGATCAAATTTCTTTAGGTAAAATAGTCTTAATTTAATCCTTTCTTAATGTTTGATTCTGGCGGTTCATCTATTTTTACGACAAAACTTAAATGAAAATTATGAAATTCACTACACTATTAATGGCTTCATCAATAGCCATGTTATTTTCAAATTGTACTTCAAATAAATTTGTGGTTTGTGGGCACAGAGGTGCAATGGGTCATGCGACAGAAAACACTCTAGCATCAATAGAAAAAGGAATCGAATTAAAAGCCGATATGTTAGAAATAGATGTTTTCAAAATTAAAACGGGTGAATTGGTTGTTTTTCATGATGATGATTTGGATCGCATTACAAACGCAAAAGGAAAAATCGAAGAATATACTTTCGAAGAATTGAGAAAAGTTCTGGTTGCAGGGAAACATCAAATCCCAACTTTGCAAGAAGTTATTGAGACTATTGATAAAAAAGTAGTGCTTAATATTGAATTGAAAGGGACAAACACTGCAACGGATACGTATAGAATTATAGAAGAATACAAGAAAAAAGGGTGGAGAAATAAAGATTTTTTTATATCCAGTTTTCGAATAGGAGAATTGCAAAAAATGAGGTCTTTAAGTACTGAAATAGCTATTGGGTTGCTTACCTATAAAGATCCTATTGAGACTATTATTAAAACGGGAAAAGAGCTTAAAGCTCAGGCAATAAATCCGTATTATAAAACCTTAACAGCTGAAAATGTAGCGGTAATGAAAGCTAATGATTTTAAAATCTATCCTTGGACTGTGAATGAACCTGTCGATATTAAGAATCTACGAGGACTTAAAGTGAACGGAATTATCACTGATTATCCGGAAAGAATTATAAGATAATTTTTAGAAATCTATAATTACTTTTGATTAAACGAAGTGGTCTAAAATTAATTTAGATCACTTTTTGTTTTTAAGGAATTAACAATCGATGCTGTTTTGTAAAATAAAACTACCTTTTATTCTGAATGATTTCTGCCAGAAGTTTTTTGGCGCGAAGCAATTTAATCTTAACATTGCTCAAAGGTTCATCAATTTTATTGGCAATTTCCTGATAACTCATTTCTTGAAAATAGCGCAACTGAATCACTTCTTGATAATGCGGTTTCAATTCTTTGATGAATTGTAACAATCGAGAAAGGTTTTGTTCCGTAATCAATTCATCTTCTGCAGATGGAGTAGTGTCAGCAATATTGTAGGCTTGCTGATCTTGTTCATCAGTAATTTCGACAAAAAGACTCGATTTCTTTTTTCGTAATAAATCGATGTGTACGTTTTTTGCAATAGCAATAAGCCAAGTGTTAAATTGAAATTCCGAGTTGTAAGTGGCTATTTTATCGAATGCTTTCGAGAACGTTTCGATGGTAATATCTTCGGCATTAGTTTCGTTTTCGGTGCGTTTCAGCATAAAGCCATACACTTCATTCCAATAATAATCCAATAGAAAAGTAAAGGCAACCTGATCGCCTTGTTTTGCTTTTTCTATTTGTTTGTTTATTTCCAATGTACCGGTTTTGAGAATATATTAGTTATAAAGATATTGATTTGTGTTAAGATAAGTACTATCTCAACGATAGGGAACCAGAACTTTATATCATTTTCTTTAAGCTTACCTGCTGAAAATCCTACCACAATCCATGCCACAAGATAACGTAATGCGATCAAACTTAAAACTAATATCCATTGAAACTGGAAGGCTAATAATATAATGGGTAATAAAATAAATAGTAATTGCGAACAATAGAATGCTCCTAATTGTAATTTATCTAGAGGTTTATAATAATTTGCCGTGGCAATATGCCTTCTTTTTTGGATCAACCAGTCTTTGTATGTAGTCTTTGGTTTAGAAAGTGTAAAACTTTCCGGTGTGTAGGCGATAGTTGTATTTTTAGCTTTTGCAGCTTGGTTTATAAATAAATCATCATCACCAGAACGTACCTGCATGTGCTCGATGAATCCATTTACATTGAAAAATTCCTCCTTTTTATAGGCTAAATTTCTTCCTACTCCCATATATGGATGTCCAATTTTGGCCCATGAAAAATATTGAATTGCGGTCAATAAAGTTTCAAAACGAATTATTTTATTCAGAAATGAATTAGGGATTTTTTCATATTTACCATAACCCAAAACAATAGTTTTTTGCATTGTAAATTGAGAACTCATAGCCGTTATCCATTCTTTTGAAGTTGGGTAGCAATCAGCATCGGTGAATAATAAATATTCTTTTTTGGCAGCTTTTATTCCTAAAGTCAATGCGTATTTTTTGTTTCCCCAAAAGGCTTCGTTGTTCTCTACTTTTACCAAACGAACATTAGGATATTCCTTTTCAAAACCTTCAAAAATATCCAAAGTAGCGTCACTTGATGCATCGTCAATCAGAACTATTTCAAAATCAGGATAGTTTTGTTCAGCAAGAAGAGGAATAAAATTAGCTACATTTTCTTCTTCGTTTTTGGCACAAACAATCACCGAAATCGGGATTCTTTTTGGTGTTATTTTCTGCGCTTTAGCAAAAGCAAATTTTCCAAAAACACCTAAATAATACGAAATTTGAAGAACGACAATAAAAATAAAAAAGTAAAGAATTAGTATAAGCATCTGAGTTTAATGAGTTTTTAAATCGAGCGCAAAGGTATGAATAGAATTGTGAATTGTTAAATACAATCTGTGAATTTCGAAAGAATTTATATTGGGCATTTCTTCATCTCATTCGCAATAGCGATGGACTGATTTGTATTGGCTTTTTCTAACTCAGTAATGATGTTTTGGTGATTTTTTTCGTCTCTGTTTTGAGACAATTTTCTCGTGGCTTGGATTTCAGTTATTTCAATTTCAAACGCTACAATACCACGAGTTTGCATCATAGTTTTTTTCGATAAATCTTCTACACGGACTGGATTTTCTGAATTTTGTTCGTACTTATCAACTAGCCTTTTTAAGGATTCGATGACGGCTTCTCCTTCAATTATTTTAATTTTTCCGTACACATGAACGGCAATGTAGTTCCATGTTGGAACATTTTCATGATCGTACCAAGAGGAAGAAATATAACTATGAGGCCCTGGAAATACTGCTAAAATTTGGTCATTGTCTATGAAACCATTCCATTGTGGGTTTTCTTTAGAAATATGTCCGCATAAAATATCGTTGCCTTCTTTATTAGTTTCTAGTTCCAAAGGAATATGTGTGGCACACAATTTTCCATTACTTTGATTAATTAGAATACCAAAGCTGTTCTCTTGCAGAAACTTTTTGATTTCTTGTTGATTCTCGTTTTTGTAGATTTCTGGAGTGTACATAGTTTGTAACTTAGGTTTTTTGATATTAGAATTTAAGATAAGACGAATTGATAAGTTATCTAATAATATAAGGTGTCTAACAATTTTTTTATTAAATCACATTCACTTCGGCTTCGATGTGAATGCCAAACGTTTTAAATATAGTTTCCTGGATATCTTTTGAAACATTCAAAATTTCCTGACCTGTCGCATTGCCATAATTCACTAAAACTAAAGCTTGATTTTTATGGATTCCTGCATCACCAAAACGTTTTCCTTTAAATCCAGCTTGTTCGATTAACCATCCAGCAGGTACTTTTACTTCGGTTTCTGAAATATCAAAATATTTCATTTCAGGAAATTGCTGATGTATTTTTTCGAAATCTGATTTTAATAAAATTGGATTCTTAAAAAAACTACCACTGTTTCCTAATTCTTTCGGGTCTGGTAATTTGCTTTGTCGAATGGTAATTACGGCATTACTGACGTCCTTTAAAGTAGGATTTGTGATGTTATATTTAGCTAATTCAGATGAAATATCTCCGTAAGAAGTATTGATTTTATGATTTGTTTTTGTTAATTTAAAAACAACCGATGTAATAATATATTGGTTTTTTGCTTCGTTTTTAAAAACGCTTTCTCGGTATCCAAAATCGCATTCATCCTTTGTGAACGTTTTCATTTCCTGACTTTCTATAGTCATTGCTTCACAGGAAACAAAAGTGTCCTTTATTTCGGTTCCGTAAGCTCCGATATTTTGGACTGGTGTAGTTCCAACGTTTCCTGGAATGAGTGACATGTTTTCTAAACCGCCAAAATTTTGGTCGATGGTCCAAAGTACAAATTCATGCCAACTTTCACCAGCTTGACTTTCGACCCAAACAAAATCATCATTTTCTTCAATAATTTTCTTGCCTTTCAAATCGATATGAATGACAAGCGCATCAATGTCTTTTGTCAAAAGCATATTGCTTCCGCCACCTAAAATAAATTTTTGCTCCGTTTTATTTTCTTGTAAAATAGTTTTCAAATCTTGTACAGAATGTACGGCAACAAACTGTTTTGCTTTGGCTTCAATGCCAAAAGTATTGTGTTTTTTTAAAGAGAAATTATGTACTATTTCCATAAAAGAAAGTGCTTTTTGAATTGTTTTATCCCGCACCAAAAGTAAGGATTAAAATTTAGTTGCATACGTTTTCATCCAGATATGCATCATAAACAATGGCATAATATACGGAGTCATCGTAACGTCACCTTTTTGTAAATTCTGAACTAATTTTTTAATGTTTATGTGTTCAAAATAAGGTATTTGAAATAAATCACTTTTCGAGAAAGAATCTAATTCGTCTTTGAAAGCAGGACTTTTTGTGATGTAATCGCCCCAAGGCGCACTCAAACCAACTTTTTTGAATTTTAGAATTTCATTTGGCAAACGTTCTTCCATTGCTTTTTTTAGAATGAATTTCCATTTTTTTCCTGTAAAAAGCCATTTGTCTTCTAATGATCCTAATCCAACAATTAATCTCGGGTCAAGAAATGGTTCTCTACATTCAATGGATGCGCCCATGGTACAACGGTCATTCCTGTCCAAAAGCGAGCATAAGTAGGTGTGTTGGTCAAAATAAAGTGCTTGTCGGCGTAAATTACCAGGATACAATGACTTCGCTTCTTTATAAATTTGCTTTCTGTATTCGTTTTTTGGAGGCGTATTAATTCCGAAAGTTTCCGCAATATCATTGGGATAAATATTGGAACCATTATACAGGACTAAATCGGATTTTTTTATGATTTGGGCATAACGGGTTAATTTCTCGTATCGTGGCTGTTTTGTAAAAACATCCAGATTTCCTATAGTGGCTATAGAATTCAATAAGGATGGGTATTGTAAGGCCTTGTAGCGTACATAGCCACCCATCAACTCATCTGCACCTTCGCCGGAAAGCAACACTTTTACGGAAGGTTTTGCCATTTGTGAAACCGCTAAAAGGTGCGGTTCGCTTAAATGCATGATTGGCTCATCCTGAAAATAAGTAGCATTTATTAATTGGTCATAAAGATTCTTATCCTCTAATTGCATGGTTTGAAATCCATAATCGAATTTCTTTGCCATCATTTTAGCCAAATGTGCTTCGTTGTGTTCTTTCTCTTTAAAACCAATATTAAAGGTTTGTATGTCTTTGTATTTTTGATGGTGTAATGAAGCTAAAATAGACGAGGAATCCAGTCCGCCACTTAGCATAACACCTACAGGAACGTCGCTCACCATTCGCATTTTTACAGAATCATCAAACGTTTCTTGAAACCATTCTACTGGATTTTTTATTTCAGGTTGGTTTTGAATTTCCTTTTTTAAATTCCACCATTTTTCGACAGTAGTTTTTCCACTTTCATAAATGGTCATAATATGTCCGGGCAATACTTTTTTTACGTTTTGATATAGCGTGTTTTCTCCGGCAACAAATCGGTTAAAAATATACTCCTCCAGTCCATCCTGTGCCATTTTGAGTGGAACTCCAGCCGTGAAAAGTGCTTTTTGTTCAGAAGCAAAATATAAAGTTTCGTTATAAAAAGAATAATATAAAGGCTTAACACCCATTCTGTCCCGAACAAGAGTTAACTTTTTTTCTAATTTATCCCAAATAGCAAATGCAAACATACCGTTGAGGCGGTTGAGCATTTTTAAACCATGCAATTGAAATAATTTCATCAAGACCTCGGTATCCGAAGTAGTTCTGATATCAAATCCATTGCTTTTTAATTCTGGATAAAACTCTTTGAAATTGTAGATTTCGCCATTATAAACCAGCACATATCTTCCGTCTTCTGACAGGAAAGGCTGGTGTCCGGCGAGAGAAACATCCAGAATTGAAAGTCTTCTGTGTCCAAAACCAATATTGTTTTCTATAAACAATCCTTTGTCATCAGGACCTCGATGTTCCAGCGAATCGCGCATTTTTACAAGAACGCGTTCGTCAATTTTTTTTTGTGATTGTAAATGCAAGATTCCATTAATTCCACACATAGTTAATTGGGGCTATTTGTGTTAATTAATTCGTGGTATTTATTGGCAATGATTTTCATATTTATGTTGTAATCTGCATTTTTTTCTAAAAATATTCTATTTTTTAAAACGGCTCCGTTTCGGTGTTTATTGTTTTCAAATGCCCAGATTAATTCTTCTGCCAGCATTTTGTAATCATCAACTGTAACTAATTGTCCGTTTTCGCGGTGTTTAATCCAACTCTTATTTCCTTCAATATCGGTTACAATTGGGTAGCAATTAGTAGCCATAGCTTCAAATAATGAGGCCGAAACACCTTCGGTTATTGGCATACTAATGTAAATATTAGATTGCTGTAATAGTTTTGGTAATTCAGTATTTGGGATTCTTCCCGTAAAGTTGACTTTGTTTTCAATGCCTAAATCTTCTGCTAAATCTTTTAATTTAGAAAGTTGTGTTCCGTCTCCTATAATGGTAAGTACGAAGTCTATTCCTTTTTGGTTTAAAATGGCAAATGATTTTAAGATAATATCATGACGGTATTCCGGCAATAGAGAGCGAGTGACGATAGCACAAATTTTTTCTGGATTGGCGTTGTTTTGATTTCCAAATTTGCTCAAATCAATTCCTTTTGGTAAAACCAAAACCTTATTCATATCCACATTGGCTTCTATCATTGAAATAGTCATCACGGGTCCCCAAGCATGAATTAAATCTGCTTTTTTGAAAGCGTAATTCTGAATGAGTTTTTTTAACGGTAATGTAATCGATTTTTTAGGCCATAAATCGGTTTTGCCTTGTTGTGCAATTGCAACAGGTTTTACACCGGATAATGCAGCAAGAAAACCATAACTTGTAGTTCTTTCTGCAATTACCATATCCGGTCTTTGTGCTTTTATTATTTTCCTGATTTTAAAAATGGCTAATTCAAATTCGAAAACCCTTAAAATTCGGTTATGAATGCAATTGTTGGGCGTTTTTAATTCCCAAGTAATAATTTCAAAATCACCAAATTCCTTTAAACCATTCATCCAAGTTATGGCATCGGCTCTGTAGGATTCTCCCAGAAAAAGTATTTTCTTTTTTTTCATCAGTGTAAATTATAATTACTCAGAAGTTAAAGCTCGATTTATAAAATCGTTCAGTGGTTTAAGCGCAATCAGTTTTTTACTCATTGTAGCAACAAAATCTTTTTTTGTTACTTCTGAAAAATCAATTCTTTGAGAACATTCGAAACTTTTCAATTTCAAAAATTGAATAGCTGGATGTTCTTTTTCGTACCCTCGTGGTGGATTTTTCAGCGTATCTTTTTCATTTCGATCAAAATCTTTAAACTCTCTTTTGAACTCTTTTTCGTTAAGAATAGCTTCTAAATCATCATGAAAATAAGCAATTTCCTTACGCATTTTTTTCAAATCTACCGCTTCGGGACAATACAACCCACCGGCAATAAAACTGGCTCCTTTTTCTAAATGAATGTAATAACCAGATCGATTCATGCCTTTTGCTCCCGAAGAAAGCCAAACGCCTAAATGCGATTTGTAAGGAGTTTTGTCTTTAGAAAACCGAATATCACGATTGATTCTAAAAGTACAATTTTTCACTTCAAGCATTTCTAGCGATGGATCAAGCGGTTTCATGGTGTCAAGAAAATCACCAACTAATTGCTGGTATTCTTTTTTGACTGCTTCGTAGCGTTTTTTATTTTCCAAAAACCAGTCCCTATTGTTGTTGGCTTTTAAATCATCTAGAAATTGGAGTGTGTTTTTTGAAAGCATCTTGAAGCTATTGTAGTTGTTTTTTTAAATCATTTTCACTTATAAAACCAGAATGTTTCCATTTTACGGTTGCATTTTCATACAGTAAAAGTGTAGGAAGTTCGCGGATTTTCATTTCAGAAATTAAGGTTTTATTTTTATCGGCATCCAATCGAATAATAACTACTTTATCTGCTAAATCTTTTTGCATTTGCAAAACATAAGGAGCCATTTTTTTACAGGGCGCGCACCATTCAGCGTAAAAATTAATCAATACTTTTTTATCTGAATTTAATAGTTTGTTGTATTCCGCAGCGGATAGTCCTATGATTTTATCACTTGGTTTAGAGTATCCTGCAGCATCCCATTTTAATATTCCTCCGTCTAATTGATAAATAGTTTTAAAACCTAATTCATTTAGTTTTTCAGCTGCTTTCTGACTTCTTCCGCCACTTTTGCAATACACAAAAACGGGTTGAGATTTGTCTAATTTTTCTACATCGGAAACAAAAGTAGTTCCAAGCCAATTTATATTTTTAGCATTATCAATATGATCAGAAGTAAATTCTTCAGGAGTTCTTACATCCAGAATTTGTGGATTCGGAGTCGCTGCCATCTTTTCAGAAAAGGTTTTTGAATCAATAGTTTTGATTTCTTTGGAATTTTGCCCGTTGCAGGATAAAACAACAAATCCTATGATTGCCAGGAATATCAAATGAAATTTCATTGTAATCGAGTTTAAAATTGAATACGCTAAAATAGGTAATTTTTCAATTTTGGAACCCTATAAATCACTAAATAAAAGTTATAAGTTGAAAATTTTATACGTCTGATGTGTAGATTTTACAATGGCTTCAGTACGTTCCGGATGTGTGTCTGAAATAAAAAGTTGACCAAAAGTATCGCTGTTGACCATTTCGATGATTTTGGCTACGCGACTTTCGTCCAATTTATCAAAGATGTCATCAAAAAGTAAAATGGGTTTTACACCGCTTTGCTTTTTTAGAAATTCAAATTGAGCTAATTTTAAAGCAATCAGAAACGATTTTTGCTGGCCTTGAGAACCAAATTTTTTAATTGGATGTTGGTCAATTTCAAATGCTAAATCGTCTTTGTGAATTCCTACACTTGTGTAATGTAAAGCACGGTCTTTATTGATATTTTCTTGTAATAAAGTCAATAAATCTTTTTCGAATAAATGACTTTCATAAAGCAGACGGACAGTTTCCTGCGAGCCAGTTATGGCTTGATGGTGTGTGTTAAAAATAGGAATGAACTGGTCAATGAATTCTTTTCTTTTTTCGAAAATATAATCTCCAAAACCGTTGAGTTGCTCATTATATATAGAGAGCGTATCAGTATCAAAAACATGATTCAATGCAAAATATTTCAACAAAGCATTGCGTTGGCTCATTACTTTCTGATATTGAATGAGTTGTTGTAAATAATGGGAATCCAGTTGGGAAATCACGCTGTCCATGAATTTTCTTCTGGTTTCGCTGCCTTCCACAATCAAATCCCTATCAGCAGGAGAAATGATAACTAAAGGAATAAAACCAATGTGATCTGAGAATTTTTCGTAGGCTTTTCCGTTGCGTTTCAATATCTTTTTTTGCCCTTTTTTAAGGCTGCAAAGAATTTGTTCATTTCTTTCGTTTTTTTCAAATTCAGCATCAATCACAAAGAATTCTTCTCCGTGTTTAATATTCTGAACCGCTAAGGGATTGAAATAGCTTTTTCCGTACGATAAATGGTAGATTGCATCCAGCACATTTGTCTTTCCAATACCATTCTTACCTACAAAACAATTTATTTTGCTGTCAAAATCGAAATTTGCTTCCGAAAAATTCTTATAATTGAATAATGAAATCTTTTTTAAATACATCTGTAAGGCTTGCTGGTATTGAGAACTTTGATGTTTTTAAACGGGTTTTTCAAAGTGGGTGCAAATTATTGAAAAATATCGATAAAAATGGCTTTTAGATTTGAATAAAAATTTTATTTTTGCGACTCACTAAATTAAAAATAAATGGCTACTTACAATAAAAGAGGATATAAAGCACCAAAAGAAAAAGAAGTAAATGACGCGGTTGAAGCAGTACAAATTGATGAAAAAGACAGCACAACAGCTGGTGTTTTTTCAACATTAGACGAAACAGCTTCGAAAACTGAGGATTGGGTAGCTAAAAATCAAAAAGTTATTATTGGTTTAGTTGCCGCTGCTGCTATTTTTACTATTGGTTATTTAGGATACCAAAGATTCGTTGCCGCACCACAACAAGAGGAAGCAGCGAATGAAATGTTTGTAGCACAACAAAATTTCCAAAAAGCAACTGATGGAGTAGCAAGTGACTCATTATATAAACTATCTTTGAATGGTTCAGAAGGTAAATTTGGATTCTTAAAAATTGCTGATGAATATTCAGGAACTGATGCAGGAAATTTAGCTAATTATTATGCTGGAATTGCTTATTTGAATACAGGAAAATATACGGAAGCGATTGATTATTTAAGTAAATTTAAATCAGATGATATTGTTTTAGGAGCTTTGGCAAAAGGAGCAATTGGAGATGCTTATTCTCAAAAAAATCAACCGAAAGAAGCTTTAGAAAATTACGTGAAAGCTGCTGAATCAAATAAAAATGATTTCACTACGCCACGTTTCTTGTTAAAAGCAGGAAAAACAGCTTTGGCATTAGGAAATAAAGCAGATGCTTTGAAATATTTTACAGATATTAAAGACAATTTTGAAGGAACTCCAGAGGCTGCTTCAGTTGACGTTTTGATAGGATTAGCACAATAATAAAAAATGATAGTAAGATTGGTGGTTTAAGATTGTAGATTTTTGATTTCAAAAAGCTACCTTTAATATCTGAAATCAAAAATCTAAAATCAAAATTTTAAAATAAAATGGCTACCGTAAATAAAAACTTATCCGATTACGATAAAAATTCAATCCCAAACGCGAAAGATTTTCGCTTTGGGATTGTTGTTTCAGAATGGAATGATTCCATAACTGAAGGACTTTATAGAGGTGCTATTGAAGCCCTTTTGGAAAATCAAGTTCCAGCCCAGCATATTATTCGCTGGAATGTTCCTGGAAGCTTTGAACTTATATATGGTTCAAAGAAAATGCTGCAAACACAAAATGTTGATGCTGTGATTGCTATTGGATGTGTAATTCAAGGGCAAACCAAACATTTTGATTTTGTGTGTGAAGGAGTAACGCAAGGCATAAAAGACCTGAATGTTCAAACGGATATTCCTGTAATTTTTTGTGTTTTGACTGATAATACCCTGCAACAATCCATTGATAGAAGTGGAGGAATTCACGGTAACAAAGGTACTGAAGCAGCTATCGCAGCTATCAAAATGGCGTATATTCGTCAGCAGGCTTCGTTATCACACCAAATAGATAATCAGCATTTATTGTCTGCTGGAGCTATTCAACTAGAAGAAGGTTCGCCTTTAGAGTTGAAGGAATAAATAATAAAAACACTAATTATTAAACCTATACTGTCTCATAAATAGTATAGGTTTTTTGTTTTTTTTATGATTAAATAAGCTACCATTCCCAACAGAAATTCATTAAATTTGTACATCTTGGTTTTAAAAATTTAAACCTTAAACTTTAAACAACATTTTTTTAATGTCGAGTATAATTCAATTACTTCCTGATCATGTTGCCAATCAAATTGCTGCTGGAGAAGTCGTTCAAAGACCAGCTTCAGTTGTCAAAGAGTTGCTGGAAAATGCGGTAGATGCCAGAGCAACAGATATCAAATTAATTCTTAAAGATGCTGGGAAGGCATTAGTTCAAGTGATTGATACTGGTTTAGGAATGACTGTTACCGATGCGCGTTTGTGTTTTGAACGTCACGCCACTTCCAAAATTCGTCAGGCAGAAGATTTGTTTTCTTTGCATACCAAAGGGTTTCGTGGGGAAGCACTAGCATCTATTGCGGCAATTGCCCATGTAGAAATGAAAACCAAGCAAGATCAAGAAGAACTTGGAACACACATTATCATTGAAGGCAGTAAGTTTGTATCGCAAGATGTTGCTGTTTTACCAAAAGGAACTTCATTTGCAGTCAAAAATTTATTTTTTAATATTCCGGCGCGACGCAATTTCCTGAAATCGGATACGGTGGAATACCGCCATATTATTGATGAATTTCAACGTGTGGCTTTGGCTCACCCAAAAATACATTTTACGTTTTATCACAATGGCAGTGAAATGTTCAATTTGCCTCCATCTACTTTACGCCAAAGAATTGTCAATATTTTTTCGGGTAAAACCAATGAAAAATTAGTGCCGGTTCAAGAAGAAACAGAGATTGTTGCGATTCAGGGATTTGTAAGTAAACCAGAATTTGCCAAAAAAAATCGTGGAGAACAGTTTTTCTTTGTGAATGATCGTTTTATAAAAAGTGGTTATTTGCATCATGCGGTTATGGCTGCCTATGACGGAATTTTGAAAGATGGGGCACAGCCCAGTTATTTTTTATATTTATCGGTGCCTCCTAATACTATTGATATCAATATTCATCCCACTAAAACGGAAATTAAGTTTGATGACGAACATGCATTATATGCTATTTTAAGAGCTTCCATAAAGCATAGTTTGGGTCAGTTTAATGTGGCTCCAGTTTTGGATTTTGACCGTGATTCTAATTTAGACACGCCGTATCATTACAAAGATTTAACGGGGGAAACGCCTACAATTCAAGTTGATGGAAACTTCAATCCGTTTTCCGAAGAAAAACCCAGCAAGCAATTTTCCAGTTACAGAAAACCGGAACCAACGGCTAATTGGGAAAGTCTATATGTAGGTTTAAAACAAGATACGGATGAAATAGGACAGATGACTTTCGAAAATGAAGAAGTGACTTCCTCTTTATTTAATGACGAAGAAGTTGAGCATTCTGTACATAAAACGTATCAAATACATAAAAAATATATTGTTTCCTCCATCAAATCAGGGATGGTAATTGTCGATCAGCAACGCGCGCATCAACGTGTTTTGTATGAGCAGTTTTTAGTGAATATGACCGTTAATCAAGCTTCAAGCCAGCAGTTGTTGTTTCCTTTGAACTTGTTTTTTTCGTCGAGCGAAATGGATCTCATCGGTGAATTACAATTATCATTAATGAACACTGGATTTGTCTTCGAAGAAAATAATACAGATCATATTGTTATTTCGGGAATACCGGTAAATGTAACGGAGAGTGAAGTTTCACTGGTTTTAGAACAATTATTAAGTGATTTGCAGGACGGAATTCCTGAAAGCAGTTTCAGTCAGAACGATACGATTGCCAAATCTATGGCAAAAAGTTTAGCGGTAAAAACAGGAACGCATCTTACAGAAAAAGAACAGGAAAATTTGGTCAACGGACTTTTTGCCTGTAAAGACCCAAATGTTTCCCCATTTCACAAACCCACTTTCATCACGATGCGTGTGGAAGATTTAGATAAAAAATTTGCATTATGAGAAACGTAACTGAGACAGTAAAACAATTAATAATTATAAATGTATTGTTTTTTGTAGGTACTCTGGTAATAGGTGATGCTGCCTATAAAATATTGGCTTTGTATTTTCCGGAAAACCCAAGTTTTCAATTGTGGCAACCGCTGACGCACATGTTCATGCATGGAGGTTTTATGCATATTTTTTTCAATATGTTTGCGTTGTATTCTTTTGGGTCTGCTTTAGAGCAAATGTGGGGAAGTAAGAAGTTCCTATTTTTCTATATTTCCTGTGGACTAGGTGCTGCTTTATTGCATACTGGAGTTAATTATTACTATTTTCAAGATAGTTTGAATACGCTTATAGCTAACGGATTTCCTAAACAAGAAATTTTGCAACTTTTAAATGAGGGTAAAATAGATACAAGATGGCAACAATTTATATCCGTTTCTGATTTTCAAAATTTCACAAGTGCCTATGTTGGTACAGCAGTGGGCGCATCTGGAGCTATTTATGGAACGATAGTAGCATTTGCTTTCATGTTTCCTAATGCTGAATTGGCTTTGATGTTTATTCCTGTGCCAATAAAGGCAAAATATTTTGTGCCAGGTTTAGTATTGGTTGATTTGTATTTAGGTATTTCTGGAAAATCAATTTTTGGTGGCGGTGGAATTGCCCATTTTGCACACGTTGGAGGTGCTTTATTTGGTTTTATTATTATGTGGTATTGGAAGAAAAATCAGTTCAATAAAAATCGTTGGAATTAAAAATCTAACCCCTTTTAAAGTAGTACGGCCTAAATATCAGCTCTTAAATCCCAATTAAATTATGAATATTATTGACGACCTGAAATTACAATACAAGATGGGAGGAATAGTGACTCAGCTAATCTTTTGGAATGTAGCTTTGTTTGTTCTACCATGGTTGTTTTTTGCTCTTTTATCCTTGTTGGGTGTCAATATTGATTACATCCATTATGTGAGTTTGTCATCTAATCCGGCAGATTTGCTTTGGAAACCCTGGTCGTTACTTTCGTATGCTTTTTTTCACAGTGGAATCATGCATATTATTTTTAATATGATTGTTATGAACTTCTCGGGCAGATTATTTATGACGTATTTTACTTCTAAGCAATTGCTGGGCTTGTACATATTGAGCGCCATTTTTGCAGGAATTTGTTATATTTTGGTATTTTACGTTTTAAATATTAACGCTCCAATTGTAGGTGCTTCTGCCGCTATTATGGCTATTTTAGTAGCAACTACTACTTATCATCCTTTGATGGATCTCCGTTTATTGATTATTGGAAATGTCAAGTTGTGGCATATAACTACCGTAATTATTATTGTTGATTTAATGCAACTACGTTCAGAAAATATGGGTGGGCATATTTCTCATCTTTCTGGAGCTTTTTTTGGTTTTATTTTTATTAAATTGCTTCAAAATGGAACCGATTTAAGTACTGTTGTTACTCGTGTTATAGATTTTTTTGCAAATTTGTTCAAAAAAAATACGTCAACACCATTCAAGAAAGTACATAAAAATTACAGTAAGCCTTTGGTAAAAAGCGTTTCAAAAATAGTTACAAAAGATAAATCTCAGCAACAGATAGATGAAATTTTAGATAAAATCAGTCAGTCAGGTTATGATAGTTTGACAAAAGAAGAAAAAGAATTCTTGTTCAAAGTTGGGAAATAAGTATCAAATAAGATTTTAGATATTGTCTTACTAAAAAATATAGAAAATGAAAAATCTTTCATGGTTTAATAAAGGAATGTTTCTTTTGAATATAGTTCTCACTATTGTCACTTTTATTGCCTATGTTCTACCTTTTTTAGCACCGAAATCTTTTCCTCTTTTATCCGTTTTGACACTATTCATGCCGCTTTTTTTTATCTTAAATGGCTTGTTTTTTGTGTATTGGGCTTTGCAATTCAAAAAGCAATTGATAGTTTCGGGTTTGGTTTTATTGATAGGAATTACTTTTATAAATAAGTTTTATAAATTTTCTTCACCAGAGTTTCCTATAGAAGAAAAAGATTTTACCGTAATGAGTTATAATGTTCGTCTGTTTAATGTTTTTAAATGGATTGACAGAGACGATGTTCCTTCGGATATTCTCATGTTTATTAATGATAAAAACCCTGATATATTGTGTATTCAGGAATACTCTTCCTCAGCTGATATTGATTTGAAAGTGTATCCACACCGATATATTTTTACTGATGGAAACCAAATTAAAACGGGACAGGCGATTTTTTCTAAATTTCCGATTATTGACCAAGGAAATATTATTTTTCCAAATTCAAGTAATAACGTTGTTTTTGCGGATTTAAAAAAAGGAAAAGACATTATAAGAGTGTATAATATGCACATTCAATCCATCAAAATTTCTCCTGATGTCAATGAAATTGATGAAAATATCGATGCGATTAATCAGCAGAAATCACAAATGTTATTTATTAGAATCAGTAAAGCGTTCAAGCAACAACAACAGCAAGCGGAGATTTTTAAGGAACATAAAATGAAATGTATGTATCCAATTATCATTTGCGGAGACATGAACAATAGCGCGTTTTCTTATGTGTACCGAAGCATTAAAGGAAAGTTGAAAGATAGCTTTGAAGAAGCAGGGAATGGTTTTGGAGAGACCTATAAATTCAGGTACTATCCAGCCAGAATTGATTATATTTTTGCTGACGAAAAAATGAAAGTAAAGAAGTTTGAAAATTTTCCGAAATTTATTAACTCAGATCATTTTCCTATTATGGCTAGATTGTCTTTGGAATAAAATTTAATTTGGAATTTTATTTTAGAATCAGATCTTGTTTTTTTAAATAATCCATTGCATATTTCCCTTCATTAAACAGCAAATCTATAACACTAAGATTGTTGATAAAACCATATTTGTCATCAAAAACCTGAGTGTAACTTTCGAATACCGAAAGATCTTTTTTCCCGTTTACCAAAGCTCTGAAATCAGTAATTATAGTTGTGTCAACTTCATGAAAGTATTCGGTTGTTGTCGTGTAATCCTGTTTTATACGGAAACATTTTGATAGGATATCAAAAACATCAAAATTTAAATCCAATAAAAAAGTATATTTTTTTTCGAAAATTGGTCTGATGTCATCTTCGAAAAACTCAAAAAAAGGTGAACTTCGGTATCCTGCTTCTAATGATTTGAAATGTTGTTTTTGCCAATCAAAATTAGTTTCAATTTTGATATTTTTTGTTTTTTGATGACTTTCTTTCGAATGTTTTACAGGAATGTTTAATAACTGAATTCCGTTTGGACTATAAATATAGGTGCGGTTGCGGTTGGTTTGTTTCTGGAAATTATCTTCTATTTCAAAAGTAATGTTTTCCGATTGTACCATGGCTGAAAAATGGCTTATCGATGGGAAATAGGTAGGATGGATGAGAATGTTCATATTTGTCTAAAATTTTTAAAGTTATAAAGTCAAAAGTCATAAAGCTAGATTAAATAAAAACTTTATGACTTTTGACTTTGAAACTTTTGACTAATTTTTTGTCTCTTTTCTTTTTTTCCAAAAATACTCTCCAATGAAAAATGCTGCTAAAGCGAATAGGAAATATTTTAAATAAGATTGAGGTTGGCCTTCACCGCTAACAGTTGTAAAAACTCTGTCCCAACGTATTTTATTCAACCCTTTACCATTTGTATCCCAACTTAACCAGATAAAAATAGGTTTCCCTACAATATGATTTTCAGGAACAAATCCCCAATAACGGCTGTCTTCAGAGTTATGACGGTTGTCACCCATCATCCAGTAATAATTTTGTTGGAAAGTGTAATCTTTAACTACTTTTCCGTTTAGTCTTATTTCGTTTCCTGTTACTTTAAGGTCGTTTTTATCTCCATTTTCATTTGTTTCATAATCAGTAATTATGGTTTTATAAAATGGCAATGATTCAGTTGTTAAAGCGACAGTTTTTCCTTTTTCTGGTACATAGATAGGGCCGTAGTTGTCACTGTTCCACTTATTGATATGCGGAAAAACACCTTTTCCATTACTAGCTTGATCAACATCTCTTGATATTTGTCTTGTAACACTAGTAATACCAGGTACATTTTTCAATCTTTCAGCTCCAGCAGCTGTCAAAGCACTAAAGAATAATGTGTCTCTTCGCGTTTCATCTGTAACAAGTACAGGGTCCGTTACGTCCATCTCTTTAAGTAAATGCTCAAAATCGATTGGCGTTTTTCCGTCTAATGATACTTTGTAGGAGAATTGTGGTTTTGCTCTTTCAGGTAATTCCAATAGTTTACCATCAATATAAATCATACCGTCTATTATAGATAAGTTGTCTCCAGGGATTCCAACACATCTTTTTACGTAATTCGATTTCTTGTCTACAGGTTTGAAAGCACGTCTTTTTGAAGTGTCAAAAAACCTATATACAGTATCAACCGGCCAGTTAAATACAACGATATCCGTTCTGTTTATGTTTTGAATTCCCGGTAATCTTAAATAAGGTAATTGTGGCCAAGTTAAGTATGATTTTTTTTGAAGTAAAGGGATAGAATCGTGAACCATTGGCAATGCTACGGTTGTCATTGGGATTCTTGCACCATAATTCATTTTACTCACAAATAAAAAGTCACCTACCAATAAGGATTTTTCTAAGGAAGAGGTAGGAATCGTGTACGGTTGAATTAAATAGGTGTGAACTAAAGTTGCTACGATAACAGCAAAAAGTAAAGAGCTAACGGTATCAGCTGCTTTGTTTTCGGGGCTTAAGCTTCTGTCAGCTATGTAATTTAATTTTTGAGTATAATTAACATAATAGATGTAAAATCCAAGAGTTACAATTCCTAAAAAAGTATCTAATCCAGATCGTTTTCCAAAACTTCTCAATGTTTCTACCCAGATTACAGGAAACATAATCAAATTAATAATTGGGATAAAAAGTAAAATGGTCCACCAAGTAGGGCGGCCTATTATTTTCATCAAAACAATAGCATTGTATACTGGAATAGCTGCTTCCCAACTTTTCCTTCCTGCGCTTTCATATAATTTCCATGTTCCTAAAAAGTGAACTATTTGTACAAGAAGAAAAAATATAAACCATTGATATACTGACATAGTTTTTTGTTTAAAGTTTGAAGTTTAAGGTTGTTTCGTTAGCGATTTTCCTAAAACCGAGTATAATTTTATTTTAAGTCTAAAACATCTTTCATGGTAAAAACACCTTGCTTTCCTATAATCCATTCTGCTGCAATCACAGCACCCAAAGCAAAACCTTCACGATTGTGTGCGGTATGTTTTATTTCGATAGCATCAACAACAGAATTGTATGTTACGGTGTGTGTTCCCGGAACAGTTCCTATTCTTTTTGCTTCAATATGAATTTGGTCGGCTTCAGGCTTTTCTAATGTCCAGTTGGTGTACGAACTATTTTCAATTACTCCTTTGGCTAATGATATCGCTGTGCCACTTGGTGCATCTAGTTTTTGAGTATGATGAATTTCTTCCATTTCTACTTTATAACTGTCAAATTTTGACATGATTTTTGCCAAATATTCGTTGAGTTCAAAGAAAATATTCACACCTAAACTAAAGTTAGAACTGGAGATAAAACCACCGTTCTTAGCTGTACAAAGTGCCACCATTTCATCATAATGTTCTAACCAGCCTGTTGTTCCTGAAATTACAGGGACATTAGCATGGAAACAACTGGAGATATTAGGGACTGCAGCTGTTGGAACACTGAAATCAATAGCTACATCAGCAGTTGAAAGACCATCAAAAGTATTGTTTTCATCTTTTTTCAAAACGATTTCATGTCCTCTTTCCAGTGCAATTCTTTCAATTACCTGACCCATTTTTCCGTATCCTAAAAGCGCAATTTTCATTTGTTTTTTATATTTATAAATTAAAATTTTAAAGATGAATGGAGTATTCTGTTTTCAATCTAAAAATTATAATTAAATGTTAGTCCTAAATTAGTCTTGAATGTTACATCATTTGGATAAATAACAGGTCTTACTGATAAGTTTTCATCCACATTGAATTGTATTAAAGCAGCATCGACATTAGCATCTATGATATTTAATGCATAAAACGCTAAAGTTACCAAAGCTGATAAATCTCGATTTCTTTGATAAAATTTTTGCCCGGCAATCAATCGATTATTATCTAAGAAAGCCAAATCATCGGTAGTGTATCCTTCCAGTCTGCTTTTGTAAGCATCTCTGTATTGATGGTATTTCCTGTTGTTGTCAATATAAAAGTAAACACTGGTTCCTAATGCTCCGTAAACGAGCGGTATTTTCCAGTATTTTTTATTGTAAGCCTGACCTAAACCCGGCAAAATTGCCGAAAAGAAAGCTGCTTTAGCAGGAGTCAATGGATCAATGTCATTTGATTTCAAAGTATCTTTTGCGACAAGTACTGCTTCTGTTTCCGTTTGGGCAAAAACAATAGTGTTTCCTGCAATAAAAAGGAATAGACCTATGAAAATGATTTTATGCACTACTCGTTTATTAATTTAATAATTCTGTTGAAGTCTTCTTCAGAATGAAATGGAATAGTGATTTTTCCTTTACCGTTTCCAGCTACTTTCACATCAACTTTGGTTCCAAAATAATTTGTAAAAGTACTTTTATGGGAATCTGCAATTTCAAATGAAGCTGCTTTTGGTTTACCGGCAGGTTTAGGCTTTAAACTTTCCTGATAGTTTTTTACTAAAGCTTCGGTATCGCGAACGGATAGATTTTGACTGACGATTTTTTGATAAATATCAGTTTGAATATCTTGGTCTTCAATATTGATTATTGCACGACCATGACCCATACTGATGAAACCATCACGAATTCCGGTTTGGATAATCGGGTCTAGTTTTAAAAGGCGTAAATAATTAGCGATAGTAGAACGTTTTTTTCCTACACGATCACTCATTTGTTCCTGAGTCAATTGAATTTCATCAATCAAACGTTGGTACGAAAGTGCAATCTCAATTGGATCTAAATCATGGCGTTGGATGTTTTCCACCAATGCCATAACCAATGACTCGTTGTCATTTGCAATACGAATGTAAGCAGGAACTGTTTTCAATCCCACAAGTGTCGACGCACGAAGACGACGCTCACCCGAAATCAATTGGTATTTATTGAAGTCTAATTTACGTACGGTAATAGGCTGAATAACGCCTAATTCTTTGATAGAAGTCGCTAATTCTCTCAACGATTCCTCATTGAAATTACTTCTTGGCTGAAACGGATTTATTTCAATTGCTTCAATTTCAAGCTCAATGATATTTCCTACAACTTTATCGGCATTTTTATCGTCAACGGATTTTATATCGTTTTCCGGATCTTTCAATAGTGCAGATAATCCTCTTCCTAAGGCTTGTTTTTTTATTGCTTTTGCCATAAAACTATTTACTGTTTTTCTTTATAACTTCTTGAGCAAGATGCAAGTAATTAGTAGCTCCTTTGCTTGTTGCATCGTAGTTTATTATACTTTCTCCAAAGCTTGGCGCTTCGCTCAGTTTTACATTTCTTTGAATAATAGTGTCAAAAACCATATCGTTGAAATGTTTTTGAACCTCTTCAACTACTTGGTTTGATAAACGCAATCTCGAATCAAACATGGTTAATAATAACCCTTCGATATCTAAATCTGGATTGTGAATTTTTTGGATGCTTTTTATCGTATTCAATAATTTCCCTAAACCTTCCAGTGCAAAATACTCACATTGAATAGGAATAATCACAGAATCAGCAGCAGTTAAAGCATTCAACGTAAGTAATCCAAGAGATGGTGCACAATCGATAATGATATAATCGTACTCGTCTTTGATACTTTCCAATGCTTTTTTAAGCATATATTCCCTGTTTTCTTTATCGACTAATTCGATTTCAATTGCAACAAGGTCAATATGTGATGGAATTACGTCCACATTTGGAGCAGAACATTTTATGATGGCCTCTTTTGGCGTATGACTATGTTCCAGAATTTGATACGTACCTATCTCTACAGATTCAACATCAATTCCTAATCCTGAAGACGCATTTGCCTGTGGATCAGCATCAATAAGTAATACTTTTTTTTCTAAAACACCCAGTGAAGCAGCTAGATTTACAGACGTTGTAGTCTTTCCAACTCCACCTTTTTGATTAGCAATCGCGATGATTTTGCCCATTTATTTTTCTAAATTTTGAACCGTAAAAATACAATTATTTATGGTTTCTAAAAATCTATTTTGTTAACATTTGTTAAAGCTTGATTAGTCGCTATTTGACAATTCCTATTCTTAAAATGGATTTCATTTTTTAGGAGCTATTCCAGCTGTGCGTTACAAGTTCTTGAGTTGCTCCCAGTTTTTTCTAAAGCCATAAAAGGAGCTTCCTTTGGTCGCTCTTTTCTGTCAAGAAAAAATCGGGAGCACCTCGGAGAAGCTTTTCACTTCCATCTGGGCTAGGGAACTTGTTGTTGGATTATACTTTGAAAAAACAAATTTATTTTAGATTTCCATACTGATTTTTCGCGCCAAATAAATTTAATCCTTATTTCTGAAATAGTTTTGCATAAGCCAAAAATAGTACTATATTTGCACCCGCTTTCGGGGTGTAGCGTAGCTCGGTTATCGCGCCTGCTTTGGGAGCAGGAGGCCGCAGGTTCGAATCCTGCCACCCCGACAAATTGATCCTTTCTGTTCTCACAGAAGGGATTTTTTTATTCCAGAATAACTAAAACTGATACTTCTAGTTCAGTATTCCAGCAATAATATCCTATTTTTGCACTGTTAAATTCAAAAGAAACATCAATATGTCAGATACAATCGAAAAAATTAAATGTCTTATTATAGGTTCTGGTCCAGCAGGTTATACTGCAGCAATATATGCCGCCAGAGCAAACATGAATCCTGTTTTATACCAAGGAATGCAGCCAGGTGGACAGCTAACAACTACTAATGAAGTAGAAAATTGGCCTGGTAATCCTGAAGGAATTACGGGTCCGGAAATGATGGTAGGATTACAAGCACAAGCACAACGTTTTGGAACTGATGTGCGTGATGGTTGGGCTACAAGAGTTGATTTCTCGGGCGATATTCATAAAGTTTGGATCAATGATACTATAGAATTACATTGCGAAACAGTAATTATTTCTACTGGAGCATCAGCTAAATATTTAGGTATGCCATCAGAACAACACTATTTAAAAATGGGCGGTGGAGTTTCTGCATGTGCTGTTTGTGACGGTTTTTTCTATAGAAACCAAGAAGTAGTAATTGTAGGGGCAGGAGATTCAGCTTGTGAAGAAGCACACTATTTGTCAAAACTTTGTAAAAAAGTAACCATGTTGGTGCGTAGCGAAAAATTCAGAGCTTCTAAAATCATGGAAGAACGCGTTCGCAAAACCGAGAACATTACCATATTAATGAATCACGATACTGTTGAGGTATTAGGAGATGAACAAGTAGTTACTGGGGTAAAGGCTTTAAATAAAACTACAAATGAAGTTTTTGATATTCCTGCAACTGGTTTCTTCGTAGCTATTGGTCACAAACCAAATACTGATATTTTCAAAGATTATATCTCATTAGACGAAACTGGATATATTATTAATACTCCTGGAACCTCAAAAACTAATGTTGAAGGCGTTTTCGTAGCGGGTGATGCAGCAGATCATGTATATCGTCAAGCGATAACTGCAGCCGGAACAGGTTGTATGGCTGCTCTTGATGCCGAAAGATATTTGGCTTCTAAAGAATAATCAGAATCTGGAAGTTTCAAAATGAAAAAGTCCCATTTGCCTTAGCAAGTGGGACTTTTTGTTGTTTAGGAAATATGTCGATCAATTCTGTTCTTTCTCCCTCTCCTTTGGAGAGGGCGGGGAGAGGATTATTTCAACTTTTTTATCAATTTTGCTTCATCGATAAATTTTCTGATTTCTATTTTTGGAGCGCCCACAAGTTGGATTTCGGATTTGTTAGCAGCGTCTATGATAACGGTTGTTACCGCATTTACACTACAATTGGAATAACTTTCTGTAGTTACATCAATGTTTTTTATGGTTAATTTATTTCCTGTTAAACTCGAGTTATTATCCAACCGAATGATGGCATTAGTGGCATCTCCTTCGATACTAGCATCTGCTTTTTGGTACATATCCACTTTCAAATCAGTTGTGGTAACTAAGGCTTTTAGAGATGCGTTTTTACTTAATTCGATGGTAGTATTTTCTGATTTTAAATTGAGTTCTGTTTTTGATTTATCATCAGATTGTAATACGAAGTTTTTAGCATTTACATTCAAAAACAGTTTGGATGCATCGTGTGCTTTTAGTGTAAAATCATTCAATAAAATTTCCTGAATTGCATTTACAGTTGTTTCATTTTTAGACGTAACCAGATTTAAATCATTGGTATATGTTACTCTAACAATCAGTTTTTTATAATTAGTGGCTTGTTTTGTAGTGTAAATACGAAGCATATTGTCTCTTAAATCCAGCGAAATAATATCGTGTAAGTTGTCATCGGCTTCAATTTTTAGTTCTGTTTTTTCACCTCTTTCCAAGTATACTTCGAGATTGTCTTCAACAGTGAGCGATTCGAAATTACCCACTTCCCTTTGTTCTACAGTTACTGTTTTTGAGCCTTTTACTTTTTCCTTTTTCTGTGCTAAGGTCAATGTAGTTGATAAAAGGAGTAGGAGTATAGCAGCGTATTTTTTCATAGTCAATTGAATTAGAGTCTACACAAATATAAAAAAATCATCCACTTGTGATGGATGATTTTTTGATTTTTAGTAAAATGATTTGTTATTCTTGATGAATACTTCCTCCAGAATTGGTTTCTTTTCGAATTGATTTTGGAACTTTATTATAGCTTATACTTCCTCCGCTAGAAGCTTCGGCATCCAGACTCACAATAGGATGAATGTTGATGGTGGCTCCACTGGAAGCTTCGGCATTAACTTCATTAGCTAATAAGTTTTTGGCGTCAATTCCGCTTCCACTTGATGCATTTGCTTTCATTTTTAATCCCATTCCATTAATGGTGATGCTGCTTCCGCTACTGGAATCACAAGTAATATCATCTGCTTCTATATTCAGGTCGATAGTTCCAGCACTAGAAGTATTCAATGTGATATTTTCTCCTTTTATAGTGTTTCTACTAGTTATTGAAGCGCTGCTATTAGCTTCTAATTGTTCAATAACTGGCATTTTTACAGTTACTTTTTTAGATTTCGTATTGATAAAAGAATTTTTATCACAAGAAATAACGAGTGTGCCATTTTCAACTTTGGTAAAGATGTGTTTTTGCAAATTATCATCAGCTTCAACTACTATTTCAGTTAAGTCTGATTGTTCAATGACAAGATCGATAGCATTGCTAACTTCTATGCTTTTGAAATCACCTTCCACATTTCTTCTTTCGGTGGTGACATTCCCGCTTCCTTCAATTGATTTCAAATTTATGGAATGGTTACACGATGCAAATAGTAAGGCAGTTAACGCAACCAGAATAAATTTTGTAATTATTGTGATGATTTTTAACATAGCTTTAATTTTTAATGATTACACCGTTTTTGCTTATTGATAAGCCTTTTTTGGTTCCAGCTTCATTCACTGTTACCGTTTCTCCGTTTACTTTTACAGTAGTAGTTGTTATACTATCATTTTCGGTTACTTTTCCAGTAATGTTTACTTCTACATTATCACCATTTTCATTTTCATCAACATCATTATATTCATTTTCATCAGCAGGACAATTTAAACATTTTATTTGAGAATTTTCTACTTTGTAAATGTAATTGTCTGAACTGTAGTGTAAGTTGAAAAATGAATCGTCAGATCTGTCGTAATTTTGTACTGAAGTATCTGGTTTCAACAGAATCCCTTCTGGTAGGTATAAAAATATTTCTACTTCCTGATCACGGAATTTATTTGCTACTTCGGTCAATAAATAATTATCTAGAATCAGCTGATTTCCTTCAATTTTGATAGCGTATTTTATTTTTTCAGCTCTTCGTTTTGCATCTTGAAATGATTTGCCTCTAGCTATTTTTTCAATTTGAATGAAAGGTAATTTTTCGTCTGTGCGTAAAATTTCTAAACTAACATTATTGGAATAAATCAATTGCGTGTTAGCTGAATCCTGAACAAACTTGAAGCTTTCTCTGTCGTCAATGTCTTTTGTGTAATACTCATTGTATCTGAATTTTACAAACAAAGTATCATTTGGCAATACATTAATCGTTTCTTTCTGAACAGTTTTTCCTTCATAAGCCACTTCTGATGCTTGTTTTATTCCTATCGAAATTAGTATTGCTATTGCAATTATCCAAAGTGCCAATAATGTGTATTTAGCAATATTTCCAATTGATTTCATGGTTGGAGATAATAATTTGAAACCTAAAAGGGTCAAGAAAAAGAACGGAATTCCAACAGCAAAGAACATTAATAATCCAAAAGACCATATTGGGTAATCCGTGAAATTTCCTGCTTCAATGAAACTTTGCCATGGCACATCAATAAAATCTGAGGAACCTAAAGTGAAAACAGCAATAAGTAAAGAAACTAATGTTGCAATTCCAGTGATAATTAAAATAACACCTAAAAACTTTGCAAAAATCTTGAAAATAGTCATGATAAAATCTCCAAAAGAGCTTCCTATTTTCCCGGCACCCGTTTTAATTTGATTGCCATATTTGTCGTAATCTACATTTTTTATTTTCCCGGAAACGCTTTCAAACTCTTCACGTACTTTTTTTTCGATATTCGAAATATTTACCGGTTCCCCGGTCATTTCAAGTTTTTCTGATGTGGTAATGGCTTCAGGAGTTACAATCCAAAGAATGATATACGCTAAAATTCCAGTTCCAAATCCAGCAAAAACTAATAGTATTAGAACTATTCTGATCCATACGGCATCAATTCCAAAATAATGGCCTAATCCAGCTGCAACACCACCAATCATACCTTTTTCTTTATCGCGGTATAATTTTTTTGTTCTTCTGTTTGAACTGTCACTAAAGGTTTGCGAACCTTTCAACTCATCTTCAATAATGTAATCTTCCGGTTGTCCCATTACTGCGATAACCTCATCTACATCCTTTAAACCCACAACATGTTTGTCGCTTATTTGTTTCTCATTCAATAATTCTGAAACACGCATTTCGATATCTTTTATGATTTCATCATGTCCAGATGAATTAGATAAAGAACGTTTTATGGCATCAAAATATCGAGTTAATTTTTGGTATGCATCTTCATCTATATGAAAGAACATTCCGCCTAGATTTATATTTACAGTTTTGTTCATGACTATTGTTTTTGGTTGGTTATAAGGTTTACGGCATCGGATAATTCAGTCCAAGTGCCACTAAGTTCTTTTAAAAATGTTTGTCCTATTTCAGTTAGACCGTAATATTTTCTTGGTGGTCCTGATGTGGATTCTTCCCAACGATAGTTGAGCAATCCATCATTTTTCAATCGGGTTAGCAGCGGGTAAATAGTTCCCTCTACAACTAATAATTTTGCGTTTTTTAATGTGTCCAATATTTCCGATGTGTATGCATCTTTTTCTTTTAATACTGATAAGATGCAAAACTCGAGAACACCTTTACGCATCTGGGCTTTTGTGTTTTCAATGTTCATAATTTCTTTGTTTTGATTTTGTGTTGATTAAACGGTTCATTTTTTGATTGATGATTGATTTGTGTTTGCGAGAAACGAAGCAATCGCTCCTCGCTATTTCGTTTTATTTATTACATCTATTCTCTTTTAATCCATTTTATTTTTTCTATTTAATAAACGGAATCGTTATTGGATATTTGTATTTTTCTCCATTTGATGTTTTGATTGAAGCATAAATGATTAAAAAGAATTCAGCCACTTTCAAAAGGCCAAAAATTAAAACAGCAACTAATCCTACTGTTAACATTCCAATGTTTCCTTCGAAATTAAAATTTCTAAAAACAAAATCGTGATCATTAACTACAGCTTCAAAAGGAATATTTCTAAACAGTGTAATTAAAAATGTTGGGACTGCAATTAGGATAAGCACTAAAGAATACAATAATAAACTTAACTGAAAATTAAGTACTTGTTTTCCGTGATGATCCACAAATTCAGAATTTTCTTTTTTTGAAGTCCAAAGTATTATTGGAAAAATATAATTTCCAAAAGGAATAAAATATTGAGTCAATGCACTCAAATGAGTAAATGTTGCGGTGTTTTTTTCGGTTGTTGTTTCCATGATTAAAAGTATATAGTAATTTCTTATGCAAATATATATCTAAAAGACAGTATCTTGTTTCGCATAGTACCAAATATTAACATAAAATTAACAAATTAATTTAATATGTACGCATAGTATTTTTTTGTATTTTAGCAAAAAACCTAGCTATATATGAAACTTACAGCGTCAAAACTTAATAATTTTCTCTTATTTAAATTACCGTCGGCATTTATCTGTGGTGTGCGTGTAAAAGAGATTGATGAAAACAAATGTGTGGTATCAGTAAAACACAGTTGGATTAATCAAAATCCGTTTAATTCCATGTATTTTGCAGTGCAAGCGATGGCTGCGGAGCTTTCTACAGGAGCTTTGGTGATGTTTCAAATTCAGAGAAGTGGCAGGAAAATATCGATGCTTGTTGCTAACAATAAAGGTAATTTCACAAAAAAAGCAACGGGTAGAATCACTTTTGCCTGTGCCGATGGTCATTTAATTGAACAAGCAATTGAAAAAACAATTGCTACTGGAGAAGGACAAACCTTTTGGATGAAGTCTATTGGAACAGATGAAAAAGGAGTTCAAGTTTCTGAAATGGACTTTGAATGGAGTGTAAAAGTCAAATAAAAAACACTTAGTTATTTATAAAAATAGAAAAACGCCTCTAAATCTAGAGGCGTTTTTTATAGGAAATAGAAATTTATATTTTTTAGATTAACACTTTTTTCCGCTTGCTTTTGCTGATGATGCATCACACTTTTTTCCTTCAGCTTTGCATTTTGCTTGACATTTTTCTATTTCATCCGCACTCATCGCTTTTGATTTGGAATCTTTTTTAGCGCAACAGGATTCTTTTTTAACTTTTTCTTTTGTGGCAGTTTTACTTTCTTGCGCACTAAGATTCACAGTCAGAAATGCGATTGCTATACATGCTATTATCTTTTTCATTTTTATAAATTTAAATGGTTTTTTCTTTTTTTCTTTGGATGTAAATCCAAAATTGTAATTCAAATATAAATAATAATTTAAATCAATTATTAAAATTCAGATTAATATTTACTTAATCGAATCTGATTATCTACCGGAAACATACATTTATTTGATAATGATTTTTTTGCTATATGCTCCTTTTGAAGTTTTTAGTTTTATGATGTATACTCCTGAACTTAAATTTTTGATTGGAATTTGAATTTTGGTTTGATTTTCATTTTTCACATCCCAATTTGCAATAGCTTGCCCTAATAGATTGAATAGACGCACCTCATCTACTGTTGAATTGAGAGCTTTATTTTGAATAATTAAGACTTTATAATTGTTAGAGTATAAAACTATTAGTCCGTCATTCAAATTATTTTCATCAACATCAAGTGTTTTGTTTGTGAATCGAAGAGAGAAACGGTTTCTGTATTCGCCAACGGCTAATGAAATTGTAAAATCACTATTACGAATGTTATGATAAATTCCCGTTACGTTATCATGGAGGTAAATTTCAGTGCTATTAGATATGTTTTCGAGAGTATCGATTTTTATTTTTACTTTCCCTTCGGTTCCTACAGTAAGGCCTAAAGGAATTATTTGATTTTCATTAAAATCAGTAACAGCTTGAATGACATATTCAATATTGTTGATTTCCCAGAACATATCATCGATACTCAAATCAAACATTGGAGCATCATAACCAATGTCGAACATTGAGGTAGTGCTACTATCGGCGCCAAGTAATAGTTGTCGGTGCACACCAAGTGACGAATCAAAACCTAGCCTTATTTTTGATCTTGTTTCGGTTTCTGCATCTGTGTCTTTTGCATTTGATTTAGTTGTTCCACTTGTTTTCATAAAGAGAGAGTTTGCTAGACTTTCTTTGACAAATACTCGTTGGCTATTTTTAAAAAATAATGTACCACCAGTAACCGAAGCTGGAATTTCAGATCCTGTTAATTGAGAATCTTGATAAGCATCAACAAAAAATCCTTGTCCTACGGGGATGTATCGTTGTGGCACTTTGGTACCAGCTCCAGTTGCAGTTAAAGGGCTATCAGCAATTCCTGCCACTCCTCCCATTAAGGTGTAGGTTGCGTAACCACCTTCATATTCAGCTAAGTCATGATTGTTTGACAAGCCGAAATGATCCCAAAAATAAAGTGCTCCATTGAATACATTCACAGTATTTGTGCATCCTGAACAATCTTTTAAGTTGTCTCTTATGAATGAATTAGCGTCCATTGCTGATGGATATGGATTTCCTACTAAATACGTTTGATTATAAGGTATTGTTAATGTAATAGTCCCAGAATTAGGTTTTCCTATAAAGACATAGTTTTGGAGGGCAGTGATTGGTGCAATACCACCAGTTCCTTTCATGGTATATCCTTCTCCTGTTTTGATCAAACCGGTACTGCCAACATATTTCCATTGATAATAATCATCTAAGGCTGTATTTGAATTAAGTGTTTGTGAATTATAAGACCATAACCAGCGGTTACTTATTTTTATAGGATTTGAAACTACATCTGCATAAAAGGCACCATCATTGAAATCAATAGTACTCGGGATTAATGAATTTGTTCCGTCTTTTAAAACATTTGAAATGGCAAAAGGGGAATTGTTTAAGTTACCTTGAATACTTACCGGTGATGACCAATAGTTATAATTGAAGCTATTTTTTTTGCCTTGTTGGTCTCGCTCAATATATCCGGTACTGGTTTCGTCTAAAATACTTTCATCGTATTGAGTTGCTGTATATCTTTTTTGAACGAGTTGCGATTCTCCTACAAGATCAATATTACCGTTCAATAATAAATAAAGGGTAACCCATAAGCCTTGTCCGTCATTATTTTCTATTGGAGTAGTTACAACAGGATCAGCTATTGTTAATTTTCCAGCAGTTGAAAGTAAACCTAATACTGTAATGTCTTTATTTCCGGAATTAATGTTGTGTGATATTTGTACAATATTCCAATCAATTGGAGTACTATTATCAACTCCTAAGCTATTTGGCGCATCCCAAACATTAAAATAGGTCCAGGTATTATCCGTACTCCAATCTTGACCATTAACTCTTGAAGTATATGGTATAGGAGCAGTTTGTTCTTGTGCGCTGGTAATATTTCTTAATTTACCTACCGCAGTTCCTTTTGTTGGATTGAGATAACCACAACTAATAGAACTCATTTGGTAATAGCCTAATAAATCTGTTGTCCATGACAATCCGTTTACATCTACAGGAATGATTACTCCAGAAACGGCAGTTCCGTTGCTTTTAATTTCCTGATTCATAATTTGGTGTAATTGTTCTGGAGTTAATGCTTTATTCCAAATTTTGACTTCATCCATCCAACCATTAAAATAGCTCACTGGTTGACTTCCTAATCTATTCATTGCCCCTAAAATACAATCAAAATTATTAGTAGTCGGTAATATACCCGATTCATTTTTTACTTCGATACCATCAATATACAATCGATAAGTTGCACCGCTGAAGGTAACTGCAATATGATACCATCTATTTGTGCTAATGGCATTGTTAGAGATAATTGTTCCTGCTCCATTCCAATTGAATGAAATTTTGTCCCCTGTCAATTTCAAATCATAACCAGTAGACAGATTATTAGAATCGCGTTTAGAAAAGATGGTTTGTGTCCCCGTTACAGCATTTGGTTTTACCCAAACTTCAATACTAAATGGAGCTGTGAAATCATAATTATCTTTAAAGGTTATATTGTCATTTGCCCCGTCAAAATTGATTGTAGCACAATCTCTCAAAACTACACTAACATCATCTGAACAACCAGCTGCTGTCCACGTTAATACGTAAGTTCCAGCATCACCTGTAAACGTAGCATTAGGATCGGTATCATTTGGTAAAAAGGTTGCGGTATTACAAGGGCTTATTGCGGTACTTGATTTAATAGTCCATTTTCCGGTGGCACCTGTACCTATAGCAGTATCTGTTATATAATTATTGTCCCAAGCTCCTTTTGCTATATTTTGCGCGGCAGTAAGCCTATTGTCATAAGCATTAAGAGTTACCGTATTATTACCACAGTCAGCAGCTACAATTGCAAGATCTTTCCCTGCATAAGCAAAGTTTACATTAACGGTAACAAATTCAGTTCCATCTATTCCTGAACTTCTACATCCATTAATTAAAGTTGTGACACCATAAACCTGAACCCCTGGCGAAACAGGTGTTATACTCGCCGTATTTGTTGTTGAAATTATATTTCCATCTTCATCAGTCCATTCTATAGTTTGATTTGGTGGCGCATCCGGGAATTTAAAATTATCTAGCGCCCAAGCACTATTTGTATTTGCCCCTATAAAAGTAAATTTTACTCTTAATTGTGTTTGTCCTATGTAATTTTGTAAATCGAAGGAAGTATTGTCATTCGCAAAGGTATTAAAAAGGGCTGATTGAGCTGGTCCGGTAATATCTTGTAAAGTAACGGTATAACTTGCGCCACCGTTCAATGAAAGTTCAATGAGTATGCGGTCTCCAGTCAATAATTTATAGGCCTGATCAAATCCAAATGAAAAGGTTGTTAAGCCTAATGAATTAAATATTGGCGTTTGTAAGGTTGAAGTCAACGGGCCATTCGCAATTGCGAATTTTGGATCACCAGAATCATAAATTATTCCGCCTGGAAAAGGATGTGGGTTTGTACCTGCCCAATGATTAGAACTTGTATTATTGGCAGATGCGGTATAACCTCCAGGCGAACCATCTACTAACCAGCCTCTAGGGTCTTGCGTATTCAATTGACCCGTTTGAAAATCACCGCCTTGCAAAAATTGCCCAGTACCATAACTACTTTGGGAAGTAAATAAAGAAGAGCTTCCCAAACATAAAGTTGATGGTGATGCCGATACAGGATCTGGTTTGATATTTGGTGGAATGACATTTACATACGCTAAGGCTGAATAGGCAAGACCGCAAGTCCCATTTTTAATTACTGCTCTGTATAATGTTGTTTGGCTGATATTCGTAAAATTATTTACAGTACTTATATTTGCAATAGGCACCCAAGTTACGCCACCATTAGTAGTGTATTCCCATCGCAGAATATTTCCAACAAAACCACTTAAATTAAGTGTACCACTACCTAAATGGCAGGCAGTAATTAAATTACTTATTATTGTCGGAGTAGTACTAAAATAACCAGTTATTGAACCACCAACAGAAGTAGCATCAACTGTAACTGTTGCAGTTATAGGTGTTCCTCCACATCCATTAGCTGCAGGGGTAATGGTGAAAGTCACTGTTATTGGAGCACTAGTTGTATTAATTAAAATCCCGCTAATGTTTCCGCTTCCACTAGCCGCAATTCCCGTAACCGTTCCTGTATTATTTCTGGTCCAATTGAAAGTCGTTGAAGCTACATTTCCAGATAAAATTATTGATGTAATTGCGCTAGCGGAACATATCGTTTGTGACGCTGGAGTTGCAACCGCATTAGGAGTTGGATTCACCAAAACTGTCGTTGTTATTGGTGCTCCATTGCAACCATTAGCCGTAGGTGTGATTGTAAAAGTTACGGTTATAGGTGAACTAGTTGTATTAGTTAAGCTGCCACTAATGTCTCCATTTCCGCTGTTTGGTATACCTGTTACGGTTCCTGTATTGTTTCTAGTCCAATTGAAAGTCATTGAAGCTGCATTTCCTGATAAAACCATTGTTGTAATGGCACTTGCTGAACAAATTGTTTGAGCCGAATTTGTTGCCACTGCATTTGGTGTAGGGTTAACGAGAACTGTTACTGATATTGGTATTCCAGAACATCCATTAGCTATAGGAGTAATAGTGAAAGTAACGGTTACGGGTGTATTAGTAGTGTTAGTTAAGCTTCCGCCAATGTTTCCACTTCCACTGGCGGCAATTCCTGTTACAGTTCCTGTATTGTTTCTATTCCAATTGAAAGTCGTTGAAGTTACATTTCCAGATAAAACTATCATTGTAATTGCAGTTCCTGAACAAATTGTTTGTGATGCTGGAGTTGCAACCGCATTGGGAGTTGGATTTACCAAAACAGTTGCTGTTATTGGGATTCCATTGCAACTATTGGCTATAGGTGTGATTGTAAAAGTAACGGTTACGGGTGAATTAGTTGTATTAGTTAAGCTTCCACTAATATCACCAGTTCCACTAGCGGCAATTCCGGTTACAGTTCCTATATTGTTTCTAGTCCAATTAAAAGTCGTTGAAGCTACATTTCCAGATAAAACCATTGTTGTAATTGCAGTTGCTGAACAAATTGTTTGAGCCGAATTTGTTGCTACTGCATTTGGAGTTGGATTAACGAGAACTGTTGTGGTTATAGGTGTTCCAGAACATCCATTAGCTGTAGGAGTAATGGTGAAAGTTACGGTTACTAGTGCATTAGTAGTATTAGTTAGACTTCCACTTATGTTTCCACTCCCACTATTTGAGATCCCAGTTACAGTTCCAGTATTGTTTCTAACCCAATTGAAAGTCGTTGAAGCTACATTTCCAGACAAAACCATTGTTGTAATTGCACTTGCTGAACAAATTGTTTGTACTGAATTTGTTGCAACTGCATTTGGGGTAGGGTTAACGATAACTGTTCTGGTTACTTGTGTTGAAGTACCGTTACAACCATTTGCTGTCACCTGGATATTGACTGACCCAGAAAAACCTGTTGCCCATGTCATCACTCCTGATGCGCTGATAGTTCCCGCTGCCGGATTACTTATTGACCAGTTGAAACTAGTACTGTTGGTAGCTGTGGAAGCAAAGGTAGTGGTTGGAGAAGAAGCTGTTATTTGACAACTTGGTTCAGTCCCTGCAGATATAGTAATCGCTGTTGGTGTGCCAACAGTTGGTGTAACATTAACCGTTCTGATTATTTGTATTGAAGTACCATTACAACCATTTGCTGTTACCTGAATATTGACTGAACCAGAAAATCCGGTTGTCCATGTCATTACTCCTGATGAGTTGATAGTTCCTGCTGCTGGATTGCTTACTGACCAGTTAAAGCTTGTATTGTTGGTAGCTGTGGTAGCAAAGGTAGTGGTTGGAGAAGAAGCTGTTATTTGACAACTTGGTTGTGTTCCTGCAGATACGGTAATTGCTGCTGGTGTACCAACAGTTGGTGTAACAGTAACTGTTCTGATTACTTGTGCTGAAGGACCATTACAACCATTTGCCGTTACTTGGATATTGACTGACCCAGAAAAGCCTGTTGTCCATGTCATTACTCCTGATGAGTTGATAGACCCTGCTGCCGGATTACTCACGGACCAGTTAAAGCCGGTATTATTAGTAGCTGTGGTAGCAAAGGTAGTAGTAGGACTAGAAGCAGTTATTTGACAACTTGGTTCTGTTCCTGCAGATACTGTAATCGCTGTCGGTGTTCCAACTGTTGGCGTAATAATAACTGTTCTGGCTACCTGAGAGGAAGGGCCATTACAACCATTTGCGGTTGCCTGTATATTTACTGAACCTGAAAATCCTGTTGCCCATGTAATTACTCCTGATGAGTTGATAGTACCTGCTGCGGGATTACTTACTGACCAGTTAAAGCTAGTACTGTTGGTAGCTGCGGTAGCGAATGTAGTGGTTGGAGTGGAAGCTGTTATTTGACAACTTGGTTGCGTTCCTGCAGATATGGTAATCGCTGTTGGTAAGCCAACAGTTGGTGTAACCGTAAGTGCTGCACTAACAGAAGTAACCGTTGGACAAGTATAACCAGAAGGTCCTGAAACAACCACATCATAATTACCTGCATTTACCAAAACTGTTGTTGCAATTGTATAGGTTGCAGTTGTTGCACCTGAAATGTTGGTCCCATTTTTTCTCCATTGATAAGTAATAGGATCACCGCCTGCATTGGCAGCAACTGAGAAGCTACAACTAGCACCTTCACAGACAGTTTGGGCAATAGGTTGTGTTGTAATTTGAATGGATTGGTCTACATTTAATGTTACTTCATTTGACTTTAGAGAAGCACATGGACTTGCACCACTTACAACAACATAATAAACACCATCATCTGGTAAAAATGCCTGACTGAAATTTAAAACATTTGTTTGAGCCCCTGTAATAAAAGCAGTATTGGCAACTGCAATGCCAGGAAAGGTTCCTTTATACCATTGGTAAGTAAGACCATCACCGCTAGCCACTACGCCAAACTGTGCAGTACTACTGGCGCATATTCCCACATTAGATGGTTGCGTTCCTATGACAACTTTTTTATTCACAAGCAGAATCGCATTATTTGAAGTTACAGGTACACAAGGACCTGTGCCTGTAATCACTACATTATAATTATTTGCAGCATCCGCAGTCGTTACATTTGAGATTGTTAAAGAAGGACTGTTAGCCCCACTTATATTTCCACCGTTCACAAGATTAGTAGCTCCTTTTCTCCATTGGTAAGTTAATCCAGTACCAGTTGTTGTTACACTAAAACTTAAATTGGTTCCTGAGCATACGGTTTGTGTGGCAGCAGGTTGTGAAGTAATAACTACCGCATCATTCACGATTAAAGCTGCATTATTTGAAGTTACAGCAGTACATTGAGAAGTTCCCGTTATTACCACATTATAATCTGTAGCAGCATCGCCCGATACGACGGGGTTAATGGTTAAGGTTGGAGTATTAGCCCCTGATACTGATCCGATATTGGCTAAGTTTGTAGTTCCTTTTCTCCATTGGTAATTTAATCCTGTACCTGTTGCTGTTACGCTAAAGTTTGCCGAATTTCCTGTACATACAGTCTGGCTAACGGCAGGCTGGGCACTGATTGCCACCACTTGGTTTACAACCAGTACAGCACTTGACGAAGTAACCGCAGCACAAGGACTTGTGCCACTTACTATTACATTATAACTTCCGGCGTCAGTTGTTAAAACACCTGTTAAGGTTAAGGTTGCAGTATTAGCCCCTGAAATATTACCGACGTTTGAAAGATTTGTAGTTCCTTTTCTCCATTGGTAAGTTAATCCTGTTCCGGTTGCCGTTACGCTGAAACTTGCATTGATTCCTGAGCATACGGTTTGTGTGGCAGCAGGTTGTGAAGTAATAACTACCGCATCATTCACGATTAAAGCTGCGTTATTTGAAGTTACAGCAGTACATGGTGCTGTTCCTGTAATGACCACATTATAATCTGAAGCAGCATCGCCCGATACGACGGGGTTAATGGTTAAGGTATTGGTGTTGACCCCTGAAACTGATCCGCCATTGGTAAGGTTTGTAGTTCCTTTTCTCCATTGGTAATTTAATCCTGTACCAGTTGCAGTTACGCTAAAGTTTAACGAATTTCCTGTACATACGGTCTGGGTAACGGCAGGCTGGGCACTGATTACCACCACTTGGTTTACAACCAGTACAGCATTGGATGAAGTAACCGCAGCACAAGGACTTGTGCCACTTACTATTACATTATAACTTCCGGCATCAGTTGTTAAAACACCGGTTAAGGTTAAGGTTGCAGTATTAGCTCCGGAAATATTACCGATGTTAGAAAGATTTGTAGCTCCTTTTCTCCATTGGTAAGTTAAACCTGTACCGGTTGCCGTTACGCTGAAACTTGCATTGATTCCTGAACATACCGTTTGTGTGGCTGCAGGTTGGGAAATAATAACTACTGCATCATTCACAATTAAAGCGGCATTATTTGAAGTTACAGCAGTACATGGTGCTGTTCCTGTTATGACCACATTATAATCTGCAGCAGTATCGCCCGATACTACAGGGTTAATGGTTAAGGTATTGGTATTGGCCCCAGATATTGCTCCGCCATTGGTAAGGTTTGTTGTTCCTTTTCTCCAGTGATAGGTTAATCCAGAACCCATTGCAGTTACGCTAAAGTTTAACGAATTTCCTGTACATACGGTCTGGGTAACGGCAGGCTGGTCACTGATAGCCACCACTTGGTTAACGACTAATACGGCATTGGATGAAGTGACTCCAGGGCAAGGACTGGCTCCACTCACTATTACATTATAACTTCCGGCGTCAGTTGTTAAAACTCCAGTTAAGGTTAAGGTTGCAGTATTAGCGCCAGAAATATTACCCACATTAGAAAGATTTGTAGTTCCTTTTCTCCATTGGTAAGTTAATCCAGTACCAGTTGTTGTTACACTAAAACTTAAATTGGTTCCTGAGCATACGGTTTGTGTGGCAGCAGGTTGCGAAGTAATAACTACCGCATCATTCACAATTAAAGCGGCATTATTAGAAGTCACAGCAGTACAAGGAGCTGTTCCTGTTATGACCACATTATAATCTGTAGCAGCATCGCCCGATACGACGGGGTTAATGGATAAGGTTGGAGTATTAGCCCCTGATACTGATCCGCCATTGGCTAAGTTTGTAGTTCCTTTTCTCCATTGGTAATTTAATCCGGTACCCGTTGCTGTAACGCTAAAGTTTGCCGAATTTCCTGAACATACGGTCTGGTTAACGGCAGGCTGTGCGCTAATTGTGACCACTTCGTTTACAATTAGAGTGGCGTTATTTGAAGTTACAACATTACATGGTGCTGTTCCTGTTATTACTACATTATAATTTGTAGCTGCATCAGTTGTTAAAACACCGGTTAGGGTTAAGGTTGCAGTATTAGCCCCGGAAATATTACCGATGTTAGAAAGATTTGTAGTTCCTTTTCTCCATTGGTAAGTTAATCCCGTGCCGGTTGCCGTTACACTAAAGCTAACATTGTTTCCTGAACACACGGTTTGGGTGGCTGCGGGTTGTGAAGTAATAACTACAGTCTGATTCACAGTAATAATTAATTGGTCTGTACCAGCGTTACAACCTCCAACAGGATCGTTTGAAGTTGCATTGATTGTAACGGTGCCATTTGAAATACTAGGTGTATAAATATAGGTTGCAGGATAAGGCCCTCCACTAATAGTTCCACTGGAAGCAGTAAACGTGGGTAGTGCATTTGCATTACCAGTTAATATTGGGTTTAAACTAATACTTGTTCCGGAACACATGCTTATATCAGCTCCAAGGTTTACGGCCGCAAATGTGTTCACGTCAACGTTAAAAGTTCTTGTATTGCCATTGCCACAAGGATTACTTACTTGAACGGTAATGTTTTGATTGTTTCCTATTACGGCTGATCCCGTTGCAGTTGCATTGACTGATATGGTTCCTTGGCCTGAATTTATCACCCAACCTGTAGGAAAAGCCCAAGTATAAAGAGTCGCACCAGCTACGGCTGATACAGAATATGTAGTTGAAGTAACAGGACAAACTGCTGTCGGCCCTGATATTGCATTTGCAGGAAGAGAAGGCGTTCCAGTATAAACTGTCATCAAAATACTATTACTTGTAGCAGTAGTCGGTGATGCACAAGTAGCGTTAGAAGTCATTATCACTGTAATTGTTGAAGGATTTGCCAGTGATGTAGTAGTATAAGTAGAAGAGGTTGCTCCGCCAATATTTGTTCCATTTCTTTGCCATTGATATGTTGGAGCACTTCCTCCATTGGTTGGAGTTGCAGTAAAAGTTACTGAAGTTCCAGCAGTTGAACATATTGATGTTGAGGTGCTAGAAATGCTTACCGACGGCGTAACTAAAGAATTCACCGTCATTGTAATACTATTACTAGTTGCGGGGTTTCCTGTAGCACAAGGTGTAGTATTGGATGTTAATATGACTGTAACTATTTGTCCATTGGTAAGAGTGGTTGTTGTAAATGTGTTGCTGTTTGTTCCTGCATTTACTCCGTTTACCTTCCACTGGTAAGCAGGTGTCGTACCTCCATTGGTTGGAGTTGCGGTAAAGGTTACTGATGTGCCAGCACATATAGTTGTCGCCGTTGCTCCAATACTAACACTTACAGGTAAGTTCGGATTAACGGTTGTTACAATAGCATTACTTGTTGCGGGACTACCAGAAGCACAGATTGCATTTGAAGTCATCACTACCGATACGGATTGTCCAGTGGTAAGTGCTGATGTAGTGTAGGTTGAACTATTTGAACCCACTGGAGTTGCTCCTACATACCATTGATACGCTGGAGTTGTCCCGCCATTGGTTGAAGTGGCAGTAAAAGTGACACTTGTTCCTGCACATATAATATTATCGGCATCGTTTGAAACGATGCTCACACTTGCAGGTAAGTTTGGATTCACGGTTGTAACAATCGTATTGCTTGTGTCAGGACTGCCTGTAGCACAAACTGCATTTGAGGTCATCACTACCGATACAGATTGTCCGGTTGTAAGGGCTGATGTGGTGTAGGTTGTACTATTTGAACCAACTGGAGTGGCTCCTACATACCATTGGTAAGCCGGAGTAGTTCCACCATTGGTTGGAGTGGCTATAAAAGTGACACTTGTTCCTGCACAAATGATATTGTCAGCATCGTTTGAAACAATACTCACGCTTGCAGGTAAATTTGGATTGACAGTTGTGACAATAGCGTTACTAGTAGCCGGACTGCCTGTAGCACAGACTGCATTTGAAGTCATAACCACCGATACGGATTGTCCGGTTGTAAGGCCTGTTGTGGTGTAGGTTGCACTATTTGAACCAACAGGAGTTGCTCCTATATACCATTGGTAAACTGGAGTAGTTCCGCCATTTGTTGGAGTGGCTGTAAAAGTGATACTTGTGCCTGCACAAATGGTATTGTCGGCATCGTTTGAAACAATGCTCACACTTACAGGTAAGTTTGGATTGACAGTTGTTACAATAGCATTACTTGTAGCTGGACTGCCAGTGGCACATACTGCATTTGAGGTCATCACTACCGATACGGATTGTCCGGTTGTAAGACCTGATGTGGTGTAGGTTGTGCTATTTGGACCAACTGGAGTTGCTCCTTCATACCATTGGTAAGCCGGAGTAGTTCCACCATTGGTTGAAGTGGCTGTAAAAGTGACACTTGTTCCTGTACAAATGGTATTGTCGGCATCGTTTGAAACAATGCTCACACTTGTAGGTAAGTTTGGATTCACGGTTGTAACAATTGCGTTACTTGTATCCGGACTGCCTGTAGCACAGACTGCATTTGAAATCATCACTACCGATACGGATTGTCCGGTGGTAAGACTGGATGTAGTGTAGGTTGCACTATTTGAGCTCACTGGAGTTGCTCCTACATACCATTGGTAAACTGGAGTAGTTCCACCATTGGTTGGCGTGGCTGTAAAAGTGACACTCGTTCCTGCACAAATACTATTGTCGGCATCGTCTGAAACAATGCTCACACTTGCAGGTAAGTTTGGATTCACGGTTGTAGCAATTGCATTACTTGTTGCCGGACTGCCTGCAGCACAGACTGCATTTGAAGTCATCACTACCGATACGGATTGTCCGGTTGTAAGACTTGAAGTGGTGTAGGATGCACTATTTGAACCCACAGGAGTTGCTCCTACATACCATTGATAAACTGGAGTAGTTCCGGCATTGGTTGGAGTGGCTGTAAAAGTGACACTTGTTCCTGCACAAATGGTATCATCGGCATCGTCTGAAACAATGCTCACACTTGCGGGTAAGTTTGGATTAACCTTAACCTGAATAGAATTACTGCTAACCATTGCCGGTGTAGCGCAAGTTGCTGAAGATGTTAAATCTAATGTAATAACATCATTATTTGAAAGTATCGTTGAGGTAAAAGTTGAACTGTTGCCAACTGGAGCACCATTTATTCTCCATTGATAGGTTGGGGATAGGCCACCATTGACCACCGCATCAACGCTAAAAGTCACGGATGTTCCTTCGCAAAATGTTGTTTGGGTTGATTCAATAGCCACAGATGGTGTCACTGCAGTGTTGACAGTCATTGTTATGATGTTGCTAGTTACTGTAGCAGGAACCGTGCAGGTTGCATTAGAAGTCATTTCAACTTTTACCTGATTGCCATTTGCAAGTGTACTCGTAGTGTAGGTAGGACCCGTTCCAACAGCAATACCAGCTACATACCATTGGTAAGTTGGAGTACTGCCACCATTTACAGGAGTTGCAGTAAAGGTTACGGATGTTCCGGAGCATATAGGACTTGCCGGACTAGCAACAATTGATACTGAAGGAACCAAAATAGGATTTACCGTAAAAGTGCCCGAACTAATAATATCCGAACCTGAAGCGGGTGTGATCGAAATAAATCCAGTTGTAGCAGAGGCACTTAATATTGCGGTTATTTGAGTATTGCTATCTATCGTAAATGAAGCCGCAGCTATTCCATTAAAGGTTACAGAAGTCGCTCCACTAAAACCAGTTCCAGTTATAATCACTGAAGCCCCAGAATTGGCACAAGCATTAATTGGATTAAAATTCGATATGGATTGGGCGAAATTATCCAAACTGAACAGAAAAACAATCAAAACAATCAAAAGAGAATTCTTCGAATTTAGTAATACAAAAATTAAATTTATATTGAATCTAGAGTAGTTTTTTTTCATAATATGCACACTTTTTAATCAAACAATTAGATTTTGTAAACCGGATATAGAAAATTATCTATGATGTTTACAGAAGTTAAATAAAGTTTATTGTAGTGGTATTATTTGCAATGAAAAAATGAATCAACCTGTTGTTATTCTGTATATCTTATTTTAGAGTTGCAATGAAAAAATGACAACAGCCATGATTTTATTCGGATTATATATATTGTTTTTTTTGGTGTTAGACACTTAATTATCTTAAAATTAAGTATTTATAATGGTATTTTATCGAAAATAATCCTTTTTTCGATAAAAGGATTTTATCTCCCGATAAACTACTCGTTTTAAAAAAATAATTTATGAAGTTTACTTTTTTTCTTATTTCTGGATTAATTTAGATATAAAAAAAAACTGCCTTTACAGACAGTTTTCTCTTTTTGAAGTTTATTAAACTTGAAATTATTTGATAATTATTTTTTTGCTAAGCGCTCCTTTTGAAGTTTTTAGTTTTACAATATACACTCCTGAACTTATTTTTTTAATTGGAAGTTGTATGTCATATTGTCCTTGATTTTCAATTTCCCAAGTGGTTATTGATTGTCCAATAATATTGAATAAACTCACTTCTTGAACAGTCGTGTCTAGTGTTTTGTTGTTGATTATTATTGTGTTTTTGCTTTGTGAGTGGGCTACTCTTATTACATCATCAATACTGGTTTCATCGTTAACACTTAATGTCTTATCTTTGAATCGTAATGAAAAACGAGAATGATGTTCACCTACTGTTAGATTGATTTCAAAAGCTTCATTTCGGATATTATGGTATATTTTAGTTTCATCATCGTATAGAAAAATAGGCTGGTTAGCATCAAAATTTTCTAAACCGTCAATCATGAATTTTACTTTACCAGCGGCATCCGTTTTTACACCAATAGGGTAGGAAGCATCGAGGTCAAAAAAACCTTCACCTTGAATTACCAGTTGATTTTCCCCATTCAAAAAATACATATCATTAGGAAAGTCATCGATATTTAAACCATCATAACCGAGATCCATTTCGCTGGTCGCTTTTTCATCCATAAACCCTAGCAATACCTGTCTGTGATGGTCATTATAGGAATTAAATCCCAATCGAATTTTTTTATAAGTGTCATTTATTACTACATCATTATCATTGTTGTTCCATGCTTTTTCTTTGCTGGAGGTAGTTTTGTACATTACATTTGAGTTCAAAGCGTCATTTTCTTTATGAAAACCTCTTTGGCTATTGTTAAAAATAACGGTTCCTCCAGAACCAATTTTCCCATTCACAAAAAATCCTTGCCCAACCGGAATATAGCGGTTAGGAATACCTCTTGAAGGAGTTCCTGACTGACTGATAAAATCAACGCCTGCCGCTGATGGCGCTAATCCTCCAGTTAAATTTCTAACGGCATAACCTCCTTGATAATCGCGTAAAATATGGGTGTTGTTACTGTCATAATGTTCCCAGAAGTATAATGTTCCATCTGTGGAGGGATTTGAATTTATATTAGCTGTTATGAAAGCTTCGGCATCCAGTGCAGATGGATAAGGATTTCCGGTTAATAATAATTGATCATCACCAACTGTATTTGTTGTTATTGATCCATTGTTTGGCTTTCCAATAAAAGTATAGTTTTGAGTTCCTAATGGACCTCCACTTCCTTTTAAAGTGAATCCTTGACCTACTCGTATTGGGTCATTTTCAGTTATTTGAGCCCAATTAGCATAATCATTAGTATAATCATCAAATTTATAAAGCCAATATCTGGCCAAGCTTATAGGAAATGTAGGAGCTCCGTCATAGCCACCAATCCAATTTATTGCTATTGGAGCCAGAGGATTTGTTCCATCTTTTAAACTACCGGCAACGGTATAATTACTATTATTTGCAATTGTATTTATAGGACTTACAGGAGAGCTCCAATAATTATAATTGTATATATTAGATTGCCCTTTTTGATCTCTTTCGATATATCCAGAGCTTGTAACGTCTAAATCACTTTCGATAGTTTGCGCCAATTGTGACATCCCAACTAAATCAATTTTCCCATCTAATTTCAAGTACCAATCATTTTGTATTTTGGTATCATTGTTCATTATGATGTTTTTTCCTGTATCTACCAGCATTCCTAAATCAATATTGTTAGCCGTTTCTGTAATGTCATGTTTTACATGTACTATCGACCAGTCTTGTTCCATGATATCTTCACCTCTGATTTCTTTAGTGGGGCTGTTTACCGCTGTTGCAAAACTTCCATTTCGCTCTGTTAAGAATGGCATTGGTGCTTGTTGAACATGAATGTTTTTATGGTTGTATATTTTTGTTCCAATGATATCAATTGCCGGAGTTGTTAGGTCATCAATAATATCATCTTTATAATTATCCATTCTGTAATACCTAAGTAAATTAGTAAAAGGCAAAGAAATAGGAGAGGAGGCTACATTTTTTGGAACAATTAAACCTCTAATTTGGGAACCAGTATCTTGAATTTCCTGGTAAACCATTCTTTGCAATTGAGACTCCGTCAAAGCCAAATTAAAGACTCTTACTTCATCTATTTTTCCTTTAAAATATTTTGTACTTGTGCTTGGATCTCTTCCTAAAGTAAGCAGTGATGCATCTGCTGGAATACTTCCTGTTTTAGCTTGGCTTGCAACCAAAGCGCCATTTAAATAGAGTTTAATATTTGATCCATCATATATTACGCCAACATTGTACCACTGTGATACATTTAAAGTGGTATTAAAAAGAACGGAAGTTCCATTAACAACTGCTTCTAATTTTTTGGCAGCAGTAATTCGTATTTGAAAATTATTTTGTCCTACAATAACTCCTTCCGAAGTAAATGCAGGGTTTAAATTGATCCATGCCATTAGCGATGCATTGGCTAAACCACCAAGAATGGCCGTGCTTTGTCCATAATCATTTCGTCCGTCAAAATCTAGAAACAGTTTGGTTCGGATATCTCTTGGTGAACCAAAAGAAGCCGTATTTGTATCGAATATGTCTAGGATACCATCTTTATCAATGTCAGTTGTGCCGTCAATAATCCCATTATTATTAGTATCTAAAGTTTTATAATCATAGATTAATAACGTGTTAGCGATATCAAATGTACTTCCATTAGACATATTATCTAAATAATCAGGTATTCCGTCTGCATCTGTATCTTTTAAATAAGTTGTGGCAGGATTTGCAGTTGCAATTCCTTGTCCTGAATTTCCATATTGAGTATTAAATGTTGCTCCGATACCATAATCATAAAGATCTAATATTCCGTCGCCAAAACCTTCTGTTATGCCGTCTCCATTGATGTCTTTAGTTCTAAATGTTTCTGATTCCGGTCCATCACCAACACCATCGCCATTGATATCCCCATCGCCATTTTGATATCCTGAAACTGCATTTGTATTTCCGGCTCCAGACTCATCAACATCAAAAATGCTATCATTATCGCTATCTAAATCAATATAATTCGGAATACCATCACCATCAGAATCTAATGCTGGTAATGCTGCTGCTGATTCACCACTGTCATGAAGCCCATTTCCGTTAGTATCGACCCAACTTACGTCAATTTTTCCTTTAGCATTGCTCAAGCTTCCTAAACCAGCTTCAATAACGTCTTCAATACCATCATTATCGGCATCTAAATCAAACATATCAGCAACACCATCATTGTCTAAATCGCATAAAGTTTGTGAAATTAGGATATCATCCAATGCAAGGTCATTACCACCACCACCAGGAGCATTATTCTTAAAACGAATGGTAAACGCATTTACATTTCCTAAGTTGACACTTGTAGTGAATTGTTTCCAAACTCCTTGAGTGCATGTATTATCAGTGGTGCTTCCAGAACATCTGCCAATATCACCCGTGTTGAAAGTCGTAAGAAGATTGTTTGATAAATCATAAAACTCTACTGTCACATTTGGTAAAATTGAACCGGGGAAAGTAGAGGGTGCCATAATATTTAATACCCAGAAACTATAGGTTATGGGTAGATTTGAAAGGATTCCAGTAATGGTAGTTTCATAAAATGTGCCGGGAGTAAAACTGGCATTAAAAACGGCCATCCTGCCATTAGTATCCCCAGTTGTATGATCTTCGCCATTATACCATGCTAAATCCCCATGAATATTTTCAGGATCGCTAGCAACTGTTCCTGTTATTTTAGAGACTACGGTGTATTCACCATCGTCTAGTATCCAAGTTGATTGACTAGGACATTCGGTTGTATTAGTACCTACAATTCCGTCTTCATAACAATAGGTTGTTGTTGCATTATAGGCAGCAGTAAAACTTGACGTTTTTCCTCCTGTTCCAAAGGTTTCATTTAAAAATTTATAATCTACTTTACGGCCATTTGCGTTGTTACAATTTAATTCCTCAGTGGCATCTAAGATACCGTCGTTATCATCATCAATGTCAAAGTTGTCATAAACTCCGTCTCCATCGCTATCAAAAAAGGTTTGGATTCCTGTTCCCTGAATGGAAAAATCATAAGGATTTTCATTGGAGTCATTGTTAACAATTGAAATTGAAGCGTTTTTTACACCTAAAGTGCTAGGATTAAAGCTAACAGAAAATGTAGAGCTGCCTCCCGTAGCAATTGATGCACTAGGGCTAGTGGCAACTATGAAATCGACAGCGTTAGTGCCAGAAATAGTTATCGCTCCTATAGTTAATGGTGCATTTCCAGTATTTTGAATCGTGAACGTTTTTGTGATAATTCCCGTACTGGTTTCCATTGAGCCAAAATTTGTCCAATCGGTGGTACTTGGCGTGGTATCACCATCAATGATAGAAATCGCATTTCCAAGCATGTTTATTTCTGGCGTATTTACTGTAGCTGTTACCGCAGTTCTTGAAGAAGTACAAGAAGCATTAGTGGTTTCAACATAATAAGTTGTAGTTGTTGAAATAGTGGGAGTCGTAAAACTTGTCCCTGTGGCTAAGGCGCTTCCACCAGTTGATGCTGCAAACCAAGAAATTGTTCCCGCAGAGGCTGTAGCTCCCAAAACAACTGTTCCGGAACCAATTCTAGAACCAGGAGCCGTACTTGTAATTGTTGGAGTTGCATTTACAGTTACGTTTGTTGAATTATTGATGCTGATTGAAGAACTACAATTATTTGGAGAAGTTCCGCCACTTGTCAGATTTGTAATTGTTATTGTAGTTGATCCGGAATTTGCTAATGTGCTTGTGGTAAAACTTCCGTTTCCAGCACCTGTTACGGTCATAGTTGAGGTATTTCCTGTTGCGGTATTTGGAGTAGATAAATTATAAGTTATAGTATAAGTTCCTACTGGTAAATCTGTAGCTGACGAAGTTACTAATACTGTTGCGCTGTTGGTTGAGCATATTGGTGTTGCAACATTTGTTGTGCTTATGCTATAAACTGGGCATGTCCATGTGACGTTTATTTTACCAGCTCCGCCAAAAGCTCCATCGTCAGTGTTTTTACCACCTCCGCCACCTCCTCCAGGAGAAGAACCACTAATAGTAGCTGAACCAGAAGAACCAGAAGAACCATTTCCACCGCCACTTGGTGCAATTGCTCCGTTTGAATTTGTAGCTGCTGTTCCATTTAAAGCAGTTCCAGCAGAAGATCCACCACCACCACCATTAGTTGCGCCATTTGCACCATTACCACCGCTAAAGCGAACATCTCCAATACAGCTTGAAGATAAACCACCAGCAGCTCCTGTAGTGGAATTATCTGACACACTATTACCCCCTTTGGCTAGAATTAATGTATTGTTATCAAACCATGAATCACTAGCAGCAGTAGTGGTTTGAGTAATGCTTCCTATACCAACTGAAACTGTATAAGTTGTTCCTGGCGTAACAGTTATTAATTTTTTTGCATAAGCACCGCCACCACCGCCACCATAGGCGCTATTACCACTGGTTTTTTTACCACCTTTTCCGCCCCCTCCCCAAGCTTCGACTTGTAGTGAGGTCACTCCTGCAGGAACAGTAAAAGTGCCCGAAGTGCTATATGTTTGCGTAGTTTGTGAAATTCCAAAGAATGTTATTAAAAAAAGGCTAATGGTAAAAACTAATTTTTTATTCGCTAAAGTAATTTTTTTCATATTTTAATTACTGTATTTAATTATGGGTCAGTTTTTTATCTTTTTGTAGAAATGTATTTGATAGTTTTTTTATTGTTTCCGTAAATTTAAATTTATTATTGCGATTAATCAGCTTAAGGACAAATAAAACCGATAAAATACATATTTTTTTAAATATTGTAAGTTTATTAGTATTTAGTTGTTATTTTTTTATAAAAAATTTCATGAAAATATTATGAAGAAAAAATAGGTTTGTTTTTTTGTTTTTTGAATAGTATTTACTTTTCCAAAAAATTTAATCCTGAATAAGAACATTTCTTAATTCCAGATTTATAGTTTTAGTTAAATTTCTTTTACTGATTTTAGTTTAAAAAAAAAGACTTCCCAGTTGTGGGAAGTCTTTTTTTTAAGTTGGATTGTTTTAAATTATTTGATAATAATTTTTTTATTGATATTTCCTTTAGTAGTTTTTAATTTTACAATATAAACTCCTGATTTTTTGTTTTGAATTGGGATTTTAATGCTGGTTTGTTCCTTGTCTGCAACATCCCATTTAGACATTAATTTTCCTTGAATGTTGAAAAGTGACACGTTAACTACTGTATTGTCATTTGATCCATTTGTAATATTCAAAACATTATTAGAACGAGTAAAGACCACTTGAATGCTATTTTCATATGTGACATCTTTTACACCAAGTGTTTTATCCCTAAAGCGTAATGAGAAACGTTCAGTCAAATACCCTTCAGGAAGTTCTACTTCATAAAGCTTATTTTTTATGCTATTGTAGGTATCCGTTTCTTTATCATAAATAAAAACATTTTGACTTTCGTCGAAGTTTTCTAGAGCATCAATACCAAACGATACTTTTCCAGCAGCCTCTGTTCGAACACCAATAGGGAAGGAGGCATCTTCATCAAAATAGCCTTCTCCTAGTATGGCTAATTCATTTTCTCCATTTAATAAATACATATCACTTGGAGAATCATCAATATTGAAAGCATCATAACCATCATTCATCTCACTATTTGCTTTTTCATCCATAAAGGCTAATAGTACTTGTCTGTGGAATGTTTTGTCAATAACATTAAAACCTAGACGTATTTTTTTATGGGTGTCTTTCTCAATTGGAGCATTACTGTTGTCTGTCCAATGGTTAGATACTTTTGAAGGCGTAGGAGTTCTATACGTTGTTTGCGAAACTCCAGTTTCGTCTTCTTTATGAAAATCCCTCTGACTGTTATTAAAAGTTACAGCGCCGCCCGTTGTAAGGTTACCAATCACAAAGAAACCTTGACCTACAGGAATAAATTGGTTAGGAATTAACTTACTTGCTGCACCAGATCCACTTATGAAATCTACACCAGTGGAACTTGGAGCGAGTCCACCAGATAGATTTCTGATGCCATAACCTCCCTGATAGGCTGCTAAATTATGGGAGTTATTAGTGGAATAGTGTTCCCAGAAATACAAGGTACCGTCTATTGATGGGGTACTAGTTGTGTTTGCGATAACGCTAATATTATCATTAATAAATTTAGTTGCATCTAGTGCGGATGGATATGGATTACCCACTAGTAACAATTGATCAATTCCCACAGTATTTGTTATAGTTCCATTGTTAGGTTTTCCTATAAAGGTAAGGTTTTGTGTTCCTGAAGTTCCTGGTCCTTTTAAAGTAAATCCCTTACTTGCTGATAAAGTTCCTGTTTCGCCTATTTGACTCCAATTGGCGTAATCATTTCCTAAATTATCAAATTTATAAATCCAAAAACGAGCTAAACTAAATGGTGATGTTGCTCCATCATACCCATTAATCCAGTTTATGGTTCTTGGTGCTGCAGGATTTGTTCCATCTCTTAAAACCCCGGCTACAGTAAAACTATTGTTATTTGTAGTGTTATTAATCGCTCCTACAGGTGAACTCCAATAGTTGTAATTGAATCTATTGCCTTGTCCTTGTTGGTCTCTTTCTAATGAACCTGAACTGGTAGCATCTAAATCACTGCCTAGTTTTTGTATCAATTGTGATCGTCCTACTAAATCGATTTTTCCATCTAGTTTCAAGTAATGGGAAACTTCAATTTTAGTTCCGTCGGTTTGTAATCCTCCAACAGTCGTTGCAGTCAATGTGTTGCTGTTAACAAATAGGCCTAAAACAGTTTTATTTCCTACGGAAGTAATATTGTGACTTGTTTTTACAATATTCCAGTTTATAGTTTCAGTATCGTCTACTATTGATAAACTATATGGAATATCTTGAACAGTATTGTTTTTCCATGTCCCGGGAGTTTCCCAGCTTCCATTTGTTAATGATTCATATGGTAATGGTGCAGTTTGCAAATCTACAGTTGTTAAATTTCGCAATGCAGCCGTATTATTGTTGTTTGATATGTCTTTGGCATTAGTAAAAGTATAGGTAGACATTGGATAATAGGCGCTCAAATTTGACCAAGGTATACTACTAATTTCATTAGATGTAATGCTATTAGGGATAATTTTTCCATTAGTTGCTAAACCGTTACTTAGAATTTCTTGATTCATAACATAACGAAGTTCTTTTACAGAGAGCGCAACATTCCAAACGCGAACTTCATCGATAGTACCATTAAAGAAAGATGTAGGTGTTACACCATCTGCGGCTGCTATTAAGAAAGATTGTGTTGGATTCGCAGGTACATTGCTTAATGTTTTACTTGCATCTTCAAAACCATCTATATATAATTTTGCTGTTGAGGTTGAATTATCATATACCACGCATACATTATGCCATTTTTCTGTAGGCATTATTATTGAAGACGTTATAGCTTGTTTAGTTCCATTAAACCAACTCATCTCTACTTTTCCAGCTGCATTTATACTTAAATCATACCCTGCAGTATAAGGGTTGTTTCTTTTGGAAAGTATTGTTTGGTTAATCGTACTGCTTTTTATCCAAGCAGAAACGGTAAAGGAGGTGTTTAAATCTAAAACTTTACCTGCATCTAGATAATCATTGACACCATCAAAATCGATGGCTCTTTCATAAGTTCTCTCAGGAGCATAACCAAAAGTGATGTATTTAGTTCCGTCAAAATCATAATCAGTCTCTAGTTTTGAGCCGTTAACACGCATAACTCTATATTCTGAGGTCGGATTAAATTGGGGAGTACTCGAAATAAACATTAAGAAATCACCAGGAGGAGTTATAGTTGATGTTAGTAATGTAGAAGGTATAGAAATCTTACAAGAAGGAATATTACCGCCAGTTTCTTTCACTCTCCAAGTTCGTCCTATTGAAATGAAATCAACTTCTGTATTTAATGAGGGTGTTATCCCCGAACTCATATTTACTATTACTGCAGGTTGCGCAAGCAGTGTTCCGTTATTACTTCCCCAAACTAAAAACTCTTTATCATTGATGAAATTATTTGGGTTATCTGAGTTTTTATCATAAATACCTCCAAGTCCTATGGTTATGTCATCAACTGTATTTTCAGTTTTAGATTGCCTTTGTTTCAATTCAGATTTATCATCACGGCCTATCCCAGCAATATTATAATTAAATCCTGCACTAGCATCATAAATTGATGTGGCTGTATCTGTGGAACCAGAGTTATAATAATCCAAACTTGTGCCATTATTTCCTAATGTAATACCATATTTAATAGCTAAATAAGTCTCTATTCTTCTCCTGTCAATTACATTATTACTGATGTTATAATTTATTACCTCAAGAAAATCGCCCTCATAACTTGGTCCAAAAGTTTCACTAGCACCCAACCAATATCTTGAGTTTATAATATTTTTATAAGTACCGGTATTTACTTCAGTAGTAGTTAGAGCACCAGTACCATTGTTGAGAGACCCACCATTATTAAAGATACTCATTCTCGTGCCATTATTTCTTGGATTAAATATGTTCACTCCGGTGTAGGATTTTGTGTTACTAAGTTCCCCTGCACCATAATTGTTGGAGGCAGCTTGATTATATGCGACAACTTCATTAAGATACCGGCTAGAAGAAGCACCCATAGAAAAGCCAGTTACATCTTGAATAAGTGGAGTATTTTTGTTGTTTACTATGTCATCTCCGCAGTAAACATCAGATACGCTTGAGATATAGTTGACTGTATTTTTTGGCTTTACAACAAGATACATATCCAAATTATTAAAACCTTGCCCACCCGCCATCGCATTGGCACCATTAAAATAAATTACTGGATTAAAATTTACATTTTTATTGGTATTGTGTTGAAATTTAGGTTCTTTTCCAAGTTTTGCTACTGCATTTTTGGTGCTGGCAGAAGTTTTTTCTTCCCATGTGGTCATTGTCGCTCCATCTAATACACTGCCAATATTGCTATCTGCTTTCAACCAAAATTTAAGATTGGATGTAATGCCTCCCGGAGCAACTGTCAACGCAGCTGAGGTCTTAATTTCTGCTGATACAATAAAATCATAAGAGGTTTCACTTGGAGTACCCACATTATCTGTATTTGTTACTGTGATAGTTGCCGTTTTAACACCTACTGCTGCAGTAGGAGTAAATGTAACTACAAAACTGGTAATTCCGCCTGAAGCTAATGAAGCAGTAGGGATGGTACTCGCTGTAAAGAAGCCTGCTGGCGTCACATTAACAGTAGTTGTTAAACCTAATGCAGTAGTTCCATAATTATAGATTTGAAAAGGGATCGCTATTTTTGTAGTTGTATCGGTGATGCCAAAGTCGGTTTGGTCTAAAGCACTTGGTGTAGTATCTCCATCAACAATAGAAACATCATTTCCTTGTATGTCTATTTCTCTACCTGTAACTGTCGTATTTGCCGTAATAACAAAATCATAAATGCTTTCAGTATCATCACTATTTGCAATGCTTACAATGGCTAAAAAATTCCCTGTGATTACAGAGTTAAACGTAACTTGAAAAGTTAAGCTAGAACTTGGAGCAATTGAATTGCTGCTTGGTTGGCTGGTTACAGTAAATGCGGCATCCCCACTTATTACAACTCTAGGCGTTCCTGTAAGTGTTAAAGGTCCAGTACCCAAATTTTGAATGGTAAATGTTTTTATGATAGGTGTTCCAGCCACTCCACTCCCAAAGTCAGTATTATTTGTAGTAGACCCGGCAGAATCACCATCAATAATATTAGTGCTGTTTCCTTGTAAATTAATTTCTGGTGTTACTCCTGTATCCCCCGTTCCTGCTATGTTGAAATTATATGGATTTTCGTCAGCATCATCAGTAGTAAATGATAAAGTTGCATTTCGGGTCCCTATTGCTGTAGGAGTAAAGGTGATAGTAAAGGAGGCGCTTGATTGAGGCGCAATTGATGTTGGGGGATTTGTCGCTACAAATTCTGAGGCATTTGTTCCTCCAATAGTTATACTGCCTAAATTTAATGTTGCTGCACCCAAATTATTAATTGTGTAGGTTCTGGTTAAACCTATGAGAAGATTGGAGCTACCAAGATCAGAAAAATCAACAGTGCTTGGTGTAGTATCACCATCTGTAATAGTGAACCCATTTCCTGAAACGGCAATTTCTGGATTGTTTACAGTAGCTACTATAGCTACTCTGGGACTTGATGTACAAGATCCATTAGTTGATTGTACATAATAGGTAGTTGTGGCTGTAATAGATGCAGTTGTGTAACTATTACCTGTTGCTAATGCTGTTCCTCCAGTCGCTGCTGCAAACCAAGAAATTGTCCCTGCAGAGGCTACCGCACTTAAAGCAACTGTCCCAGTACCAGTTCTTGAATTAGGGGTAGTTGAAGTTATAGTAGGGGTAGCTGCTACGGTCACACTTGCACTGTTGAGTAATAAAATGGCATTACTACATGTTCCAGCGGCTAGATTTGTTATCGTTATTGTAGTTAATCCTGAATTTGGTAATGTACTGGTGATGAAACTTCCTGCGCCAGCAGTTGTAACAATCATAGTTGCAGTATTTCCAGAAGCAGTATTAGCCCCGGAAATGTTGTAGGTTACGGTATAGGTTCCTACTGGCAGTCCTATTGTACTCGAGGTAACAGATACATTTGCTGTATAAGTTGAACATAAAGGAGTTGCTACGGATGTGCTACTCAAGCTAAAAGTAGGACATGTCCATGAAATGATTACTTGTCCATTTCCACCACCTCCACCAGATCTATCAGTTTTTGTTAAAGCATTTGCTCCTGCACCACCACCACCTGGTGAAGTACCAAAAGCACCGTCTCCACTATCTGCAGAACCATCAGCTCCTTTTACTCCTCCAGTTACTGCTGCTCCTCCAGTTTGGTCAATACCAGAATTTCCATTAGAGCCAGTACCAGCGCTTGATCCTCCTGCACCACCACCATATAGACCATCTCCGCCTTTTCCTCCATAATAACTAAGAGAAGCCGTAAATCCAGTATTACCAGAGGTAACTGCGGTAGCACCTACAGTGTAAGTATTATTCATACTTGTAGAACCTGCGGCATTACCACCAACAGCTAATAAGTAAGTTGTTGTCCCACTACTCAATGATGAAAACCCTCCATCTGTACCATTACCTCTGCTACCTATACCACCGGTACCCACAGTTACAGTGTAGTTAGCACCAGGAGTTACAGCATATGAATTTCTTCTAGCATAGCCACCACCAGCTCCACCACCTCCAGAAGAATTTGTTCCTGTAGCACCACCACCTGCACCACCTGCACCCCATGCTTCAATATTGATACTCGTTACTCCAGGAGGAACAGTAAAGGTATATGTTCCCGGTGTACTGAATGTTTGTGAGGATTGGGAAAATCCAAAGAAACTAAATGATAAAAAAAATAAAGTAAAAAAGATATTTTTTGAAAAAAGTAAAGTTATCTTCATTTGGTGAAAAATGTGTTAATTCTAAAATTTTTAAATAGGTTTGTTTTCATTTACGTATATTTTAATTGGATGGTTTTAATTGCCAGTTAATTAATACTTTATATACGTGATTTTACGCTCCAAATATAAAATAATTTTAATTAGGTAACTATTTTTTTTATCGATAAAAACCTATAAAACCCGATTAAACTCACAAAATTGAGTTTTTATTGTTTTTAAATATTAAAAAAAAATAAGTTTTAATAGCGATTTTAACTATTTAATATTAACTAATTTTATAGGTAGTGGTAATGTCTTTTTATCATAGTTTTGGTTGGTCAACTCAAAGTTCTGTTTTATTTTAAAAAGCCTTAATCAAAATTTTAAAGTACAATTTTGATTAAGGCTTTTTGTCTAAAGTGTAAAATAGTATAAGTTACTTTAGATTCATATTGTTTTTCTTTGTTGATGCTTTCTAAAAGTGTAATAGGCAAAAATAATTCCAGCTATAGCCAAAAATATTAATTTACCATTTATAGGCATAGGAGGCTCTCCACTTTCTAAATCCCCATCAGAGGTATCATCACCAATTTGAGCAAATACTATAACGCTTGATAAGAGGCAAAAGAGAGTACAGTATAATTTTAATAGTATGTTTTTCATTTTTCGATTTCTTTATTTGATTTTGGTCACTTATTAAACAAACAGCATTAATTAATAAACTACTTTTTTAGTAACCACTTCGTTTTTGTCAGATGTTATTTTAATAATTAAAGTTTGCTCTGCTGCGCCAAAATCCTGGATTGAAGTTTTATTGGCATTTACTTCTTTTTGCTCAAAAATGATTCTTCCTCTAATATCAAATATTGTTACGTTCTTCATAACTGCTGAACCAGAATTGATGTTTATCACTCCTTGTTGATTGAAAACTAATATAGTGTTTTCATCAAATATCGGTGTTTCAATACCTAGAGTTTTAGAATTTTTATACATTAATTCAAAACGGTTGTTGAATGTTCCAATTGCTGATGAAAAAGGATATTCACTTTTTTTCAAATCATGAATAGAACCATTTAATTTATCCATCAAGAATATGTCTTGTTGGTTGGCAAATAATCCATCAACATGATCAATCGCAATACTGTAGTTTCCACTAACATTAGTTTTGAATGTTAAATGGACAATATCAGTATCTACAAATGGCAGGCTTCTACCTTGAATGATAAATTCCTCATTTTCGATTAATGAGTTTAAGGCAATTGGATTGTCATTAATGTACTTTCCGTCAATTGTTGCGTCAATTCCTGCAGTTGCGTCAGTCATGTAAGCAATTAACATCTGGTTTACAGGTGATGTAGGAGTAGAGAGGTTTAACCAAATTCTATTTCGCTCTATATTTTTAGTTCTTAAAAACTGGTTTCCATTATTACCTAAACGCATTTCATTTGTAAATGAAATAGTGTTAGAAGTAGCTTTGGCAATAAAACCCTGACCTACCTGAATAATTCCATTAGGTATAATACTGCTCAATCCGCCTGCGTTAGCAGTACCACCAGCAAGAGTGTAAGTTGCATAGGATGAACTTAAAGTATTGTTTGTTTTTCTCCAAAAGTACAATGCTTCAGTAATATTATTTGTTGAAATAAAAGTATTAGCATTTATGGTAGAAGGATATGGATTTCCAATCGCGTTGTACGTATTGTTTGTAACTGTTAAATTATAATTTCCATTATTAGGTATACCTTGAAATTGTCCTTCCCAAATAGTTGGAGTTGTAGGGTGATTATTTGGCATACGAATTAAGTATCCAGTTCCTGTCGCAAAATTAGTCGTTGATGCAATACCATTATAAAAATTAGTTGAAGGATTATAGGTATAAAAACGATTCGATAATGTAGACGGAGAGAATAATTGCAATTGCTGACTAGATACTGGAGCTGACCATAATACATAATCTAAAAGCATCAAAGCAGATGTTTTTCTTTTTACAGTAATGTTTCCGGTGTTTCCATTAGTGTTTTTGGTTTGTACCAAGTTAGCATTACTTTCAAATGTTAAGGAAGCGCCAGAAGCAACACTTACATCGCCTGCAATATTGAAATTAAACCCTGGATTTACTTTAACTACAGCATTGTTATTTACAGTAAGACTACACGCAGTTAAATTTGCGGTTGCTGTATAATTACCAGCTAAAATTACTGATGTAGCTGAATTAGGTAGACCATTATCCCATGAGCTACCATTCCAGGTAGTTGTAATTATGCTCACTGTTGTAGGGGTAGAAGAGATGGTAGTACAAGATCCGCTTTTTAGTATAGCTCTGAATTGTGTAGTTTCGTTTAAAATATCCGAAATATATGTATGAGTTGTGTTAGGGATATTTGTCCATGTTGTAAAAGGACTTAGTGAACTTTCCCAATTAAGAATTGTTCCGTTATATCCTGATAAAGTTAACGTTCCACTTTTAGAACCAGAACATACGGTAGTACCACCATTAATTGAGCCACCTATTGTTGTTGGATCTACTGTGATTGTTAATGTTGTTGTAGTTACACATTGCTCAGCAGTTGGTGTAAAAGTATAAATTGTTGTAGCGGTATTATTCAATGCAGGTAACCAGCTTCCAGTTATGCCATTTAACGAAGTAGTTGGTAATGCAGATAATGTTGCACCAGAACAAATAGCAGGAACGCTTGTAAACGTTGGTGTTACAGGTGTGCAAATTGTAATATTAAAAGTTTGACCTCCTAAAAAGGCAGAATTTATTCCATTTATAGAATATTTGAAACTGTCAGCATTTGTATTTACACCATTATGAGTATAGCTTACTAAACTGTTATTGATGTCAGCTTGTGTAAATGTCCCGCCAACAACTATAGCAACATTATTTAATTTTAAAACACCATTGATTGGAAGTTGTGTTATTGTGTATACTAATTGAGAAGCAGTAGCTGTAGGTTGTGTAGCTTCTAATTTACTCTGTAAAACTGTATTTGTAGCATTAATAGGTAAATTTATTGTATTATTTACTGTACTGATGTTATTGACAATTTGTAATTTACCACAGATGATAACTTTAAAATCTGTTAGTTTTCCTCCAGAAGTATTAGATACTCTGTCGGTTGCTAATAAAGTCCAGGTCCCTAATGAACTTGATCCGTTATATTTAGCTAAAGGCTGACTGGCTTGTTGAACTCCTTCAAGGGCTGCTGCTGTAAGCGGATCAACATCTCCACAAGCTAATGGGGTTCCATTGTCATCAAAAGTAACATCAAAATTAGCTCCCGTACAATCTCTATTGTATACTTCAACAAAAATCCCAGTTGGACCACTAAATTGCATTTTGATATCTGATAATAAAGCATGAGTTGCTTTCATATAGAAGCTTGCTTTACTAATAACAATATTATCAGTAATATCCATTTTTGCAATAACAGCATTGGTTGAATTAGGTTCCCAATCCGCATTTCCTTCAAAATATTTATCGGTATACGTTTTGCAGAAATCACTGGCAATTTGAAACGAAAAAGTTTCTGAATAAGCACCAGTTAAACAAGGATTAATAGGTTTGACTCTCCAATAATTTATTGTTCCAGTAGTTAAACTAGTTGTTTGATAAGAATTCCCAGTTACCGTAGCTGTTTCGATTAAAGTGGAAAAATTTGGGTTTGAGGCTATTTCTACGGTGTATGAAGAAGCATTGACTAAGTTATTCCATTGTAGTAAAACCGAGGTTTGTTGGTTTTCAGCTCCATTTACTGGAGAAGTTAAGGTTATATTTCCAATGTTGTTATCAGATATTTTTAGAGTTAGTGGTAAGTTGATGTTTGCTGTAGTAGAGGTTCCGTTAAAATTAAAATTATGATTTCCTACTGCAACCGTACTATTATTTGAAATAGTCATTGTTACACTACCAGCATTTGTTGTAGTTGTTGGCGAAAAAACTGCAGTTGCTCCAGATGGCAAACCAACAGCAGAAAATGTAACAGATTCGTTAAATCCTGGTGCAGGGGTATAATTTATTGTATACACAGCATTAGCAGGTTTACATACCGAAACAGAAGATTGTGAAGTTGTTAGGTCAAATTTGTTGGATTTTATTTCAAAATTAGCATTGGATATATCAAAGAAAATATTGGCAACAGCCTCTACTTTTATCCTATTAGTTTTTCCAATATTATTTGGTACAGTAATAGCTTGTGTTCCATCATTTGGAGTGTTTGCTAAAAGAGTTATTGGGTAGGTAAGTCCACCGTCAGTAGATAGTTTTATATTTACGTTTAATGCGTATGTGGCTGTATTAGTACCTAAAACATCCCAGGTTATTGTTTTGGACTCTCCAACATACCATGTAGCAGAAGTATTTGGTGCAGTTACCGCAAATGGTCCAACAGTCGCATTAATATTAACAATTATATTATCTTGATTGCTTTGTCCTCCAAGAGAATTATTGTCTCTAACTGTTAATCTAAAATTTAGTGCTCTAGCAACACTTGGTAAAACTTCCCAAGTTGGGGTTGTATTACTAATAATTGCATTAAGATTAGGAAAAGTTCTTGAAGGGTCAATTGTTGGAGAAAATGATCTAAATGTTGGTCTGTTAGTGCTTGTAGATATAGGAGGCATTGTTCCACTAGAAGTTCCATTGTTCATTTGTTCCCAACAATAGGTCATTGTGTCTCCTGGGTCACTGGCAATTCCCGTTAATATAAAAGGAGTCGATTTTGGAATAGTATAATCTGGGACTGCTGTTATTACGGGTTCATTATTAGTAATAATTGCTTCACTTTCACAGGTGTTTGAAAGCATTGTCGCAGTTATCTGCTGAATACTTATAGCATGAAAATAAGCATCACTGTTATTTTGGATGTTTGGAGGACAAATTCCTGCATACCCCATAATCGTTGAACCGCTACCAGGCTCCATTGCTGATGTTGTAGCTATTTGGCATGGGTTGTTTTGTGTATGGCCTGCGCCAAATTGATGCCCAATTTCATGGCATACATAATCAATGTCAAAAGGGTCGTATTGTGGAGTTACAATACCAGTAACTCCTCTTCCTTTTCCTGCTGTAGTACCAGACGTTGTTGTACATGGACTTAGCCCCGCAATGCCACCTCCACCTGTACTAAATACATGTCCAATGTCATACGAATTAGTACCTAATAAACCGTCAATATTTCCCGAATTAACACCTAACATTTGACCTCCATCGTAATTTTCGTAAGGGTCTGGGTCAGGAGTAGAATCCTTATTAAAATTGTCTTTATAAATTAATCGGTCGTTGTTGGCTACAATTTGAAATTGAATACCTAAATCTCGTCTGTAAACACTATTAACGCGAGTTATAGTTGTATTGATTGCAGCTAGAGCTCCAGCAACAGTATTACCATAATAAGCAGTGTATTCAGATGTACATGCAACAGCTAAGTCATAAGTTCTTAATTTAGCATCTACAGCATTATTAGACTTGGCCGTATTTGATGTAGATTTTGTTATTTCATTATCCATGTCTGTATGACATACGAAAGAATCATTTGCATTTCTTTCATAATCTTTTCTATCGTAAACTATGTAGTCATTTACATTCTTTTTTGAATATGGGTCGATATAAATAGTTTTTTCACCTGTAATAACTCCTGTAAAACCTTCAGGTGACATACTGATGTAAATTTTATTTAACGGATTTTTCTTACTAACTCCATAAAAGGATTGAATTTCTGGATATTTAGCTTCTAAATCAGGGTGCAGAACACTCGTTTTTTCTATAGTAAAACTTTCCATACTTCCATTTTCAAGCGGAAAGTCTAAAAGTAAAGTCGTTGCCAATTTATTATTCGACTCTCTTTTAGAAGCAGATTTGAAGTTTATTTTTAAAGATTTAAAATCTAAAGAAAATACTTTGTAATTGTTTGGAATACTTTTTCTATCTGACTTAGATATAGTTCTTGAGGATTCAGAGTCATTTTTTATTTGCCAATTATTAATTGATTGTGCAAAAGAAAATTGATTAAACAGTAAAATCGTAAAAAAAACTATTAGGTAATTTTTTTTCATAAAGGGTAGTTTTGAAGCCCAAAAATAAATCAAATATTTGTTAAAAACAATTTGAAATTCGATAAAATGCATTATTAACCGATTAAATACATGTAAAGTTGTTTTTATTATGTTAAAAATGTTAAATAACTTTAATTTTAGATGAATTAATGAAATCATAGCGCTTTCTGCCATTGATTTGAACCGGGTTTTATTGTAGTGTAATTTGGGTATTAATGGATTACTCATTCCCTTGAACATTTATTTTTAGTAAAAAAAAAATATTTTGATATTTCTTTTTTAGTACATTTAATAATATTTATAAATTATAGCATTATGAAAATTTCTAGAACATTGGTAGTTGTATTCTTCGTATTTGTTGGTTTTGGTTATGCGCAAAATAAGTTAACCGGAAAGGTTATGGATTACAAGAATAAACCAGTGGCAAATGCCAGGATATATTTAGATTCTATTTATTCAAATGTCACGACTAATAGTAAAGGGGATTTTGAAGTTTTACTTCCTGAAAAAGTAGCAGTTATTAATGTATACTCCTATAAGTTTGGTTTATTGTCTTCTAAATTTAATAATGAAAATGTAATGAATTTCATGTTTTTAGAATCGCAAAAATCGATAAGAGACCGAGCCAAAAATGGTGATGATATTAGTATTGGCTATTCTGAAGTGAATCAAAAGTACAAGGTTAATGCATCTCAAAAATTAGATTCTCAAAACGATAAAAGCTCAATTATTTATAATACTATATATGACCTAATACGAGGGCGATTAGCTGGTGTTACTGTCACAAGGAATAATAAAATAACTATTAGAGGTGTGAGCTCAATTAACAACATCTCGGAACCTTTATTTGTGGTTGATGGAGTTATCGTATCAAGTATTGACTATATTTTTCCTAATAATGTGAAAAGTATAAGTGTATTAAAGGATGCTGCGGCGTCTATTTATGGAGCTCAAGGTGGTAGTGGTGTTATCCTAATTAAAACTAAATAGATTTTAATCTTAATGTCGTTTATCTATTTTATTCTAATTAAGTATTTCTGTGATAGATTTTTTGACTGAATTACTATTTTATCTGATTGAAAATTAAGCTGTAATGCTTTTTATATTAGTATATAATACAAACCCCTAAGCAATCTTTGTTTAGGGGTTTGTCATGTTAAGGTGACTGATATTTAACAACTTTAGGTTATTAATTTAATTACTGTTTGCTTTGGCAGTTATCATGTAATTCTCTTAGCTTATAAATATTTTTTAGACTATAATCAATTCATACTTTGAGGTTCAGGTATTTTGATGTTTATTTTAGTTTTCTTAGACATCAATAAATATAAGGTGATGCAGGCTAAAATGACCAGCAAAGCAATCTGAAGTTGACCCATAAGATTGTTGTCGTTGTGCAAGGTATTTGAATTTGTCAATTTTGATTTGCCTTCTTTACTTTGAATTTGTGACAGCAGCTCCAATGTTTGTAAAGCTTGATTACTGGAGTAGTTAACTTGATTCCAGTTTTTATTTTGAGCCTCTTTATTAATCGCAGAACAAGAAGCTAGAAATGTAGTTAAAGATATTTTTTCTTTGGGAGTTAAAACAGTTTTTAAATATAGTTTATCTATGTTTTGAATGTTTTTTAGTGCCGCCGTGATGTGATAGTTTTTTTGGACGTCATTTAGCTTTGTTGCTACTGCGTTTGCTTTTATGAAATAAAGCTCATTTGCATACTGAAAAATGTATCGAGCCACAACTAATCGGTCATTGTAGATTGTATTGATATCCTCATTTGTTTTTTTAGAGTTTTGTAGTGTATTGAAATTATTCAATAAAATGATAAACATAACAATAAGTAACACAAAAGCGGCTTTTGTTTTAGTACTATATTTTTTTAAATCTTTCATCGCGATGGAATTTATAATCAATGCAATATAAGCTATTGTATTGAACTTGTTTTAACTACTACAAATAGTTCTCAAAAGTATAGAATTTGGTTGCGATTTATTTAATGACATATATTTTTATATTTCGAACGCTGTAAAATTTATTTTAATAATACAATCTAAAATCAAGAAGTTTACAAACTGCATAATATTTTTGATGTAATTCTTCTACATTTTCGATAACATTATCTTGTTCTTCAAAAAGGCTAAAAAATGCTCGGTCGAGTTTAATGCTGGTTGATTTATGTGATTTCGCACCATAACCAGAAACGGCGCGTGCTCCAGTGATATCCAAAAAGTATTGCGCCTCTTCCTGGCTTAGGTCTAAAGCCTTTGCATTAGCAAAATGCAAAATTTTCCCGGTCAATTTTCCTTCGAAGAGTTCTGCTATTTCTTCTAAACTATAGTAATAATCATTGATGCAAATGGTATTTCCTTCGCCTGGCATTACTAAGTAGATTATTTCATAATTCTTAAAATTATGGTCTTCATAAAGTAATGCGTTTAAACTTTCTTCTAACCCTTCAATAGTATCACATGTTTTATAAATACTTGTAATGCCTTGTTCTGAGGCTAGTAGCTCTAAGTTTTTTACTACTTCGGTTATGGTGTCAGTTTCTATATCAGGAACGGCTTCGAGGCAAAAAATAAATGTATCTGAATCCATGATATTTAGTTTATGTAGGTGATATAATACTGCCAAATATTTTTATTGAGACAATAATCCCAACAAGTGGCACTTTTTAGTAATAGAAAAACAAGCGATAGTTTTTTTAGCCGTCCTACAAATGCTAGAAATCTTCTCAGATAAGGTTTCGTAATTCCATTTTGTAAAATTACTTCAGAAAGAAATTTGTTGTTAGTATTTTATAATAAATAGTTATTAACCTTTTTGTTGAAGTAAGGGGGGTGTAACAATGGTATTTGAAATAAATTCCTAACTCTTTTTCTTCATTCCTAAGGTTGAGGTCTGGAGAATATTTTAAATTTTAAGCATAAAAAAACCCTAACATATTGATGTTAGGGTTTTTGCTTTGGTAGCGAGACCGAGATTTGAACTCGGGACCTCAGGGTTATGAATCCTGCGCTCTAACCGACTGAGCTATCTCGCCATGATTCCGGATGGATAACCATCCCTGAATGCGGGTGCAAATATAAAAATAAAATTAACGCCTGCAAGCATATTTTTAATAAAAAAAAATATTTTTAAAAACGCTTTTTTTTCGGAGTTATATTCTATATATTTCGAAAAAAATAAATGTAGCTCATGGATCAAAAAGTACGTTACGAAATCGAGTTTCCTATAAATTCTTCGCCTCAATTATTGTATCAATATATATCGACTCCTTCAGGTTTGTCTGAATGGTTTGCTGATAATGTAAATTCTCGTGGTGAGTTTTTTACTTTCATTTGGAATGATTCACAAGAAAAAGCTAGACTTGCTTCAAAGAAAACAGGTGAAAAAGTAAAATTTAAATGGGTTGATGAGAATAGTAAAGACACGGAATACTTTTTTGAGTTACATATTTTAGTGGATGAGCTTACCAAAGATGTTTCTCTAATGGTAGTCGATTTTGCTGAAAAAGATGAGGTTGATGAAGCTACACTGTTGTGGGAAAATCAAATATCAGACCTTAAACATCTAATTGGTTCTGTATAGTAAAATAGTATTTTATAACTTATATTTGCCCTGAATAAAATTTAGGGCTTTTTTTATGATTAATTTTAATGGGACTATTGTATCTGAGGATGCTAATATATTGACACAAAACCGAGCTTTTTTATATGGCGATGCAGTTTTTGAAACGGTTAAGATAATAAACAATAAAATCCTTTTTCTTGAGGATCATTATTTTAGGTTAATGTCTTCAATGCGTGTAGTTCGAATGGAAATTCCGATGAATTTTACCATGGAGTATCTTGAAGAACAAATACTTTCTTTAGTTACAAAAAATCAAGTGGTTCACTCTTCTCGTGCTCGAATTACTATTTATAGAAATGACGGTGGATATTATTTACCACAAAATAATACGGTATCTTTTCTTATTCATTCAATAGCGCTTGAAAATACGTTCTATTCAATTGAAAAAAAGTACTATGAAGTTGATTTGTACAAAGATTTTTACATCACAAAACAATTGCTTTCATCGATTAAAACGACCAATAAAATCATAAATATTACAGGAAGCATTTTTGCGCATGAAAACGGTCTGGATAATTGTCTGTTGTTGAACGATAGTAAAAATGTTGTTGAAGCATTACAAGGAAATATCTTTATGCTATTAGGCAACAAATTAACTACGCCTCCGGTTTCTGAAGGATGTTTGAATGGAGTTATGAGAAAACAAATTCTAAGTTTAGCTAAAAAAATAGAAAATTTAGAAGTTGTAGAAGAGGTAATCTCACCGTTTGACCTTCAAAAAGCAGATGAATTATTTATTACAAATGTCATAAAAGGAATTCAACCGATAACACAATACCGAAAAAAAGCATTCAGTACGAATATATCTGTTGAGTTATTAAAAAGACTTAATGAAATGATCAGTACGACCTAATTTAAGTATGGGTTTTCAGGAGCATTGGACCAAATGAGGTATTCTCCGCCTAATTCGATGATTTGCTCTTTCCAGAAATGTGTTGCTGATTTTCCAATTATTTTATTTTCATAGCTGTTTGCGGTAATAATCCAGGAGTGGCTTTCCATTTCATTTTCTAATTGGTTTTCATCCCAACCTGTGTAACCTAGAAAGAATCGGATGTTATCGTTATTAATTGCGCCTTTATTGATGAGTTCTTTTGTCGACTCAAAATCGCCTCCCCAATAAATTCCATTGGAGATTTCGATGCTATTAGGAATCAAATCTGGAATGTTATGAATAAAGTAGAGGTTGTCTTGTTCTACCGGTCCGCCATTATAAATTTTAAATCGCGCGTCTATATCCGGGATTAAATCATGTATGGTGTACTTCAAGGGTTTGTTAATTATAAAACCAACTGATCCTTCTTCATTGTAATCAGCTAATAAAATTACCGATCTGTTGAATGATAGATCCCCAATTATCGTAGGTTCTGCTATAAGCAAATATCCTTTCTTTAGTTTATCTGTAATCATCGGAATATATTTTTTTATTAAATTTAAGTTTTTTATTATAATAACGCAAAATAAAATCGTTGAAACGCATAAAAAAACCTTCCAGGTGGAAGGTTTTGATTATATTGGGGGAACTAAAATTAGTTTACCGCACCTTCTAATTCTGCACCTGCTTTAAATTTCACTACATTTTTAGCAGCGATTTGGATAGTTTTTCCTGTTTGAGGATTTCTACCGTCTCTTGCAGCTCTAGCAGAAACTGACCATGATCCGAATCCTACTAAAGATACTCTTCCACCTTTTTTCAAAGTTCCGCCTACATTACCTAAAAACGACTCTAAAGCCAATTTTGCTGCAGCTTTAGTAATTCCTGCATCAGCAGCGATAGCATCGATTAATTCTGATTTGTTCATAATAATTAGTTATTAATTGTTGGTTAAAAAAATTGTTAATATACAAATTTAGTAGGAAATACGTTCCTTGCAAGTGTTTTGCTTGATTTTAGTTTGTTTTGTTAATAACTTATTTTTTTTGTTAATAATGCTAAGGTTATTTCTGATTAAAATGAGTAAAACGCCCGTTTTTATTGATGTTAATGAGCTTTTGCTTCAGCCGAAAATGTAATTCCATTAAGTAATTCTTGCGTATTCATCTTCTTTTTACCTGGAAACTGCAAACTTAACACTTGAATAAATCCATTTTCTACTGCAATCTTCATTTCTTTTTTGGTACAAATTAGACTTCCTATATTGTAATCATGGTCTTCTAAAACAATTTTAGCTTCATATAGTTTTACATTCCATTCTTCATTTTTATCCTGAATGAAACACCAAGCTGCTGGATAAGGGCTCAAACCTCTAATAAGATTATTGATTTCTAAAGCTGATTTTGTCCAATCAATCTTGCAGTTTTCTTTATTAAGTTTGTATGCTGTTTTAATATCGGCAGTGTCTTTTTGAATAATTGTGGATAGATTTCCTTTTTCAATCATTTGTAAAGTATCAATAACAGTTTTACTTCCCAAATCCATTAATCGGTCATGCAGTTGACCTGCATTTTCGGTTTCATCAATAGGTGTTTCCGAGCTTAAAATCATTGCACCAGTATCAATTTTATCATCAATGAAGAAAGTAGTTACGCCCGTTTTAGTTTCTCCATTTATTATTGCCCAATTAATAGGTGCGGCTCCGCGATAGTTCGGTAGGAGTGAAGCGTGGAGATTGAAAGTCCCTAACGACGGCATTTCCCAAACTACTTTTGGTAACATTCTAAAGGCAACTACTATCTGTAAATTAGCATTCAACGATTTCAATTCCGATAAAAAAGTCTCGTCTTTAAGATTTACGGGCTGTAATAAAGTAAGATTATTGGCTAATGCATATTCTTTTACCGCTGAATATTTTAATTTTTGTCCACGACCGGCAGGTTTGTCTGCGGCAGTAATAACGCCTACAACTTCGTAGTTTTTTTTAAGTATTGCGTCTAATATTCCCACTGCAAATTCGGGCGTTCCCATAAAAACAATTCGTAATTTTTCCATTATGATCTTAAAGTATATTTATTATTTGGTTTAACCAAAATAGTGTTGTTTTCTAATAAATCCTGAAGTACAAAGATAACTTCGTCAGGGTTGTTTTTAGTTCTGTTTTGTATGTCTCTCGAATTCAAATCTTCGGATTGTAATAAAGTAATGATTGCTGCAGAAAGTGAGGCGCTGTTTTTTTTCTTGTTTTTCTTGGTAATGCAATAGGAACAAATTCCACAATCGACATCCGTTTTTTCTCCAAAATAACGCAAGATAAGCTTGTTCTTGCAAACCTTTTTTTCGCTTATATAATTTAGAACGGACTGAAGTTGTTCTTTTTTTAATTGATTTTGATTTTCTAAGTATTTTGAAACTCGGCTGATGGTTCTTTCATCTTCCCGAATTTCATTAAAAATTAATATAGAATCATTATTTTTCGAATGATATTCTATTATATCCTTTCCTTTTAATTTATGTAAGACTGCTTGTATTTCGGCTTCCTTGTGATTTGATTTTTTAGCAATCAATTGTAAGTTGAAAGCAGTTTGCAATTCATAAATTCCGGGATATGTTCGCAATATTGCCAAAATAATTTCCTCGTCATTAGGATTCAAACTCATATATCGAATCACTTCTTTGGAAGGAATAAGAAATTGTAACGTGATTTTTTCAGAGAACTCTTGGGACAAATTGATAATTCCTTGTCTGTCCAGAAATTGCATTGCATTGTATGTTTTTAATGTTGGGAATTCATATTTTAAACAAAAATGATGCAAATTGAATGTAAACTGCTCATTGATTCCTTCTCCGTAAGCAATCTGGAAATAATTACAGAGCTTGACATACATGAGATTCAAGAACTTTTTATCAGGAAGGATATTTATAAATTGGTTTTCAGCCTGATTAATATCCGAAGGACTTGTTAGTAAAACGGCATAGGCTTTTTCTCCGTTTCTTCCTGCGCGTCCTGCTTCCTGGTAATAATTTTCTAAATTTTCGGGTAGTTGAATGTGTATTACGGTTTTTACGTTGGCTTTGTCAATTCCCATTCCAAAGGCATTGGTGGCCACAGTAACCTGAACGTCTTCATGCATCCACAACTGCATGTTTTTATCTTTTTCTTTGGACGAAAGTCCGCCGTGATAATACGTTGCTTTAAATCCTAACGCATTCAATTGAGAGGAAATTTCCAGACAGGATTTTCTATTTCGAACATAAATGATTGATGATTCTGGATTTTTCTTCAGGATTTGTTCTATTCTGAAAAGTTTATCTTCTACTTCAAAAACCATGTAGGCGATATTTTCTCTTGCAAATGATTTCTCAAAAACTTGCACATCATGCAATCCCAGTTCAGTAATGATATCTTCTTTGACTTTTGGAGTTGCAGTGGCTGTTAATGCAAGGAAAGGTACTTTTGGGAAATGTTTTTTTAATGCAGAAATCTTCAAATAAGCGGGTCGAAAATCATGTCCCCACTGGGATACACAATGGGCTTCATCAATGGTAATTAAGTTTATGGGAAGGCTTTTTATTCGTTCCAGAATCCAGTCAGATTGTAAGCGTTCCGGAGATAAATAGAGGAATTTATAATTACCGAATTGGCAATTATCCAATAAATCAATCATTTCTTCGGATCTGATGCCACCAGTTAATGCAATCGCCTTGATATTTCGCTTTTGCAAATTAGCAACTTGATCTTTCATTAGAGCCACTAATGGCGAAATTACAAGACAAATTCCTTCGTTCATCATAGCCGGGATTTGGAAACAAACTGATTTTCCGCCGCCGGTTGGCATTAATGCAAAAGTGTCATGTCCGCTTAAAACGGAATCGATAATTTCCTTTTGCAGCGACCTAAATTTGTCGTGTTTCCAATATTTTTGAAGAATAGCTAACGCTTCTTGCATAGATTATAGATTTCAATTCGTAGAAAAAATCCCAAATTGTAAATTCTAAACTTGAAAATTATTTAGAAATTTCATCTAAGATAAAAAGAATTCTGTTATCCAGGGTATCTTTAGGAACTTCTATGAGTTCGTAGCCGTAACTTTGATACGTTTCTGTAAGGTGATTATAGATGAGTTTAGCTTGTTCGAAGTTTTCATAACGTTCGTGATCGCTAATATAAATTTCTTCCCAAGGCGGAAGAATAAAGATTTTTGAATACGTATGTTCGCGACAAGCGATGTCAAAAGAGGCAGGATAGCTATCGCCAATATAATGCATGTAAGCCAAAACATCTGGGATTCCGCGGTCAATAAAAACGACTTCATGTGGCTCTTTTGAGGCATTATGAAACTGTTTTTTTCTTCCTTCAAGAAGTAATTCACTGAATAATAGTGGTTTTTCGAGGAATAATTGCTCGATTCCTTGTTTTTTTGCTTCCAAAGTTACTTCCCGTGAAATTTCGGGATAACAACAATGTCCTTTGGCTACCAATCCATCGATGATAGTTGTTTTACCTGTTCCTGGACCGCCAATGATAACTATGATTTCTTTCTGCACCTTTAAAAAATAAGGGGCAAATTTACTTAAACTTATTGGGATTTGAAAAAATGATTGCGGTTAAAATAATATTAGGTAAAAAATCATAATTCAAAATTCATAATTTACGTTTGAAACTGTATATTTGCCTTTATTTTTAAATAGAAAATGGATAAGAACACTCAAGAATTTTATGATAGATTAAAAGTAGAGTTGGACCTGAGTAATTCATGGCCGGCTGAATACTTGTTTAAATTTATTGTGCCAACAGAAGATGATAATATCGAACGTGTTCAATTGGCTTTTGATTGTATGGGAGCGGTTATAAAAACGACCAAATCTAAGACCGGTAAGTTTACCAGTATATCTATTGACGTAACCATGAAAGATTCACAAGAAATAGTAGATAAATACCTAGAAGTTTCTACAATTAAGGGGATTATTTCTCTTTAGATATAAAACTAAATTTTGATGCATATACAATCGAATGATTACAAATCTTCGAAAAAGAGCATGTAAGATTAAAAAATATACATTCGAATATGAATTCAAAATATATTAAAGAAAACTCGAACGATGTGGTTCACCATTTGGAATATAATGCGGAAAGATCGCATTTGATTATTCCGGAATATGGACGCCATTTGCAAAAACTAATTGATCAGGCAACTAAAATTGAAGATGATGTAGAACGCAACAAAGCGGCAAAATACATAATTCAGGTTATGGGAAGTTTGAATCCACATTTACGTGATGTTCCTGATTTTCAACACAAGTTGTGGGATCAGATTTTTATCATGTCAGATTTTAAATTGGTTGCTGATTCTCCTTATCCAATTCCATCCCGTGAGGTATTACAATTGAAACCGGATGTGTTAAGTTATCCTCAGAATTTTCCAAAATACAGGTATTATGGCAACAACATAAAATACATGATTGATGTAGCCAATAAATGGGAAGATGGTGAAATGAAAAGTGCTTTAGTGAAAGTAATCGCTAATCACATGAAAAAATCCTATTTGAGTTGGAACAAAGACACCGTTAAGGATGATGTTATTTTCGAACATTTATACGAATTGTCAGGCGGTAAATTAAATTTACTTCAAAGTACCGAAGAGCTTCTTAATACCACTGATTTATTACGAACAAATAAGCGAGTTTCTAATAAAATCTCACCTGCTGGTCCGCCAAAAATTCAAAGTAATAAGATTACAAAAACAGGAAAACCAAATCCGACTCACAAAAATCAAAATAGAAAACCGTTGTAAGTCAGTTATAAAATAGGAGTTATAAGTTTTTAATTTTTTAAGTACTAACTTTTAACTCGTAAATTTTAACTCATTACTAATAATTCATAACTTATCAATATGGGAATTTTTAAAATAGAAGGCGGCATTAGTCTTAAAGGAGAAATCACGCCACAAGGGGCAAAAAATGAAGCATTACAAATTTTATGTGCTGTTCTTTTAACACCTGAAAAAGTGATTATTAATAATATTCCTGATATTATTGACATCAATAAACTAATTACACTTTTAGGAAATTTAGGCGTTAAAATCCAAAAAACTGGATCTGGCTCATATACTTTTCAAGCTGATGAAGTGAATATTCAGTATTTAGAAACCGAAGCATTCAAGAAAGAAGGCGGTTCTCTTCGTGGATCTATTATGATTGTTGGACCACTTTTGGCACGATTTGGAAAAGGATATATTCCAAAACCAGGTGGAGATAAAATTGGACGTAGAAGATTAGATACTCACTTTGAAGGATTTATAAATCTTGGAGCAAAATTCCGTTACAATAGAGAAGATCATTTTTATGGTGTAGAAGCGCCTAAAGGACTGAAAGGTGCTGATATGTTATTAGACGAAGCATCCGTAACCGGAACAGCTAATATTGTTATGGCTGCAGTTTTAGCCAAAGGAAGAACAACAGTTTATAACGCTGCTTGTGAGCCTTATTTACAACAATTATGTAAGATGTTAAACTCCATGGGAGCTAAAATTACAGGTGTTGGATCTAATTTATTGACTATTGAAGGTGTTGAAAGTTTAGGAGGTTGTGAGCATAGAATTCTTCCAGATATGATTGAAATAGGAAGTTGGATTGGCCTTGCTGCAATGACAAAATCGGAGATTACGATAAAAGATGTAAGTTGGGATAACTTGGGAGTTATACCTAATACTTTCAGAAAACTAGGAATTACACTGGAACGAAAAGGAGATGATATTTACATTCCTGCTCACATAGATGGGTATGAAGTAAAAACTGATATTGACGGTTCTATTTTAACAATTGCTGATGCGCCTTGGCCTGGATTTACTCCGGATTTATTGAGTATTGTTCTTGTAGTTGCCACTCAAGCGAGAGGTGATGTATTGATTCATCAAAAAATGTTTGAAAGCAGATTGTTCTTTGTGGATAAATTAATCGATATGGGAGCTAAAATCATGTTGTGTGATCCGCATAGAGCGGTTGTTATGGGACACGATTTTAAATCACAACTCAAAGCCACAACAATGTCTTCACCAGATATTCGTGCGGGAATCTCTTTATTGATTGCAGCACTTTCAGCAAAAGGGACGAGTACTATTCAGAATATTGAACAAATTGACAGAGGGTACGAGCGCATTGATGAACGATTGAGAGCCATTGGAGCTAATATAGTACGCGCATAAATCAAATAAATAATTATAAAATATCGTTTAAGTAAACCAAATAGGATTTGAATTTAATGATTCAATACGGTTTACTTAAACTTTTTTTAATTTTAATTCATCTTTAGAAAAAGATCATGTCAACGGAACAAACAGCGATAAAGGCCACTTATTTTAGTATTATTGGAAATACATCTTTGGCCATTATTAAAGGTCTGGCAGGTTTTTTTGGAAATTCGTATGCTTTAATAGCGGATGCAATTGAATCTACAACAGATATTTTTGCTTCATTTTTAGTATTATTTGGAATCAAATATTCTAATAAACCAGCAGATAAAAATCATCCTTATGGACACGGAAGAGCTGAACCATTAATCACTTTTTTGGTAGTAGGTTTTTTAATCACTTCAGCTACTATTATAGCTTATGAAAGTATCATCAATATTGGTACGCCGCATCAATTACCAAAACCATGGACATTAATCGTTCTTGGGGCAATAATTATTTGGAAAGAATATTCCTTTCGTGTAGTAATGAAAAGAAGCATTCAAACGAATAGTTCCTCACTAAGAGCAGATGCTTGGCACCATCGAAGCGATGCAATAACATCTGTAGCAGCATTTCTTGGGATTTCTATTGCTTTGATTTTAGGTAATGGATACGAATCAGCTGATGATTGGGCAGCACTTTTTGCTTCTGGATTCATTCTTTATAACAGTTATCAAATATTCAGACCTGCTTTGGGCGAAATAATGGATGAACATTTATACGATGATTTGATAGAGCAAATTCGAATTGTTTCTCTTCAAGTAGATGGAATAATAGATACTGAAAAGTGTTTTATTCGAAAAGCAGGAATGCAATATCATGTAGATTTACATGCAATTGTGGATTCGAATATTACAGTAAAAGAAGGGCATGACTTAGCGCACAAACTGAAAGATACCTTACGAGAGGAAATCCCGGAATTAGGTCACGTTTTGATTCATGTGGAACCGAATTAATTTTATTATTTAAATCATTTTGAAATTTATAAAAACTAAAAAAGGCACAAGAAGATTATTTCTCGTGCCTTTTTTCTTGTTGTTAAACTATTTCTTGTTGAAGTTTTACTCTAAAATATTTAAAAATTTAAGTCCAAAAACTACTCCGTCGCCTTGGAAACCATTTTGATAGGAACGAACATAATCGACTCGTAGCATCTTAAATTTTCCAAAGCCTAAATTATCTAAACCAACCGTAAATTCTCTATAGGGCTTAACATTTGGTGTAGAAAGTGTATGAGCACCTAGAATTAATGTTGATTTTAATTTATTCAACAACGGAATTTTATTCATAATATAACCTTCGTCAGTGTATTCTGCGTGTGCTTCAAAATAACGATTGTTTGTACTGTTAGAATAATATGGCAATAAGTTAAAAACATTCAAATAACGTTCTGTCTGGCCTATGTGTGTTTGATTTCCATTGAAGTGCTTGTAATCTATAAAGGAGATGTTTTCTGCATTCAGAAATTTCCCGGCTTTTATATTCATTCCTATAGTTCCTTTATTTTCCAATTTTAAATCATAAGTTAATCGTGCATTAACATGGTCAAATTCATATTTCTTTTCATTGGTTGCAAATCCTTTTTCATATGCTAAAAATAGTGTAGGATATTTTTCATTTCTAATGTTATATTTTCCATCTGGACGGGAAGAATATTTATTGCCAAAATTGATTCTCGCATTTAGATTGGCTTTCATTAAATGATGTTTTTCAAAAGCGGGAGTGGTGAAATCATCCGTTGCCAGTGGATTATTTGAAGTATATAAATCGTGTTTATTGAAATAGGAGAAATCAGTGTTGTTGAATAAGGGTTTTCGCTGTTGGTATTCTATCTTCCCATTTAGATTCACACCATTTGCAATATCTTGGCTATAGCCTATTGCAGCTGATTCCAGATTATACAACTTCATGAAATTGTTCTTGAATGCCAATGAACTTATCGTATTTATAATTTTACTGATGGGTTCATTAGGATTAAATTGCTTTACTGAACTACCTCCTGTTAGGTATAAAGTGGCATAATTTTGATTGTTGAACCGATGTATAAATTGTCCGGTTACACGCAGACGATCTTCGGCAAAACCGTAATTGAGTTTTGTACTTATAGAAGTGTATATTCCTTTCTTTTCCTGATTTTTCCAGTTGGTGTATCTAAATCCCGAATCAAAATTATATCCTTGTACGGTATTGAAACTTAGTGAACCCAGGTTTAGTAATCCTTCATAACTAAAGGAGTTTTTCTCGGAACTATTTTTGTAAGTATAACCCGTAAGTAGTTTCAGTAGTTTGAATTTATTGCCTTTTGTATCAACAGAATCTAAATATTTTTTAGAATTTCGAACCTTGTAAATACTGTCTTTTCGAATGTAATCACCACTTTCTTCGATTGTTAAAGGAATGGGTCTGTTGCTATTCCAAAATATGGAATCTTTTTTATTTGAATTTATTTCGACACTTGTAATTTCATTTGTAAACGTTTTTTTAGCAAAGGAATTCACAAATTCGTAATTACTGTAGACATAGGTGTATCTTCCATTGAATTTTATTCCAAAGGCTCCAGCTGTAATATCAAGACTTTGTGTGTTTTTAACCCAAATTTTGTTGCTTTTGTTGTAACTGAAGTTTTGTTTTAAGGTCATGACATCGACAAATTCCTCTTTCATTCGGTATCCTTTTATATCTAAATCAACGGCATAAATAGCCCATGAATCTTCAACAATATAAATGTAACCTTCAAAAACAGGTTCGCTGTCACGTTTTGCAGTAACTTTTATTTTATTGATCATTTGATTATTGGCATCATAAAAAGTGCTTTCCAGTTTGTATTTGTAATAATTGAACGCATTATTTGCGATAGGAGAAATCATATTAACTCCAAAATCAATCGTATTATCATAGAAGTCATAAAAAGAAGATCTGGCCGTATTGTAACTGTAGCCGTTATCTCTTCCGCTTACTTTTGAGGCAGTTACGACTTCTTTTAAATTATTGGGTTTTTCAAAAGTAATTTTAGAAAAAGTTTCAGATAAGGAAATGATTCCAGTTCCTGTAGAGTCCAAAGAACCATTCATGTCACCAATTTTTTGACCCAATATTTTTTTAGGGGCATTTTTTAGTTTGAAAATTCCTCTGGAATAAAAGTCGGCATTGAATCGAGCCGTTTTTTCAGTATTTTCTTTTTTGCTGGCAATTGCATTTTTTATGATAGCAAGTGCAGGATTGATTTTAGTATTGATTACCACTTCATTCAAAGAATAACTTTCTTCAATCATTTTAACATCAAATGAATACGGTAACTTATCCTTCTGAATTGTTATTCTTTGCGTTTTAAAACCTAAAAATTGGAATACTACGATTTGTTTTTCCGTTTTCTTCAAGTTAAGTTCATATTTCCCTACTTCATTTGAGGTAGTTCCATTGTATGTGTCTTCTTGAAAAACGGTTACAAATGGCAGAGGATTTCCTTTTTCATCAGAAATGGTTCCTTTTATTTGTGCATAGTTGGTAAATGATACCAAAGAAATTAGAAGTAAGTAGTATTTTCTCATGAAAGTTTTTTCTTTCACAAAAATATAAGAAGTTTAAAAAGAGGCTATTAATTATTTGTTAAACATTTATAAGAATATTTTTATTTAAAGACTTACAAGAAAGATTGGATTGCCAATTCATAACTCTTTAAACCAAAACCTAAAATTACTCCTTTTGCATTTCCAGAAATGTAGGACTGGTGTCTGAAACTTTCACGTGAAAATGTATTCGAAATATGGACTTCAACAACTGGAGTAGTAATGGCTTTAATAGCATCTCCAATCCCAATGGAAGTGTGGGTATAAGCGCCTGCATTTAGAATAATACCATCGTAAGTGAAACCGAATTCCTGAATTTTATCAATCAATTCACCTTCAATATTACTTTGAAAATAGGTAAATTCTATTGTTGGAAATTTTATTTGTAAAGTGGTAAAATATTCTTCAAAAGTTAAGCTACCATAGACTTCTGGTTCGCGTTTTCCTAAAAGATTGAGATTTGGTCCGTTGATGATACTAATTTTCATAATTCCAGTTTTGGTAAAAATAAAAAAACCGTTCTAATTTAAAGAACGGTTTTGATAAATTTAATTTTATTATTTCTAGAATTTAAATCCAGCAGAAATTTGCACTACTGAGTTCTTGACATCTGCATCTTTAGATGCTTCAGTAAGACCTAATACATAACGTCCTTGTAGAAAAATGCTTTTTGTAACATTTAATGTTAAACCTCCGGCAACTCCAAACTCAAAAGTTTCTGCGTTTTCTACATCAAAATCATTTCTTTCGCTTAACAAAAATGAAGCTTGTGGTCCAAGATCAAGACTGACTGTTTTATTTAAATTAAATTTTGCCAAAACTGGAATGGATAAATAACCTAATTCATTTTTGAATTCTGTAGCTGCATATTTGTATGTTGCTCCTTGTGTAGAATATAATAATTCGGGCTGAACAGAAAAACCATCAGTCACTTTAATCTCAGCAACTAAACCTGCATGATAACTGGTAATAGCTTCCTTATCATAATTACCACTATTTATTGTAATATCACTTCCGGTTTGATTAGCGTAATTTAAACCAGCTTTAATTCCAAACTTGACTAATTGCGCTTGCATGGTACTTGAAATTGCGAGCAGTAAAACGGTAACTAAAATTGTCTTTTTCATAATATTGATATTTAATTATTGTTCTTAATTTGAACCTGCAAGATAAAACTCTTAAAGTATAGAAATATTACAATTTTATTTTTTTTACTTATAATATTCACTTCCTTTTAAAATCAGGTTTATGCTGTTTTAAGTTGCGGATTGGGTTTGTTTTTTGAATGGAAATTAGTTAAGGATGTTGTGGGAAGCTTTAAATCAGGTTATTATGTTTTGATTTTTTTGTTTTTAATTTTAAACTTATCGAGTTTCTATATTAAAAATCCATCTGCTATTTGATTTTTTTAACTTTGATAGTATTTATTTTAAATGATAAATCATAAAAAAAATATTTTAATGGTGGTAATTGCATTCACTTTTGGTTTTGTGAATGCTCAAGAAAAAGCAGAAATGGCATTTGGAGTTAAAGGAGGTTTGAATATTTCCACAATTACTAATGCTGTTGTAGATGGAGTAAATTCTAAATCTTTAGTAGGATTTCATGTTGGTTTTTTTTGGGAATTTATGATAAGTAATACATTCGCCATTCAACCTGAAGTTTTGTACTCTGCTCAAGGAACTGAATTAGAATTTGAGAGGATAAGTGGAGATTTGAAATTAGATTATATTACTATTCCGGTTATGGCTAAATATTATGTAGCGGATACTTTTAGTATGGAATTTGGCCCTCAAATAGGTTTTCTGGTATTTGGAAAATCAAAATCTAGTGGAGAATCTGAGGTCGTTAAGGACAGCTTAAATCTGCAGATGTAAGTTTGAATTTTGGTTTAGGATATGATATTACAGAAAATTTTATGATTGGCGCACGTTATAATTTTAGACTGACACGTTTGCAAGATGAATTATTTCTAGATGAAGTTGGATCTAAAAATTCTGTTTTTCAAATTTTAGGGACTTACAAATTCTAATATTTTAAATATATATCTAAACCTCCCAAATCCGGAGGTTTTTTTATATAACTCCATAATTTAAATATGTTGATAACTTATGTTAGGTAGGAAGTGTATTACTTTAAATTTAATATACTTTTATCTTGTTATTAACAATTAAACATCAAAAATGAAAAGAGTTATTTTAGTATTACTTATTACTTTCGTTGGTTTCAACGGTTATTCGCAAAAAAAAGACGGATTTAGAGTAGGTTTAGATTTAGGGGGTGTTCCTACTAATGGTGGCGGAGGAGTTTTGTTCTCATTAGAACCAAAATATAATATTAAAGATAATATGAATGTTGGTTTACGAATAGGAATAGCCGCGATCGTTCGCGATATAAATGATTCTGGTGCCACTACTAGCGCAAAAGTTGCGGCTAATGGTTCTTATGTTGCTACTTATGATTATTATTTCAACGGTGCTGGAAATTCTTTTGTTCCATATATAGGCGCTGGTGCAGGTTATTACAGTATTGCAAACGTAGAATTGGATGATACTGATAATAGTAATAATGTAAATGTAGATGCAACCGGTAAACTGGGAGGATTAGTTCGTGGTGGTTTTGAGTGGGGAAAATTCAGAATGGGACTAGAATATAATTTAGTACCAGAATCTAATTTACAAGATATCAATGGAAATAATCAAGGTACTGTAGCTAATTCTTATGTTGGAATTCATTTAGGATTTTATGTGGGCGGAGGTAAATGGGGAAAATAATCATTTTTTTTACTTATTTCAAAACCACTCTTAGTAGTGGTTTTTTTATGTCTAAAAAAGAGTTACTTTGTAATCATGAATTGGGACAGTTATATAAAGAGTTATCAATCGTATCTGAAAATTGAGCGTGGTTTGTCAAAGAATACAATAGAAAATTATTCTTTTGATATTGAACGGTTGTGTCTTTTTTTGACTAAAAATGAAATTGTTGTTTCACCAATAAAAATTGGAGAAGAAACGGTACAGCAATTTATTTATAGTGTGGCTAAAGAAGTTAATCCGCGTTCACAAGCCAGAATCATTTCAGGTCTTAAAAGTTTTTTTAGTTATTTGATATTTGAAGATTATCGCGTAGACAATCCATTAGAACTTATTGAAACTCCTAAAACGGGCAGGAAGCTTCCAGATACTTTATCTGTTGATGAGATTGATAGTCTTATTTTTGCGATAGACTTAACTACTAACGAAGGCGAACGCAATCGTGCCATGCTTGAAACACTTTATGGATGTGGAATGCGGGTTTCAGAATTAATTTCTTTAAAAATTTCCGATTTGTTCTTTGAGGAAGGTTTTATTAAAATAACGGGTAAAGGAAATAAGCAGCGCTTTGTGCCAATAAGTGATTTGACGCAGAAATACATTCAAATTTATAGGAATACTATAAGAACGCACATTACTATTCAAAAAGGTTTTGAGGATACGCTCTTTTTAAATAGAAGAGGGAAGCAGCTCACAAGAGCCATGGTTTTTACTATTATTAAAAATTTAGCAGTTAAAATAGATTTGAATAAAACGATAAGTCCGCATACTTTGCGACATTCTTTTGCAACTCATCTTTTAGAAAACGGAGCTGATTTACGCTCTATACAATTGATGCTTGGTCATGAATCTATTACAACAACTGAAATATATGTGCATCTAGACCGAACATTTTTGACGCAAGTCCTTAATTCATTTCATCCCAGAAAATAATTTTTAAGACATAATTCTAAATTTAGCACTTTTCAAGAAAGAAAAGTTTTATAAATTAGATATTAAAGAGAGGTTTTTAGTGATGCCGATTAACATCTCATTAAATGGTTACGATTTTATTATTAATTTGGCTGTTAAATAAAAAATATAATCTAAATTGTGTTCTACTAAAATCTTATAAAAAGTAATATGGTTTTTGATTTTCCTCAAAACGGAAATTGCCAGGAGGTAAATGATTTTTACAGTAAATTATTTAATGAGATTCCAGATTTAATTTTTGAATTTGTGATTGCTCCTGACAATACCTATTTATTTCCTTTAGTGAGTAAATCGGTAAACGATTTTTTTGAGTTGTCTTCAGCTCATTTTGTAGACAATGACAAATTTCTTGTCTATGACAGGATTTTTCAAGCCGACCGATTGTCTTTTTTTCAGTCATTGGTAAACGCAAAAAGAAATATTACAAGATGGGATTTTGAGTTTCGGGTTTTATTACCTGAAAAGGGATTGCGTTGGCTTAAAGTTTCATCAAAACCAGAATTATATCCTGATGGGAATATTGCTTTTTACGGAAGAATCTCAGATGTAACTGATTTGAAAGAACAGGAAATCAAACTTAAAATTTCTGAAGAGCGTTTTAAATTTGCTCTTGAAGCTTCTACAGCAGGTGTTTGGGACTGGGATTTAACGACTAATAAAGTTTTTTATTCCTCGCAATCAATGAAAATTCTCGAGCAGGAGTCTTTGGATATTTTTGACAATCCGGAACGTTGGGATGAAATTGTGCATCCTGATGATTTAGAAAAATATTACTCTGAAATTCAGGATCATTTTGACAACAAAATACCTTTTTATGAAAATTACCACCGTGTTTTAACCTCAAGTGGAAATTACAAATGGATTTTAGACAGAGGAAAAGTAATCGAGCGTGATGAAGATGGAAAACCATTGCGAGTTATTGGTACGCATACTGATATTTCTTCGCAAAAAGAAAAAGAAATAGAGTTAGTAAGAACAATGGAATTGTATAGTCAGCAAAATAGCCGACTATTGAATTTTTCACATATTGTTTCGCATAATCTAAATACACAAGCGGGTAATATTAAATCACTTTTAGATTTAATTGATGATGATGATAATTTAGAGAGTAACAAAGAAATGTTAGTACATTTACGGACTGTTTCGAATGATTTAAATGAAACGATAGCTAATTTGACCCAATTGGTTTTAATACAAAGTAATTCAAACATTCCGATCAAATCATTAGACTTAAATTTTTATTTAAAGAAGACATTGGATTTAATTAAGAATTTAAAAAATTATAATCAAGTTACGATTATAAATGACATTCCTGAAGGCTTTTTTGTCGATTTTAATCCAGCATACTTAGAAAGTGTTTTGTTGAATTTTACAACAAATGCCATAAAATATTCGAATCCTAATAAACCAGTAGAGATAAAATACTCTTACTCATTAGAAAACGGTAAAAAAACGTTGTCAATTTCTGATAACGGATTAGGCATCGATTTAAAAAAATATGGAGATTCTCTTTTTGGTATGTACAAAACATTTCACAAGCACGAAGATGCTAGAGGTTTAGGGTTGCACATTACAAAGAATCAAATAGAATCGATGAAAGGAACTGTTTCAGTCGAAAGTGAAGTAGGAGTAGGAACAACTTTTAAAATCGTTTTTAACGATATTTTGAATGATTAATTAACGGGTTTCGATATACACATCTTTTAAAGTTTTCGCTTATAAAGTATAATGCAAAAAAAAACTTCTCAGTAATGAGAAGTTTTTTTATATGTCAATTACAATAAATTATTTAGCAATATTCACAGCTCTAGTTTCACGAATTACAGTCACTTTAACTTGCCCTGGATACGTCATTTCTGTTTGGATTTTTTGTGAAATATCAAAAGATAAGTTCGCTGCATTTTCATCAGAAACTTTTTCGCTTTCAACAATTACACGTAGTTCTCTACCGGCTTGAATTGCATAAGCATTTTTCACACCGCTGAATCCGTATGCTACTTCTTCAAGATCTTTTAAACGTTGAATATAAGAATCCAATACTTGTCTTCTTGCTCCTGGTCTTGCACCTGAAATGGCATCACAAACCTGGATAATTGGAGATAATAGTGATTTCATTTCTATCTCATCGTGGTGTGCTCCAATAGCGTTACAAACCTCTTCTTTTTCACCGTATTTCTCAGCCCATTGCATTCCTAATAAAGCGTGTGGTAAATCACTTTCAGCATCTGGAACTTTACCAATATCGTGTAATAAACCAGCTCTTTTAGCCAGTTTTACGTTTAGTCCTAATTCAGCAGCCATGATTCCGCAAAGTTTAGAAACTTCACGTGAGTGTTGCAATAAATTCTGTCCGTAAGAAGAACGGTATTTCATACGTCCTACTACTTTAATCAATTCAGGATGTAATCCGTGAATTCCTAAATCGATAACGGTACGTTTACCAACTTCTATAATTTCATCGTCAATTTGTTTCGCAGTTTTTGCAACTACTTCTTCAATCCGTGCCGGGTGAATTCTTCCGTCAGTTACCAATTTATGTAATGCCAAACGCGCAATTTCTCTACGTACAGGATCAAAACAAGAAAGGATAATAGCTTCCGGTGTGTCATCTACGATGATTTCAACTCCAGTAGCTGCTTCCAGCGCGCGGATATTTCTACCTTCACGACCAATGATTCGACCTTTTACGTCATCAGATTCAATGTTAAATACAGAGACACAGTTTTCTACTGCTTCTTCTGTACCAACTCTTTGAATGGTATTGATAATGATTTTTTTAGCTTCTTGTTGTGCTGTCAATTTTGCCTCTTCAATAGTATCTTGAATATGAGACATTGCTTTGCTTTTTGCTTCTGCTTTCAGTCCTTCTACTAATTGATCTTTAGCTTCTTCCGCGGATAAACCAGAGATAACTTCCAATTGTTGCAATTGACTTTTATGTAGTTTGTCAACTTCAGTTTGTTTCTTATCTAAGTTTTCAATTTTAGTGGTGTATTCTAAAGTTTTAGATTCAAAATCATCATTTACTTTTTTAGCTTTTGATAATTCATTAGAAATTTGAGATTCTTTATCGCGAACTCTTTTTTCTATTTCGGCAACCTTTTTATCACGGGATAAAATAACTTGTTCATGTTCCGATTTTAATTCAATAAATTTCTCTTTTGCTTGAAGAATTTTATCTTTTTTTATGTTTTCAGCTTCCAGATTAGCATCTTTTAAAATTGACGCTGCTTCTTTTTTTGCGTTTTTAATTAAGTTTGAAATATTGCTTTTTTCTATCAGTTTGGCAATACCAAAACCTCCCGCAATACCTATAATTCCTGAAATAATAATCGTTAATATGTTGTCCATGTTTGTTAAAGTTTATATATAAAAAAGCCTACATTAGAGTGATTGAATAAACTCGAAAAGACAAGTTTTGAGCTAACTCGTTGTTCAAGCTTCCAAACTGAATTGGCTTGCTATAGTAACGATGATTTGCTCATTCTAAATTGTTAGTGTTGAGTTTACCAAATATGAACTAATGTAGGCAGTATCTTAGTTTTTGTAAAGAACGTTTATTTGTCGAGATATTGATCTAAAATCGCATTGATTTTTTTTATTCTTTCGATGGTCGCTTCTCCATCTATGGTATTATCAATTTGTTTTTGTTCCGTTTGTGAGGCAAATTGTAAAGCACACATTGCCAATACATCTTGCTTGTCACGAACAGCATAATTTTCTTCAAATTGCTTTATCATCTTATCAATTTTTTTAGAAGCGCTTCTAAGGCCTTCTTCCTGCGAGAAATCAACCGTTAACGGGTAGACTCTGTCTGCGATTGATATTTTAATTTTAAGCTTTTCGTCCATATCTTTTATTAATCTGATAGCTGTGCTATACAGTAATCAATTTCGCGAATTAATGAATTTATTTTAAGCTTCGTATCTCTTTTATTATCGTCACTGCCTAGTAATGTATTTGCTACTTTGAGTGTTTCATACTGCGTTTTTAGCGCTTCAATCTCTTGTGACTGAGTTTGTATTATGGATGCAGTTTTTGTTAATTCGTTTTTCAAATCTTGATTATTTTTCTCCAAACCTTTCATTTTTGTGAAAAGTTTTTCAATCTTACTTTCAAGAGTATCAATAATTTCTGCAATTGCACTCATTATATATTTTATTCATTACATAATCATACAAAGTTAGTATTCCTTTTTAATTTTGCAATATTTTATTATTTTTTTTGCATTAAATTAATTAAATATCAGTTGTACAAATGGTTACGAACCATTTTTTTTAGTGCTGTTTTGAATACTTTTTTTATCTTAGCGAAAATGTAAACGATGAGATTTCCTGTATTTTTTTTATTTTTATGCACTTCTGTTTTTGCACAAGTGGACTATCCAAAAGATTATTTTAGACCTCCATTAGATATTTCGATGCAATTATCCGGGAATTTTGGTGAGTTAAGACCCAATCATTTTCATGCAGGTTTCGATTTGAGAACGCAACAAAAAGAGGGATTAAAAGTGTATGCCGTAGCCGATGGTTATGTGTCAAGAATAAAAATATCAACTTTTGGAAACGGAAAAACAATTTATATCAACCATCCTAATGGTTTTACATCAGTGTATGGACACTTAAAAATGGCCAATGGTGAAATAGAAAACTACATCAAGAAAGCGCATTACAAAGAACAATCGTTTGAAATTGAAATGTTTTTTAAGCCAAATGAAATGGTAGTTAAAAAAGGAGAAATTATTGCTTTTTCTGGTAATACTGGAGCTTCAGAAGGACCACATTTGCATTTTGAATTTCGTGATTCCAAAACAGAATTTATAATCAATCCGATGCTTTTTGGATATAATAAATTTTTAAAAGACACTAAGAAACCTGTTGTTTCAGGACTTTATGTATATCCTTTGGATTCAAAAACTACGGTCAATCATTCAAAGCGACCTTTGCTACTGAATGTTTCATTGCAGAAAGACGGAACCTATTTATCGGATAAAGTGGTAGCAAATGGTTCAATCGGTTTTGGGATTTCTGCTTATGACACTGATGATGTCTCGTTTAATAATAACGGAGTGTACAAGGTACAGTCTTTTTATAATGGGAAACCCAATTTCGGTTACGAATTCAATACCTATTCATTTGACGACATGCGTTATATTAATGCGCTGATTGATTATTCGAGATATAAGAAAATGCAACAGCGTGTTCAGAAATTATTCATTAAAAACCCGTATAATTTGAGCATTATCCAAGCCGATGAAAATAAAGGTGTTTTGCAGGTAACTCCAAATTTAGCCTCGCTGTATCGCATTGAAGTTTCGGATTTCTTTGGAAATAAAAAAACAATAGCTATTCCTATTCAATATGATTTATTGACTACAATAATAAGTCCAGAGCCAGTACAATCTAATTATTTTGTAAAAGCCAATAAAGACAGTAATTTTGCTTTAGCAAATATGTCGGTTTTCTTTCCTGCAGGAACTTTTTATGAAGATTTTGATTTGAATTTTGATGTGAAAAATGATACTTTGTTTTTACACGACGATACTGTTCCTGCTCACACTAATTTTACGGTTTCCATTGAAGATACAAAATCTACTGAGGCACAAAGAGAGAAAATGTTCATTGGTAGAATCGAAGGAAAAAAAGTGAATTACAATCCAACCTACAAAAAAGATAATGTATTTAATACCAAGGTTAAAATTTTAGGAAAATATGCTTTGGTTGCGGATACGGTTGCACCAAAAATAACTATGGCTGTTCCTGTTGAAGGAAAATGGATTAGTGACCAAAAAACCATTCAGCTCTCTATTTACGATGAATTGTCAGGTATAAAATCATATAATGGTTATTTAAACGGAAAATGGGTATTATTAGAATATGATAACAAGACTAGAAAATTGACTCATTATTTCAGTGATGGAATTGTTGCTGATGGCGCCAATGATTTAAAAGTTGTGGTGATTGATAATGTTGGAAATTCAACTACCTTTGAAACTCGTTTTTTTAAAAGCCAAAAAAAATAAAAACCAAATCATTTGAGCACTAATAAATTAATTTTTGTTTTCTATTTGTTTTTAGTCAGCCTACCTTTATTGGCTCAAACGGCTAGAATAAAAGGAGTTGTTTTAGACAAAAACAATCAACCGGTAGATAACGTAAATGTTTCTTATTCCAGTATTGGCACTCAATCCAATAAAAATGGTTTTTACGATTTAAAAGTTCCTGCAAACAAAAAAGTAACACTTGTTTTTACGCATGTTTCGTTGAAAAAAATAACTGTGATTTTTTCTTTGGATACCAATGAACAAAAGGAATTCAATCCAGTAATGAGCGATCAGGAAGAACAAATGGGAGAAGTTATTGTTACATCGAATAACAGAAAGTTGATTCAGGGTGTTGCAACAATTGAGCCTCAAATGATTCGGAAAATTCCTGGAGCCAATGCCGGAATCGAAAACATTTTAAAAACCTTACCGGGAGTAAACTCAAATAACGAATTGAGTACGCAATACGCCGTGCGTGGTGGGAATTATGACGAAAATTTGGTTTATGTAAATGAAATTGAAGTCTACCGTCCGTTCCTGATTCGCTCGGGACAACAAGAAGGGTTAAGTTTTACCAATACGGATTTAGTGCAAAATGTTGATTTCTCGGCGGGAGGTTTTCAAGCGAAGTTTGGGGATAAATTATCTTCTGTTTTAGATATTACATACAGAAAACCGGTTAAATTTGGCGCAAGCCTTGAAGCAAGTTTCCTTGGAGGAAGCCTTTCTGTCGATGCAGTTTCCAAGAATAAAAAATGGTCTGCAGTAACGGGAGTTCGATACAGAAATAACAGCCTTTTAGTAAAAAGTCAAGAAACTCAAACGAATTTTACACCGTCTTTTGCGGATATTCAAACTAATATAAATTATCAAGCTTCGGCTAAATGGCAATGGAGTTTTCTGGGGAATATTTCTCAAAATAAATACCAATATCAGCCATTAACGAGGCAGACTAATTTTGGAACCATAGATAATCCTATGGCACTTACTGTTTTTTATGAAGGTCAGGAAAAGGATAAATACGATACGTATTTTGGAGCTTTAAAAACAACGTTCAATGTTTCGGATAACTTCACTTTGAAATTTATCGGTTCTGTTTTTCATACTTTAGAACAAGAATATTTTGATATTTTCGCACAATACCGTTTAGGCGAAGTGGATTCCAGTATTGGGTCAGAAACTTTTGGAGAAGTTGCTTTTACAAGAGGAATTGGTTCTCAGTTGAGTCATGCCAGAAACGATTTGGATGCACTGATCGTAAATACAGAGATAAAAGGATTTCACGATTGGAAAGAAAACCAATTTGAATGGGGAATAAAATATACACGAGAATCTATTCGTGACAGAATAATAGAGTGGGAGGTAATTGATTCGGCTGGTTTTTCATTGAATCCACCCATTATTGATTTGCCAAAAAATGATCAGCCGTATTCACCTTACACCGGACCACTTGTTCCGTATCAAAATATCCGAGCGACAAATTTTAACTCCATCAATAGATTTTCGGGTTATGGTCAATGGAGTTTAAAATCGAATATTGGTTCGAGTGAAGTTTGGTATAATGCCGGAGTACGTATACACAATTGGGAAGTTATAGGTTCTGCTGTAACTGGAAAATCCCAAATTACTTTCAGTCCCAGAGCACAATTTGCCATAAAACCAGATTGGGAGAAAGATATGGTTTTTAGACTTTCGGGAGGATTATATCATCAGCCGCCTTTTTACAGAGAATTGAGAGATGCGGATGGAATGGTGCAACCTAATACCCAAGCGCAGCAATCAGTGCATGTTGTTTTTGGGAATGATTATAGTTTCAAGATGTGGAATCGTCCTTTTAAGTTGGTTTCGGAGTTGTATTATAAATCGCTGACGGATGTAAATACGTACACGATTGACAACGTTCGCATTCGATATGCAGCCAACAATAATGCCACCGCGTATGCGCAAGGATTGGATGTTCGCTTGAACGGGGAATTTGTTCCCGGAACAGAATCGTGGTTTAGTTTTGGCTATTTGAAAACAGAAGAAAACAGCAATGATAAAGGATATATTGCCAGACCTACAGACCAGAGATTGAAATTTGGACTTTTATTCCAAGATTACATGCCTAATATTCCAAGTATTAAATTGTACTTGAATTTGGTTTACAATACTGGATTGCCCGGCGGTTCGCCATCGTATGTTGATCCTTATTTATACCAAAACAGATTGAATGATTACCGGCGTGTGGATGTAGGTTTCTCTAAAGTTTTTATAGACAACACAACAGTAAAAAGGAATTCGGGTTGGTTTAAAGATTTTAAAGAGTTAGCAATAGGGTTGGAGATTTTTAATCTTTTTGACAATCAAAATGCCATAACCAATACTTGGGTTCGGGATGTATATTCTAAAAATCAATATGCAATTCCGAATTATATGACAACCAGAGTTTTTAATTTGAAATTGACTGCGAGGTTATAACCGTTAAAATTATTAAAGTTTAACCCAATTTTAATTCGTTAAATCAAGTATCGAATGACGTTACCATTTTTAAAAATGATTACATTTGAATTTTAATAGTGCAAAAACATGAAAAAACTACATATCACAATATTAGGAATCGCAATTTTACTTTTGACCAGTTGTAAAGAGGAGGTTGAAAAACCAAAAGTTACTTACGATGGAACAAGTAGAGCAAAAGAACTGGCCAAAACTGATTCTACCCAAATACAAATTGCCGATTTGCCACTTCAAATGGAAGGAACGGATTACTTGATTCATCCTGTTGCGGATTTAAGTATTCGTGAGAAAGGAATAAAATCGAGATATGGCTCTTCCAGCGTGAACGATTTGAGTTTTACGATATCCAATTATGGCGAATTTGAAATCACCGGTTTTTTGCAGAATTTGAAATTTCAAAAAGTTGATTCGGATTCCATTAGAAAATTGACAGAGAAACCTGTTTTGATTCAAACCGCTACGTATTTGAAGTCGGTTGCTGATAAAACCAATAACCAGATTATGGTGTACACGATGATGGACATGGATACAAATAAAGATGGAAAATTAGATACAAGTGATATTAAAGCCTTGTATTTAAGCGAAATCAGCGGTGAGAAATTCACTAAAATATCTTCTGATTTTCAGGAATTAATCGACTGGAAATTGATTGGTTCTAATAATCGTTTGTACTATAGAACGGTTGAGGACACCAATAAAAACGGAGAGTTTGATAAGAAAGATGTGGTGAATTATTACTACATCGATTTGTCTAAGAAAGAATGGAAAATTATTGGTTACGAGCCAGTTTAGCAGTACTTATTCTAAATCAAAATATCACTTTCCAAGTCTGATTTTTCAATGGTGAAATCAAATCCCAGTTGCTTTACTAACTGAATGACCAGATTTTTATACCAGTTTTCGGATTTGGGATGAATGTATATTTTTTCAATCAACTGGTTGATATTTACATTGATTTTCAATCCTTCATTGATTTTGATATCACTTTCACCAATGTCTGTGATGATGCGTACTTCGCCTTCATATTGAAAGCTTTTTCGTTTGAATAAAAAAGGAAAAAACATATCGTCAAACGGAATGTGCTCTTTTTTGTAATCGATGTAATTTACTTCCCCAATGTATTGATTAAAATTAGTTTCTGGAACAAGCGATTCCTGCAAACGCCCAATTGTGGATTGAATCGCTAAACCCTCGCTGTTTTGCGTGAAAATCTGCCACATGGCAAATGATTCATATTCGTTGATATGCCAACTGCTAATTGCTACTTTTTCCCGATGTGTTTTATAATAGTTTAAAAAGTCAGGATTGTCTATTGATAGTTTTTTTATTTCCTCAAAAGTGGGTTCGCTAAAAGTGCCTTCATATTGATCTTCGAATTTATCGGATCGTGACATAAATAATTTTTCGGACATCAATAAATCTAAGAACTTAGATAAGTCAAGATATTTCCAAACAACAGTATTTGGATCTTCAGGAAGTTTTATGTTTGGATTATTGATGTACATTTAAATTATTTAATAAAATGGGAATGTAACAAGTAGATTCAATATGTAAAGTTCACCAATTTATTTTAGAATTATGATTTAAGGACTTGTTTTTTTATAATGATTTTTTGTCCATTCAACTTTTCTATTTCATAGTTGTCTTTTTTAAGATTTTCAATTCTCCACAATAAAAAGTCACATTCGTCTTTAAAATCAGTTGCCGTTAAACCATTTATTGATTTTACTTCCTCTTCTGTTTCTAATTCTTTTGCTGAACTTTCGGAATTGTTGTTCTTGCCCATGATTATTAATTTGCCATTTTTCAAATAACAATCGGCATCAAAACTCATTTGTAGAGAAATAGGTTGGTTTGAAAGTTTCAAATAATATTTTGAAATGTCATTGTTTAGTATCAAAATAGAGGATAATTGAGAGAAGAATTTGAGTCCGATTTTATTTTCAATATTTGCTCGAATCTCTATTTTTAAATCGTCAAATCTTTTGTTACCTATAATCAAATTATCAAAACTCAAAGCTTCGTATCTGTTGATTTTTATATTGGAAAGACTCATTGTCAATCGTGAACCAGAAATTATTTCATCTTGATTTTCTTGTTTTAGTTTTTTAAAAAAGGGTTCTTTTTCAGAAACTTCAAAGAAGTCGTTATAACCTAAGTCTACTAAGCAATTTTTGAATACTGTTTCATTGATGCTAAAAGTAGTGAAATGTCGGTTATTTTTATAAGTAATAGGCATCTCAAGCATTTCGCTAGTATATTCAAAAGTTGATTTTGATACGTATAAAAGATTTTTTTCAAAATCAATTTTCCAGTTCAACTTATTGATAGCATTTGCGCCTAATAAATAATAATCATTACAAGATAAAAAAGGCATGTCATATACTATGCTTTTTATATTTTTAATTTTGAAAGAACCAATTGTTACAGTTTCAATCATAGCTTCTTTCATGGAGTTTACATCTTCATTACTGTCAGTAATATTTTTTTTTCCGGTAATTTTTATATTAGCGCTATTTGCTTTTTCAACTGTGATTACTCCAATAGCAGCACCTGTGTCTAAAGCAAAGTCAGTTTCGATACCGTTTATTTGTCCCTTAAAAACTAATAATGATGATGATGTTGTAAAGGGAATTGTATCAATTTTGACAGATTGAGCTTTGCTTAAAAAGGGTAATAAAAACAGCACTGAGAGTAGTAGATTTTTTCTCATTGTTATTGATTTGATTTTTGAGATTTCAATTTTCGTAATGTTCGACTGATGAAGATACCACCAATAATTCCTGGTAAACTCCACGCCAGAACTGCGGGTAAAAAGGTATTGTTAATCACAAGGAATGCTGTAAAAGCGGCAATATAGGCTCCGGTCATTCTACCGATATGATTTTTTAATCCATATAATTTGTCGGTTACTTTTCCGGTGTAAGCTTTGTATTCAACATAGCATAATCGCATACTAACAGTTCCAAAAAGAAAGTAAATTATTCCAAAAAATTGTTTCGCCAGTACATATTTATATCCAATATAGAAAAATGTAATAGCTGATATAATCATTAATACAGTTAAAATAGCATCGCCTATTTGAGGTTTTTGACCTAGATGCGCTTTTTTCAAATGGATCATTCGATAGCCTGAAATAGACAGGTAAATTGTAAATACACCTACTATAAAAAGGAATAAGTTAGGGTGTACATACGAAAGGTAGAAAGCACACAAACCAGTTGAAATCATGGCTAAAGTAAATACTTTGCCAAGTTTTTTGTGAATGATATCTCCTTTTTTGCGAATTAAAAGTACGGTTCCCAATAGTAATCCAGTAAACCCGGAAATAATATGAATGGTTAAGATGATTTTGAAAAGCATATTTTTCAGTATTAAATTAAAAAGGTTGAGTAAATGTATTAGATGTTACTCAACCTTTTTTAAATTTTTTACTGAACTGTAATTTTAAGCGTCTGAAGTGTGTTTTGTGGTTGCTTATTCGAAAGATTGCATGGTGACTAATTTATTATACGTGCCATTCATAGCAATAAGTTCCTCATGTTTTCCCTGCTCAACAATTTTCCCTTTTTGCATCACCACAATCAAATCTGCTTTTTGAATCGTAGAAAGACGGTGCGCAATTACTATCGAGGTTCTGTTTTGCATCATGTTTTCCAGTGCTACTTGAACGAATTTTTCACTTTCTGTATCCAATGCTGAAGTGGCTTCATCCAGAATCATAATTGGAGGATTTTTTAAAACTGCTCTGGCAATTGATAAACGTTGTTTTTGTCCACCAGAAAGTTTGTTTCCGCTGTCGCCAATATTTGTATGAATTCCCAGTGGCAAGTCTTTTACAAATTCATAAGCATTGGCAATTTTCAGAGCTTCGATGATTTCGGTATCCGTGGCGTCATGTTTTCCTAAAGCGATATTGGCTTTTATGGTGTCATTAAACAAAATACTGTCTTGCGTTACTAATCCCATTAAATCACGAAGAGAGTGCAGGTTCATGCCTTTGATGTCAATTCCATCAATAGCGATTGTTCCTTCATTTACATCATAAAAACGGGTCAATAAATTGGCAATCGTACTTTTTCCACTACCGGATTGTCCTACAAGAGCAACGGTTTGTCCTTTTTTAACTTGAAGCGAAAAGTCTTTTAAAACGTTCTCGTCTTCGTATCTGAAATTAATATTTTTAATTACTATACTGTCTTCAAATGTTAATTTTTTAATCGCATTTTCGCTGTCTGTGATCTCATTTTTTACTTCTAAAACTTCAAAAACACGTTGGGCTGCCGCTAGTCCATTTTTTACTGAATAAGAAGCTTTAGAAATGGCTTTGGCAGGAGTTAATATGTTATAGGCAAGACCCATGTAGGCTAGGAATTTAGCTCCGTCAAGTAAGGCTTTTCCATCAGGTAATTTGTCAACAAGTACCATTTTTCCACCAAACCAAAGCAATATACAAATAGTAATAATCCCTAAAAACTCACTCAATGGCGTAGCTAAGTTATTTTTTTTACCTATGCTGTTAGACAATTTTAAAACTCGGGTAACTGAATCATTAAATTTTTGTTTAAAATTTGATTCGGCATTGTAACTCTTAACAACCTTTAGTCCGGATAACGATTCTTCTACAATTGAAATTAGATAGCCGTTTTCATATTGCACTCTTTCGGATTTGCTACGCAGTGATTTACCAATTTTGGATATTAATAGCCCTGAAAGAGGGATAAAAATAAAGACAAACAAGGTTAACTTGAAACTTATTGCAATCATACCAATAAGCGTGAATACGATGGTCATTGGCTCCTTAACAATCAATTCTAGGATAGAAAAAAAAGAATTTTGAACCTCATTTACATCACCTAACATGCGAGCCATAATATCACCTTTTCTTTTTTCAGAATAGTAGGAAACAGGTAAGTTGATGATTTTGTGGTACATTGAATTTCTTAAATCCTTTAATACGCCATTTTTTAGATGCATCAAATGATTGGATGCTAGGTAATTAAATAGATTTTTTAATAGGAAAGTTATACTCACTATGGCAATAACTAACAGTAAGGCAAATTCAGGACCATTCTTGTCAGTTAGTAGTGTGATGTTGTAATATAAGTACTCTTTAGAAAATTTGATGATGTCAAAAATTGACTCTAAAACAGGTTTTTCATTGATTTTTTCAGTAGTACCAAAAAGGACATCCATCATTGGGATTAATGCTATAAAAGACAAGGTGCTAAAGAGTGCGTAAAAAATATTGAATATTACATTCCAAACCACATGAGAACGATATGGGTTTGTGAAAGGAATAATTTTTTTGAAATTTGCGTCCATTTAAGTTGTTTTTTTATCATCAAGACCCGATAAGTTCTCTACTTATCGGGTCTGTCTGAAAAATCAATTTTGTTTTTTTATTAATTCAATTGCATTGAAGTAATAATATTTTTTATTTTATTGTCCAAAATGCTTTCTACTTCATTGAAATCTGCTACTGAATCCAATTCAGTATTTACACTGATATAGAATTTTATTTTAGGTTCCGTTCCACTTGGTCTGGCGCAAATTTTAGAACCATCTTCAGTGTAGTAAATCAATACATTCGATTTTGGGATTTCCATTTTAGTTTCTTCATCAGTAAGCAAGTTTTTTGCTATTGAAGATTGGTAATCCTCCACCATAACAACTCGCTGTCCGTTGATTTCTTTCAGTGGATTTTCACGTAAATCAATCATCATCTGATTAATTTCGTGTAAACCATCCATCCCTTTTTTGGTCAATGAGACTAAGTATTCTTTGTAAAAACCGTTATCAACATACAGTTGTAGTAATTCTTTGTAAACCGTGCTTCCTTTTGCTTTGGCTTGAGCCGCAACTTCGCAAATCAATAAAGTAGCTGCAACAGCATCTTTATCACGTACGGCATCGCCTACCATATAACCAAAACTTTCTTCACCACCACCAATGAATTCTAACTCAGGGAAATCCTTGATCATCTTGGCAATCCATTTAAAACCAGTTAAACCAACTTTACATTCTACACCGTAGTTTGTCGCTAATTCCATCATCATAGGAGTAGAAACAATTGTAGAACCCACAAATTGTTTTCCATTTATTTTACCCGCTTTTTTCCATTGTTCCAATAAAAAGGCAGTCATCAAAATCATCGTTTGATTTCCGTTAAGCAACGTCATTTTGCCTTCGTTGTTTCTAACGGCAATTCCTAAACGGTCACAATCTGGATCAGTCCCAATTACAATATCTGAATTCGTTTTGTCTGCTAATGCCAATGCCATTGTCAATGCTTCCGGCTCTTCTGGATTTGGAGATTTAACAGTTGGGAAATCACCATTTGGCACTCTTTGTTCTTCAACAATATTCACGTTAGGATAACCCGCTTGCGATAAGGTATCAGGAACTAATTTTATAGAGGTTCCGTGCAAAGAGGTAAAAACGATGTTCAGATTTTCTTTGGCTTCAGCCGAAGTTCCAAAACTCGCATTTTCGATAGTCGATTTGATAAAAGCTTCATCAACTTCCGTATCTATATAATGTATCAAATCCTCATTGGCAGTAAACTTGATTTGATTGTAATTTAAATTCTCAATAACGTTGATAATTCCCTCATCTTCCGGCGGTACAATTTGTCCACCATCTTGCCAGTATACTTTGTATCCGTTATATTCTGGTGGATTGTGTGATGCCGTAAGAACGATTCCGCACTGACAACCCAAATGTTTCACCGCAAATGACAATTCCGGAGTAGGTCTCAATTCCGAAAACAAATAAACTTCAATCCCGTTAGCCGTGAAAACATCAGCAACTAATTTGGCCAACGTATCACTATTGTGACGACAATCATAAGCAATAACGGCTTTCAAAGGTTGGTTAGGAAATGCAGTATGCAAGTAATCCGAAAGTCCTTGTGTACTTTTCCCTAGCGTATATTTATTGATACGATTGTTTCCTACACCCATAACTCCGCGCATTCCACCGGTTCCAAATTCAAGATTTTTATAAAAACTCTCTTCCAGTTCTTTAGGCGATGTAGTCATCAATTCCTTGATAGCTTCCTGAGTAGCGGTGTCAAATGTTGGCGTAAGCCACTCATTTACTGAGTCCAAAATATTTTGTTTGATATCCATTCTATATGTTTTTTAGTTTCTAAATTCGTTATTAAAATTTAAATCTATTTGTTTTGTTTTAGGAGCTATATCCTGCTATCCGCTGTATCTTTTTCTTTTTTTAAAGAAAAAAAAAGAAAAAGGATGCCGCTATTATCAGGGCTAGGTATTGTGCAAACGAGAACTTTTTCGTTTACATAAATTTATAAAAAATTAACCTCGCTCGATACTTTATAACGCTCTTCATTGTTTTTTGTTCGCAAAATTATTTCGCCAAGAAATCCGGCCAAAAATAATTGTGTTCCCAAAACCATTGTCGTAAGTGCAATATAAAACCAAGGGTTATTTGTAACCAGACTATAACGCATGTCATTATACATATGGTATAGTTTTGAAATACCAATGTAACCGGCAAGCATAAAACCAATGATGAACATTAACGATCCCATGGCACCAAATAAATGCATCGGTCTTTTTCCAAAACGAGAAAGAAACCAAATGGTAATTAAGTCTAGGAAGCCATTGATGAAACGTTCCATTCCAAATTTAGTTTCACCATATTTTCTGGCTTGATGTTGTACTACTTTTTCGCCAATTTTTCCAAAACCGGCATTTTTTGCTAAAACTGGAATGTATCGGTGCATTTCACCTGATACTTCAATGTTTTTCACCACAATATTTTTGTAGGCTTTCAATCCGCAATTGAAATCATTCAATTCCACTCCAGATGTTTTTCTCGCCGCCCAATTGAATAATTTAGAAGGCAAGTTTTTTGCCACCACCGAGTCGTAGCGTTTCTTTTTCCATCCGGAAACTAAATCATATTTTCCGTTGGTAATCATGTCGTATAAACCTGGAATTTCCTCTGGGCTGTCTTGCAAATCAGCATCCATAGTGATAATGACATCACCTTTTGCTTTTGCAAAACCAGCATGCAACGCTTGTGATTTTCCGAAATTTTTCATAAAACGAACTCCTTTTACATTAGGGTTCTCTTGTGCAAATCCTTCGATAATAGTCCATGAATTATCTGTACTACCATCATCCAAAAAAATGATTTCGTACGTATAATTATGAGATTGCATCACTTTGATAATCCAGTTATAGAGTTCATTAAGTGATTCCTCTTCATTAAGAAGTGGTATGAGTATAGATAAATTCATTAATTTTTATTCTTGTGTAGATTTGCTTTTAAAGAATGCTGCCAAAATTAATCCGAAAATTGAACTAAAAACAATACTGAAAATAGACCCTTTTAGTAATTCCAATGTAGAATAAGGATTGTTTTCTTTCATTTTTGCTATAGCGTCGTTAATGGCTGATGCTGGTGTGCCTAATTTTTGCATCATATTGACAGTATATTTAATCATTAATTCACTTAAAGTCTCTTTAGCAGAAGGGTCAATGAAATTGAATAAAAGAACATTAAAAAGAGTTGAAATTAAAATACCTATTAGTGTAGCGATGAAGTAAGTCGTAAAAGCATCTTTGAAAGAAAAAACATTGTTCATCTCTTTTTTTGTTTTCGAAAGTAAAACAATTCCCAATGTAAGATAAACCAAAATACTTAAGACTCCAATCCACCAAGAAGTAAACAAATTTAAATCAATAGCGTAAATTGTTGAAGTAATTAATGCAGAAACAATTCCAATTGTTACTCCAAAGGTTATTCCATTCTTTTTAATAATTTCATTTATCATTGTTGTTGTTTTAGAATTAATCCACAAATATAACAATTCCCAATATATTCGGAGCTAAAAATTGCTTTTTACGATTATATAAAAAAAGTGATACAAAGATTTGTTTATTGGAAAATAATTGTAAATTTGCAAACTCAAAATAATATTGTAAAACAAAAAGTTATAAGGAGTTTATACCTTTTCTGTTAGAAGAAAAGCTTCAAGACAAATTATAATTAACAAATAAAAAAGATTAACAAGATGAAAAAAGGAATTCACCCAGAAAATTACAGATTAGTTGCATTTAAAGACATGTCAAATGACGAAGTTTTTATCACTAAATCTACTGCAGATACAAGAGAAACATTAACAGTTGATGGTGTTGAATACCCAGTTGTAAAAATGGAGATCTCTAGAACTTCTCACCCTTTTTACACAGGTAAATCTAAACTTATTGATACTGCAGGTCGTATTGATAAATTCAAAACTAAATACGCTAAACACGTTAAATAATTTTAACCTGTTTTCAAATATATCAAAGCCTTCCTTTTTGGAGGGCTTTTTTATTTTATTTATTTGAAAACTTTGTAACTTTGGTGTCAATATTATTAAAACGGTAGATTGATGAAATTTATTTTTCAATCAAAAAATAACCGAATCAACAAATAAAAAATTTTATGAATTACATACTTTTTGACGGACCTTCCAGAAATTCCTTGTTGCCTTTTACATTCACCCGTCCCGTTGCCGATATTCTTATTGGAATTATGACCATTCGTCAAAAATGGGAAATGCATCTGGGCTCTACTACAACTACGTTGACAGAGGAGTATTTATCAGAAAAATTTCCAATGGTAGAGTTAGAGGTAAATGTTATGATAAATGCTTCTTATCTTCCTAATGCTGTTTTGGCTGAAATGGTTAGTAATCTGGAACCCAATCAGGCAATTTTCAAAGGTGATGAAGTGATTGCTTTTTTTACTACGGAAGAACAAGAAGAAGTAGATTTTGATTCTTATGAAATTTTAGAGTACAATGAGGATTGTTTAACGGTTCAAAATACTTGGGATATTTTCTCTAAAAATGATGCAGCCATTCGGGAAGATTTCGAAATCTTAACAGAAGACCGAAGATCTCAGCCTATTCCAAAAAGCGTTAACGTAATTGCACCGGAAAATATATTTATTGAAGAAGGTGCAAAGTTAGAATTTGTTACGTTAAATGCTTCTACAGGCCCAATATATATAGGAAAAGATGCTGAAATTATGGAAGGTTCAGTTATCAGAGGACCTTTTGCCTTGTGCGAAAACGCCTCGGTAAAAATGGCGTCTAAAATATATGGAGCAACAACCGTAGGTCCTTTTTCCAGAATTGGGGGTGAAGTTAATAATTCGGTATTGTTTGGGTATTCTAATAAAGGTCATGATGGGTTTTTAGGAAATTCAGTTCTTGGTGAATGGTGTAATATTGGTGCCGATAGTAATAATTCTAATCTGAAAAACAACTACGAAGAAGTAAAATTGTGGAGTTATGAAACGGAAGGTTTTGCTAAAACCGGTCTTCAGTTTTGCGGATTGATGATGGGAGATCATAGTAAATGCGGCATTAACACTATGTTCAATACGGGAACAGTAGTAGGGGTGAGTGCTAATATTTTTGGTAGCGGATTTCCACGCAATTTTGTCCCTAGCTTTTCTTGGGGTGGCGCTTCTGGTTTTACCACTTATATTACCAAAAAAGCTTTTGAAACGGCTCGATTAGTAATGAGTCGCAGAAACGTAGATTTTGATGAAAGAGAAGCTGCTATTCTTGAACATGTTTTTGAGGAATCAAAAAAGTGGAGAAAAGAATAATTTCTTATACCATATACAAATAAAAAAAGCCTCAATCAAGAGGCTTTTTATTTGAAGTTCAGCTAGCAATTTTTTTTATTGATAAGCATAAATAAGCGAGCCGTTTTTTATCAAGTTAATCAGGGTGTTGGCATTACTGTCAGGAACTGAAAAGCATCCCCAACTGAATTTACTAAACATTTTTTTTGACGAATGGACTACAATATTTCTTTTTAAAGCATTCGAATTTTTATCATTTTCCAACCCATCTAAGCGTAGAGAATATCCCCACATGCCTTGATAAGTCTGTAACGTAAGGTAGCATCCTAATGAAGTCGCCTTGCTTCCTTCAATATTGCTAAATGAACTGGGAGTTAATCCGGTTCCTGATCCGGAACCATGATCCACATTACTGGCCAGAAGTATTTTGTTGCTTTTTAAATCAATAACATAAAGCCTTGCTTCGTTGATTGATTTTGAAAAATCAATTAGTGTAATGATGTTTTTATTCTTGGCTTTAAAACCCCATTTTGTTTGTACTTCACAAGCTTTTTGTACAATTTCTTCATTACTCTGAGCTGCAGTAAAATGGAAAGTGCACAAGAGAATAATTATTAATGTTTTTGTCATGATCTAGTTTTTAAATTTTTCATTCAACCTATAAAAATTAGGTTTTCGGTTTACGCATCGATTTTATTGTCTACACCATTCACCTGTTTTTACATTGTTTAAACAGGGATTACTATTTTCATAATGATTTAGGTATTTGTTGCTTTTAAGATTTAATGTTGTTTCAAATGTAGGTTGTTTTTTGGAGTTAAAGGTCTAAATATCAAATACAAAACTATAAAAAAATATTATTATTGTGCTGCTTTTAAATTTTATATTTCTTTTGCCCGAAAAATAAATTGTTATAAATTATTCAATTGTCCAATTCCTGAATTAATCTATCTTTGCATTTTTAAAATCTGATAATCTAATTATCTAAAAATCTTATAATCTAAATGATTACAGTTAACGATATTTCTGTGCAGTTTGGTGGCACGACACTTTTTAGTGATGTTTCTTTTGCTATAAATGAAAATGATAAAATTGCCCTAATGGGTAAAAATGGAGCAGGAAAATCGACGCTGCTTAAAATTATTGCAGGTCAAAGCAAACCTTCAACAGGTAATATTTCGGCACCAAAAGATGCTGTTGTAGCCTATTTGCCTCAGCATTTATTGACTACAGATGGTGCAACCGTAATGGAGGAAACTTCGAAAGCTTTTGGAGAAGTTTTTGCAATGAAAGCGGAGATTGATGAAATCAATGAGCAATTGACGATTCGTACTGATTATGAAAGTGATGCGTACATGAAATTAATCGAAAGAGTTTCAGACTTAAGCGAGAAATTTTATGCAATCGAAGAAATAAATTATGAAGCCGAAGTTGAGAAAATTCTAATCGGTTTGGGATTCGTTCGGGAAGATTTTAGCCGTCAAACTTCAGAGTTTTCTGGTGGATGGAGAATGCGAATCGAGCTTGCCAAAATCCTTTTGCAAAAACCAGACTTAATTTTACTGGATGAGCCTACCAATCACATGGATATTGAAAGTATTCAATGGTTAGAGGATTTCTTGATTAATTCGGCCAAAGCCGTTGTGGTAATTTCTCACGATAGAGCTTTTGTCGATAATATTACGAATCGTACCATCGAAGTTACAATGGGGCGTATTTATGATTATAAAGCCAAATATTCGCATTATCTGGAACTTAGAAAAGACAGACGTGTTCATCAGCAAAAAGCGTATGACGAGCAACAACGTATGATTGCTGACAATAGAACTTTTATCGATCGTTTTAAGGGGACATTTTCTAAAACGGATGCCGTTCAATCCCGTGTTAAAATGTTAGAGAAATTGGTTATTGTTCAGGTTGACGAGGTTGATACTTCGGCTTTGAAATTAAAATTTCCGCCTGCAGCGCGTTCCGGACAATATCCTGTAATTGTTAAGGATTTATCAAAATCATACGGAGATCATGTGGTTTTCAAAGATGCTAATATCGTTATTGAAAGAGGGGAAAAAGTAGCTTTCGTAGGAAAAAATGGGGAAGGGAAATCGACTATGATTAAAGCCATTATGAAAGAAATTGGTATTGATGGCGGTAGTTTAGAGATTGGTCATAATGCACAAATTGGTTATTTTGCTCAAAATCAAGCCTCTTTATTAGACGAAAATGCAACTATTTTTGAAACTATAGATGATATTGCCGTTGGTGATGTAAGAACTAAAATCAAAGATATTCTTGGTGCATTCATGTTTCAGGGTGATGATGTGACCAAAAAAGTAAAAGTACTTTCCGGTGGGGAAAAAACCCGTTTGGCAATGATTAAATTATTGTTGGAACCCGTAAATTTATTGATTCTGGATGAGCCTTCGAATCACTTGGATATGAAAACCAAAGATATTATCAAAGATGCGTTGCGTGATTTTGATGGAACTTTAATATTAGTTTCACACGACAGGGATTTCTTGGATGGATTGGCGACTAAAGTTTTCGAGTTTGGAAACAAAAGAGTTGTGGAACATTTTGAAGATATTACAGGTTTCTTAGCCAACAAGAAAATGGATAGCATGAGAGAAATAGAGAAATAATTTTCTTAAACTCTTTATAAATCAAAATCGGCTGTATTCTAAAATACAGCCGATTTTTTTTTTTGTTACAGTCTAATTCCTGGAGGAAGTAACTCTTTGTAAATAGGATTTTTTTTGAAAAACACCACTATTTTTGGAAGAATAGGAACCACTTTGAATTTTCTTTCAATAGCAATTTCCATAATGTTTTTCAGGAAATTTGAAATAAATTCTTCATCTTCAAAAGATTCAGGTACATTTATTTTTGTTAAGAATATTTTCTTCTCTTGAAAAGAATATTCGACAGAAACTAATCCCTGGTCTACTATAGTTTCAAATTGTCGTGAAAAAGTGTTGTCTTTGATTTCCATAGTGCTTGCTGCATCCATAATAATTAACTCTGATTCATTGGTACCTCTACCAAAAGTATTTTTGATTTGGTATTGATTTTAATTTCGAATTGATCAAAATCATTTATTCCCATGGCATCTCTTGCCTTCAAGGTTTGATTATTCACTTCTATTTCGCCTTCAATCAAAAATAAATAAACACCATTTTTAGGAATTTTAACCTCATATTTAATGGTGGTGTTGCTGTCGAAAATACCTAAATGGAAAAAGGTTTTTTGGTAAACCCAAAGTGCATTTCCGTTATTATTGTCTTTTGGCGAAACAATATTTACAAAGGTATTGATTTGATTTTCAATATCAAATGATTTCTGGTCGTATCTTGGTGGGACGTTTTCGGTGTCAGGAAAAACCCACAGTTGCAGTGTTTTTGCTTCATCTTTTTGGCTGGCATTCATTTCAGAATGTTCTACTCCGGTTCCGGCACTCATTACTTGGACTTCTCCAAAACCAATGATGCCTTCATTTCCCATGCTGTCCTTATGCATCAATCCGCCTTCGAGTGGAATAGTGATGATTTCCATATTGGCATGGCCGTGTGTACCAAAACCTGTTCCACCTGCAATCGTATCGTCATTTAAAACGCGTAACATTCCAAATTGTACGCGTTCTGGATTGAAATAATTCCCGAAAGAAAAAGAGAAATTGGCTTTAAGCAATCCAAAATCGGCCTTGCCTCTTGTATTTGATTGAAATAGTTGTGTAGTCATAAATTATTGATAATATAAAGTAAAAAGTGAATAGGGTTTGAATAAAAAAATTAATTTTATACAAAATTCGCTATAAACAGACTGAATTTTGTTATAAAATAGTTAAAACAATTATGAGTAAAATCCCCGTTTATTTAATGCCAGGATTAGCGGCAAGCACTACCATTTTTGAGCGGATTGCGCTTCCCGATGAAATGTTTGAAATTATCTTTCTGGAGTGGGAAATCCCTCTTAATGATGAATCTTTGACGGTTTATGCCAAGCGGATCACTGAAAAAATAAAACATAAGAATCCGGTTTTAATTGGAGTTTCGTTCGGAGGCATTCTGGTACAAGAAATGGCTAAATATGTAGAAGCCCGGAAAATTATTATCATTTCAAGCGTTAAAAGTAACGTGGAATTTCCCAGAAGAATGAAAATTGCTAAAACTACCAAGGCCTATAAATTAATCCCTATGAATCTGATTGCAAATATTGAAAGCCTTGCTAAGTTTTCTTTTGGCGAAAAAGTAAACCAAAGGCTTAAACTTTATGAAAAATTTTTATCGGTTCGGGATATTCGTTATTTGAATTGGGCTGTAGAACAGGTGATTTTATGGGACAGAACGGTTGCTGATGAAAAAGTAATTCACATTCATGGAGATATGGATGATGTGTTTCCTATAAAATATATCAAGAATTGTGTCGTTGTAAAAGGAGGGACGCATATAATGATTTTGAACAAGTACAAATGGTTGAATGAGAATTTACCCTCCATTATATTGGGAACAGAAAAGAAGTAAACGCACTTTTATAACGTTATGAAAGGCATAAAAAAGAAAAGATGAAATTGATAAATAAAGTTGCCATAATTCTTACCGTGATTTTTGCGAGTAGCGTATTTATTTTCGCCGCTAAAAATCCGTCAGAAGAAAAAGAGGTTACAAAAGAAATCGCAAGTGATTTTCCTGTAAAATTGGATTTCGCGGGCGAAGAAACACCATTAAAAATAGCAGATGTAAAAGAGCGTTTTGATAGAGAATTACTGGTAAATGTAAATCTCCATGCGTCCACTATTTTGGCTATAAAAAGAGCAAATCGTGCTTTTCCTATAATCGAGCCTATTTTGAAAAAGAATGGTATTCCAGATGATTTTAAATATCTGGCAGTTATAGAAAGTGGATTGGTAAATGTAGTTTCTCCGGCTGGAGCAAGAGGAATTTGGCAATTTATGCCGGAAACGGCCAAAGAGCGCGGAATGGAAGTCAATGAAAATGTGGATCAGCGCTATGATTTAGAAAAATCAACTCAGGCGGCCTGCAGTTATTTTTTAAGTGCCAAAGGAAAATTTGGAAGCTGGACTTTGGCGGCAGCCTCTTATAACGGAGGAATGACAGGTGTGAATAAACAAATTGACATTCAAAAAGTGACTAATTATTATGATTTGTTGCTTACCGAAGAAACGTCTCGCTATGTTTTCAGGATTTTAGCCTTGAAAGAGATTATGGAAAATCCTGTAAAATATGGTTTTACCATTGCTCCTGAAGAGTTGTATGGAATCTTGCCAACCAAGAAAATCGAAATTGATAGTACTATTACAGATTTGGCTGATTTTGCAAAAGGGCAAGGTATTAACTATAAGATTTTGAAAATTCACAATCCTTGGTTGAGAGAAACAAAATTGTTGAATGATACCGGTAAAAAATATCAAATCGAAATTCCGTTAAAAGGATATTAACTAATGGTTTGAACCATATAAGGCAATTAAGGAAAGATGTAAGTTTGACTTATTTAGGACAAAAAAAGGGTCAAATGTGTATCATTTGACCCTTTTTAGATAATTATAAAAATTATATTTTCTTCATTTGTTCTTTCATCATGACAATTTGATCTTTCAACATATTCTGTTTGTCTAATTTTTTAGCTTCGTTCAATAAGGAAGTTGCTTCAAGTTTACGACGACGTGTCATGGCAACTCCAGCTAAATTTAATTTGGCTACAGCCAAATCCATATCCATTGATAGTCCTAGTTCAATTGCTTTCTTGAAATATTTCTCCGCTTGATTGATATTCGTTTGTGAAAGCATGATTCCGTGAAGGTAATTAAAGTATCCTTGTTGTTTTTGAACCAAAGCTGTTTCCGGGTTTTTGATGTAAGCCAACCATTTTTTTGCCCCTTCAAAATCTTGTTTTCTTAGTTTTAAGAAAGCTAATAAGATGAATTCGTTTTTAAAGTAAAGGAAAATAGGAATTGCACTCAATAATATAAGGAAAATTCCATTACCGATATTGCTTTCTGTAAATTGCCAAATGCCAGTAATGATAATTAGTCCGGCGATAATAAGTTTAATATTTCTGTGAAACATAGTGTGATTATTTTAAGATCACAAATATAGTAAAATGAATTGAAAATATTTTTACAAAACTACTTGTGAGAAAAAAAAGTCTTTGTATATTTGCACTCGGTTTTAGAATAACAGTTATTCAAAAATAGGAAGACATATAAATAAGATTTTAAAGATACAAAGCAATGAGCAAAAGAACGTTTCAACCATCGAAAAGAAAAAGAAGAAATAAGCACGGATTTATGGACAGAATGGCTTCTGCTAATGGAAGAAAAGTTCTTGCGCGTAGAAGAGCTAAAGGAAGACATAAATTGACTGTTTCTTGCGAACCAAGACACAAAAAATAATGTTTCTATAAACATAAATAAGGCGTTACTTTTTTTAGTATCGCCTTTTTTTATACCTATTCGTTAAAAAAAGTTTAAGATTTACAGTTAAAGGGTTTGAGTTCAGTAACTTTAATCTTTTGAAGACAACAACTACACAACACAATAATACCATACAATGCCAAAAGATACATCCATAAAATCAGTTTTAATAATAGGTTCAGGTCCTATTGTTATTGGTCAAGCGTGCGAATTTGATTATGCAGGATCGCAATCTGCCCGTTCTATTCGTGAAGAAGGAATTGAAGTTATTTTGATAAACTCCAATCCGGCAACGATTATGACCGACCCATCCATGGCCGATCATGTTTATTTGAAGCCATTAACGACGAAATCAATTATCGAAATCCTTAAAGCACATCCTCAAATCGATGCCGTTTTACCTACAATGGGTGGACAAACCGCTTTGAACTTGTGTCTGGAAGCAGATGAAAAAGGAATTTGGGAAGATTTTGGAGTACGATTAATCGGGGTTGATGTAAATGCCATTAATATTACCGAAGACAGAGAGCAATTTAAACAATTGCTTCATAAAATAAATGTGCCTACAGCACCCGCAAAAATAGCTACTTCTTTCTTGGAAGGGAAAGAAATTGCACAAGAATTTGGTTTCCCATTAGTAATTCGTCCTTCGTTTACATTAGGTGGAACTGGAGCAGCTTTCGTTCATACCAAAGAAGAATTTGACGAAAAACTTTCTTACGGATTAGAAATGTCACCTATTCACGAAGTGCTGATTGATAAAGCTTTAATCGGTTGGAAAGAATACGAATTGGAATTATTGAGAGATAAAAACGACAATGTTGTTATTATTTGTTCTATCGAAAATATGGATCCAATGGGAATTCATACCGGAGATTCCATCACGGTTGCACCAGCAATGACATTATCAGATACGACTTTCCAAAAGTTACGTGATATGGCCATTTTGATGATGCGCAGTATCGGAAATTTTGCAGGAGGTTGTAATGTACAGTTTGCTGTTTCGCCAGACGAAAAAGAAGATATCGTAGCGATTGAAATCAACCCTCGTGTGTCTCGTTCATCCGCTTTAGCATCGAAAGCAACTGGTTATCCAATTGCAAAAATTGCTTCTAAACTGGCTTTAGGATATAATTTAGATGAATTGCAAAATCAAATTACAAAATCAACTTCGGCTTTATTCGAACCGACTTTAGATTATGTGATTGTAAAAATACCACGTTGGAATTTCGATAAATTTGAAGGAGCTGACAGAACGTTGGGACTTCAAATGAAATCGGTTGGGGAAGTAATGGGAATTGGACGTTCATTCCAAGAAGCCTTGCACAAAGCCACACAATCATTGGAAATCAAAAGAAATGGTTTAGGAGCTGATGGAAAAGGATATACTAATTATGAGCAAATTATCGAGAAATTGACTTTTGCTAGTTGGGATCGTGTTTTCGTTATTTATGATGCTATCGCCATGGGAATTCCGTTGAGCCGTATTCATGAAATTACCAGAATTGATATGTGGTTCTTGAAACAATATGAAGAATTATATGTTTTAGATAAAGAGATTTCTAAATATACCGTAGCCAATTTGCCAAGAGAATTGTTGCTTGAAGCCAAACAAAAAGGTTTTGCCGACAGACAAATTGCACACATGATGAGTTGCAAGGAAAGCCAAGTGCATACGTTGCGTACAGACATGAACATCAACCGTGTGTTTAAATTGGTGGATACTTGTGCGGCAGAATTTAAAGCTAAAACACCTTATTATTATTCTACTTTTGAGGCCGAAATAGAAAAAGCAGATGGAACACGTTACGTTGACAACGAAAGTGTTGTAACAGACAAAAAGAAAATAATCGTTCTTGGGTCAGGCCCAAATAGAATTGGACAAGGAATTGAGTTTGATTATTCTTGTGTTCACGGAGTTTTGGCAGCAAAAGAATGTGGTTATGAAACGATAATGATTAACTGTAATCCGGAAACAGTTTCGACTGATTTTGATACAGCGGATAAATTGTATTTCGAGCCGGTTTTCTGGGAACATATTTATGATATTATCCAACATGAAAAACCAGAAGGTGTAATTGTGCAATTAGGAGGTCAAACTGCCTTGAAATTAGCCGAAAAACTGTCTAAATACGGAGTGAAAATCATAGGGACCAGTTTTGATGCCTTGGATTTAGCCGAAGACAGAGGTCGTTTCTCTGATTTGTTAACGGAATTGAACATTCCTTTCCCACAATTCGGGATTGCGGAAACGGCGGATGAAGCGGCAGCTTTAGCAGATACTTTAGACTTTCCATTATTGATTCGTCCTTCGTATGTGTTGGGTGGTCAGGGAATGAAAATCGTAATCAACAAGAAAGAGTTGGAAGAGCACGTTATCAATTTATTGAAAACAATTCCAGGGAATAAATTGCTTTTAGACCATTATTTGGCCGGAGCAATCGAAGCGGAAGCGGATGCGATTTGTGATGCGGATGGAAATGTGTATATCATAGGAATTATGGAGCACATCGAACCTTGCGGAGTTCACTCGGGCGATAGTAATGCTACTTTGCCACCGTTTAACTTAGGAGAATTTGTTATGCAACAAATAAAAGATCACACCGTTAAAATTGCTAGAGCTTTAAAAACAGTTGGTTTAATAAACATTCAGTTTGCGATTAAAGACGATACGGTTTATATCATTGAAGCGAATCCAAGAGCATCCCGTACGGTTCCATTTATTGCAAAAGCATACGGAGAACCTTATGTGAACTATGCGACTAAAGTGATGTTAGGACACAATAAAGTAACCGATTTTACTTTCAACCCACAATTAAAAGGATATGCTATTAAACAACCTGTTTTCTCTTTCAGTAAGTTCCAAAATGTGAACAAAGCATTAGGACCAGAAATGAAATCAACAGGAGAAAGCATCTTGTTTATTGATGACTTGAAAGACGATCAGTTCTACGAATTGTACTCTAGAAGAAAAATGTATTTGAGCAAATAAGCTTGAGTTTATAAAGTGAAAAAGCCCCGTTTGGGGCTTTTTTTATGGAATGTATTTTGTGTTTTAGGCGATGTTTTCGAGGCCGCCCGGAAACGGTCTGTACGCATAATAATGCAAGACTTCTTCGATGGCAGTTATTAAAGCTTCATTTATGGGAAGTATGGTAGTGGCTAGTCTATTATCAATTTGTGAGAGTTGCATGTAATAATCAGTAAAAACGGGTACGTAGAGTCCTTTGCTAATGGCTTCTTCGGCGGTATTGTAGTTTTCTTGTTGTCCTTCTTTGATTATCTTACAAGTGGCTAATCGCAATTTGCCATATTTGTCTCTACTGGCGGCATACCCAAAAAGCCTGCAAATCAATCCTCGATAGCGATAATTGCTGCAACTTCCCATATTTCTGTCAATAACAGTTAGAGGTCGGTACAAATGGCAATTACTGTCGGATTTGTTGTTTAACTCGACTAACATATCCTCGGCTTTCCCGTTTAAAAATAAATACAATGCCCAGGGTAAAAACTCTAAAGGCGAAGCATTGATGTCAGGAGTGGAACAACACTTGCCACAACCGGTGCGACACTGTAAATGAGTTTCTGATTGGAACACCGTAACTTCATTTTCAAGACGGTCAAATAATTCTTCGACCAATCGAACCTTGTGCTCTATAGACATTTTTTTTTGTAAGGTAGGCTATTAAAAACCGTTATAGGGATAATGCCGTTTTACTTGCGGATTATATTTTTGAAATTAATGTACGTTTACGAGTGTGTGAGGTCGAGTCTGTATTATTCATATTATTTTTTGTAAGATAATTTGTAAAAATAGATAAATAATAAAGTCCCAATCAAGGGACTTTATTACTATCAAAATTCTGAAACTATTTCTTCTTCAATTTGTCTTTGAAAAAATCTATCGTTCTTGTCCACGATAAAGTGGCGGCTTTTTCATCGTATCTGGGTGTGGTATTATTATGAAAACCATGATTCACGCCTTCATAGAAATAAGCAACATGTTCTACTTTATTCTTTTTAAGAATGGCTTCAAAAGCTGGCCAACCTTCATTTACGCGTGTGTCTAAACTGGCATATTGCGCTAGGATAGGCGTTTTTATTTTTTCGGCTTCTGCTGCTGTGGGTTGTCCGCCGTAATAAGGAACTGCGGCACATAGATCTGGAATTTTTACCGCCATCATATTGGCAATCCAACCTCCAAAACAAAATCCTACCACACCAATACGACCATTAAAATCTTTGTGGGATTTCAGGTATTCGTAGGCTGCAATGAAGTCTTCGAGCATTTCTTCACGGGTACGTTTTTTTTGTAATTCTCTTCCTGCATCATCATTTCCGGGATAACCGCCCAGTGGCGATAAAGCATCCGGTGCCAAAGTGATAAATCCTTCCACGGCGGCTCTTCGTCCTACATCTTCAATATAGGGATTTAATCCTCGGTTTTCATGTACCACAATGATTCCCGGTAATTTCTTTTTGGTTCCTTTGGGTTGGGATAAAAGTCCTTTAATTTTCCCTCCACCTTTAGGAGAATCGTAAGTGATGAATTCTGATTTTAACCTTGGATCACCAGGTTTTATTAAAATAGAATCAATATAATTAGGTGTCATAAAGCCAAGAAGTGACGGAAGTGTAAGTGTTCCTACCGCAAACAAGGATAGTTTCTCGACGAATTGTCTTCTTTCTATTTTGTTATGGGCGTAATCATCGTATAAGTCAAATACTTCCTGACTGATGTCTTCTTTGGTTAGTTTTTTCATAGCATTTATTTTGATTCAACTAATTTAGGAAAAAAAGCGATTGTTTTAGCATTTGTGGTAATTGCAATTTTTTTAGTTTATAATTTTGAAAAGAAGAAATCTGATTTTTCTATCATTTCAAATTTTGAAAATAAAACTGCAGCTTAATACAATATTAGTCAGTATCTATGGGAATACTCAATAAGTGTATCACTTCTTCATCTTCGACTTGATTGAATTCTTCATAAAATCCGCCCACACCTCTAAAATTTTTTGAAGCTATTAGATAGATAAATTCATCGGCGTTTTTTTTAATTACAGGCACGTTTTCATACGGAATTACAGGTGTAGCTACAATTATTTTTGCTGGATTTTTTTTTCGAAGCATGCTTACACTGGCAAGTAAAGTATTTCCTGTAGCGATGCCATCATCTACTAAGATTATATTTTTCCCTTTCACATCCAGCGGTTTTTTATTGCCCATGTAATGCTGATATTTCTCTGCCATTAATTTCCGCAATCGGATAATTTCATTGTCTATATATATTTTAGGAACATTTGGATGTTCATCAAGAATCATGGAATCTGAGGAGACGGCACCTATCGCAAATTCTATATTACTGGGATGTCCTATTTTTTTTGAAAGAACGATGTCTAAAGAAAGGTGTAAACTTTTAGCAATTATATATCCCACAGGCACTCCACCTCTTGGAACGGCAAGTACTATGGTATCGCTATTTTGGTATTTTTTTAGTTTTTCTGAAAGCAATATACCCGCCTCAATTCTATCTTTTAACATCCCGTCATACATGATTCTAATTTTATGTTGAAATAAAAAATAAAGTGTATAAATATATTGATTTTCAAACAATTACGTTTATTTTTTTGAAAATATTTAATGTATAAATTATGAATTGTTAAAAAAATAAATTTCTAGAAAGCGAACATTAATGAGAGATTTAAAACTGTTTTTACAAATGAAAGAATAGTTTTGTAAAAACAAGTTGGATTTAGGAATGGCTTATTTGAAAGGTGAAATCACTTCCTAATTTATAAAAGGTTTTTTGCTATTTTTACCTCACAATAAATGAATAGCAATAACCGCAATGAAGAAAATAAATTCAAAAGCAAAGGCAGATACAAATACTGGTTTTGGAACAAATGCCAATAATTATGGTGGACGTTTTGTGAATAAAAATGGAACTGCTAATGTAGAGAAACGCGGTATGCATCTTTTGCATCGTATTAGTTGGTATCATACCATGATTGATTTGCCAAGATGGAAATTCATGTTAATTCTTTTGTTATTTTACGTGGGTATGAATTTTCTATTTGCGTTGCTGTATTATGCTATTGGAATCGAAAATTTGAATGGGATTGATGCTACAGGTTCAAATTGGGTTCAATTTGGTCAAGCCTATTTTTTTAGTGCACAAACATTTACCACAGTGGGATATGGACACATTAGTCCTTCCGGTTTTTTAACTAGTTTATTAGCTGCTGCAGAAGCTTTGATAGGATTGTTGAGTTTCGCAATTGCTACCGGTTTATTCTTTGGACGTTTCAGCAAGCCTACTGCTTTTTTGAAATTTTCTCACAATGCCTTGATCGCTCCTTATGGAGAAATAAAAGGTTTAATGATACGAATTACACCTTTTAAAAATACTAATTTTACTGATGCTGAAGCCAAAATTACTCTTGGTATGAGTGTGGAGGAGAATGGTACTAAAACGAACAAATTTTATGCTTTAGATTTAGAATTGGAAAGAATAAATGCATTAACCTTAAGCTGGACTTTAGTGCATCCCATAACCGAAAACAGTCCGTTGTATAACTTAACTAAAGAAGATTTTGATAGTATTCATGGAGAAATCCTTGTTTTTGTAAAAACCTTTGATGATATGTTTAGTAATACCGTTGCCATTAGGACTTCATATACTTTTGAGGAAGTTATTTACGGAGCTAAATTTGAACCTATGTACACAAGAAGTACTGATAATTCCAAAACTGTCCTTGATTTAGACAAATTAAATGCTTTTTACAGCGTCACTTTGGAATAATGCAATAGTTTTCAAATTATTTCAAATTTATAATAAAATTTATTTTACATTTGTTTATTAAATTTAGATAAACGATGAACAATATAAAAAGTGTGTTTAGTATAAAAGATCTTGAAAACCTTTCGGGGATCAAAGCGCATACTATACGAATCTGGGAGAAAAGATATGATATTCTTCAACCGATGCGTACAGATACTAATATCCGATTGTACGATTTGGCTAGTTTGCAAAAACTATTAAACATTACTTTGCTACATGACTATGGCTATAAAATTTCAAAAATAGCTACCTATCCACAAGATAAAATTCCATCTCTTGTACGAGAAATAATTTCAAATAAAACAGCCAAAAGCCACGCTATTAGTGAGTTCAAAATGGCAATGATGAACTTTGATCAAGAGCTTTTCTTTAATACATACAATTGGTTAATCGCTGAAAAATCATTCAAAGAAGTCTTTCATCAAGTTTTCATTCCTTTGATGAACGAGTTGGGGTTATTGTGGCAATCCGATACTATAACACCTGCTCACGAACATTTCATCAGCTATTTAATTAAACAAAAACTATTAATAAATACTGAAAAACTTCAAATTTTAAAGCAGACCAAACTGGATAAAGTTTTTGTTTTGTCTCTGCCTATGAATGAAATTCACGAATTGGGCTTGATGTATCTCAATTATGAAATTTTATTACATGGATACAAAACCATTTATCTAGGGGAAAGTATGCCAATTGAAAATCTAAAAGATTTGAAAAAGCATTTTGATTCCATTGTTTTTGTGTCGTACCTAACGGTTCAGCCTGAAAAAGATATATTAGACAGTTACATCCAAAAAATGTCTGATGAGTTATTGGATGATACTACGGAATTATGGTATCTTGGTAGAATGGTTGAGTTTATTAAAAAAGAAGAACTTTCTGATCGAATTACAATTTTTAATTCAATTACGGAATTAGTCGACTGGATTTAATTGTTTTTGTTTAAACAATTAGTATATTTGCTAAACAAATGAAGAAAATAAAAAAAATTACAATTATAGGTTCTGGTTTCTCTGCATTGGCAGCTTCGGCGTATTTAGCACAAAGTGGTCATGATGTTACGGTTTATGAAAAAAACGCAACAATTGGAGGGCGAGCACGTCAACTAAAGAGAGAAGGTTTTACCTTTGATATGGGACCAAGTTGGTACTGGATGCCAGATGTTTTCGAACGTTTCTTTGCTGATTTTGGAAAGAAGACCACTGATTATTATGAACTTATTAAGTTGTCTCCTGCCTACAGAGTGTATTACGGAATCGATGATTTTATATCAATAGCAGACAATTTAGCTGAAATTATATTCGCTTTTGAAGCTATCGAAAAAGGAAGCGGTAAAATTCTAAACGAATTTATGACTGAAGCCAAAAGTAATTACGATATCGCCATTAAAGATTTGGTTTACCGTCCAGGTGTTTCTCCACTCGAATTGATAACCGCAGAAACAGCCATGAAAGTGGGACAATTTTTTAGCAATATCAGTAAAGATGTTCGCAAGAAATTTAAAAATGAAAGGCTAATCCAAATATTGGAATTTCCAGTATTGTTTCTTGGCGCAAAGCCATCAGATACGCCTTCGTTTTACAGTTTTATGAACTATGCTGATTTTGGTCTTGGAACTTGGCATCCTAAAACAGGAATGTTTGATGTCGTTCGGGGAATGGAAAGTTTAGCGCGAGAGTTGGGAGTGAAATTTCAAACTAATTCAAACATCGAAAAAATTATTGTCAAAAATAAAACTGCAGTAGCCCTGCAGGTCAACGGAGAAATTATTGCTTCCGATTTAATTTTGAGTGGTGCTGATTACCATCACACCGAAACTTTATTGAATCAGGAACATCGAGCGTATTCAGAAAAATATTGGGATAGCCGAGTTTTCGCACCTTCCTCATTATTATTTTATGTTGGTTTCAACAAAAAAATAGAAAATATTTCGCATCATGCATTGTTTTTTGATGTTGATTTTTACCAACATGCTAAAGATATTTATGATGAGCCACAATGGCCAAAGGAACCGTTGTTTTATGCCAATTTTCCATCAGTGACAGATAAAACTGCCGCTCCAGAAGGAATGGAATCTGGCTTTTTCTTAGTGCCTTTGGCTCCGGGAATTAATGATACTGAGGCTTTACGAGAAGAATATTTTGATAAAATAATAAATCGTTTTGAAACTTTAACACAGCAAAGCGTCAAAAATAATATTATATTTAAGCAATCATTCTGTAAAAATGACTTTGTGTCGGAGTACAATTCATATAAAGGGAATGCTTACGGTATGGCAAATACATTATTGCAAACGGCTTTTTTGAGACCAAAATTAAAAAGTAAAAAAGTTAAGAATCTATATTTCACTGGTCAATTGACCGTTCCGGGACCTGGTGTTCCGCCAGCATTAATTTCTGGAAAATTAGTGTCGGAATTAATTAATAAGCAATTTTCAGAACAATAGTATGAAGCAATTATTTGATGATGTATCTTTTAAATGTAGCAAGTTAGTTACAAAAAACTATAGCACCTCTTTCTCGCTGGCGGTTTACATGCTGTCGCCAAGTATTAGGGATGCCATATATAGTATCTATGGTTTTGTTCGTTTTGCAGATGAAATCGTTGATTCATTCCACGGTTTTGATAAAGAAAGTTTAATCACAGAGTTTGAGGATGAATATTACAAAGCCTTTGATAGAGGTATTAGTTTAAATCCTATATTGAATTCTTTCCAGCAAACGGTGAAGCAAAACAACATATCTGATGATCTTATTCAGGCTTTCTTAAAAAGTATGAAATTAGATTTGATAAAATCAGATTATAACAGCAAAGCGGAATATGATGATTATATTTATGGTTCTGCTGATGTAGTAGGGTTGATGTGTCTTAAAGTTTTCGTGGCCGGTGACGATAAACGTTATGAGCAACTGAAAGACGAAGCAATGCGATTGGGTTCTGCGTTCCAGAAAGTGAATTTTCTTCGGGATTTGAAGGATGATAATCTGGTTTTGAACCGTAATTATTTTCCTGGTGTCGATTTAAATTCGTTTGATGAAAATGCAAAGACTGCAATCATCAATGAGATCGAAGAAGATTTCAGAGTCGCTTATGAAGGAATTGTGAAACTTCCTATCGAAGCTAAGTTTGGTGTATACACAGCTTTTGTGTACTACAAAAAACTATTAAAAAAATTAGAAAACACGCCTTGTCACGAAATAGGAAACGCAAGAATCCGAGTTTCTAACTATACCAAAGCTGGTTTATTGGCAAAGTCTTTTGTGTCTTATAAATTGAAGCTAGTTTAATTACAACTTGTTTTTAAAGAATTGTTATACTTAAATACAGAATAAAATGATATTTTTTTTGATTTTTCTAGGTACTTTTTTAATAATGGAATGCGTCACTTGGCTTACGCACAAGTATGTAATGCACGGTTCAATGTGGTATTTTCACGCTGACCATCACCAACCCAAATACGCGAATGTTTTCGAACGAAATGACATCTTTTTCGTCATTTTCGCTATCCCAAGCATCGTTCTTTTTTATTACGGTGTCGAAGGCGGTTTAAACTATAAATTCTTTATCGGACTTGGAATTATGTTTTACGGGATGTGTTATTTCATGATTCATGATGTGCTAATCCATCAACGTTTCAAGTGGTTCAAAAACACGAATAACAAGTATTTAATAGGCTTGCGAAAAGCCCACAAAGTACATCACAAACACCTGGGCAAGGAGCACGGTGAGTGTTTCGGAATGCTTTTTGTACCTTTCAAATACTACAAAATATAAAGTTTAATTTGGGCGTGACCCAGCTTTCACTAGCATTACAGCGGGGTCGGGCTATCCCTTCCCGCTTTTTTATAATTGGTCTCGTTCTGAAAAAACGAGACCAATTATAAAAAGAGCTTCACTATTATCCCTCACGCGAACACAATGTTCCATGAAGGCATTTATCTTTAAAACACAACCATGAAAATATACAAACAAGAAACCGTTCAGCATGTAAATGCAACTGTCGAAGAATGTTGGTCCTTTTTTTCGAACCCCAAAAATCTTCAGAAAATCACACCGGAAGGAATGGGTTTTCAAATCACGGATTTTGATCAAAAATCCATGTATCCGGGACAAATCATTCAGTATAAAGTAACGCCACTTTTTGGGATAACTTTATCTTGGATGACTGTAATCACTCAAGTAAAGGAAAATAGTTATTTTATAGATGAACAACGTTTTGGTCCATACAGTTTTTGGCATCACAAACATTTTTTTGAAGCAACATCAAACGGAACTAAAATGACAGATGTCGTACATTACGGATTGCCGCTTGGTTTTCTGGGCCGAATCATGAATACATTGGTCGTTAAAAATAAATTGAAATCTATTTTCGAATACCGTGTCACTAAAGTGGACGAAATGTTTAATGCAAAGTAATGAGCAAGCAAGAAGTTTCTATTTTTTGGTTCAGACGTGACTTGCGTCTGGAAGATAATGTAGGTTTATTTCAAGCGCTACATTCGGAACATGCGGTGATTCCGTTGTTTATTTTTGATGATTCCATTTTAGATAGTTTACCAAAAAATGATGCCCGGGTGGGTTTCATCCATGAATCACTTTCTAAAATAAATACGCAATTACAGGAAATTGGAAGCTCACTTTTGGTCAAAAAAGGAAAAACTTTTGATGTTTGGCAATCACTTTTAGAAGAATATGATGTCAAAGAAGTTTTTTTCAACAAAGATTACGAACCGTATGCGATACAACGTGAAACGGCAATTTGTGAACTTTTAGAAACTAATAAAACCATTACTTATTCTTTTAAAGATCAAGTGATTTTCGAGGAAAAAGAAATCACAAAAGCAGATGGATTGCCATATACTGTATACACTCCTTTTAAAAATAAATGGCTAGAAAAATACAAATCAATGGCGCCGGTTCAGGAATATGATACTGCTGCTTATTTTTCTAATTTCCATAAAAACAGTTTTGCTTTTCCTTCTTTAGAACAAATAGGTTTCGATGAAAGTCCCATAAAAGTAAAACCTCACAACTTAAAATTCATTTCAAATTATCAAGATATAAGAGATTTTCCAGCCATGGATAAAACCTCGTATCTGTCACCACATTTACGTTTTGGAACGGTAAGCGTCCGGAAATTAGTTAACTGGGCTTTTCACAAAAACGATGTCTTTTTGAGTGAATTGATTTGGAGAGAATTCTTTATGCAAATCTTATTCAGTTTTCCAAAAGTCGTTACCCAAAACTTCAAATCAGCTTATGATGGAATTCAATGGCGTAATAATGAAGAAGATTTCAAGCGCTGGTGCTCGGGAACAACTGGTTATCCAATGGTCGATGCCGGTATGCGTCAACTCAATGAAACCGGTTACATGCACAACAGAGTCCGCATGGTTGTGGCGAGTTTTTTGTGTAAACATTTGATGATTCAGTGGCAATGGGGTGAAGCCTATTTTGCCGAAAAATTATTAGATTACGATATGTCTGCCAATGTAGGTAACTGGCAGTGGGCAGCAGGAACCGGTTGTGATGCTGCACCTTATTTCCGTGTTTTCAATCCGGAGATTCAGCAAAAAAAGTTTGATGAAAAAGGAATCTACATCCGAAAATGGATTAAAGAATTCGATTTAGGATACGGAAAACCTATGGTAGAACACGCAATGGCGAGAGATAGAGCGATTGCGACTTACAAAGCCGGAATTCTTAAATAAAAGATACAAATTGAACAGATTTATAATCTGTTCAATTTGTATTCTCCTTTTTCCAGCAGGTACAGAAAAGGATATTTATTTACTACTTAATCAATTTCTTGAGCATTCCTTCGAAAATAAATCCATGAAACGGTAAAACGGAATACCAATATAATTTTCCCCAAATTCCTTTTGGTCTGAAAGTCGCCGCTTGATACAAAGTATTTCCGATAATTTTAAATTCTAACCAAGCTTCACCTGGTAATTTCATTTCAGCAAATAAGATTAGTTTTCCCTCTTCTTTATTGGCATACAAAACGCGCCAAAAATCCAAAGCATCCCCAGAATGGATATCGTGTCGGTTTGTTCTTCCTCTACGGGAACCTACGCCACCGTATAATTTATCAATAAAACCGCGTAAATTCCACAACCAATCGCCATAATACCAACCTGTATCACCGCCAATGGACCAAATCCTGTTGATGGTGAAATCACGATCTATGATTTCCATTTTGCGACGGTCAATGTAGCAATCCTTTTTAGGAACTTTCAAATATTCCGACATGTTACTATTAAAACGTCCGCTGACCAAGGAATCTTTCCAACTCGAAGCGACTTTATCTTCGTCTACTTTTATTAATGCGCGAGAAAGTGCTTGTTTGTAGGACATCGGCGTAACATGCAGTAATTCATTGATTCGGTTATCACTGCAAACTACTTCAACTTTCATGCTGCTGACCAGAGCTGACGCGAGTCTATACGATGTTGAGGTTACAAAATAGAGCCAATACGAAGATAATTTTGGCGTCATGATAGGAACGGTAAATATCCATCGTTTTAACTTTTTGGCTTCAGCAAAACCCAAAAGCATTTCTTTGTACGTCAAAATATCTGGTCCGCCAATGTCAAAACTCTGGTTGTAGGTAAGCGGATTTAATAATGATTTGGATAAAAATTCAAGAACATCCGGAATTGCAATCGGCTGACATTTGGTATTCAGCCATTTTGGAGTAATCATAATGGGAAGTTTATTCACTAAATCCCGAATTATTTCAAACGATGCGCTTCCAGAACCTACAATAATTCCCGCTCTCAATGTAGTTGCGGCAAAAGTTCCTATATTTAAAATTTCTTCTACCTTTTTTCTGGAGGATAAATGTTTCGATAATGATTTGTCATTGACAATTCCGCTCAAATAAATAACTTGTTTTACATTGGTTTCATTCAAGCGTTGCACAAAATTTACTGCAGATTCACTTTCCAATTCATCAAAATTAGACGCGGATCCTGACATGGAATGAATCAGATAGTAAGCTGCATCAATATCTTCAGGGATAGCGGTCAATGTTTCCTGATTCAGAAAATCAACTTCAATTACCGTAACATTTTTTTGATATTCAACTGGACAATAAAACCTGTTTTTATCTCTTACACAACAGATTATTTCATGTTCTTGTGCCACCAACAAAGGCAAAAGTCTTTTCCCGATATAACCTGTCGCGCCTGTTAAGAGAATTTTCATGGTTTGCATTTTTTTTGCCACGAATTACAAGAATTAACTCCAATTTTTAAGCAATCAGAATATCTGTGATAATCTGTTTAATCCGTGTAATCCGTGTGCAGTTTTTTTATTCAGTACATTGGTATTCCAATAATTAAAATTAACTTAATTTATTGGAAATTAAGCTAATAAATTCTTTTCTTGTTTTGTCTTTCTCGAAAGCTCCTGTAAAAGAAGAAGTCGTTGTAACTGAATTTTGTTTTTGAATCCCGCGCATTTGCATACACATATGTTGCGCTTCAATTACAACAGCAACACCAAGTGGATTCAGAGCGTCCTGAATACAATTTTTGATTTGGTCTGTCAATCGTTCCTGCACTTGCATTCTTCGGGCAAAAGCATCTACTACTCTTGGGATTTTACTTAAACCTACAATTTTTCCATTTGGAATATACGCTACGTGAGCTTTTCCAAAAAACGGTAACATGTGGTGCTCACACATGGAATATACTTCGATGTCTTTTACCACAATCATTTGTTGGTGATCTTCGGTAAACATTGCTGATTTTAGGATTTCCAATGGATCTAATCCGTAACCATGAGTTAAATATTGCATCGCTTTCGCAACACGTTCTGGTGTTTTTTCTAACCCTTCGCGAGTCACATCTTCGCCTAAATTGTCAATTATCACTCTATAATTATCAGCTAACGATTCTGTTATTTCAGTGTCGTATTGTTCAATTTTTTCGTAACTTTTCATTTCTTTTATCATGGTGTTCTATCTTTCAATATTAAGTTTGGCTAATTATTTTATTGGATTTTTTTTTTTGAACCATTATGGAATTAAGAAAAATTAAGTAATCTCTATATAAACTTATTTCCTTAATGGTTTAAGAATTTATTTTTTGATGGGAAGTAATTACTTCTTTATATTTTAAAAGTCACTATTCCGTAATCCATCTCGAATATTTGACCTGAAATTGATTTTGCGTTTTCCGAAATTAGGAAATCGGCCATATTTGCTACTTCTTCCGGTTTTAGATATCCTTTCATCGGGTGGCGTTCCACCATATTTTCTTTCATTCGGTCATTTCTCAAAATGCCTGCTGAAAGTGATGTTTCGGTAATCGTGGGAGCAATGGCATTGATGCGTACTACCGAAGCTAATTCTGCTCCCAACGATTTTACTAGTCCTTCAATTCCAGCTTTTGCAGTAGCGATACTAGCATGAAACGGCATTCCTAATTTTGCAGCTACCGTGCTAAACAAAACAATCGATGGATTAGTTCCCTTTTTTAAAACAGGTAAATATTTCTGGATGGCTTTTACAGCGCCAATGACATTAATTTCAAAATCATTTCTGAAATCATCGATGCTCAAACTTCCGATGGGTTTTAAATTGATAGAACCCGGACAGTAAATTAAAGTGTCAATGTTTTCGATTTCCGGTAGTGTATCTTTTAAAACATCTACACTAAAATGTTTCAGGTTGGGATGTGTAATGTCTGGCGCATTTCTACTGATGTTGTAGACTATGTTTGTTTCTAATTGTTGCAACAAAATAGCACTGCCAATTCCTTTACTACCACCAATGATTACTATATTTTTCATTTTTTTATATGTTATTATTTTAACTGATTACTGATTACTGCTCACTGAACACTAATTTTTATCGTTTGGAAATCTTGTTGTTGTTAATTTGTCTTTGCATCGTACATTTAAAACGGCCTTCTCTAAAATCCCTTAATTTTTCATGCTTGGTTCTGCGTCCTTGCACTCTTTCTCGCCACATTCTAAAACTCGAAGGTTTCATTTCGGTTCGCATGAGGTCGATTACTTCTTGTTCTTTTAATCCAAATTGCATTAAAATCGCATCAAAAGTGGTGCGGTCTTCCCAAGCCATTTCTATGATTCGGTCTTTTTCTAAATCCGTTAGTTCTTTTTTTGTATTCATAAATTATATTTTTATTGCCATTAAAATATTACTCACTATCGCCAATATCTGCCATAGTGTGAAGTTTCAAGATCCGTGAACTTTCCTCTTTTACTAATGGGTTTTTCTTCATTTTCCATAAAAAATCACTGGCGAATTTTCTAGTTCTTTCCATATTTACAATTGGTTTGGGATAATTAATTCCTATTTCGAAATCATTAAACTTCTGGTCTAAATAGGTCATTTTGTATGGCTCATGGACAAATGCCCGTGGTAAATCGCGTAATTCAGGAACCCATTTTTTTATAAATTCACCGTCAGGATCGTGTTCGTAACTGTTCTTTATTGGATTATAGATACGTAACATATTGATTCCGGTTTCACCCGCCTGCATTTGTAACTGCGGAAAATGTATTCCGGGTTCAAAGTCAAGAAACATTTGTGATAAATGCTGCGTCGCTTCTTGCCAAGGTTGCCATAGATTATGGGTGAAAAATGAAACTAACATCGCACGCATTCTAAAATTCAAATAACCAGTTTCATTGAGGCAACGCATGCATGCATCAATCAAGGGAAACCCGGTTTGTCCCGTTTTCCAAGCTTCAATATAATTTTCATTGACTTTCTTTTTCAACGAATGGAAGCCTTTGTTAACACTTTCAAATTCCATTACTTCTTCCATTTCAAATTTTTGAATGAAATGAGCCTGCCACGTCAGTCGGGATACAAATGAATCAATTTGTTTTTGGTTGTTGCATGTCAATCGGAAGGTAGCTGCTTTTTGCAAAACTTGTCTGGAGGATAAATTTCCCCAAGCTATGTATGGAGATAATCTGCTGCAACTTTTTCGAGCTAAAAGCGGTTTTGAAATATGGGAATTATAATTGTGGTATCGTTCATCAAAAAATGTCTGCAAATATTTTCTGGCCATGGTGCTGCCACCTTTTTGGAATACAGCATCAGGAACAGTTTCTAAATTGGTTTTATCCAAAGCTTTTTCGAGTTCCAATATTGCTTCCGTATTTAGAAAATTTTCTGGTTTACCATCAAAAATAAATTGTGGTTGATTCATGTAATCTTCCCATTTAGCAACCCAATTCGTTCTGTTTCGTAAGGCTCTGAAAATTCCGTTATTAGTATTTTCAACCCAATTAATTTGATTGTTTTTACAAAACCGTTTGAAACTTTTATCTCTTTCGTAAGTGATTTTTAATCCCGTTTCCTGATGTGAGTACACAGTTTCAATTTTGTATGTTTCTTCAAGAATATTGAAAACCTGAAGCACCTCTGACGATACAGCTAATACCTGTGTGTTAGATTGTTCCAGTTGTTTATTGATGTCTACAAGTGATTGCTTGATGAAATTCCAATGTCTTGGACTGTAATGCGAATCATTTTCTAAAGATTTTTCGAATACATAAAGCAACAATGTGGGTATGCCGGTTTTTGTTGCGTTAAAAATTGCCTCGTTATCCTGTAAACGAAGATCCCTTTTGAACCAAACTACATTAATATGTTTTTTATTAGTATTCATTTACCTTTTTAAAATAATTGTTGTTGCAACCATAATTTCTGAAATTTTGATTGTCCGTCGTAATTCTCGGCTTGTAACTTAATATTAAATTTTCGATCTCTGGGATCATTACCAACACCAGAAACATACATCCAATTCCCGTAATTGCTGTGTACATCGTAATCAATTAGCATCGCTTCAAAGTAGGCAGCTCCTATGCGCCAGTCTAACAGAAGATTCTTTGCAAAAAATGACGCTACATTTTGTCTACCACGATTGCTCATCCAGCCTGTTTGTTGCAATTCAATCATATTGGCATTTACAAATGGCTCTTGTGTATTACCGTTAATCCAATTATTTATGTCTGATGGATTGGTTTTCCAATCGTATTTTTTGTTTAAAATTCCTCCAATTTTAAAAATCGAATTCCCGTTTTTCATCGAAACATATTTAAAATAATCTCTCCAAATCAGTTCGAAAAGCAACCAATACGTTGATTCATTTTTCACAATTTGTTGTTCGTATTTAACAATTTCCCAATAAATAGTCTTCGCCGAAATAGAACCGTTTGCCAACCAAGGAGAAAATTTCGAACTAAAATCAGTGCCGATTAATCCATTGCGAGTCAATTTATAAACACTTAATTTTTTAGTTTCCCAAAAATAATTTCGCAATCGTTTCATTGCTTCATCTTCACCACCAAGAAAAGGAAAAGCCGTTCTGGAATCCATTTCAAAATCAGTAAAACCTAATGTTTCCATGCTGGGAATTACAGTTTTGTTTGTAATCCAATTGTCTTCGTGCATCGGTTGAACTGTGAATTCAGGTCGGACCATTGTTGATTTTTCACACTGATTTCTGAATTGTGTAAAAACATTTGGAATCGATGAGAAGTCAAACGGAATAGTTTCAGGATGAAATAAGAACTGATTGTAACTGCTTTTGAACGCTACTGAATCCGGAACTTTTAATTTTATGTTTTCTAAAACTTCCATTTCCTCACTTGTCCATTCTTCTTGGAAGTAAACAAAATTGATTTCGTTTTGAGCAACAATTTCCGGAATAGAATCTTCGGGTTTCTGGTAATAAACCAAAAGCTGAATATTCAGTTTTTTCAGATTTTCTTTCAGTGCTGTTACCGTTTCAATTAGGAATTTGGTTCGGAATTTCTCTGTTCTTTTAAAGCCAAATCTTGTTTCCTCAAATTGCCTTGGATCAAAAAAATACACCGCAATTACGGTTTCATTTTCATCAATAGCATTTGTCAACGATTCGTTATCATGCACGCTCAAATCATTTCTAAACCAAACTAACCCTTTTTGTTTCTTTTGCATTTTTCGCTACAATATTTGACTTCGTCCCAAACTTTTTCCCATTTTTTCCGCCAACTAAAAGGTCTGTTGCAAACCAAACACATTTTTGAAGGCAGGTTTTCCTTTTTCACTAGTTGTATTTTTGATATTCATTGACCACAATTGTCGCTTTCAAATCAAACATTAAATTGTATAATCCGAAGAAGGTTCTGTTCATATAAATGAAATGTTTAGAACCTCTGTTGCCATTCATTTTTCTTAGATTAGTATCTTTTGAGAATCGTTCGCCTAATTGTGCGATGCTTTCAAAAAAAGATTCATCAGAGAAGTCGAACGTTTCTGCTTGAAACGGTTTGGTAAACAATGACAGTAAATCATGGAACATTTCGGTGAAATAAGCTATCTCCTCTTTTGAATCATCTTTACGAAGAATTTCTAGTTCAAATAATTTATCGTTGAATATTTTGGTATCATTAATGACTTTTTTGTCAATCAATTCAAAATAAGGGGTGTAAAAATCATTTGGTATTTGTTTCATACAACCAAAATCCAATGCCACCAACTGGTTTTTATCGTTTACCAAGAAATTTCCCGGATGCGGATCCGCATGTACTTTTTTCAGAATATGAATTTGGTACATATAGAAATCCCATAAAGCCTGACCTATTTTGTCCGCGATTTCTTGATTGTCATTTTTATTGGTAAATTCAGAAAGGTGAATTCCTGTCATCCAATCCATCGTGATAATTTTCTCCGAAGAATATTTAGAATAGTAATTTGGGAAAACCAGATTTTCAATTTTTTTACAGGCTTCAACAACTTCTTGGCTTTGTTTTAGTTCCAATAAATAATTGGTTTCCTCAATTAATTTGTCTTCCACTTCCTTGAAATACTTATCCGAATCTTTTCCTTGAAGGTTAAACATTCTGATAGCAATAGGTTTAACCAAAGCTAAATCTGACGAAATACTATTGGCTACGCCAGGATATTGAATTTTTACTGCCAGTTTTTTACCGTCTTTTACAGCAGCGTGAACTTGCCCGATACTTGCGGCGTTAACGGAATTAGCATTGAATTCATCAAAAATTTCATACGGTGTTTTTCCAAAATTTGTCTTGAACGTTTTCAATACTAATGGTGCTGAAAGTGGTGGAACTGAAAATTGTGAAAGCGAAAATTTTTCTACATAAGCCTGTGGTAAAAAGCTTTTGTCCATGCTTAGCATTTGCGCTACTTTCAGCGCGCTTCCTTTCATGCTTTTGAGTCCGTCATAAATATCTTCGGCATTGTCTTCATTGAGTTTATCACGTGTCAAATCAGAATTAACCATTTTTTCACCGTAATACTTTAAATAATTGACGCCAACTTTTGCACCGGTTTGTACCAGTTTTGTAGCCCTTTCAATTTTTGATGTAGGAATATAGTCTATCGTTTTCATTATTTGTTGTATATTTTTTCTTTGAAAATAAATTTCCCAAAGTCTATTAAGCTATCCAGAGGTGCAATATTCATTAATTCAATAGAGGCTTTTACAGACTTCTCAATATAGATGTCTGTTTTTTCAAAAGCAGGAGAGGAGTCATCCAGCCAGAATTTTAAAGTCAATAAAAGTTGAATCCATGATGTTTCTTGGAATGCTTTTTCTTGAAATTTTTGAATTTTTTCTTGTTGCGTTCTAAACTCGTCTGATATTATTTCCAAGAGATAATTTTTAAAGCTGATTCTAAGTTCAGAAAGTTGCATCAGTTTTTTTAACTGATTGTTGTGTTCTTTTAAAACGAGTACAACATAACTTCTGTTAGCGGTTAGAATTTCAAAAAAAGTAAAATAGAAACTTAACATTTTACTTTTCATATCATACATCTCGTATTCCTTATTTTTGTTAAGTAATTCTAACGTTTTTTCTAGGAAAATTTTAAATATTTCTTTCTCGATACTTTCTATTGTTCCAAAAAAGGAATAGAATTCCGCTTCTGTAAAATCATTCATTTTTGCAAAATGATATACTGATTTAGGTTTTTCACTATGATCGAGTACATAATTCATGTACAATGAAACGATTTTGTCCTTTGTTAATATTGTTTTTTTAGTAGCCATTTTTAGTGTATTTCAAATTAAAGTATAAAGGTATGAAATGTTTAACTATATATTAATAAAGTTAAACAAAATTTAATATAATTTTATATCATTATAAATCATTAGCTTTACACTATCATGAAAAAAAATGTTTTAATAAGCGGAGGTTCGGGATTTATCGGTAGCCATTTGACAGGTTTATTGATTGCGAAAGGGTATTCAGTATCTATCCTGAGTAGAAGTGAAAAACAAAATAAAGGAGATGTTTTTTATTACAAATGGGATGTTGCAAATCAGACTATAGACGAAAATGCAGTTTTGAATGCAGATTATATAATTCACTTAGCTGGTGAAAACATTGCAGAGAAAAGATGGACAGCAAAACGCAAAGCTGCGATTATCGATAGTCGGGAGAAATCAACTCAATTATTGTATTCTGTTTTAAAAAAGCACAATAAAAAACTAGACGCTTTTATTTCGGCTTCGGCTATAGGGATTTATGGTGCTGTAAATGGCGAAGAGATTTGTTCAGAAAACACACCTTATGCAAATGATTTCCTAGGTTATACGTGTCAGAAATGGGAAGATGCTTTGGATTTTATTGAAAACTTAAACATTCGCACTGTAAAAATCCGAACTGGATTAGTCTTAGGGAAAAATGATGGTTTTTTGAAAAAACTTATTCCGTTATTTAAGTTTCGATTGGGTTCTGCATTGGGTTCCGGAAAGCAATACATGCCATGGATTCATGTAGATGATTTGTGCAACATTTATCTGCAAGCGGTTTCAAATCCCAATATGGAAGGACCTTATAACGCTGCCATTAGTGATAATACGACCAATATGATTTTTTCTAAAACGTTGGCTCGTATTTTTGGATATTCTATTTGGTTGCCCAATGTTCCTGGTTTTGTGTTAAAATTTGTTATGGGCGAAATGGCCGTAATTGTTTTGACTGGTAGAAGAGTATCTTCTGATAAAATTGAAGAGACTGGTTTTCAATTTAAATTTAAAAATCTTGAAGGGGCATTAAAGGATTGTTTAACAAAATAGATTTATTGTAAGACACAAATCAGTTGCGTGTTTATGGTTTTAGATATTTTGCTACGAACTATAAAAGGAATTTCAATCATAAAATCATCCGTGTTTAAAGGAAATTCAGAGTTAAGTTCAATTCGTTTATCCACTTTTTTTAACGAGCCGCTGATGCCTATTTTTTTAGTTCTGCCATGAATGGTAATTTTTCCGTTGATTTGATATTCTTTAGCGACTGAATTTAGGTTTTTTAAATCAAATTTTTCAATTCTGCCTTTAAAAACGGCTCTTGGAAAGCGGTTGCTTTCCATATAGTTGTCATTAAAATGTTCTTCCATCAAGCTCCTTTGAAATTTAAAATCTTTGATGTTCATCCAACAAGCAATCTGTCCTGTTTGAGTTATCAAAATACAGGTTGTTTTTTCATTACTTGCTTTTACTTCTTCAAATAAAGGAATTGAAGCCTCAAAATGTATGATTGCTTCATTGGTCACCATTTTATCTTGAGCAATAGATTTAATTGCAATAATGAGTAGTAGTATTAGAGTAATTTTTTTCATAGTGGGTTATGAATTAAATTACTTAAAGTTACGAAATTTACGGGAGAAATAAAAGTATCGAACGGTTGAAAAAAGAACTGAATCAGTTAATTTTTTTCGATTTTTTAATCAGAAACTAAAGTGTAATTCTGAATGCAATATTCGTGGAAAAGTATTTTTTAAAAAAGGGTTAGTTATCGATTAGCTTGATTATATTTCTAACTTTATGTTGTATTTTTTTAAGCTTTCTAATGATTCTTCAGAGGTGTAATCAAATTTTTCTTCGTGTAGGTCTTTTTCCTTTTTTAAGGCTATTTGTTTGATGCAATTACAAAAGCGACGGACTTCATTCATACTTGATAAAATTAATCCGGGAACAAGCATGCTGTTGCCTTCTTTGTCTTTAGCGACCATCGTAAAATAAGAAGAATTACAATGTTTGATTTTTCCCGTTTGAATGTTCTCGGCTTCTACACGAATGCCTATAATCATGGAACTATTACCTACGTAATTCACGCAGGCTTTCATTGTTACCAGTTCGCCCACTTCGATTGGTTTAAGGAAATTTACCGTATCTACTGATGCGGTTACACAATAATTCCCTGAAAATTTTGAGGCACAGGCAAACGCAATTTGATCTAAAAGGGATAAAATATAACCACCATGAATCTTACCGCTAAAATTAGTGTGTGACGGCAACATCAACTCTGAAATTCTAATATTTGAGGATGCAACGGTTTTAAAAGTACGGTTCATTTATTTTATTTTAAAAGGAGAATTTACTTTTTTGACTTCTGTTATAAAATAGCGCGTATCACCCCACCAAGGAAATGTTCTGTAACGTTCTACATAATTAACCTGTACATATTGTCCTTCGTATTCTTGTAAATCAGCAATTACTTTTTCCTCACTGTCCATCACCGAAAAAGAGAAAATTTGCGCTCCAGATATTCCTTGACTTATTTCACCTTCCCATGTTTTGAATGCAACTCCTTTGCGACTTACTTTTATTAATTCGCCTGAACGCATCCCTTCGCTATATGTGGCACTGTATAAAAAAGCAAAATAACCTGCCACAGATACTACAAGTATTACGGTAATTACCATTAAAAATTTTCTCATTTTTTGTTTAGTTTAAAAGTTGATTTTCGTCTTTTTCTGCTCGATTTAATATGCTTTCCGGAAGTGCTTTCTTGGCTTTGGCTCCCATTTTTTTCAATTTTTCTACACTCACAATAAGGTTTCCTTTTCCCTCTACGAGTTTGTTCATTGCACCGCTATACTCTGTTTTGCTTTCGTCTATCTTCTTTCCAATTTTGATTAAATCACCCACAAAACCTTCAAACTTATCATACAAAGCACCGGCTTGTCGTGCAATTTCAAGCGCGTTTTCCTGTTGCTTTTGGTTGGTCCACATGCTGTCAATCGTTCGCAAAGTCGCTAATAAAGTCGCAGGCGTAACAATAACAATGTTTTTCTCGAATGCTTTGTTGTACAAACTAGTATCCTCATTTAGCGCCATGGCAAAAGCAGGCTCAATAGGAATAAACAGCAATACAAAATCAGGACTTTCTATTTGATATAAATCTTGGTAGTTTTTATTGCCTAATTGTTCTACGTGACGTTTGATGGAATTAACGTGTTCTTTTAAAAATCCAATTTTTATATCGTCATCTTCCTCATTGATGTATTTTTCATAAGCGGTCAAAGAAACTTTAGAATCGACAATCATCTTTTTGCCATCAGGCAGATTAATGACAACGTCAGGGAAAACGCGATTTCCATCTTCAGTAGTGAACGCTTGTTGCACTTCGTATTCACGGCCTTTTTCTAATCCTGATTTTTCAAGAACGCGTTCTAAAACTAATTCGCCCCAATTTCCCTGCATCTTGCTGTCGCCTTTCAAAGCTTTCGTCAGGTTTAAGGTTTCCTTGCTCATCTGGATATTCATTTCTCGCAATCCTAGAATTTGTTGGCGTAAAGCTGCATGATAATCAATACTTTCTTTGTGGGTGTCTTCGACTTTCTTTTCGAACAAATGAATTTTATCCTGTAAAGGCGTCAAGATATTTTTCATGTTCTCCTTGTTCTGTTCCGTAAATTTATTGGATTTTTCTTCTAATATTTTATTGGCGAGATTTTCAAATTCTTTAGTAAATTTTTCTTGCAGTTTCTCGACTTCTTCCTTTTGTTCTTTGTTACGTTCCCAAAGATTCTCAAAATCAACTTCTTTCTTAGAAAGCTGAATGGCTAAACTGTCTTTTTCACTTCGAATGTTTTCTTTTTCAACATTGACGTTTTCTAATTGTTTTTCAAAAGTTGTTTTGTCAACAATAATCTGCTCTTTTAGTTGATTAAATTGGGAAGAAAATGCAATTAGTTTTTCTTCTAAACTAATTTTTTCCGCTTGGAATCGAGCAGAGAAAATGAGTTTGCCAATGAAAATACCAATAGCGAGAGCAACGATGAAAATCAATAAAAACGGAAGCATATTTGACATAGAATTTTTTTTGTAAGGTTGTAAAAATAAACAAAAGTTTTTTGGTTTCCTTTCGGAAAGCAAAATAGTAACGGAAGTTTTTAAAGTTTTAAAACTTGAAGAAATAATATTTTTAATGCCTTCCTTTTTTAGAATTAAAGTATTTTTCCTTTAGAAATTTTTCCATTTGAAATAAGGTAGTTAGGGAGTAATAATTTATTACTGAAAATAAAAAAGGCCAATACAAAATGGTTTTCATATTGGCCTTTTAAATAGATGGAATTCTTATTCATCCAGTTTAATATTTCCTCTGTCTTCCTTATTGTCAGGATGCTCATTAGGATAACGGTTAGGAATGATATCCGAGTTATGATCTTTATTTTCTACCATTTTTTTTGCTTGTTCTTCAGAAACATTTGCGGTATCAGAACTTAAATTTATGGGAGTGCTATCCTCATTTTGTTCTAGAGTTCCATCAATATTACGTGCTCTTTGAACAATTTTTTGATTTCCATGTGCATCAGTTTCTACTTCTGATTTTAAATGTGATACATCAGGATTTGTATTTTGGGCTAGATTCTGACCGCTAAATCCTTCGTTTATATTTTGTTTATTATTTGTTTTTTTTGAACCTAAATCGTTGCTTTCCATAATCTTTAATTTAAAGCTAATACTGCTAGCTTCTATAATATTACATCTTTTAAATTAAAAAATTCAATCATTTAACATAGCTTTTGGTTTACACCAATAAATGTATGGCGACACTATTTTAAATCCTGCGAAAACAAAACTATCTTTGTATGCACAACTAATACACTAAAATGTCTCATTCTCATTTCATCATTCATAAGCCTTACGGCTATTTGAGCCAGTTTATTTACGAATTAAAAAGAAAAAAGAAACTGCTGGGCGAATTGCACGATTTCCCCAAAGGAACAATGGCAATAGGTCGTCTTGACGAAGATTCAGAGGGATTGTTGTTATTGACTACGGATGGAATGATGAGCGAAATCATTCGAAGCAAAAAAGTAGACAAGGAATATTATGTCCAAGTCGATGGGATTATCCATCAGGAAGCGATTGATGAATTACAGAAAGGAGTAGAAATTGGTTTTAATGGAACCAAGTATATTACAAAGCCCTGCAAAGCTTCTTTAATACATGAAATTCCTGCTTTTGGAGCAAGAGGAAAAAAGATACGTGATGAACGTCACGGTCCTACTTCTTGGGCTTCGATAACCGTGAATGAAGGGAAGTTTCGCCAAGTCCGAAAAATGACTGCCGCTGTTGGTTTTCCTACGTTACGCTTGGTTCGTGTTCGAATAGGAAACGTGCATCTCAATAATTTACAGGCTGGAGAAGTTTTAGAAGTTGAAGATTTTCAAATAACCGAATAAACAAATAACCGATTAACCAATTAACCAATAAGAAATGTTAAACATCGTTTTAGTAGAACCTGAAATCCCAAATAATACCGGAAATATTGGCCGATTGTGCGTAGGTACCGAAAGCCGTTTGCACTTAATCCATCCTTTTGGATTTGTCATTAATGATAAAAACCTGAAACGTTCCGGTTTGGATTATTGGGTTCATCTTGATGTTACTGAATATCAAAATGTAGCGGAATGGAAAGCACAAATTCCTGATTTATCCCGAGTTTTCCTGATGAGTTCCCATGCCAAAAATTCCTATCTAGAGAATGATTTTCAGGATGGTGACTGGTTAGTTTTTGGGAAAGAAAGTAAAGGTTTGAGTGAAGCTGTTTTAAACGAATTTTCCAATCATCTGACAATTCCTATGTCACCGCTTATTAGAAGTTTTAATATTGCAAATTCTGTGGCGTTTGTCATTGGCGAAGCAAAAAGGCAAATAGCTGGTAAATTGTAAATTACGAATTTATAATTGTAAAAAGCAAGGTGGTTTTTTTGGTTGAAAATTCATATATTTGAGTAGATCATTCTGGATTGAATTGTGTTTTTTCTCCTTTAAAACGTACTTTTTATGATTGATAAAATTACTCTTAGAAGCACCATTTTTAAACATTTGGATGGTTTGGTTACCGCACCTGTAGCGTATGTTTTGCATGAAAAAGGAGTGCTGTCCTATATTCTTAACAAAAAAGAAGTCACACTTACAGAACTCACGGAACATTTTAAAGCTAACGAAGGCTATCTGAATGTGGGTTTGCGAAATTTATGTTCACAGGGATTTCTGGATTATCATATCAACAACGCCACAAATGCAATTAAATTTAGCATCAATGACAAAAGTAAAATCGCTTTTTCGATGTTTCATTTATACGAAGATGTGATAGATTTACTGCATTTTTCGATGCAATTTCACCCGAGATTATTTGAAGAGGCTCCTTTTGAAAGGTTACGCGTTATTTTCGAAAAATACAAAAGCAATTACGGCATTTCTTTTTCGAATGATCCGTTGACAAATACTATTCAGCGTCAAATTTTGATGCATATTGAAGGATGTTTAGTTGGGCCAACATTAGTTCGCTTGGGCATGAGTGGTATGTTTCATAAATATTTTATGGAGATTTCCTTCCGTCCCGAGGAATTTCATAAATCCCCCGAAAATTTTAAAATCATACTGGATTTCTTTGTTCATTTGGGTTGGTTTACGCAAAAAAAAGGCAATTATCAATTTACCGAAACTGGTTTGTTTTTTGCCAAAAGAGCCACGGCTTTCGGAGTGACGGTTTCCTATTTACCTACCTTCAGTAAAATGGATGATTTGCTTTTTGGTGATCCAAATGTATTGCGAGATATAGCAGAAGGAGGAGAGGAAATTCATGTTGACCGAGAAATGAATGTTTGGGGTAGCGGAGGCGCGCATGATACTTATTTTAAAATAGTAGATGAAATTATTATCAAATTATTCAATTTACCAATAGAAGATCAACCGAAAGGAATTCTTGATATGGGTTGTGGCAATGGTGCATTTATAGAACATATTTATACTGTAATCGAGAGACAAACCCTTCGCGGAAAAATGCTGGATGATTATCCTTTATTCCTTGTTGGTGCTGATTATAATCAAGCAGCGTTGAAAGTAACCCGAGCCAATTTAATTAAAGCCGATATTTGGGCCAAAGTAATTTGGGGAGATATTGGAAGGCCTGATGTTCTTGCCGATGACTTATTGGAAAATTATAACATTGATTTGAAAGATTTACTGAATGTAAGAACCTTCTTGGATCATAACCGAATTTGGGAAATACCAAAACAGATTACCAAAGACAGAGTAAGTCATTCTACAGGAGCATTTGTGCATAGGGGAGAGCGTATCAGTAATAGCTTAGTTGAAGATAATCTATTGGAACATTTGAATAAATGGTCGCCTTATGTTCGGAAATTTGGATTGTTAATGATTGAATTGCATACCATTGCTCCAAGTTTGACTGCTGCTAATTTAGGTAAAACCGCTGCTACAGCTTATGATGCTACGCATGGTTTTTCAGATCAATACATCGTTGAAATTCCCGTTTTACACAAAATCGCTGCTGAAGCGGGATTGTATCCGGATACTAATTTTTTCAGGAGATTTCCGGACTCAAATCTTGCAACAGTGAGTATAAATTTATTGAAAGGGAATGGTTAGTACGATTTTGGACTGAATAAAATGTTGAAACTAAACAATCATGAATTTTCCTTTTTCAGCGTCAAAAACAATATGCTCGTCTTTAAACAAGGTATTGAAACTTCCTTTTGAAATAAAATTACAAGGCTCGTCTTGAAGCACTGTTTCTGGAGTCATAATAATCATTTCGTCACTCAATTGTATCGCCATATCAATATCATGAGTAGAAAATAAAATGCATTTTCCGGTTTCATGAGTAAGCTTTTTCAAAAGTTTGAATAAGGCTACTTTATGCAATAAATCCAAATGGGTCGTAGGTTCATCCAAAATTATTAATGGAGTATCCTGTGCCAAAGCTCGTGCAATCAATACTTTTTGTAATTGTCCGTCACTAATTTCATAGTGTTTTTTTGTGGCTAAATGACTGATTTGAGTCAGCACCATAGCTTCATTCACTTTAACAATATCAATGTCAGATAAAGTTCCCATCCAGTTGGTATAAGGCTGTCTTCCTAAAGCAATGAGTTCAAAAACGGTTAAATTGCTTGGAGGTAATTTTTCGGTTAAAACAATACTTAGGTTTTGGGCTAAATCCAAAGGTTCGTAATCAGTGATTTTCTTTTCATTCAAGAAAACGGCACCTGAAAGCGGTTTCTGGATTCCTGTTATTGTTTTTAAAAGTGTTGATTTTCCAATGCCATTGGCACCAATTAAAGCAATCAGTTTTCCTTTTTTTAAGGAAATAGAAATATCCGAAGCCACTACGATTTTCTCTTTTTTATGGGAATAACCGATGCTGATTTGAGACGCTTGTAAGATAATTTTGTTTTCCATTAGGCAATCATTTTTCGTTTTCTAACCAATAACCAAATTACGACCGGAGCGCCAATTATCGAAGTCACAGCATTGATTGGCAAAGTGATTTCTAATCCGGGTAATTCTGAAAGTACATCACAAATAAGCATAATCGAAGGTCCTAAAAGTAACGTACTCCAATACAAAACCGAATGATTACTGGTTTGAAATACTAATTTCGCTATATGAGGAACCGCTAGTCCTATAAAGGCAATTGGACCTGCATACGCCGTAATACTTCCTGCTAAAATGCTTGTTGCAAAAATGATAATTAATCGTGTTTTCTTGAAATTCAAACCTAAACTGCGAGCGTAATTTTCACCCAATAATAAGGCGTTTAGCGGTTTGATGCTAAACAGACTTAATAACAAACCAATCCCGACACAAACGGTTAGAATTAATATGGATGACCACGATAAGTTGCCTAAATTGCCCATGGACCAAAAGGTGAATTTTTGTAATTGTTCAGCCGAACTAAAATAGGTAAGAACGCCTACTATGGCGCTAGTAAAACTTCCAAACATTAACCCAACAATTAGGATTGCCATGGTATCACGTAGCTTTTGGGAAACCATTAAAACGGCAAGTAATACAAGAGAACTTCCTATAGTTGAGGCTAAGACCACTCCATAAGAAGATAATAAAAGTGTACTTAAAAATGGGGGAAGTAAGCCCGCTCCTAATAATACAAAAGCGACACCTAAACTGGCACCGGAACTCAGTCCTAAAACATAAGGTCCTGCTAATGGATTTCGAAATAAAGTTTGCATCAGCAAACCACTTATGGATAATCCCATTCCAACAAGAATTGCTGTAATAGCTTTGGGTAAACGGTAATTGATGATGATATATTCCCAAGTAGATTTACTCGCTTGACCACCCGTTAAACTTGTATAAATATCTTTAAAAGGAATCGTGATAGAACCAAAACTAATGTTTACAAAAAACAATAGAACAAGCCCCAAAGTAAGCAAGAAAAATAGAATCGTATTTCGTTTTTGATTCGCCAATTTAGTTTAGTTTTTGTGCAAAAGTAAAAGTATAATTTTGAAGCAGTTCAGGATGGAAGATTTTAATATAATCTTTCAATACTAAATCCGGTCGGCTTGCTGCTAATTCATAATAAATGGTTCCTCCTGTAGCCCCTAATTTACTTTCAAAAGTATACACATTTTTAGATTTTGAAGCGTCAAACTGACTGTAATGTGGATTACTGTTTTCGAATTCAGCACTGTTTTTGAATGAACCTGTTGCAATCCAATATTTTGCTGTTTTTGCTTTCTCTAATATTTTTTCAAAAGGCATGCTAAGACTTCCTGTTCCTGCAACATTTGACCACAAATAATTCGCTTTGGCATCTTTCATAAACTGCGCTACCCAGCTATTTCCTCTTGCTACATACCATTGGTCTTGATACATAGCTCCGTATAAAACGGTCGCTGTTGGTTTTTTGTTGGCAACTAATTCTATAGCGTCATTATAATTTTTAACAATACCATCAAAAAGTGTTTTGGCCTCTTTTTCTTTTCCAAATAAAGCGCCGTAAAGCTTAATCCATTCTGCTTTGCCAAGTGGAGTTTGTTCCATCCAGTCCGCTTGTATGAGTACATTAAGACCGCTTTTTTGTAAATTATCAATCATCGGATTGTTGTTGTCAATGCCAAAGGTTACGATTAAGTTAGGCTCCAACTCAATGAGTTGCTCCATATTTAATTTTTCGTTTTGTCCTGTGTTTTTAACAGTGCCGGCATCAATTAGTTTCCTGGTTTTTTCAGAAGAAATGTAATCGGTGTGAGGAAAACCAACCAGTGATTTTTCAACTCCCAACATTTCTAAAAAAGGGATAATAGTCGTTGAGGTAACGACAATTGATTTTAAAGGAACTGAAATTATGGTGTATTTTTGTAGGCTATCTGGAATGCTGCCGTTTTTTTCTTTTAATATATATGTGAAGTTTTTATTGGCTTCAGGCCAAGGATTAGAAACCGACACTACTGAATATCCTTCATACTTATTAATAGAAAGTCCCGAGGCATATTCGATTGCATTTTCAGTATTGGAACTTTCTTTTACGTTAAGGTTTTCGCTTTTTTTGCATCCAACTAAAGTTAAAAAAGACAAAATAAAAAGGATTAATCTAATGGAGAACTTCATGATTTAATTTTTCGATAGCAACAAAGGTATACCAAATTTATAAAATTTCTTGTTTATTTTTAGCAGTAAAAAATTGAACAAATACTATCTTTACAAAATGAATAGCATTAAAGTCAAAAACTGTTCTGCTTGCGGAACTCCTTTTAATTGCGGGGACACACCAGAAGGAAGTAAATGTTGGTGCAACAATTTTCCGCCCATTTTTACAACGACAGAAGTGGTAGATTGTCTCTGTTCCAGTTGCTTTACAACGGCATGCTCCGCTAAAATTGACGAATATGTTGCAACACTGTCTCCTGAAACTGCAACAAATAATAAAGCTAAAGATTTACCTAAAACAACTCATCTCATAGAAGGAATAGACTATTATTTAGAAAATGGGAATTATGTTTTCAAGGCTTGGTTTCATCTTAAAAGAGGACATTGTTGTGGCAATGGATGTCGACATTGTCCGTATGGATTTAAAAAAATATAAAAATGATATATTTAATAACTGGCGGTGAACGCTCCGGTAAAAGTAGTTATGCCGAAAATTTAGCAAAAGGATTGTCGGATAAACCAATGTATGTGGCTACAGCCCGAAAATGGGATGATGATTTCCAAAAGAGAATCGATCGCCATCAAAAAGATCGGGACGAACGATGGATTAATATCGAAAAAGAAAAATACTTGAGTGAAATTAATTTTTCAGGGAAAGTAGCGATTGTCGATTGCGTTACACTTTGGTTAACGAACTTTTTTGTAGATACTAAAAACGATGTTTCCTTGTGTTTAGAACAAGCTAAAGCTGAATTTGACGCTATTGCCAATCAAGAAAATACAACTATTATTATTGTAACCAATGAAATAGGAATGGGCGTTCATGCCGATACTCACATTGGTAGAAAATTTACCGAGCTACAGGGATGGATGAATCAATATATTGCCAAAAAAGCCGATACTGTTGTGTTGATGGTTTCTGGAATTCCAGTAACGATAAAAGAAAAAAAATGAAATAGCTATGATTTTACAATATTGAATTCAAAGAAAATATTACCTCATAGCGTATTATATATTCAATTAAAAATCAATAAATAACTACATATGAATTTTGTAACTTCTTGGAGTGGGGGAAAAGACAGTTGTTATGCAATGATGCAATCAACTCAGCAAGGATTTATTCCAAAAGTGTTACTCAATATGATGAATGAAAACGGCAAAGTGTCCCGTTCTCACGGATTGCCATTATCTATATTGAATCAACAAGCTCAAAAAATGGGATTGCCTCTGGAAGGAATTCCGGCAACTTGGGGTGATTATGAAGCCAAATTTATTGCCGTTTTGAAAATGCTAAAAGCCAAATATGATTTGGAAGCAGCCGTTTTTGGTGATATTGATTTGCAACCGCACAAAGATTGGGAAGATAAAGTATGTGCCGCCGCATCGCTAAAAGCAATTTTGCCTTTGTGGCAACAAGACCGAATTGTTTTGGTAAACCAAATGCTTGAAAACGGCATTGTAACGATGATTGTTTCTTGCAATACAATAATGGGAGAACAGTATCTGGGGAAAATTTTGACCAAAGAATTAGCACAAGAATTACAAGAAAAAGGAATAGATCCTTGTGGTGAAAATGGCGAATTTCATACTTTGGTAATTAATTGTCCGTTATTTTCGGGAGCGATTGAACTGCCTGAATTTACTAAAATTACCTATGAGAACTATTGTTTCATCGTTTGGGAAGAATAACTTTTCAATAACAAAATAACAATGGCAATTGTCATTGAATTTGCCATTGAACTTTTAAATAAAAAAACATGACTTATTTAGATGAAATTTTAAAATCCCGCCGCGACACCCGTCATTTTACGGAGGATCAAGTGCCTGATGCTGTTATTGAAAAAGCACTGCAAGCGGGGCATTGGGCGCCTTCTGTGGGTTTGACTGATGCTACAAAATACTATCTGATCAGGTCGGCTGAAATGAAGAAAGCCATTAAAGATTTATTTTTAGATTATGATGAAAAAGCAATTTCGCTAACAGATAACGAACAACAAAAACTAGCCTACAAAGCTCTTAAGCTAGAAGCAATAGAAGAAGCACCATTAGGATTAGTGATTTGCTATGATCGTTCGGTTTTAAATAATTTCACAATTGGAACTGTTGGGAGTAATGAAGCGGTAAAGTTTAGTTCCGTTTGTGCAGCGCAAAATATTTGGTTATCATTAACGGAGCAAGGCTATTCTATGGGTTGGGTTTCCATATTGAATTATTATCAGTTCAAGCAATTATTGGGTTTACCTGAAAAGATGGAGCCATTGGGGTATTTTTGTGTGGGAAAACCGGCTACCAATTATGATAATCAACCCATGTTGCAACAACTGAATTGGAAACAAAAACAAGAAATTCCATTAGTTGAGGAAATCACTGTTTTGAATGAAAGTAAGGTGGAGAAAGTATTTTTTGATGCTAAAAAGGAGATAGATTCTGCTGCTTTTGCAAATGCGTTACAACATAAAATCGACCAAAAAACTAAACCAACAGGTTCATTAGGGATTTTAGAAGTGCTCGCCAAACAAATTGGGATGGTGTTTCAAACTTTAGAACCTAAAATTATAAAACCCAATATGGTTGTTTTTGCAGCTGATCACGGAATTGCAAATCATGGAGTAAGTGCCTATCCACAAGATGTAACCAGACAGATGGTGACTGATTTTTTGATAGGTGGAGCAGCAATCAATGTGTTTTGTAAACAAAATAAGATTCAATTGGCGATAGTGGATGCTGGGGTAAATTATGATTTCCCTATGAATACTGATTTGATTTCGGCTAAAATAGGGAAGGGAACACACTCTTTTTTACATGGAGCCGCAATGAGTAAAACAGAAGTTAAATTGTGTTTTATAAAAGGAAGTGAAATTGTTGCCTCTATTGCAAAAACGGGCAGTAATTGCATTGGTTTTGGCGAAATGGGTATTGGTAACACTGCTACAGCTTCGGTTTTGATGAGCATTATTTTAGAATTACCAATTCAGGATTGCGTGGGAAAAGGCACAGGAGTAAATGATGAACAGTTGATTAAAAAAATTAGTATTCTTAAAAAATGTATTGCTAATTACGATGGTTCAGATGATTTAGAAAGTAAGTTAGCTTATTTTGGGGGATTTGAAATCATGCAAATGGTAGGAGGGATGCTTCAGGCAAAACAAGACAATATGTTGATTCTTGTTGACGGCTTTATCTGTAGTGTTGCTTTTTTAATTGCCTTTAAAAAGAATCCGTCCATTATTAAAAATGCTATTTTTTGCCATTCATCTGCGGAGCAAGGACACCAAAAAATATTAGATTATCTAGGAGTTCGTTCCCTATTGCAACTAGATTTAAGGTTGGGTGAAGGCACGGGTTGTGCGATTGCTTTTCCTATAATTGAGTCGGCTATAGCATTCTTGAATGACATGGCTAGTTTTGAATCTGCTGGGGTTAGCGGTCAGTAGAGACGCACTGCATTGCCTCTCTACGTGAGAAATAAAATCAAAAAATAATTCTAAAAATGAAAAAAGAACTACATATATTTTTTACAGCATTAATGTTTTATACAAGGATTCCATGTCCTGCAACCATCGATCACAATCCGGATTATTTAAATAAAGCGTCTCGTTATTTTCCATTAATTGGTTGGATTGTAGGTAGTGTGGCGTTTGGTGTATACTCTGTTTTTAATTTTTTAGTAGCACCTGAAATTGCTGTAATCTTCTCTATGATTGCTTCCGTTTTAGTTACCGGAGCTTTTCATGAAGATGGTTTTGCTGATGTTTGCGATGGTTTTGGAGGCGGTTGGACCAAAGAAAAAATACTGATAATTATGAAAGACAGTGCTATTGGTGCGTATGGAGCAATAGGTGTGATGCTGTTGTTATTCCTTAAATTTCAAGGATTGACTCAATTAATTGATATCTCAGATAATCCTAAATTTATAATTTATAATCCACAATTTATAATTCTGTTGCTTTTTTTTTCCGCGCATTCTATCAGTCGATTAGCGGCGATCTCGATTGTTTTTACTCATGAATATTCTCGTGAGGACGCTTCCAGTAAAAGCAAACCTATCGCACAAAGTTATTCTTGGAGAGAAGTAGTGGGAGCTTTCTTTTTTGGATTGCTTCCATTAGTTATTTTGTCCTATTTTCAGTGGCAAATACTGTTGGTTTTAATCCCTGTTTTTCTGACCCGATTCTTTTTAGCACGTTATTTTCAGAAATGGATTGACGGGTATACCGGAGATTGTTTGGGCGCAACCCAACAGGTTTGTGAAGTGGTTTTTTATATATCAGTGATAGCATTATGGAAGTTTATTTAGTGCGCCATACCGAAACTGTTTGTCCAAAAGGAATCTGCTACGGACAATCAGATGTAGAAATCAAGGAACCTTATGATGCTGTTTTTCAGTCTGTTTTGAGTCAATTGCCTCAAGATGCAAATCTGTATTCCAGTCCTTTACTTCGCTGTGTTCTTTTGGCAAATTACATCAAAGACAATTCAGAAATTAATGCTGTAAATGAAGATTCTCGTTTGATGGAAATGAATTTTGGCGATTGGGAAATGAAAAATTGGGATGTAATTCCACCGGATGACTTTACGCCTTGGATGACTGATTTTGTAAATGTTCGCGTGCCGAATGGAGAATCATTTACGGATTTACACAATCGAGTAATTGATTTTATGCATAATGAACTTCAGCAAACCAATTCAAAACCAGTTATTATTGTGGCACATGCAGGAGTGATACGTAGTTTTTTATGTAAAATTTCGGATTTGCCACTAAAAGACGCTTTTCAGAATAAAGTAGATTTTGGAGCTGTAATTAAAATTGAATTATAAAATCCGCAATTATTTAGGTTATTAACTTAATATAATTTTATCTTTGCCGCCGTATTGAGGTTGAGGTTTGTTTATTTTCAAACCCCATTAAAAGGGAATCAGGTGAAAGATTTCAAGTTTTAGATTTCAGATTTCAGGGTTTAAATCCTAAATCAAGAATTCTAAATCAAGAATCCTAAATCCTGAGCTGTACCCGCAACTGTAAGCTATCAAGCTTGTTGTTATCTACAAAACCACTGTCTCGTCATTAAAGACGAGATGGGAAGGTAAACAACAAGACGCAAGCCAGGAGACCTGCCTATTACATCGAGTATCAAACTTTCGGGAAAAAAGGTTTGGGTATGGGTCATTCTATGCTTTTCTCCCCAATTTATTAAATTTTACATTTTAAAAATGAACAAAAAATTCATTCGCTTTAGTGCGATTGCATTGTTATTTGCAATGAACACGTATGCACAAGATCAAGAGCCAAAACAACTTGATGAGGTTGTTGTTTCCGATTCGAAATTTGCTTTGCCAAAAGAAAAATCAGGAAAAGTTATCGTCAAAATTACTGCTGAGGATTTGAAGAAAAAATCAGGGCAATCAGTAGCTTCTATTTTAAGTGCGGTAGCAGGTGTTGAAATTAATGGAAATCAGAGTCGTAATGGTAAAGATTTGGGACTTTACATTCGCGGAGGAAGAAATCATCAGGTTTTAATTTTGATTGATGGCGTTCCGGTAACAGATGCTTCCGGGATTAGCTTATCGTATGATTTGAGATTGCTTCCAGTGGAGCAAATTGAAAGTATTGAGATTATGAAAGGCGCTTCGAGTACTTTATACGGTTCTGGAGCAGCGACGGGTGTGATTAATATTACACTAAAAAAAGCAGGCAAAAAAGCGATTGCAGGAAATGCATATGTGAATATTGGTACACAAACAGCTGCTAAAAAAGCAAATTATAGTGTGCAAGATTACAATCAGGGTTTTGCTGTAAACGGTGGTTTTGAAAAAGTAAATTATTTTGCTTCTTTAAATAGTACTGAAACTACAGGGATTTCTGAAGCAAAACCATTAAATTCAAATACTAAATTTGAAAATGATGCTTTTTCAAGATTAAATTCTATAGTGAAAATTGGTTTTACACCAACTAAAAAATTATCCTTGGATTTCTTTGCAAATTATGACCGAATGAAAAGCGGTTTTGATGCAGGTTCATTTTCGGATGATATTACTAATTTCAGTCTTTCAGAGCAATTTAGAGTTGGTTTTTCTCCAAAATACAAATACAATAAAGGAGAATTTGTAATTAACTCTGGTGCCAATGTAATCAATCGCGATATTTTTAGCTACGGATCTTTATTCCAGGCAAAGTCAAGAAGTGTCAATGTTGATGCCTTTAATAAATATGAAATTTCATCTCAATTATTTATAGTAACAGGAGCACAATTTCAGTTTCACGAAATGTCAAACGTGAGCCAGTATGATGCGATTACAACTGAGATGGCTAAATTCAATATGATTGATCCTTATGTAACGGCAGTTTATAATTCTGGTTTTGGATTAAACTTAAATGCAGGAGCACGTTATAACATTCATAGCAAATACGGAAATAATTTAGTGTACAACGTAAATCCATCGTTTAGCTTTTCAGAATCATTAAAAGTATTGGCTTCTTACAGTACTGCATTTGTTACGCCAAGTTTGTACCAATTGTACTCTCCGTATGGTGATTTGGATTTATCTCCAGAGAAAGATGCTACAGCCGAAGTTGGTTTTGAAGTAAGTTTAGCAAATAAAAAAGTGGTTTTAAATGCAGTAGCTTTTCAAAGGGAAGAGGAAGATGCAATAGGATTTGATTTGATGACTTACAAATACTTTAATGTAAATGGGAAAAACAAAGCCAAAGGACTTGAAACAATGGTTTCGTATGCTTTTAATGATAAAGTAAAATTCAATGCCAATTATACTTTTACAGAATTAGAAAGACAATCTCGTATCTTGAATCCTAAACATAAAGTCAATGCTGCTATAGATGTTCAAGCAACGTCTCGCCTTGCTTTTAATGTGGCATACCAATTTGTGTCTGACAGATATTTAGAATATACAATCTATCCAGCGCCAACGTATGACCCTGTATTGAAATCAGAAATTTTGAAAGATTACCAATTAGTAAATGCTAATGTTCGTTATGAATTGATCAAAAACAGATTGAATATTTTTGGTGCAGTTGATAATATTTTGGATAAAGACTTTGTCGAAAGTAGAGGATACAGTACAAGAGGTAGAAATTTTAAATTAGGTTTGAATTTCTTGTTCTAAAAAATAAAGAAAAATTATTTCAGTTTTACTCTTAATTCCCGTTCCCTAATTTGGAACGGGTTTTTTGTAGGGAAAAATTTGATTCTTTGATTTGTAATAAAAAAAAGAGGCTTTCATCACTGAAAGCCTCTTTTTTATTTAAAGTTATTTTATTTCAATTCTGAGATGAATTCTATTATAGTGGCTGCAATTTTATTTTGTTCCAAATCATTAGTCAGATATTCTCTATCAGTTAGATTAGACATGTAACCTAATTCAACAAGCACTGCCGGTACTTCCGATTTTTTTAAAATAAAAAAAGGAGCTTTCTTTATTTCAGATGCTTTTAAATTAGTTTTTTGAATGAATTTATTACGAAGTTCATTCGCAATTTTATTTGATTTTTCATTTGCAATCGATTCATTTGCAATGTAAAATTCCATTCCTGATTTTGCCAAATTTGAACTTTTATTGACATGCAATGATAAAACTAAATCAGGTTTGATTTTGTTAATGATTACTGAACGATCACTCAAAGACAGAAATTCATCTCCAATTCTGGTAACATGAACACTAACATTTTCGTTTTTATTTAAAAATTTGATTTTGTTAGTGATTTGTTCTACAATTTGTTTTTCAGTGCTGCTGCTTGAAGTAGCTCCAAAATCGGATCCACCATGTCCAGCATCAATAACGACATTAATTTGTTTAGGTGCTTTACTATTTGGTTTTACAAATGCGAAAGATACAATGGTAGCAAAGGCTAAAAATAACGGAATTGATTTTTTCATGTGGTTTTGATTTAAATAGGTTATTCAATAATAACTTACAAAAAACAATTTTATTGTGTTATTTTTATTTTATTCCAATGCTTTCAAAAGTCCTTCTGGAGCTTTCTCAATGTACATTTGGTTTTGGATTCCTTTGATTGATTTAGAATCTTTGAAAAACTCAAAGTTTATACCAGTATTTTGTTTCAACATTCTGGTTGTTCCTGTTATTTTTCCTATTGCGGTACTCAATAAAGGTTCAGAAGGATCTCCAAGAACGCCATAAGTGCTAATTGTTTCTTTTAATAAATAATCAGGTTGTAATCCATTGAAATAATCTCCAAAACCGGTTGAATTCACAATTTTCAATACAATCGGCTGCATGGCGTACTTGTGATTTGGGTTTCTATTTTCGGAACCAAAAGTAGGGGAGTCATATAGTGTAACCGACCCTACATTTTTCCCCACAGTTACATCGCCAATTTGTATTACATTGATATGAGGTTCTAATCCGTTAATTACTAACTCACTTGCTGATGCTGTGCTTTGAGTAGTCAAGATGTAAACTTTAGTTAAGTTTAAACTGTTTATTGCTGTAGTTCCAATTTTGTCAGTAAAGCTATTTATTAAAGCTGCGGGATTGTTAGTTTCGAAATACGCGTTAATTTTAGCATTCCATTGTTGTTTAGCAAATACTTGTCCTGTGAACTGTCCGGTAATCATACTCGCTAATCGTGTAGCCGTTTGCACAGAACCACCTCCGTTATAACGTAAATCCAAAACCAAGTCTGTAACTCCTTGTGATTTTAGAGAAGCAAACGCTTCATTCAATTGCGTGTCATAATTGGCATAAAAACCATTGTACATCAAATACCCTATTTTATGTGAACCTGAAGTGATTACTTTGTTGATTAAAATTGGATTTTCAGATAAAACAGTTTTTGTTAATTCAACTGATTTTCCGTTAGAAACAATTGTTGTTCCGTTATAATCAGCTAGATTTAATGTGTAATTTTCGTTGGAACCAAATAATAGCGACTCATAGTTAGTCAAAGTAAGCTGAGTTCCATTTACGGCAGTAAAATAATCACCACGTTTGATGTTCTTGTTCGATGCATCTGAATTTGCAATGATATAACGTACGTAACCAAATATTTCAGTAGTACTTCCTGGTTTTCTGCTTAAACCAAAATCAACACCATTATTTTTAGTGGTTCCTTGGAGCGTTCCTTCGAGTTCTAAATAGTCATCCACAATCCAACTAAAACGATCTATGGTTTTGTCAACTCTAAGCGCATCAAACAAATCCTCGGGAACGGTATATCCTTTTAGAAATATATTTAATGCAGCTTGGTCTGCAAATTTATCATCGTCTAGATTTGGAACATCTGCTTGCCATAAGTAATATTGGTTCATCCCTTTCCAAATAAAATCTTGTATGTCTAAACTGGCTGGTGGAGCTAAATCATCATTGTCTTGACAGCTTTGGAAAGTGAAAACTGCCATAAGTAATAAAAGCGTAAATTTGAAACTTGTTCTCATATGTAGGTTTTAATATAATTAACGTAAAAATACTAACTTTAGTTTTATTTTATGTTTTTTGTTACAAAAATAAAAATGAGTCGTCTAGATTATATAACCAGTTTAAAAACCTAATTTTTTATGAACCAAAATGAGTTTGTGCTACTCGTCACTCCTTTTAAAGATAAAGTATTTAGGCTGGCTAAGCGCTTGCTCGTGAGTACTGAGGAAGCCGAAGATGCTACTCAGGAAGTTTTGGTGAAATTATGGAGTAAAAATGGAAATTTAGCGGGGTATAGCAGTGTTGAAGCATTTGCAATGACAATGACCAAAAATTATTGTTTGGATCAGCTAAAATCGAAAAGAACAGGGAATCTCAAAATCGTTCATACAAATTATGTTGATAGAGAACCGGGTCTGGAGAAGAAAATGGAAGACCAAGACAGTTTGAACTGGGTGGAAAAAATAATGGATAAATTACCCGTTCAGCAAAGATTGATTATTCAAATGCGGGATATTGAACAATACGAATTTGAAGAAATCGCAAAAATATTGGACATGAATGAGAGCGCGATTCGGGTGGCGCTTTCAAGAGCAAGGAAAACGATACGGGATTATATGACAGAAACACACAATTATGGAATTAGTTAAAATAGAAGATTTATTAGAAAAATACTTTCAGGGAGAAACCAGTATTGCAGAGGAAAATGAATTACGTAATTATTTTTCTTCATCGAATGTTGCGCAGCATTTAGAACAATACAAACCTATATTTGGGTATTTCTCTCTTGCAAAAGGGCATCAGTTTACGCCAGAAATTCCGCTACTCCCGAGGCCTCGGGATAAAAAACGTAATGTTACGTGGATATCAATTGCGGCTTCGGTTGTTGTTTTGCTGGGAATAGGAACCTATGCTTATTACAGTGCTGATGTTGTAACTAAAAGTAAAGATTTAGGAACATATGACGATCCTGAAGAAGCTTTTAAAGCAACTCAAAAAGCATTATCATTATTATCAAATAATGTAAATGTTGGCATAGAAAGTGTACAGTATATTCAAGAGTATCAAACCACGAAGGACAAAATATTCATTAATACAAAAAAACAGTCCGGTGGTTCTTAATTACCTTGAGTAAACAGTAAAAAAAATAATTTTAAACCATAACAATTTAAAAAAATGAAATCAACAATCAATAATAACAAAATGAACAATAATTTCAATAAGAGTAAAAAGATTATACTCACATTAGTATTTGCATTAGTTTCAAGTACATTTTTTGCGCAAGCGGCTTTTGATAAATTTGATGGGCAGGAAGGTGTAACATCAATCATTGTCAATAAAAAAATGTTTGATTTGATGAGCAAAGTAAAAATGGATGCTTCTGATAAAGAAACACAACAATACTTGAGCTTGATAAAAAAACTGGATGATTTGAAAGTGTTTACCACTAAAAGTACCAGAATAGAAGGCGAAATGAAAGTTGTAGCTGATAAGTACATAAAAACAGCAGGATTAGAAGAACTAATGCGTGTGAATGAGAATGGCAGAAGTATTAAAATTTCAGTAAAATCAGGAGCAAGTGATTCTCAAATAAGAGAATTGTTTATGTTCATTGAAGGTGCTAAAAATGACGATACGGTTTTAATGTCTTTGAAAGGTAATTTCGATTTAGACGAACTGTCCGTTCTGACTAATAAGATGAAAATTCCTGGTGGGGAAGATTTGAAGAAAGCAACTAAAGGGAAAAAATAAGATGAAAACAGTTTATGGATTAGCGCTGCTATTGAGTTTGTTTCTCGTGAGCTGTAACTCGGAACCGACCTTGCAAAAGTATTTTGTGGAAAATACCGAAAACAAGAACTTTATTGCCCTTGATGTGTCACCTAACATTCTGAATGTTGATAAAACAAAATTATCAATTGCGCAGAGTGATGCTTTGAAGTCCTTTGACAAGATGAATGTTTTGGCTTTCAAATTGAATGATAAAAATAAAGCAGAATTTGAAACTGAACGTGCTAAGGTTAATTTGATTTTAAAAGACAAAAAATACCAACAGCTTATGAAGTTTGGTTCAGGTAAAGAAGGTGCTTCAGTGAGCTTCGTAGGTACAGATGAGCATATTGAAGAGTTTGTGTTCTTTGCCAATAAAAAGGAAAGCGGTTTTGCTGTTGTTCGAATTTTGGGCAAGGATATGAATCCCACTAATATTATGACTATGATGAGCATTCTACAGCAGTCTAATATTGATTTAGAGCAGTTGAAGCCTTTGCAGCAGTTAATTAAATAAACATATTTTTAAATAATAAAAAAGCGTCTAGATATTTTGTCAAGACGCTTTTTTTATGATTTAGTTTTTGGGTGCTGCGTTATTTTCAAAATATTAAGAGAGTTTATTTCTTTTATGGTCAATTATTTAGCTTTATTAAAATAAAGATTTATTTTTTAGAGATTCATTTTAAAAGTATTCAAGTAAAATTCTTTTCGCTACTGGAATAATGATAAAGTGAATTTAATCATGGTAGTAAATATCACTAAATGTTGGTATTGCACGAGCCTATTATTACATGTAAGTTTGTTCAAAATAATTTCTTTTTATTTACGAATTAAAACAGAATCTTATATGAAAAATGCAGTACAAGAGAGATATAAATTTCAAGTATTAGCAGGAAAAGCCGATAAAAGATTTTTTTATATTGGCGCTTTTATCTTCTCGGCCGTATCTGTTTCAACTGTAATTTTGGTAGTTTTACTTTTATCAAATACGTTAGACAAATATTCTTAAAATTTATAATTTGTAAATTGGTAGCTATTTCAAAACATTCATGACTTAACTTTATTTGTTAAAGTCAAATTTTTTATAACCTTGAAAAGTGAATCTCATTTTATTTATCTCAACCTAAATATGATATGTAAGCTATTTAAAAATACTAGAGAGCGCTTTTAAATCGATGGTATGAAGAGTATAAAGATATTTATTTTTTTTCTCTAATAGCATGAAATCGATTGCGTTTACTTTTACGTGTTAAACATATTTTAAATTATTTTTTTCTCTCGCTACTTTGTTTACTTTTGCCGACAAATGAAGATAACTGCTTTTTTTCTGTATCTGTTTTTCCATCTGCTAAGTGGAGGAAATGTTGTTTATGCGGCTTCGCATAACAATGATGCTTCTAGTACCCTTCAATCTGGGGTCTCTAATATAGATCAACTAAAATATGTTCAGAGCGTTCCCAATACAATTTTAATAACTACAGCTGAATTTGATTTAGAAGAATATTTTTCCAATAATGAAAATTTTAAAAGTGCAAGTGCTTCAATTTCTTGCGTAAAAGATTTTTTAAAACAATTTTGGCTCAGTCATTTTTGCTCTCAATCACTCATAAACAGCTACAATTCACAAACTAAATTTCGTACTCCAGTTTGTGTTCAATCCTATCCTATTTACATCGTTCAGCAGGTATTAAGAATTTGATTTAAATTAATTTCTGTTTCCCTTACATCACTGTGATCATTAAACTGAATGTACATTTCATTCAGTAATGTTTGCTATGTCAAATTTTTGGGATGCATTTATTTTTTTTGCTAGGAATACTCAATTCCAAGTTTTTAATCGCTTAATTACCACTTTATATCATGAATAAATTTCTCGTATTTACGGGCTTAATTGCCCTTATATGCCTAACTAGCTGTACTTCTAAAAAAGAAGAAAAGGAAGAAGCTGCTAATTTTACAGTTACTAATCCTATCAAAATTGATACTTCATTTATCAAGCAATATGTTTCTCAAATTCGTTCTGTGCGAAACATTGAAATTCGTGCGCAGGAGAAAGGCTTTCTGCAAAATATCTATGTAGACGAAGGTCAGTTTGTTAAAAAAGGTCAGCTTTTGTTTAAAATTATGCCGGGTATGTACCAAGCTGAGTTGCTTAAGGCTAAGGCAGAAGCAAAAGGTGCCGAAATAGAACTCCAAAACGCTAAAATGTTAGCAGATAAAAATATCGTTTCTAAAAACGAACAAGCTTTGGCACAAGCCAAATTAGAGCAAGCCAGAGCCGAAGTAGCATTAGCACAACTTCATTTGTCATTTACTGAAATCCGAGCTCCATTTGACGGAACAATTGATCGAATTCCAAAAAAATTAGGAAGTTTGATTGAAGAAGGAGAATTGTTAACAAGCCTGTCAGATAACAGCCAAATGTTTGCCTACTTTAATGTTTCGGAACCGGAATATTTAGATTATCAAATGAATGTGAAAGATCGAGCAAATACTAATGTCAGCTTGCTTTTAGCCAACAACGAGTTGTACCAATCTAAAGGAAATGTTGAAGTTATCGAAAGTGAATTTAATAATGAAACAGGGAATATTGCTTTTCGTGCCCGCTTCCCTAATGCGAGTAAATTATTAAAACACGGCGAAACTGGTTCTGTGCAAATGCTTGTTCCTCTCAAAAATGCTATTGTGATTCCGCAAAAAGCGACTTATGAAATTCAAGACAAAAAATATGTTTTTGTGGTCAATAAAAATAATGTTTTAGAATCTAAAGAAATTACAGTTACTGGCGAAATTCCCGATTTGTTTGTAATTGCAAGTGGAATTACTGAAAATGATAAAATTTTGTTGGAAGGTGTCCAAAAGGTAAAGGACGACGAAAAGATCAAGTTCAATTATGTTGCACCAAAAGCGGTTATTACCCATTTGCGCTTGAAAGCTGAATAAGGTCAAAGGATTCGTTTCCAATAAAAGTAAAGTTTGTCAATCGCATTACACTGACATAAACCGAAATTTCAGAACGGATAAGCACAATTTTCAACGAAGTTTAATCACCAAAATATATTAAAAATGTTTAATAAATTTATTCAAAGACCGGTTCTTTCGATAGTGATATCGTTAGTGATCGTTTTTTTAGGAGTGCTGGCTCTCACTAATTTGCCAGTAACTCAGTTTCCCTCTATTTCGCCACCAAGGGTAAATGTTACGGCAGCTTTTCCGGGTTCTAATGGCGAATTAATGATCAAGTCAGTAATCATTCCGCTAGAAAAAGCTTTGAATGGCGTGCCGGGAATGAAATATATGACTTCTGATGCCGGTAATGATGGAGAAGCAAGTATTCAAGTTGTATTTAACTTAGGTACAGATCCTAATCAGGCAGCCATTAATGTACAAAATAGAGTGGCTTCTGTGGTTAATAAATTGCCTCCACTAGTTGTTCGAGAAGGTGTAAAGATTACACGAGAGGAGACCAGTATGTTAATGTATGTGAATTTGTATAGCACAGATAAAAATACAGATCAAAAATTTCTATACAACTTTGCCGAGATCAATATTTTATCGGAATTGAAAAGGGTAAATGGAGTAGGTTTTGCCGATGTATTGGGAAATAGAGAATACGCAATGCGTATTTGGTTAAAACCAGACCGCATGCTGGCTTACAAAATTTCTACCGATGAAATTATGGAAGCTTTAGCGAGTCAAAGTTTAGAAGCATCTCCGGGAAAAACTGGAGAAAGCTCTGGAAAAAGATCGCAGGCTTTTGAATATGTGTTAAAATATTCGGGACGATTTACCACCAAGGAACAATATGGTAATGTGATTTTAAGATCTAATCCTGATGGAGAAATTTTACGATTAAAAGATGTTGCCAATGTAGAATTTGGAAGTTCAATGTATGATATTTATTCTAATTTAAATGGTCGACCTTCTGCGGCAATAGTATTAAAACAGTCGTACGGAAGTAACGCCAGTCAAGTAATTAAAGATGTTAAATTGAAATTAGCTGAAATAAAGAAAAATTCTTTTCCTAGAGGAATGGACTACGAAATTAGTTATGACGTGTCTAAATTTTTAGATGCCTCGATAGAAAAAGTAATTCATACTTTGGTCGAAGCCTTCATTCTAGTGGGATTGGTAGTGTTTCTTTTTCTAGGTGATTGGCGATCTACGGTCATTCCGGCCATCGCTGTACCCGTTTCCCTTATTGGAACATTTATGTTTATGCAGTTGTTTGGCATAACCTTAAATTTAATCACACTTTTTGCATTGGTATTAGCCATTGGAGTCGTCGTCGATGATGCGATTGTCGTCATAGAAGCCGTACATGCCAAAATGGAGGAAGAGCATCTTTCGCCACTCAAGGCTACCAAAAAAGCGATGCACGAGATTGCAGGAGCTATTATCGCCATTACATTTTTGATGGCAGCGGTATTTATCCCAGTAGCTTTCATGTCCGGACCAGTGGGTATTTTTTACCGTCAGTTTTCGATTACGATGGCAACTGCTATTATACTTTCTGGAATAGTAGCACTTACATTGACACCGGCACTTTGTGCAATGATGTTAAAAAACAATCACGGAAAACCTAAAAAGAAAACACCAATCAATCGCTTTCTTGATGGCTTTAATGGCATGTTTAATAGTACTGCGGATAAGTATCAACGAGTTTTAACTCGAATTGTTAATAGAAGAGTAGTTACTTTTATTGCACTTCTTGGTTTTTGTTTGGGGACTTGGTTAGTGAGCAGTACTGTTCCTTCCGGATTTATACCTAATGAAGATCAGGGGATGTTTTATGCGATTATTCAAACGCCACCAGGTTCTTCCTTAGAGCGAACAGATAATATTGCTGAAAAGTTGCAAAAAATTGCTGAAACAGTTGACGGCGTACAATCAGTATCTGCATTAGCTGGATACGAAATTCTGACTGAAGGAACGGGTGCCAATGCGGGTACTTGTTTGATTAACCTGAAAGACTGGAGCGAGCGTAAGCATTCTGTACAAGAAATTATGCTTGAACTAGAGGAAAAAACGAAAGATCTTCCCGGAGCTAATATCGAGTTTTTTCAACCACCAGCGGTACCAGGTTACGGTGCTGCAGGGGGTTTTGAGCTTCGTTTGTTAGATAAAGCGGGTTCTGGAGATTACAAAAAAATGGAAACAGTCAATGCTGATTTTGTGAAAGAATTGAACAAACGACCTGAGCTAGCTTCTGTTTTTAGTTTTTACAGCGCCAGTTTTCCACAATTTATGATGAAGGTGGATAATGATTTAGCCCAACAAAAAGGAGTTTCGATTGAGAATGCGATGAATACCCTTTCGACCTTAGTAGGTAGTAACTATGAAATCAGTTTTATCAAGTACGGTTTCAATTATAAAGTAATTGTACAAGCAGCGCCAGAATACCGTGCTTTGCCTGAAGATATTTTAAAATTATACGTCAAAAACAATAAGGACGAAATGGTTCCTTACTCTGCTTTCATGAAACTAGAGAAAGTGTACGGATTGTCGGAAATTACTAGACACAACATGTATAACTCCTCTGAAATTAGTGGAGCAGCAGCTCCTGGTTATAGTAGTGGCGCCGCCATCAAAGCAATTCAAGAAGTGGCACAAGCAAAATTACCTCGTGGTTTTGGAATTGATTGGGCTGGTATCTCTGCAGATGAGGTTGCTCAGGGTAATCAAGCCATTTGGGTTTTTCTAATTTGTTTGGGCTTTGTGTATTTGGTCTTGGCTGCACAATATGAAAGTTTCATTTTGCCGCTATCGGTGATTTTATCTTTACCCGCGGGTATTTTTGGAGCATTCTTACTGCTGAAATTTACAGGCTTAGAAAACAATATTTATGCACAAGTAGCCATGGTCATGCTTATTGGTTTATTGGGTAAAAATGCCGTTTTGATTGTCGAATTTGCTATTCAAAGGCACGCAGCTGGTAAAACAGTGCTAGAAGCGGCAATGGAAGGTGCAAAAGCCAGGTTCCGTCCTATCTTGATGACTTCGTTTGCCTTTATTGCGGGTTTACTTCCGCTGGTTTTTGCGAGCGGTCCGGGAAAAATTGGTAACCAAACCATTGGTACCGCCGCTGCTGGAGGAATGCTATTGGGAACAATTTGTGGAGTCTTTATTATCCCGGGACTGTACTATGTTTTTGGTCGAATTGCCGAAAAATACAAATTAGTAAAAAACGAAAAAGAAAATCCATTAACTGAAGAAATTGATAACAATCATGCTTAAAAGTAAGTTTTATAAATATCTTATCCCGCTAGGCGTGTGCTTAGCGGTGGTAAGTTGTACGCCTAAGCTGGCTCCATTAGCAGCAAGCAAAGTGGTTCCCGAATCATTTGAAAAAAGTACAGACACTAATACAATCGCCGTTACGCCATGGCGAACGTATTTCAAAGATCCTAATTTGATCAATTTGATTGATACTGCCCTGAAAAACAATCAGGAGTTACTAATCACATTACAAGAAATTGAAATTGCCAAAAATGATATTCGCGTTCGCAAAGGAGCCTTGTTGCCACAAGTAGGTGTAGGAGCTAGTGCTGGAATCGAGAAAGTAGGTCGTTACACCAGTCAAGGTGCCGGTGATGCTTCTACCGAAATTAGTCCCGGAAAGGAAATGCCAGATCCACTAGGCGATTTAAAAATAGCAGCCTATGCACACTGGGAAGTAGACATCTGGAAAAAATTACGCAATTCAAAAAAAGCTGCGGTAAGTCGCTATTTGGCTACGGTTGAAGGGAAGAATTTTGTAATCACCAGTCTAATTGCTGAAGTTGCTGATTCCTATTATGAATTAGTGGCTTTAGACAACCAATTGGCAATTGTAAAACAAACCATTGCTTTACAATCAAATGCGCTAGAAATTGTAAAATTTCAAAAACAAGCTGCTAGAAGTACAGAATTAGCTGTGCAGAAATTCCAAGCCGAAGTCATGGCCTCAAGAAGTATGGAATTTGAATTGCTCCAAAAAATCAAGGAAACAGAAAATACAATCAACTTTTTACTCGGACAATATCCGCAGGAAATTAAACGGGATAGTGTTGTTTTTGATGCTGGGTTGCCAGCCATAGTTCAAGCTGGTATTCCTGCTCAATTGCTTGCCAATCGTCCGGATATAAAACAAGCTGAATTAGAATTAGAAGCTGCTAAACTGGATGTAAAAACGGCTCGCGCTGAGTTTTATCCGTCCTTAGATATTACAGCAGCAGTAGGTTTTAACGCTTTTAAATCGAATTATTTGTTTAAAATGCCAGAGTCTTTGCTGTATTCTTTAGTGGGAGATGTAGTAGCTCCTTTGATTAATAGAAATGCGCTTAAAGCCGAGTATAGTTCTGCTAATGCGAGACAAATACAGGCGTTGTACAATTACGAACGTACCATTTTGAATGCGTATTTAGAAGTTTATAGTCAGTTGTCTAAAATCAATAACTTAGAAAAAAGCTATGATTTAAAATCGCAACAAGTAGCTGCGTTGAACCGATCTATTGATGTAGCAGGCGATTTGTTCAAGTCAGCCAGAGTAGATTATTTTGAGGTGTTGATGACACAGCGCGACGCCTTAGAATCAAAACTCGAATTAATCGAAACCAAAAAAGCCCAGCTTAATGCCGTAGTTCACGTATACCGTGATTTAGGAGGAGGGTGGAAATAAGATTAAAGTAGTAGGAGAGCCAGTTTCATTGAAACTGGTTTTTTTTTTGTTTAAAGTTGTAATTATTTAGAAGATTACATCATTGTAAGTGTAGTTTTTTTGTGAGACTGACTTCGTATTTACTACAAAGCTATGTTTTTAAAAACACACTAAATTATTGGTTTATGATCATTATATTATTACTCAGATAAATAAATTTGAGAAGGAAGTAGAAGGTATTAAAAAATTTCTTTGAAGGCTATTATTTATTAAAATTTGTATTTCGAAATGATAGAATTAAATTTTTAAAAGATAAAACTGAATACGATATGGTTTTATTTTTTAGATCTTTCGTTTTGTTGTTTTAATTTGATAATTTATTTTTATCAACTATTTAAATTTTTAAACTTAGAGTGATAAAAAAGTAAAATAAGTATTTTTATTAGAGCAGAATCTTTTGTTTATAAAAGATTTCATATCGTTATGTTTCAAAATAACAGCATATTTAAGTGATCTGAGGATTTTGAAAGTAGGTAATAAAAAAAGGTTCTAGTCATTTACTTTCAACTTGGTTGATTAAATGTTGACTAAAACCTTTGTTAAGCCTTTGCGATTGACTTTTAAAGTGACCACGGTGGGATTTGAACCCACACGCCCTTGCGAGCACCAGCCCCTCAAGCTGGCAAGTCTACCGTTTCTCCACGTGGCCTATAAAAAGAAAAGGTCAAGTAATAAATTACTCGACCTTTTGTGACCCGACTGGGGCTCGAACCCAGGACCCCATCATTAAAAGTGATGTGCTCTACCAACTGAGCTATCGAGTCAATGCTTTCAAGAAAATTATGTGTTGATCACTAAAATTGTGACCCGACTGGGGCTCGAACCCAGGACCCCATCATTAAAAGTGATGTGCTCTACCAACTGAGCTATCGAGTCATATTCTTTCCTTGAATGCGGGTGCAAATATAAGGACTTTATTTGGAGTTTTGCAAGCAATTTTATTATAAATTTGTCTTTTTTTAACAAAATTACTCAACACCTTAATTTGTAAGGTTTTATTCAGATGAAAAAAATTATATTATTAGGTTATATGGGCTGTGGTAAGTCCACAATTGCAAATAAATTGTCAAAACTTATCGAAATTCCTTTTGTAGATTTAGATAAAAAGATTGAAGAGAAAGTAAATTTGTCCATAAATGCTATTTTTGAAAAGTACGGAGAAATTTATTTTAGAAAGTTAGAACACGAAGTTTTTATCGAATTATTGAATTCGCCGGAGCAATTAATTATAGGTTTGGGCGGAGGTACTCCTTGTTATGCAAATAATCATGAGTTGTTAAAAGGCGATAATGTAGTATCTGTTTATCTCAAAGCTTCAATAGATACTTTGTTCAACAGATTGAGTCATAATAAAAGTAAGCGCCCTCTTATTGCCGATAAAAGTGACGAAGAGATGAAAGAGTTTATTGCAAAACATCTCTTCGACAGAAGTTTTTATTACAATCAAGCACAATATAAGGTGATTGTTGATGATAAGTCAATCGATCAGACTGTACTTGATATCGTTGCTATTTTAGCTTAGATAAGCATAATTATCATCGTTTTCATCAAAAACCACTTGAACGTGTTCTAATAAAGATGTTGAAAGTGAGATGCCTTTAAAATCAGCTTTTACAGGGTATTTTTTGTGATTTCGGTCCACAAGTACTGCAGTTTTAAACTTTTTCAAAGGAACGTCTATAAAATGCCTTACTGCATAGATTAATGTGGTACCTGAATTTAGTACATCATCAACAAGAACTAATCCTTTATTTGCATACTGTTCTTTTGATAAGGAGGTATGGATTGGTAATTCGGGATTTTGCTTATTAATCAGTACTTCACAAAGTGAAACTTTAAGAGGAGAAATGGTTTCTAAGGTTACAGCTATTTTTTTTGCAAATGTAAAACCGTTAGTAGCAATTCCTGCAATTACAATTTCTTCTTCATCTACAAATGTTTCATAGATTTGGTAAGCAATTCTTTTTATTTTATGCTCGATTTCTTGATTTGTTAAGATGATATTTTTGCTCATTATTTTAGTTTGTTATTTAACGGTTTACTGTTTAAAATTGAAAGAATCATTTTGGTAACTTAAAAAAGTAAAACGGTAGCTTTACTCATCATCTTCATCGGTGATTATTTCATTCCCAAATTCATCGATATCTCTTCTATCTTTTTTGGTAGGCCTTCCTGTGCCATTTTTACGGTAATGTTCTTTGGATAATTTCAGTAGTTCTAAATGTTGATAGGCTTCTGCCGGAGTATCATTTCGTCTATAGATATCGACTAATTTAGCTCCAACACGGTTCTCCGGTACATCCAGAACGGTGATAATTTGGGTAATTTGGTCTTTCCGGAACGTAATTTTGTCAGTAGGAAAAACCTCTTTTGATGGCTTGGCAACAAGACCATTTACAGTCACATGATTCTTTTTACAGGCTTCAGTAACCATATTTCTGGTTTTGTAATACCGCATGCACCATAAATATTTATCTATTCTCATAAATTTTCTAAAATCGGAGTTAAATAGTTTACAAAAATCAATCAATATTGTATCTTGCGCACTTAAAAATTTAGCTATAATGAACAAATTTAAGTATTATTTTATTCTATTAATTACAACAGTCTCTTTATTTTCATGTTCAAAGGATGATGCTGCTGAAATTGAACCACCTAGAGATTATGCAGAACAATTAGCTACTGATTTAACTGATATTGAAGAATATTTAAAAACCTATTCTATAACTGTTCTTAATCATCCTGGTTTTGCAGATGATCAAGATGTTACTTTTACAAAAATTCCAACAGGTGGAACTGCACCGTCTATTTATTCGTATTTGAATAGCACCACTTTTCCTAAACTTTTGATCAAAGAGGTGAAACTTCATGATATAACATATAAGTTGTATTATTTAGTGTTAAGAGAGGGAGTAGGAGTGAGACCGTCAAATGTAGATGGGGTTTTGTCAGCATATAAAGGTGATTATTTATCTCGTCAAAAAGTTGCTGAAGTAGAAACTTTTACAGCAACTCAATTTGAGGAAGTTAGGAATCCACAACAATTCTTAAGTTTATTTAGTACTATAACAGGATGGGGTGAAACTTTTCCGGAGTTTAAAACTGGAGGAACGCCTAAATCAAATGCAGATGGAACGGTAACTCATAATGATTTTGGAGCAGGAGTGATGTTTCTTCCTTCAGGGTTAGGTTATTATAACTCAGGAAGCGCCAGTATTCCAGCTTATGCACCTTTAGTTTTTAGTTTTAAATTATTCGCAATAAGCCGACTTGATTCTGATGGAGATGGAATTATGAATTTTCAAGAAGATATCAACGGTGATAATTACATGCGAGTTTTGGCAACAGGTGTTGTTAATCCTGATGATACAGATGGAGATGGTATACCTAACTTTTTAGACACTGATGATGATGCAGATGGTGTTAGTACAAAAACAGAAATTACAGGTGCTAATGGAGTTTTAATTCCTTTTGCTGATATACCGAGTTGTGATGGAAATACTACTGATCCGGCAAGAGTAAAAAGACATTTAGTAAAGTGTAATTAAAAAATATGATTCAAAAAAAATCCAGTTCAATTGAACTGGATTTTTTTTGGTGTAAAAGGAAAAGATTATTTTCTTTTCATTACTCTTTCTACAGCTTCAACAATCGCTTGATTGTTCAATTTGTATTTTTCCATTAATTGTTCTGGTGTTCCGGATTCTCCAAAACTGTCATTAACTGCTACAAACTCTTGTGGAGCTGGACTGTTTAATGCTAATACTCTGGAAACGCTTTCGCCAAGACCACCAAGAATATTATGCTCTTCAGCAGTAACGATACATTTTGTTTTTGCCAATGATTTCAAAATCGCTTCTTCATCCAATGGTTTGATAGTGTGAATATTGATTACTTCAGCAGAAATACCTTTAGCTTCTAATGCTTCAGCAGCAATAAGTGCTTCCCAAACTAAATGTCCAGTAGCAATAATTGTTACATCAGAACCTTCGCTTAAAACAATCGCTTTTCCTATTACGAAAGGCTCATCAGCTGGCATGAAATTAGGAACAACCGGACGACCAAAACGCAAGTAAGCAGGACCATGGTGATCTGCTAATGCTAGAGTAGCCGCTTTAGTTTGATTGTAATCACAAGTATTGATTACAGTCATTCCTGGTAGCATTTTCATTAATCCAATATCTTCCAATATTTGGTGTGTTGCACCATCTTCACCTAATGTTAATCCAGCGTGTGAAGCACAAATTTTTACGTTTTTCTCAGAATAAGCAACTGATTGACGAATTTGGTCATACACTCTTCCTGTAGAAAAGTTAGCGAAAGTTCCTGTAAAAGGAATTTTACCACCAACTGTTAAACCAGCTGCAATTCCAATCATGTTTGCTTCAGCAATTCCAATTTGGAAAAAACGCTCCGGGTGATTTTTCTTGAAATCGTCAAATTTTAAAGAACCAATTAAATCCGCACAAAGTGCAACCACATTTTCATTCTTTTGACCTAATTCAGTCATTCCCGCTCCAAAACCCGAACGAGTATCTTTACTTCCTGTATTTGTATATTTTTTCATTTTCTTAATTTCTTAATTTAATATCTTTCTTATTTAAAGATAAAAGAACATTAACTTCTTTATTTTGAATCAATTCGTTTTTGGTCTTAATCTTGTTGAAATAATCGATTTCAACAATAGTAGGCAAATAATTTTCAGGTAAATCTATTTTCTGACAATAAATAAAATGACCAAAAAAAGGTTTCATTATCAGTGAAAACACTGGAATTACAGATTTGATAGCTTTTATATTCGAACTTTGAATTATTTTTCTCTTTTTGCTATTCTTGAATTTTAAAACGGTAAAATTAGTGGTTAAACTATCTATTGGTGTTTTTGTTACTTCAATCACATTGTATTTGTCGTAACAAGGAACCTTATTTTCTGTTTCAATAGAAGAATTTAAATATTCAAATTTTACTGCGTTTTTTATATTTGCTACTGAATAGCTATGTCTTACTTTGTCCTTCAAATCAAAAACACTACCCGTAATTTCGTTGGTAAAACCTCCCCCAAAAAAATAATAGCTCTCATTTTTAGAATTTATCATAAAAATTGAGGTTTTACCTGAATTGTCTTGGTATTCAATAAATCTATCGAATGTAAATGATTGACAAAATACATTTTGACAAAAAAGGATTACTACTATTAAAATACTTTTTTTCATCTTCTAATTTAGATTTTAACAGTATGCTATTAAACACGAATTACTGAATTCTGATTACTTTCTAGTAGTCGCTTTCAGCTTCAGTATAGTTTTGACCTAAAGCAATTTCAAGTTGCGTATCATTTGGCGCTTTACCATGCCAAGCATGACTGTACATCATAAAATCTACACCATTACCCATTTCAGTATGTAGCAACACACAAACTGGTTTTCCTTTTCCAGTTCTTGATTTTGCATCATTCATCCCAGCAATAATAGCTTCAATGTCATTTCCTTTTTCAATTTCTAAAACATCCCAATCAAAAGCTTCAAATTTAGCACGGATACTTCCCATTGCCAAAACTTCGTCAGTTGTTCCGTCAATTTGTTTTCCGTTTAAATCGATTGTAGCGATAAGATTGTCTACTTTTTTTGCAGAAGCATACATAATTGCTTCCCAGTTTTGACCTTCTTGTAACTCACCATCTCCGTGAAGCGTGTAAATAATATGGTTGTCACCATTTAATTTTTTAGCTTGAGCTGCACCAATACCTACTGATAATCCTTGTCCAAGAGAACCTGACGCAATTCTTACTCCAGGTAAACCATCATGAGTAGTTGGGTGACCTTGTAATCTTGAATTGATCAAACGGAAAGTTGCTAATTCCGATACTGGGAAATAACCACTTCTCGCTAGAACGCTGTAAAAAACAGGAGAAATATGTCCGTTTGAAAGGAAGAAAAGATCTTCTCCAATACCGTCCATATCAAAACCTTCTTTGCGTTCCATTATGTTTTGGTATAAGGTTACCAGAAATTCAGTACAACCTAGAGAACCACCTGGGTGACCTGAATTGACAGCGTGTACCATTCGAAGAATATCTCTTCTGACTTGGATTGTTAAGTCGTTTAATTGTTGTGTGTTAGGCTTCATTTTGTGTGTAAAAGTTAAACTGCTGCAAATGTAATTTTTATTTAGGGTTACCGCAAAAGTTTTTAGGACTATTTAATGTAAGATTCCGTTAGAATTTAAGTTAAATAAAATTACAAACATAAGTTTGCATAATTCACAAAAAAGCCCACTAAATGCGGGCTTTTTTGTGAATGGAGAAATACAGAATAATTGTAAATTCTCCAATTACAATTGTAGTTAAGTATTCGTAATTGCATTAGCTCTGTGCGCTTGATTATTGATTGCAGCTAAAGCGATTCCGGTTAATACAGCATCTGTTTTTTTCTCCTCATCAAGACTCATTGCTAATAGATTTGCTGCTTTGTCTTCTCCTAAAGTTTTAGCAAAAGCATGCAGAGTCCCATAAGTTGCAATTTCATAATGTTTTACCTTTTGATCTGCTGCAATAATTCCGGCATCTCGAACTACACCAATATCAGTTTGTCTTATCAAGCTGTTGGTTTCTTTTAATATGCCTCCCATTGCTTCGCATTTTTTGGCAGTAGCTTCAACACCAGTTGCTTCAAATATTTTTTCCAAACGTGAAACGTGTTCTTGCGTCTCATTCAATTGGTTTTTTAAAGAGTTAACTAATTCTGGTGATGATGCGTTTTTCATCATTTTTGGCAATGTTTTAGTTAACACTTTCTCTGCCCAATAAATATCTTTCAATCCAACTTCAAATAAATCTCTCAATCCATGCGCTGCATTTGCTTGTACAGCTCCTTTACTATTTTCGTTTTTGCCCATTTCAGTTCTCATAACAGTAGTTTTTAAGATTAATTTTTTATGAGGAATACTAAACGTGATATTCTCTCAAACAAACTCATTACTTCATTTTTAAGTAAGGTAAAATTAAACATATTAAAATGTAATAAACTGTTAATTAACTAATTGTAAATACGAAATGTATTATTTTTAAAGAAATTAAACTTCTTTTTTTTGAATCGCTGTTAGATTTTTTTTTAAGATGTTTGAGATTGATGGTAATTCACATCCAGCCAAGAACCGCCGTTATAGCATTCAATTCCGTGTGCCGTTAGAAATATTTGTGCCTGTCCACTTCTATTTCCCGATGCGCAACAAAGAATTAATGGAGCTTTAAGTTCCTGCATTTCTTGCATTCTATGAGGAATCTCATTCAAAGGAATATTTATGGAGCCAGCAACGTGACCGCCAATGAACTCATCATAAGATCGTACATCAACTATAGTTCCCAGTTTTTCTTTAATTATTTTTTCTACTTCCATTTTGTTATTTTTAAAGATTATTACTCTATTATACCATAAAGCTGTTTTGCTCTATCTAAATTTACGGATTTATTCAAAGGAATTTCTAAAAAATATTCCAGTTGCCATTTTTGTGTTTTTTGTGCTTGTTTGCTAATTGTCAAATCCCAAGGCGGATACACTCGTATTCCTCTTTTTCCTTCTTTTAAGTTGGTACTGATAATCCCTTGTTGACTAAGCACGGATTTTGGAAATATAAATTGACCAAATTGATTGTCACTTTTTGTATTGATAATAAAAAAATCAATCTCATCTGATGCTGTATAAGGCGCGATTGGTCCTTTTTCACTTCTTTTCCAAAAAGTCACAAATTGCCCAATTTTAGTAGGGGTAATTTTCGCCACACGAAAGAGTATTTTAACGGTGTTAAGGTCAAATTTACAGGCGCTATATTCAGTGCTTTCTTTTTCTATTTCAAGATTTCGGAGGTCAAAACCACATTTGTCAAACACAAGCTCTTTAGTCTCAATTAGGTTTTCGGTAATCATTATTAATGTTGTAGTTTGGGCTTTTTTATTTGAAATAATAATTTTCTATAGGCTGTAAGTCAGTATCAGGTGTGATTTTTAATTCATCTTCCTCATCCTTCAATTCATAAAGTAAAGGTTCAATTTCAGAATAATCTTTAATGACTTTTACAGTAATTATAGCCAAAGGAATACCAATTATTGAAGCAATAATACTTGCAATTGTACTTGTAGTTAACTCATCAATTGTCTCAGCTTTCAAGGAGTATCTGAAAACGAATTGCCCTAAAAATGAAGAAATAATCCATAACGCCCACCACCATCCAATGGAATTGGTAGTTAGATTTGGTTGATAATTTTCATCATTCTTTGAAAGTAAACGTTGTGTTTCTTGATACAGCTCTTTCATGATTTGGTTGGGTCTATAAAGCGATATAATTGGTACAAACCAGCAACCGGCAGCCCATCCTTCGGTGAAGGATAAAGTTTCTGCCTTTAAATGAAGATTGTAATAAGCCCTCCTAAACCATTGTATAAAAGTAATTCCAGAAATTACATATACGGCCAAATAAATCATGGCTATAATTTTTTGTCTCAAATCATTATCTGTGGCTGATTCAGTTGTGATTTGTCCGCCATTTGCCACTGTTTGCAATAAGTCATATTGTAAATAATCAGAAAGGAGTGAAATTATTTCGACGGTAAGCACAATCCATATTAGCATAATAGCAATTTTTGCTCTTTGTCCGTTAGGTCTTAAATTTTCCATTTTTAATTTCTTATTTTTTTGTCAATTTGAATGCTCCACCACCTTGCTTTAAAATCATTTGTTTTTCATTGGGCTTAAATTCTAGTTTTATTCCAGCGGCTAAAAATTCAAATTTATCTTTTTCAGTAGCTTCAAGCGGAAAAGCTGATTGTCCTGTTGCTTGTGCAAAAAGTTTTAAATTATCTTTTGTAATCGTAATCTTCATAGGAAACCCAGCATCTGAATATTCTCCTAAATAAGGATCCAAGTCTTCGGTTTTGAATTCGATATTTTTAAAAGTAGGAATTACGAACGGCTTGTTGAAGTAACTGCTTAAAGCGGCAATAATTATGTCATTATTGTCGTATGTTTTTCCGTTTGAAGTTAATGCAACGGCTATTTTGTCCTCTGGGAAATAATACAATACGGATCTAAATTCATCAATTCCTCCAGTATGACCAAATCCTTTTTTATCATAAAACGGAATTTGGAAAATCCCCATCCCATAGTTGTCTTGTAAAGTGACCATTTGTTTTAAACTACTGTCGTTGATTATTTTGTTTGCGAATAAATTTTCAATAAAAATGGTCAAATCAGTCGGATTAGAAACAATTGAGCCAGCGCCCATTGGGATTGACATATCCGTTTCAGTTTCTTTAATCCATTTTTCTGAAAACCTATAAGAATTAGATTCGTTGTTTTGAACGCTTATTTTATCTCCTGCGTAAGTGTTTTTTAATCCTAATGGCTTTGTAATTTTATCTTTGAGAATGTCCGCAAATTTTTTTTTGTATGTTTTTTGAAGAATATAACTCAATAAAACATAATTTGAATTGCTGTAATTTGCTTTGCTGTTTGGTTCAAAATCACTTTTCCCTTTAGTAATGATTTGAATCATTTGCTCTTCGGATTTCGGTTCGGTATTGTACTTAAAGTATTCAGGATCATTGGTAAAATTATGAATGCCGCTTCTGTGATTTAAAAGATTTCCAATCGTTATTTTGGTTGCATTTTCGATTGTAGGGAAGTAGATAGCTATCGTTTGATTTAGTGATAATTTTTTCTCTTCAATCGCTTTGAATATTAATATTGATGTGAACATTTTTGAAATGGAGCCAATGCGATATTTGGATAAATTGGTAGCTTTTTTATTCGTTTCAACATCTTCTTTTCCTATTGATTTAGAGTAAATAATCGTTCCATTTTGTGAAACAGCTATGCTTCCCATAAACTTATCTTTTGCTTCAAGAATTTGAAATAAGCTATCCAGTTTTGCAACGTTCATTTTTTGGGAATATCCAGTAGCAAATAATAAACTGAAAAGCATTGTAATTAAAATTTTCTTTATCATAATTGTTTCCATTATATTTTTTTAAGGTTTTACTAAAATCCGATGAAATGGCTGTTCATTTTATAAAGATTATAAGAATAGGATTTTAGCAATTTTCAAGTAAATATATACGATTAAACAGATATAAAATTATTTTTTAAATTGCTTTTCTTTTTTTAACTGCATCCATTGAAAAGGTACCGCTTCCCAATAAAAACAGCGCAAAATAGCACAGTAAATACATTAATGCAGATTCCATAGTTCCCAGATCATCATTGATATGAACAATAAACACAGCAACCGCCATGGTAATAATAAGCGGAATCAATGCTAGTCTGGTCCATAATCCTATTACTATTAATAGGGAGCATAAGACCTCGGCAAAAACTGTTAAAGTCAATGAGGTCGGAACACCAATGCCTATTGGGTCACCAAATTCCATTGTGCCATTCAATAACTTCATTAGTTTTGGAATACCATGACTTAGCATCAATAAACCAAGTGTTAATCGTAAAATAAGCGAAGCCCAATCTGTTGCATTTGCAGACCAAGAAGACGGAGAGAACAGTTTTTGAATCATAATTTCAAGTTTTGTATAGTGTTCCTACAAACATAAGCTTTTTTAACAAGAATTATACTGTATGAAATAACTTATTTTAGTGATGGCTCGAAGTTGTTACTGTATTTTATTCTCTTGTTCTAAAGTAAATTTTTTCAATGCTAATTACAGTCAAAATTCCAAGGATATAGGCAAGTAAATCCATCCAAGCAAATGAATTTCCAAGAACAACTGTAGCGATTTTGTAATGTTGTAGACCTAGTTTTTCAACCGCATTAAAATACTGTGCGATTTCGATAGCAAATGAAAAGAGCAACACAAGACTAGCAGCAACCCAAACGGATACGTTTACAAAGGATTTTACAAAACAATAGAGTAGAATGACCACTAAAAAATCTCCAAAATATGGTCTTATAAAGTTATCATGAAGATACAAAGCGATAGCAGTTTCTATGAGAAGAAGTAAAATTGTAAGGATAAAATAGTTGCGATTGAATTGAAACATTTTGGTTATTTAATTAGTAAGTATTTCACTTTTATAGCATTCGTTTTTGTTGTTCACTGATTTGTATTGTTTTTTCAAGTCGTAATATTTTGGTTTTTTCCTGTTTTGCAGTCATTATCCAATGTATCATTACCTTTTTGGAAGAAGGTGCTTGTGCATTAAAAAAGTCCCATGCTACTGGGTTCAGTCTAAATTGACTTTCATAATTTGAATCAAGAATAGCAGGTTCTTTTTCGTGAGAATAAATTCGGGATTTATTTTCTGTGCGTAAATCAAATGCTTTTTGTCCTTCTTGAGTCAGTAGCCCGGCTTTACTGAGTTCCTCCATTTTCTGAATGTTGATGGCGCTCCAAATACTGCTGCTTCTTCGAGGCGTAAAACGTATGCTATAACTTTCAGCATCAATCGATTTTCGCACACCGTCAATCCAGCCAAAACATAGCGCCTGATCCACGGATTGCGACCAAGTCATGGATAGTTTATCGCTACTCACTTTGTAGAAACCTACGAGTAGTTCCGTTTCCTTTTTATGGTGCTTTTCTAACCATGCTCTAAATTCGGCTTGTGTTGCAAAAAAGGTTGCTGCCATTTTAAAATGAAGTTTATTAAATACCGCAGAAAAATACAAAAAAAAGAGGATAATAAATCAGATTGCCTTTTTTAACACAAACGTTAGCGCAGTTTTGAAACTGTATTAACAATTCTAGTATAGCATAGCGGTCGGGATTAAAGTATACGAAAAAACCTCATTTATCCCAAAAAAAACTAAAGGAGAAAATGAGGCTTTTTAGAACAAAGTCATTCAAGATTTAAAATAAATGGGGACAAACTAAATTAATTCCCTCTATAGGTAGCATATCCATAGTTGGAAAGCGTTATGGGAACATGATAATGATTGGTATCCTTAATTTGGAAAACAACTTCTATAAAAGGATAAAAACTCTCGATCTTTTTACTTTTAAAATAGTCTGCTATCAGGAATCGCAGTTTGTAAATTCCATTTTTTGCGTTTTTATAATTCATAAAATCGGTGATACGTCCATTCTTATCAGTTGTTTTTTTATCAACAAAAGACCATATTTTAGTGGTTTCATCGAATTTTTCTAATATAACCGGCACGCCACTTGCAGGAGCTCCGCTTGTAATATCTAAGATATGGCTTGACAATTGGTAGGTATTGTTCTGAGAATAGGATACAGTTGCTACAACAGTAAAAAGTAAGATTGAAAGTAAATGTTTCATTTTTATTTGTTTTTTATATTAATGAGTTGTGATTTGTGCGTCAATAATTGCACCTGATTTAGCGATTAAATCATCATTTTCAGGACTACCACCTCCAGCGATGCCAATACCACCAATAAGTTTCCCGTTGTACCAAAGCGGATAACCACCAGCTAATAGCAAGAGTTCCGGCAGTGAGGCTAAATTTTGAGTGTCTGGGTTTAATCTGGCATTTCTCGATAAAAGTAGAGTGGGCGTTTTAGTGGACAATGCGGTGTAGGCCTTTCTTCTTGCTGCCTCCGTATTGTGTGGACCGACTTCTTCACCACGAGTGATAATGATAATTTGCCCCGATGCATCTAATACTGCAACTGTTACATTTTTTCCTAATGCAGTGGCGGTTGAGCGTGCTTGTTCTGTTATTTGAAATGCTGTTTTAAGCGTTAATTGAACGGAATCTGTGGTATAATTTTGTTCTTTTTTTGCATTAGAATTAGTTAGAACTATACTTTTTTGAGTGCTTATTTGTGCCAATGAAAAAAGCGGAATAAACAGTGTTAACAGATAAGAGTTGACTTTCATGATTAATTTTTTACAAAATTAAAAATGATCGAGGGCAAAAAGTTTGTCCTATGTCAACGTTTTTAGAGTTTAGATTTTATTCTGCTTAAGGTCGAAGGAGAAATTCCTAAGTAAGAAGCTGCCATTTTATTAGAAACGCGTAATAAAAAATGAGGTTGATGGTTAATTATCCATTTGACTTTCTCCAAAGCGTCAAAGCCTTGAAAACCGTAAATGCGTTTTTGGGCTGTTATAAAACCCAGCTCTAGAATCTCTCTGTATATCATTGCAAATTCTGGCATTGTTGCTACAAGATGATAAAAATCAGTTCTGGAAATTACTAATAAATCAGATTTTTCTATTGTTTGTAGGTATTCAAAAGCGGGTTGCTGATCAATAAAACTAGGTAGTGCAGTTCCAAAATTACCTTCAAAGGCAAAAAATCGGGAAGTTTCTGTTCCTTCTTTATTGATTGTAAAAAGTCTGATACAACCTTTGTTTATAAAATAATACTGCTGACATATTTCTTCATAACGCACTAAAATTTCATTCCGTTTTGTTCGTACAGGTTTAAAATAGGAACAAATCAAATTAATTTCCTCGTCATTAATTTGTATTCTGTTATTGATATACTTTTTTAGCAATTCGTACATCTTATCTTAATTTAGGCGGTTTTTTTTGAAAGTAAATGTACGAACAATTAATTTTCGGTCAGTTAATTTAACGAAATCGATTTAAGCCTGCCAATCAGGTAATCAAAAATCTTCCAATTACAAAACCATTTTCCGATTAAGCCAATTGCTCAAATTGTTTTTAGCGTGTGTTGGTGGCGGTTTTTTATTGTATTGCTTTAATAAATTTTTTCATTTCGTCCATTTTACCCACTGTAATCCTTGTCCATTTCCCTTGCTCTTCATATATTCTTCCCCCTTCAATATTATTGTTTTCTAATTGTTTGAAATAGTCCTTGTTGTATTTTGCAAGTGAAAAATAGATGAAATTTGTGTTAGAAGAAATGCACTCACAATTTAATTTTTTGAGTTCGCTGATAGTATATTGTCTTACATTTTCATTTAGCAAGTAGCAATTTGAAACAAATTTATCATCTTTCAACGAAGCTATAGCAGCAAGTTTTGATAATACACTAACGCTATTATTTGTATTGGATTGCAAATTTGCCAAATTATCAATTATTGTTTTGTTTGCAATTGCATACCCAATCCGTGCTCCAGCCAAACCATACATTTTGGAAAATGTTTTGGCGATAATAATATTTCTGTGGTCATTTACCATATTGCTAAGGGATTGCTGTTTAGTAAAGTCCAAATACGCCTCATCAATTAATACAATTGTATTTTGTGAAATTTTAGTTATAAATTCTACTAATGCTTCTCTCTCACAAACTGTTCCAGTTGGGTTGTTTGGATTACAGATATAAACAAGTTTTGTATCTTGGTTTACAGCTGCCAACATAGCTTGCAAATTAATTTTCTTGTCGTTTGTAAGCGGTACTTTATTTTTCGTTAAACCTAAATTATCTAATGTAACTGTCCAATAATCATAGCTTGGGTCTGCGATTACATAATTTGCGTTGCCAGTCACCTTCGGTTCGTGTCCTTTGTCTAGTGATACAAATTTTGCAACCAAATCTAAAATTTCAGTTGAACCAGCACCCAACAATATGTTTTCGTCTTTAACACTATTTCGTAATGCAAGGTCAGCAATCAGTTGTGTCGCAACATCCCAATTATATCGGTTACTAATATTGGCATTGTCTACAAATGCTTTCCTTGCTAACGAAGATAGACCATAGGGGTTTTCATTTGAACGTAAAAAAATTAAGTTAGCATCATTTTCAAAACTATTAATTAAATTTTCTGATACAAGAGTAGAAGCAAATGAATTGAAGTGTGTAAGTCCAATACCAGCTACTCCAATACCAATTTTTTTCAGCCAAAGTCTTCGGTTCGTTTCCATATTGTCTTTTTCTTTGACAAGTCTTTAAAAAAAATAGTTTGTTACAACTGCGGAGTGTTAAAATTGCTTCCAAAGTTCGTTTCGCCACTTTGAGATGGCTGTAAATTAGCAACCGCTAAGTTTTAGGATTTATGAAAACTTGATGCGAAACGGTAATTCCAGTAAATTCTAGCTAGCTCAAAATGGCTGTTAGCAGTAGCATTTATTCGTTTTTTCTAAATTTCTTTTTTCTAGCTTGCATTTCTTGATATATACCTGAACTATTCCCAAAACCGCGAATAGTTAAAAGTTGATTCGATTGATAATAATTTAAATTTCCATCGCAATATAATTGATTTAACTTGTCTATGTAAAGCAGTTCACCTCTTTGATAAATATGTACCAAAAGTACAAATGTAGGAAGTTCATAAACTCGTTTTTTGTTATAATAATAACCAAAATTTCGTTCTGTTGGAAAACCAAATTTTTCGACAATATTTTGAAACCTTTTTGAAACTTTGGTAAATTCTGATACTAATGTGTCTGTTGAGTGTTCTATTTTTCTAGTTCTCCATTCGTGAAAGTGACTAGTTGCGGTGTAATCATATCTCTCCAATTCTATCAAGCTTTTTTTAAGTTCTTGATTAAAGTTCTCGGAGTAATATTTTTGATAATTTGGGAATTCTGCAATAAAAGTATTATGCCATTTATAGGATTCGAACTTTTCAAAAAACTCTTTTGGAATTCCACCTTTGGCTAATTTTACAGCAATTTTTTCCATAAACACCTTGTCTTTAACTTGAATAGCAGTTTCTAAAGCATAACTTAAATCATTTCCAAATGGGAAATCAGTATTTTCAAAGGCCAATTGGAAATATTTATTCGCTTCCTTTAAGTTTCCACTTAATTTCTCTTTCTTGCCTAGTTCGACAAAATTATTATATTCTTGGTAGTTGCAATTCTGTGACAATATAATTTCCACAGAAAATAAATTCAGAAGTAGAATTAAGATCTTAAGTTTCTTCATTATATGCAATTTTTCTAGTAATGTTATTGCTAACGTTTGATACTACAGCTGATTTGGGACTAAATTAAGCCCTACTTTCGGATTTGCCAAATCATTCCAAATACAAAACCATCTTTCTATTAAGCCAATTGCCCAAATCCGTTGTAGTAGCTGTTATGCAACGCTATAATACTAGATGTTCATAATTTCCAATTTGTTTCCAAATTTCATTTTCATCCTTTTCAAAGATAATTTTTAAAACTCCATAATAGTCATCGGTTTTTTCTCCTAAGAAACTGCCTTTTTGTTTAATGTCTACTTGTACGAAGGCAAATTTGTTATTTGAAGTATAAACTGGTTCACTAACTAAAAAATAAAATCCTTTTATTTTATTAGTACTACTTACCGTAAAATATTTCTTTTCTGTTATTTTAATTTTTTTAGACTTTGCTTTTTTACAAGCTTTGCTTAAATATTCTTTTTCATCATCACTAAACAAAACATTGTATTTTTTTTGAGAAAATATGTAAACATTGTTGAATGGATGATGTTCGTCATTTTCAATTTCTTTTATAACTTTTTCATCTTTCAAATCTATATTGTCTAGCCAAAAGCTTTTAGGGTAAAATGTAACTGTTGAATCGACTAATATGAATTTTTTAGGAATTCTTCCATTTAAAATTTTGATTGTTTCAAAATTTTTTTCGTTTTCAAATATGATTTTATAAAACGTATCTGTTTGAGAAAAGCATAAATTAGTAAACAGTAAAAACAACAGATATGTTAGTTTATTCTTCATAATTATATTTTCTGGGTAAGTTCTGATATAGTGTTGCATAACTTGTATATATGTATGTCAAAATCATACAAAGCCATCCAGTTTTGGGTAGATATCTATGACAAATACCATACTTTATTTTAATTCAAATATATAGATAATTCATTATAAATCATCAAAAGGACTTTTAATTTGTTGAGTACTTTTTTGAATTTACATGAGACTAATTTAATTGTTATTACGACTTGTTTTGCGTGAGGAATCACTTCACTTTTTTGATATTTTTCATTAGGAGTTCAGTGAACTTCGTTTGCAACGAATAGCCAGACCACGCTGTAATGAAAATGAAAGTGTGGTCACGCCCAAAACCAGGTGCTAAAGGATACGTGTATTTTTGAATGCTATAATTGTCTAATACTCTCTTAAAAAGCTGGTATGTTTTGGTTGTTATCCTGATAGCTTTTGGGACACTTTTTTACTTTATGGGATGAAAAACATTTTTTTTGATGTAGATTTCAAATTAACCTATCTTTGCCAGCCGAACAATCGGGTGAAATACGTTACTATGAAGTTTGATTTATTAAAAAAAGACCCGCTGTCTAAAGCCAGAGCGGGAAGTATTACTACTGATCACGGTGTGATTGAAACTCCAATTTTTATGCCTGTAGGAACCGTAGGTTCTGTAAAAGGGGTGCATCAACGCGAATTGAAAGACGATATCAACCCAGATATTATCTTGGGAAATACCTACCACTTATACTTGCGACCACAAACGGAAATTCTGGAGAAAGCCGGTGGATTGCATAAATTCATGAACTGGGACCGTAATATTTTGACGGATTCCGGTGGCTACCAAGTGTATTCACTTTCGGCCAACCGAAAAATCAAGGAAGAAGGAGTTAAGTTCAAATCGCATATTGACGGTTCGTACCACTTTTTTACGCCAGAGAATGTGATGGAAATTCAACGTACCATTGGTGCTGATATTATCATGGCTTTTGATGAGTGTACGCCGTATCCTTGTGATTACAACTACGCGAAACGCTCAATGAAAATGACGCATCGTTGGTTAAACCGTTGCATCAATCATTTAGACACTCAGCCTGTAAAATACGGTTACGATCAAGCTTTTTTCCCAATTGTTCAGGGAAGCTGTTATAAGGATTTGCGTCAGCAATCAGCGGAATATATTGCGAATTCTAATCAAGTAGGAAACGCCATTGGTGGCCTTTCAGTAGGGGAACCTGCCGAAGAAATGTACGCGATGACTGAAGTGGTTTGCGAAATTTTACCGGAAGACAAACCGCGTTACCTGATGGGAGTGGGAACTCCAATAAATATTTTGGAAAATATTGCCCTTGGAATCGACATGTTTGACTGTGTGATGCCTACGCGTAACGCCAGAAACGGAATGTTGTTTACTGCAAATGGTACAATCAATATCAAAAATAAAAAGTGGGAAGCTGATTTCTCTCCAATTGACGAAATGGCAATCACTTATGTGGATACGGAATACACAAAAGCGTATTTGCGTCACCTTTTTGCTGCCAATGAATACTTGGGAAAACAAATTGCTACGATACACAATCTTGGTTTTTATATGTGGTTGGTTCGTGAAGCGAGAAAACATATCTTAGCGGGCGATTTCAGACCTTGGAAAGAAATGATGGTGAAAAACATGAGCCAAAGATTGTAAATTGGTGGATTTGTTTATTCGGTTATTTGTTTAATCGAATCAACGAGTAAGCGATTGACTGTTTTAGCGAATAACCAAATAAACGATTAACCGAATACACCTTTATGCTTACAATAATAGACAAATACATCCTAAAAAGATATTTAGCCACATTTGCGGTGATGCTGTTGTTGTTTATCCCCATAGGAATTGTTGTTGACGTATCCGAGAAGATCAATAAAATGCTGGAGAATAAAATCCCGTTTTTAGAGATTGCACTGTACTATTACAACTTTACTATTTATTTTGCGAATTCCCTTTTTCCAATATTTTTGTTTTTATCGGTGATTTGGTTTACGTCAAAACTGGCAAATGATACGGAGATTATCGCTATTTTAAGTTCGGGAATTTCATTCACGCGCTTTTTAAGACCCTATATAATTGGCGCTTCCATAGTTTCTGTTTTTGTATTACTGATGGGTTTCTTTGTGGTTCCTGCAGCCAGTGAAGGATTCAATAATTTTAGGTATACATACTTGAAAGGTGGCGGAAAAGAAGCGATGCGTGGTGATGATACAGACGTTTACAGACAAATTAGTGATGATGAGTTTATCTATGTAAACAGTTTCAATACAGAGTCTAAAACGGCTTTTAATTTTTCGCTTGAAAAATTTAAAAATCAGAAGCTAGTCCATAAAATTACCGCTACCAGAATAAAATGGAACCCGAAGGACAGCACCTACACTATGTATGATTATACTAAAAGGACGGTGGGTGAGCTAAATGATAAAATTGAAAAAGCACCTCAAAAAGAGGCTGTTTTCACCTTTGATTTAGAGGATTTAACGCCTGTCGTTTACATTGCAGAAACGCTGAGTTTAGGGAAATTAAATGCCTTTATTGCAAAAGAACGTGAGCGAGGTTCCTCTAATATCAATGTTTATTTAGTTGTATTGTATAAAAAATATAGTGTTCCTGTATCGGCATTTATTCTTACTATTATTGCCGTTGCCGTTTCTTCGATGAAGCGAAGAGGAGGAATGGGAACGAATCTAGCGATAGGAATTGCATTGGCTTTTGCCTTTGTGTTTTTTGATAAAATCTTTGGTGTATTAGCCGAAAAATCGAGTATACCACCCATGTTAGCCGTTTGGTTGCCTAACATTGCTTTTGGAATTTTAGCCATTTATTTGTTACGTAATGCAAAACGATAAATTAAAAAGTTACTTAAACCTTCATTTGATTGTTTTTATTTGGGGTTTTACCGCTATTTTAGGCGCTTTAATCACCATTACCGCCGATGCTTTAGTTTGGTATCGCATGTTTTTTGCAGGGCTGTTTTTAGCTTTATTTATTGCATTCAAAAAGATATCATTTAAAATCCCTTTACAATCCTTCTTGAAATTGATTTTTGTGGGATTGCTGATTGCCTTGCATTGGATCTTTTTCTTCAAAGCCATCCATGTTTCTAATGTGTCCATTACACTATCCGTTTTTTCGTTGGGAGCATTTTTTGCGTCCATTTTAGAGCCTGTTTTTTATGGTCGAAAGGTATTGTGGTACGAAGTATTTTTTGGTCTTATTATTATTGCTGGTTTAGCATTAATTATGAAAGTCGAAATTAACTATTTGGATGGAATGCTATACGCCTTGGCATCGATCATATTAGGTGTTTTGTTTACGCTAATGAACGGAAAATTGATTGAAAGACACGAACCTTCCGTAATTGCTTTTTACGAATTTCTGGCAGGTGTTTTCTTTATTACGATTTACTTTTTATTCCAGCAAAAATTCACGGCTGATTTCTTTATACTGACAGCTAATAATTGGGTTTTAATTCTGGTTTTAGCATCAATTTGTACTGCGTATGCCTTTACAGCTTCGGTAAAAGTGATGCGAAAACTGACACCGTATACCGTAATGCTGACTACAAATTTAGAGCCGGTTTACGGGATAGTTTTGGCCTATTTTATCCTTGGCGGAAAAGAGAAAATGAGCTTTGAGTTTTACATCGGGGCACTAATAATTGTAATCACCGTAATCCTAAATGGGGTTATAAAACACTATCAAAAGGACAAACAAGAATAACTTTCTCAAGGTTTTGAGAAGCAAACTTTTACACATAAATATAAAATTTACCTTTTTGAACGATTTAAAATTTTATATTTGCGGTTCCAAATAAAAACAAAAACGCAAAAATCCTATGGAATATTTAGATTTTGAGCTTCCAATAAAAGAACTAGAAGAACAGTTAGACAAATGTCTTATTATTGGTCAAGAATCGGATGTTGATGTAACGAATACTTGCAAACAAATCAACAAAAAGTTAGAAGAGACTAAAAGGCATATTTATAAAAACTTGACTGCTTGGCAACGTGTCCAACTATCTCGTCACCCTAATAGACCTTATGTGCTAGAGCATATTACTAATCTTACTAAAGGTACATTTCTTGAACTTTTTGGAGATAGATCATTTAAGGATGACAAAGCCATGATTGGTGGTTTAGGGCAAATTAATGGACAATCATTCATGTTTGTCGGCCAACAAAAAGGGATCAATACTAAAATGCGTCAGTTTCGTAATTTTGGGATGGCAAATCCAGAAGGTTATAGAAAAGCGTTGCGCTTGATGAAAATGGCTGAAAAATTTGGTATTCCAGTGGTCACTCTTATTGACACTCCGGGAGCTTATCCAGGATTAGAAGCAGAGGAACGTGGACAAGGTGAAGCTATTGCCAGAAACATATTTGAAATGATTCGTTTAAAAGTGCCTATTATCACAGTAATTGTTGGTGAAGGAGCTTCTGGAGGAGCATTAGGAATAGGAGTTGGTGATAAAGTTTACATGATGGAAAACACCTGGTATTCTGTTATTTCACCAGAATCGTGTTCTTCTATTTTATGGAAAAGCTGGGAATACAAAGAACTAGCTGCCGAAGCATTAAAATTGACTTCTGCAGACATGAAAAAACAAAAATTAGTGGATGATATCATTCCGGAACCTTTAGGTGGAGCACACTATGATAAAGAGACTACTTTCAAAACGGTAGAGCAATATATCATGAAAGGTTTTAATGAATTGAAAGACTTATCAACAGAAGAATTAATAGCCCAAAGAATGGACAAATACAGTAAAATGGGCGAATATAAAGAGTAAAATCTTACAAATTTATCTTTAATCCGTCTCGTGCTAAAAACCTAGAACGAGACGGATTTTTTTTGGGTTATAAACAAAAAATAGTTACTTATGAACAATTATTTGTAACAACTCAATGACAATATTTTTTTAATTTTTGCTACTTTCGCTCTATGGAAAACTTCAGAAATATAAACCCTGTAAAGGTGGATAAAACAACAATTATAAGCTTAGAAAAAGGGAAATTGCCTCCTCAGGTTCTCGATTTAGAAGAGGCGGTGCTGGGTGCCATGATGATTGATAAAAAAGGGGTAGATGATGTGATTGACATTTTACAGCCTGATGCTTTTTACAAAGATGCACACAAACATATTTTTGAGGCTATTGTACAATTGTTTACAGAAACACAGCCTATTGACTTATTAACCGTTTCTGCTCAACTTAAGAAAAATGCAAAATTAGAGTTGGCAGGCGGTGATTTTTATTTAATTCAGCTTACGCAAAAGATTTCCTCTTCGGCACACATTGAATTTCACTCCAGAATCATTTTGCAAAAATTTATTCAGCGTAGTTTGATTCGAATATCTTCAGAAATCATTGAAGAATCCTATGATGAAACAACAGATGTTTTTGATTTATTGGATAGAGCTGAATCCAAATTATACGAAGTAACACAAGGAAACATAAAACGTAGTTCTGAAACAGCACAGAGTTTAGTGTTACAGGCCAAGAAAAGAATAGAGGAAATTGCCGGTCAAGAGGGACTGAGTGGTGTTGCAACAGGTTTTGATAAATTAGATAAGATTACCTCAGGTTGGCAACCAAGTGATTTAATTATTATAGCGGCAAGGCCAGCAATGGGTAAGACCGCATTTGTATTATCGATGGCTAGAAATATGGCAATTGATTTTGGGATGCCAGTTGCTTTATTTTCTTTGGAGATGGCATCGGTTCAGTTGATTACCCGTTTGATTTCTTCTGAGACAGGTTTGTCATCGGAAAAATTGCGTACCGGAAAACTGGAAAAACACGAATGGGAACAATTGAGTACCAAAGTTAAAAATTTAGAAAAAGCACCTTTGTTTATTGATGATACGCCTTCATTGTCTATTTTCGATTTAAGGGCTAAAGCAAGACGTTTGGTTTCGCAACACGGAATCCGAATTATTATTGTAGATTATTTGCAATTGATGACAGCCGGAGGAAACGGAAAAGGAGGCGGAAATAGAGAGCAAGAGATTTCTACGATTTCCCGAAACTTAAAAGCATTGGCCAAGGAATTAAATGTTCCGGTTATTGCACTTTCGCAATTGTCGCGTGCAGTAGAAACGCGTGGATCAAGTAAAAGACCTTTATTATCGGATTTACGTGAATCGGGAGCGATTGAGCAAGATGCCGATATTGTATCGTTTTTATACCGTCCTGAATATTACAAAATTGATGAGTGGGATGATGATGAAGCTTCACCAACGACTGGTCAGGCAGAAATAATGATTGCTAAACACCGTAATGGTAGTATTGAAAACGTTCGATTGAAGTTTATTGGACATCTAGGAAAGTTTGACAATCTGGAAGATTTTAGTGGAGGATATGATGATTTACCTTCAAGTATGAATCAAGACGATAATCCTTTTATCACTAAAAATCTCCCTTCGGCTAATGAAGCTTTTGGAAGTAATTTGAATGATTTGGATGATGACAGCGACGTTCCGTTTTAGAAAATTAAACCAGTCAAATATTGTTTTTTAGAATATAAACATTAAAAGCCTAAATCATCCATTTGATTTAGGCTTTTTAATGTTGTAATACATAGGATGTATTTTGTTAAAACAATAAAAAGTAGTAGTTTAGCTATCGATTTTTAATTTTAAAAATATTGTTGACCAAAACCTATCGCTTATGTCACAAGAAACTACTTCTGAAAACCATAAAGAAACCAAAACTGTAAATGCAATCCCTTTAAAAACTGCACAGAAATGGGCCAAGCGTTGGTCTAAAAAAGAAGGAGATTACAATAAACACCATCATGTCAGTGCATTTTTGATTCCGAAAGTAGATTTATTGGAAGTTTTAGCAGAAGGAGTAGATGCCGTGAGAGCTTATATTGGAGTGGATGATGCAGGCGTTGAAAAATTAATGATTGTAGGTACAAAATTCAATCCGGAAACAGGAATTTATGTCGATATGATTTCTGACACTTTGGGAAATTCAGCAGGAGGCCAAGATAATATATACGATTTTACGGAGCCTTGCCCGCCGGCTAGTGATCCTGAAAGTCCTCTAAATTCCTAATTATTATGTGGATTTTATTTGCAAATATTGGGTATTTAATTTTATTTCTTAACCTGATTTTATTTATTAAAGGCTACCGTAATTACGGGAAAGCTTACTCACTTTTCACATGGTATCTTGGTGTAATTTTTTTAGTCCAAATTACTTCAATGACCTTGAAAAAATTCAATATTAATAACTTATATCTATCGCATTTTTATTTTATCGGTCAGTTTATAATTCTTAGCCTTTTTTACGTGAATATTTTAAAACAAGAATTGCAAAAAAAAATAGTGAAAGTTTGTTTAATCACAAGCCTATTAGCATTAGCTATACAATATGCATATGACTTTTCTTTGTTTTTAAAATTTAATCTTTTCGAAATATTAATTACTTCAATATTATTGATTTTGTACGCCACTTTTCATTTTTACAATATGTTGAATGAAAAAAAAGAGTTCTATTTAATAAATATGGGCATTTTATTCTATTTGTTCGGAAGTACAATTTTGTTTCTGGTAGGGAATCTTACAATTGTTTTAAGTCCAAAAATGAATAAAATTACGTGGATTTTGAATTGCATATTGTATATTTTTTATCAGATTTTTATATTATTAGAATGGAAAAAAAGTTTTTCAAAAAAAAGAGAATTTAAAACAATTTTATGAAAGTCAATACACTGCAGGAAAGTGAAATAATTGAAATCATAGTGTATAGTTTTATCGCTTTCCTTCTGATGGGATTGGTTTTAATATTGTTTTTTTATTTTTCGAGAAAGAAAATTATTCAAAAGGAATTTGAAAAAAAGGATTTAGAAATCCAGTATCAAAAAGAACTTTTAAGCTCTGTAATTATTACTCAGGAAGAGGAACGCAAGCGTATTGCACAAGATTTGCATGACGATATTAGTTCTAAACTCAATATAGTTTCTTTAAACAGTCATTTGCTTACCACGCCTAATTTAACCGAGACTGAGGTAGTAGAAATTACGAACAACATTATTAATCTTACGGCCAAAGCACTAGATAATTCAAGGAAAATTGCACACGGTTTGTTACCTCCCGTTTTAGATAAATTTGGACTTCATGCAGGTGTAGAGGAATTGTGTTTGGAATTCAGTAGTTCCAAAGCCGTAAAGGTAAATTATGAAAATAAAACTGTATTTGATATTATAGACAATGATAAACATTTGCATGTATTTAGAATTTTACAAGAGCTGATGAATAATTCGTTGCGTCATGGAAAAGCATCTATTATCTCGATTATTTTTGAAAAAAAGAATGAAAAGAATTGGTGTTTTTATACGGATGACGGGATTGGTTTTGAAATGAAATCCGACGAAAATAAGAAAGGTCTGGGAATGAAAAATATAGAAAGTAGAATTGCTTTTTTAAATGGTAAGATGACCTTGGATTCATCAATAAATAAAGGAATTTCAGTAGTTTTTAATTTTTAAAAAATGAGCAAAACTATACAAATAATATTAGTCGATGATGAGATTCTTTTTAGAAAAGGAATCTCTTTTTTATTGGGACGCGAAACAAATATTGAGATTGTTTTTGAGGCTTCTAATGGAGATGAACTAATTTCTTTCCTTCAAAACAATAAAAATAGTCATCCAGATATTATTATCATGGATTTGAAAATGCCAATAATAAATGGAGTTGAAGCAACTAAGATTATTCGAAAAGAATTTCCAGAAATCAAAATTATTGCGCTGACCAGTTATGATTCAAAATCTTTTGTTGCTAATATGATTGATGTAGGAGCTGTTTCGTATTTAATAAAAAATGCAACACCACAAGAATTATTGACAACAATAAATGAAGTCGCCTCAAAGGGATTTTATTATACGGATTATGTTATGAAAATCATTCATGCCGATGTATTGACAAATAAAAAGACCAAGAGTAATTTTGACAGCAATTTTCTTAGTCCACGTGAGATTGAAGTACTTAAACTGATTTGTGCCCAAAAAAGTACGTTGGAAATTGCAGAACTGCTTTTTATAAGTCCAAGAACAGTAGAAGGACATAGAAATAATTTGTTGTTGAAAACCGAATCCAGAAATATTGCAGGTTTAGTGGTTTATGCCGTTCAGAATGAATTTATGTTGCTGAACGATTAATATTATTCAAATTGATTGGTTATTTTTTTTGAATGTTTACATCAAGAAACCTGGAGTAATTTTTCTGTTCTTTTGTAGGTTTTAAATCGGAGTTTATATTCCTTTAAATCTCTTTCAAAAATTGTTTCCAATAATTTTTTCACGCTTTTTTTGCCTCCAAAATCCCTTAAATAAGATAATAAAAAAGCGGAAACTCTAATTGTTTTAGAATCATTGTCAAATTCAGTTTCCAAACGAATAAAATCGTTGGTAACTTCAGTAAGTTGTTTTTCTATTTCTTCACAATTGAAACAGTCAATAGTTTTTTTCTCCAATTCAAGGCTTCTTAATGCAAAATGGATTCTGTAATCGACTTTGCTTACCGCTAATTTTTTTATAAAATCACAGTAGAATGGATTCGTAATATATCCATAGCCAATTCTAAATTTGTACTTCCTTAAAATACCGTGTTCAATGTCATTTAATGAAAATACTGCACGTGAAATTTTAATTCTTTTCAGATTGAAAATTTCTTTTCCTAGTTTTGTTTCTTTTAAAGTGATAAGGTAAAAAGCATTGTAAATATTTATCCAAAAAGTCTTTTTCAACTCATCCGTGTTTAAACTTTTTTCAAGTTTTGCTTGTCTGATATAAAAAAGTTGTCTCCTTAAGGTGACAGTATCTTTCCCTGATTTAGCAACAGAAAGAATTTCTTCTGATAAAGTTGTGTAATAGTTTTTCAAAATAAAGAAGTATTGTATTTATAGTACTTAAAATGTATGTTAATTGAAAATAAACTGGTAACATAAGACATAGAAAGTAATGATGAGTATTATTAATATGACTATTACAACATTTGTCATTAGATTCTTAATACTGAAAGGTCTATTTTTTTTAGTTGAATTCATTATTAAATTTTTCATCTTCATTGATTTATGGATATCTGCGAATTTAGGAATAGGAAATTGTTTGGCTATGCGTATTTTTACGTGTTTTACCTCTAAACTTATTTTAGGAATTGATTTAATAGTTAAATTTCATGTATTTGAATTGCTTACTTTCTATCTTTGAGGTATAAAAATTAAAAATCGATGTCGAAGCCATTTCTATATATTCTTATTTTTTTGCTGACAATTACGGCAAAAGCTTCTTTTATTTTGTTGCCAATGGATGAAACGAGTCAACAGAATCATCTCAAAGCCTACGGAATCACTTATTGGTGTTTAGATAAAAATTATAAAGCCAGTTGGTTGCTTAACTATCGTGGAGGTTCTTTTTTATTACCTGATGCTGAAGAAATACGCAAAGAATGCCAAATTAGAGGAGTGAGTTTTGAGGTTATTTCAGATGGAGATCAATTGGCAATCTTGAACGAAATATCCAGTCCTTCCCAAAATATGGAATCAGTTGTACTGGAAAAAGCACCAAAAATTGCTGTTTATACGCCAAAAGGGAAACAACCTTGGGACGATGCGGTGACTATGGTATTGACTTATGCCGAAATTCCTTTTACGCCAATTTATGATGAAGAAGTTTTAAGTGAACAATTGTTATTGTATGATTGGTTGCACTTGCATCATGAGGATTTTACGGGGCAATATGGCAAATTTTATGGAGCTTACAAAAATGCACCTTGGTATATCGAGCAAAAGAAAGATGCTGAGACACTGGCAAATAAATTAGGATTTCCTAAAGTATCTCAAGAAAAAGGAGCAGTTGCTAAGAAAATTAGGGGTTTTGTAATAGGTGGTGGATTTATGTTTGCCATGTGTTCTGCAACGGATAGTTTTGATATTGCTTTGGCTGCAGATGGTGTTGATATTTGTGAAGCAATGTTTGATGGGGACCCGAGTGAAGGAAATTACCAATCAAAAATGAATTACAGCAATTCATTTGCTTTCAAAGATTTTACTTTAGAAAGAAGACCCGAACAATATGAATTTTCAGATATTGATATGACTTCAAAACGAAGAGTTCCTATGGAGAAAGATTATTTTACATTAATGGAATTTTCGGCAAAATGGGATCCAATTCCTAGTATGCTTTGTCAAAATCATACACAATTAGTAAAAGGATTCATGGGACAAACCACCGCATTTGATATTCCTTTAATTAAATCGAATATTTTGGTGATGGGTACTTGTGAGGTCAATGGCGAAGCACGTTACATTCATGGTCAAAAAGGGAAGGGAATGTTTACGTTTTATGGTGGTCATGACCCAGAAGATTTTCAGCACCAAGTAGGGGATCCACCAACGGTTCTGGATTTGCATCCTAATTCGCCAGGATATCGTTTGATTTTGAATAATGTATTATTTCCTGCAGCTAGAAAGAAAAAACTGAAAACGTAATCGTATCATTTTAAATATATCAAAGTCTTTACATGAATTACAAAGTTATTTTACAAGAAATATATAATGAATCTGGGAAACTTCCAACATTAGGGAAGGTTACTTCTTCCATTCCCGAATTAGCTAAGGTAAATCCTGATAAATTTGGAATACATTTAACGACAATTTCCGGCGAGGACTTTGCAATAGGTGATAGTGGGGAGAAATTTTCTATTCAAAGTATTTCTAAAGCACTGACTGTTGCATTAGCATTTTCTTTTTTGGATGAAAAAATATGGGAACGAGTAGGAGTCGAGCCATCAGGAAGTGCTTTTAATTCCTTAGTACAATTAGAATATGAAAAAGGAATTCCCCGAAATCCTTTTATCAATGCAGGAGCAATTGTTATTGCTGATATGCTTGTAACTCATTTAGAAAACCCAAAACAAGATTTTCTGGATTTTATAAGAATGATTTCTGGGAGTTCTGCAATTGAGTATAATTTAAAAGTAGCGCAATCTGAGAAAGATACTCGTTTCAGGAATGCTGCTTTAGCTAATTTTTTAAAATCTTTTGGAAATATAAATAACGATGTTGACGAAGTGCTTGATTTTTATTTTCATCAGTGTTCTATAGAAATGACATGTAAAGAATTAGCCCATTCCTTTTTCTTTCTTGCCAATGAAGGAAAAACTAAAGCTGGAATACCAATTTTAACGAAAGTCAGGTAAAGAGACTTAATGCTTTGATGCAAACATGTGGATTTTATGACGAGTCAGGCGAGTTTACTTATAAAGTGGGATTGCCTGGTAAAAGCGGAATTGGAGGAGGAATTGCGGCTTTGTACCCTAAGAATTTTGTAGTTGCCACTTGGAGTCCTCGACTTAATGAAAAAGGAAATTCAGAGTTAGGTATGAATGCGTTGGAATTATTGACTACTAAAACGGAAATGTCAATTTTCTAAAAATATAGTTGTTTAAAACGGTATGGTTTATAGCCCTGATAAAGCCGATATCCTTTGAGAGGAACGAACAAAGATAAAGGCGAAAGCAGGAAATAGCTCCTGAATATTTATAATGTAATAAAATGCAGTCATCATTTATCTAAAAAAAAAGCGACTTGTTACAGTAGCTTTTGTCATTTATTGAAAAAAATTAAACGATCCCATGTTCGTTTTCTTTGTCTAAATATTCTTGTACAATGTCGATGGCATTAGTAACAACGTCGCTTAATGCGGTGATGAAACTTCCTTCTTCGGCACAATTTATAGCATGTTTTATCGCTTCGGTTTCTTTAGGGATAATTTCATAAGTTACAGTTTTGCCTGATTTTTTAATTCCGTCAAGGATTAAATTAATGATTTCATCTTCGGTTCTTCCTCTCAGATATTTTTCTTGTCGAATGATAATATGGTCAAACATTCGGGCGGCAATCGAAGCACATTCTTTGATATCTTCGTCGCGACGGTCTCCAACGCCGGCAATAATTCCAATTTTTTTAGTAGCTTCAACACTTTGTAAATATTCTTCGACACCTTTATAACCGGAAGCATTGTGTGCAAAGTCAATCAATACTTTGAATTTTTTAAACTCAAAAATGTTCATACGCCCTGGTGTTTGGGCGGCACTTGGAATGAAAGTTTGTAATGACAAGCTGATATCTTCGGTTTTAAATCCCCATAAATAACTTGCTAAAGTGGCAGCAAGCACATTGGCAATCATGAATTTTGCTTTCCCGCCTAATGTTAGTGGGACATGAGTCGCACGTTCGATACGGATTTTCCATTCTCCTTTTTTGATGGTAATGTATCCGTTTTCATATACGGCAACTGTTTTCCCTTCGGCACAAAGTTTTTTGATAAAATCACTGTCTTCGCTTAAACTAAAATAAGCGACATTGCAATTCAAATCTTGGCCTATTTTTACACAATGTTCATCATCTCCATTCAAAACTGCCCAACCATTTTTCTTGATGCTTTTGACAACCGTAGCTTTTACTCTGGCCAAATCGTCTAAAGTATGAATGTCACTTAAACCTAGATGATCTTCCTGAATATTGGTAATGATTCCAATATCACAAAGGCTAAAACCTAAACCTGAACGAAGGATTCCTCCACGAGCAGTTTCCAGAACAGCAAATTCTACCGTTGGATCTCTCAAAACATATTCTGCACTTAGTGGTCCGGTTGTATCGCCTTTTTCCATCATGTGATTTTGAATATAAATCCCATCTGATGTGGTGAATCCTACTTTGAATCCATTATTTTTTACAATATGAGCCAAAAGTCGGGTGGTGGTCGTTTTTCCATTGGTTCCTGTAACAGCAATTATAGGAATGCGACACGATTTTCCTGGAGGATACAACATGTCAATTACTGGTGAGGCAACATTTCTTGGCAATCCTTCGGAAGGAGCAAGGTGCATTCTAAACCCCGGAGCCGCATTGACTTCCAGAATTACACCACCATTTTCTTTTAACGGTTGTGTTAAATTCTCGGCCATGATATCAACTCCACACACATCGAGTCCAATTACTCTTGAAATTCGTTCGGCAAGAAAGATATTTTCCGGGTGCATCATATCGGTAACATCAACAGAAGTTCCACCAGTGCTTAAGTTTGCAGTAGATTTTAGGAATACAATTTCACCAATTTTAGGAATGGTTTCTAATGTGTAGCCTAGTTTTTCCAATAAATCTTCGGTATCTCTGTCAACATCAATTTGAGTTAGCACATTTTCATGGCCATATCCTCTTCTTGGATCCAGATTTGTTGTTTCAATTAATTCTTGAATAGTATCTTTTCCGTTTCCAATTACATGTGCAGGAACACGTTTTGCAGCAGCAACTAATTTATTATCAATTACCAATATTCTAAAGTCGAATCCGGTAATAAATTTCTCTACAATGATTCGTTTGCTGTATTCTTTGGCGAAAGCTAAGCCTGAAACGGCATCTTCCCAATTAGTAACATTGATTGAAGCACCTTTTCCGTGATTTCCATCCAATGGTTTTAACACGATAGGATAGCCAATTTTTTTTATGGTCTCTGCCAAATCGTCTTCGTCAACACAAATACTTCCGCTGGCAACAGGAATTGATGCCATATCCAACATTTTTTTTGTAAGCTCTTTATTGCAAGCAATATCAACCGCAATACTGCTTGTTTTGCAAGTGATTGTTGCCTGAAAACGCATTTGATTGATTCCATATCCTAGTTGAACCAAAGAATTAGTTCCTAATCTTATCCAAGGAATATTTCTGGAAACGGCTTCTTCTACAATACTTCCGGTACTCGGCCCAAGCCGAACACGCTCTCGTATTTCGCGCATTTTCTGTAAGTCGGCATTTAAATCATAATCTGTTCCGGCAATTAAGGCTTCGGCAATGGCAACAGAAGATTCTGCTGCAAAAAGACCCACATTTTCTTCGGTATAACTAAAGACGACATTATAAGTTCCAGGAGTTTTAGTTTCTCGAGTTCTTCCAAATCCAGTTTCCATGCCTGCTAAAGACTGAATTTCAAGAGCAATATGTTCAATCACATGGCCCATCCAGGTACCACGTTCTACTCTGGAAAAAAATCCACCGCGACAGCCTTCAGAACAACGATGTTCAATCATCGTAGGAAACATAGCTTCAATACGTTCTTTAAATCCTTCAATTTTATTAGTTGGAAACTGTTCCATTTCTTCCAAATCCAATCGCATTTGGATTAATTTTTTTCTTTGGATGCTCCATATATTGGGACCGCGTAGGGCTTGTACTTTGATTATTTTCATAAAATGGGGTATTATTTTTTGGAATAGGATTAATAGGTAATGGTTTGTTTTAAAATTAATATGGTTTGTTTCTTTTTAAAAGAAGACGATAGTGTGTTTTTCTTTTGGAAAATGCAAGAACTAAATTAAAAGTAGCTTTTTAAAAAAAGGAATCAAAATTTATTTTCTTAAAAATAAACAATAAATATTGAGTTTGTGATAATTAAAAAAAAAAGCATAGTTCAATAGCTCCTTTTATCTTTTTGGTTATTTTTGCTAAATGAATATACTAGGAAAACTAATAATAATAGGAGGTGCTGTAGATAAAGGAAGTTTTACTGAAACCGATTTTGATAAAAATGCAACTAGCAATTTAAACTTTTTTGAAACTGGCATTTTAAAAAGGATACTAAACGAATCAAAACACAAAGAAAATTCACGAATTGAAGTCATTACAACTGCTTCAATCATTCCACGCGAAATAGGTCCTGAATATGTTAAGGCTTTTGAATATTTGAATGCTAAAAATGTAGATATACTTACTATTGAAAGACGGGAACAAGCTGCAGATAAAGAAGTTTTGGCCCGATTAAAAGCAGCAGATATTGTTATGTTTACCGGAGGCGATCAATTGCGATTGACTTCCATTCTTGGTGGAACACCATTTCATGATATTTTATTGGATAAATACCATAATGAAGAATTCATTTATGCCGGAACTTCAGCAGGAGCAGCAGCGGCATCTAATACTATGATTTATCAAGGCAGTAGTTCCGAAGCTTTATTGAAAGGTGAAGTGAAAATTTCAAGCGGATTAGGTTTGATCGATGGAGTTATTATCGATACCCATTTTGTACAACGCGGGCGAATTGGCAGACTTTTTCAAGCTGTTGTAGGTAATCCTAGAGTACTGGGAATAGGACTTGGTGAAGATACGGGTTTGTTGATTACCAATAATACCCAAATGGAAGCCATAGGTTCCGGGTTGGTTATTTTGGTTGATGGTCGTGAAATAAAAGACACTAATTTGACGAAAGTGGAATTAGGCCAACCAATATCAATCTCACATTTGGTAACGCATGTTATGAGTAAATTTGATACTTATAATCTTGAAACACATAAAATGCACATTCAATCGTCACACTACATATAAATATGATAGCAATTTAGTATTTAGAGAACTATCTAAATCTGGAATCTACACCCAATACATTATGAAACTAATCATACACGGAGGTTTTTTTTCGGAATCATCCACTAATCACGAAACAAAAGTTGCCAAACAAAATGCATTAGAGCGAATCGTAAAAGATTCGTATGATTTTTTAAAAACACATTCGGCATTGGAAACTGTTGTTTATGCAGTTTCACTTTTAGAAGATGATGAATTGTTTAATGCGGGATTAGGTTCCCAAATTCAAAGTGACGGAAAAATCAGAATGAGCGCTGCAGTTATGGATGGTGAAACCCAGAAAATGAGCGGTGTTATCAATATTGAAGAAGTGAAAAACCCAGTTCAGGTTGCCCAAATATTGATGCAGTATGATGACAGGGTTTTAGGTGGGAGTGGAGCCACTAATTTTGCAAGAGAGAATGGTTTTGAAGCTTTTTCAACTGAGATTCCACAACGTCGAGCGGAATATGAAGCAAAGCTAAAATCTCTAGGAACCGGAACTGTGGGTTGTGTCGCTTTAGATACAAATGGAAGAATTGCTGTAGCGACTTCAACAGGAGGAAAAGGATTTGAAATTCCCGGACGCATTTCAGATTCGGCTACTGTAGCGGGGAATTATGCCAATGCTTTTTGCGGTGTGAGTTTAACAGGAGTAGGTGAGGACATTGTAAGTAATGGCACCGCTACAAAAATTGTGACTCGTGTTACTGATGGTTTTACATTGCCGGAAGCCTTTACTAAAACGTTCAACGAACTAAAACCTTATGATGGTTTTGCAGGCGCAATTGCTATCGATAATAAAGGAAATATGTTTCATCAGGACTCGCATCCCAGTATGGTTTTTGCTAGTTTTGACGGAGATAATTTTGAAGTTTTTGACTAATTTAATTCAAAGAAAATTCAAACCAAATAGGGATATGATCTGATATTATTCGGGCTTCTTTTAATGAATTAAAGTTTTTATAAAAAGGAATAATTCCAGAATTTATAGTTTTGATTTTTGAAGTTTTATAGTACATATTGTCAAATTCGGATGCTAGACATTTACCATTTTTGCATTCTTGTTTCAAAGAGGTTTTCTGATTAACCAAAATCGATTGATACCCCATTTTTTTCAAAGGATTAAAAACCGTGTGAGATTGCGGACAATTAAAATCTCCAGCAAATATTAAATTCAAGTTGGGATATTCATCTGGTAGAAATTTAAAATATTTAATTTCGGTTTCAGGTTGCCTATTTTTAGTAATAGCATGAAAATTAACGACAGTAAATTGCTTGTTTTCATATTGGAACGTACAAAAATAAGGTTCTCGATCAATCTCTAGATGGTATTTTTTTTCGAGCCAAGCGTTGCCAATCTTTTTTAATTTGCTGGTTTTCCAAATAAACGCATAGCGTTCCGTTTTGTAAGCACTGCTGCTTGTTGGGTCACTAATTACATAATCCCATTTAGCTCCCTTGCGATTGAGTTCATCCGCTAATCTGGCTACTGCTTGAGCACCACCATAACCCGCTACAACTTCTTGAATAGCAATAATGTCATAGTCACGAAGTGCATTAGCGATATAGTTTATCGTTTTGTCTGATTTAGATTTTCCAAGATTTTCTATGTTCCAAGAAAGGAGCTTAGTTTGTGAGAAACAAAAGGTTGAAATAAGAAAAAGTAGCAGGGAAAAGAGGGGTTTCATAAATTTTAATTAGCGATATTGCTACTTTCTCCTTTATGTAAACTAAGCAATTTAAAGTTAGGATAGTTAATGGGAGTTTTTTTATATTTTATCTTTTTATGCGTAATCTTTTTACAGCAATTTAGAAACGAAAGTTAAATCATTTAATTAAGAAGAATTTCTTTTTTTAAGCATCTATTCATACTGAAAATTAAAGTTCGGTTTCATTACCCTTTTTTATTTTATAATTGTAAATCTCTTTTTGAACACAATTTACAAGATTGATTGTTTCATATTTTGATTTTGTAGACGCCTGTTTTTCAAAAGTCTCACTATTTTTTAAACGTATGACTAAACTATAATATTTAAAATTATTCATTTTAAAAAAAATTATAATAATGCTCAAGAAAACTAAAAGCGGGATTATGTCAATTTTTAGAAACAAATATGAAAATAGTGTTAGACAAATTGCTGAGAAACTAATTAAAAGCGTATAAACTGGTTTTATTTCATTTATTGTAATATAAATTTTATCTAATTCAGAAAATAAAATTTCTTTATTTGTTTTTGATTTATATTTCAAAATTAGTCCGTTTTCAACTATAGTTATTTTCTCGAATTTAGCATTATTAATCATGTCTTTATCTTTTTATTCCTAATCTGTTAATTAAATTTTTGTATTTTAGAATAGGTAGAATGATGTCTTACCTTTGATTTTTTCAGTAGTTTTGACACCTATTTTTTATCTCCTTTTCCAGATTTTATATACTAAATAAATGAGGCATATAGAACCAAAAAGAATTATTGTTATATGTGCGGCGTATAATAGATTAGATTTTAAAATAATTAATGACTTCATTGGTTTAGTTTTTTATTGGAGCAAAACTACATGCTTAAAAAGGTATTATTTTACGGTTTTCCTCATTTGAAACAAAAAATAAATAGTGTTTTATTCCAAAACAAAAGTATGAGTTTTTGAGTAGATAATTTTTCCTTTTCGATGTCTGGAAGAATGTTTTACTGGGCGTTGTTTATTAGAAATATTTAGGTTGTTATTTATTGGCTCATCAAATTTATATGATGAATGATTATTTCTATTGATCATCATTAGTTGCTTTTCATTCACATCATATTTATTTTGTGTATCTCTTTTTTTTTCTGGTTGTTTTTTTGAAGTATAAGCGAATGATGCTATAAATATCAAGAGTCCTAGAACTATAATTTTTTTCATTTATTTTTAGATAGTATATTAATTACAACATGCATTCACTATTTTTTCTCGAATTTTAAAAACCTTTGTGAGTTGCTTTTTTGTTAATAGCTCTTTCTCAATTCCTCTATTCAGTTTTTTACTTAAGCTCTCTGATTTTACTTTCAAATAGGGATATTTTGATAATGAAATGCTATTGCCTTTAAGAGATTTTTTATAATGTATGAGGTATTCTTTGACGTAATTATTATAGTCATTGAGTTTTTTATCCCATTTATTAAGTATTATTTCTTCTTTATTTTTTTCTAGTACGTTCTGAATGGATATAGTTTCGTTTTTCTTCATGACCTAAATTGTTTTTTTGAAAATGGCTTAAATTTTTTATAACATCAAAAGTAACTTTGATAAAAGAGAATTCGTTACGGGAATCCGTAAACCATTAAATAATTAAATACCAGAATACTATAAAGGCTCTCGTAGCTTATTAAATATTCTAAAATTAGGAATTAGTGCATTGAAATTAAAAACTATTATATTTTTATCCAATTGCTTGCAATCCAGTCTAATAATTGAGATCTGTAGATTTCGTTTTCCAAAGAGGGATGTTGTAAAAAGCTTTCTGCTTTTTGAAAACTTGCTTTGGTTTTAGGAACTTTATATTTCTTTAAAAACTGATTACAGAAATGAATTACTTCAAACTCTTCTGTTTTATCAACATAAATCCTATCAATAACTTCGATAGTTTTAGGATAATCATTAGCATCTATTGTTTGTGAATATCCAGTAAATGCTAAGTCTTCTTTCGTGAAATCTGCCATTTTGTATGATTTAAAGTTTTATTGGTCAAACCTAATATCTTTAGAAATCATTTCTTTACGGGAAACCGTAAAAGGGGTAAATTATTAAAAAAAATAATAGATTCAATTTCTAGGATTTGAAATTATTATTTTTCTTAAATGGCTTTTATTGTTTTTTTTATAAGAGAGGGAAAAATTAGTTTAAACTAAACCTAAATCTTTGGTAATAGCAATAAGATGTACATTATTACTGGCTTTGAAATATATTTTTAATTTGCTGATTCGTTTTTCAAGACTGCTGCTACCATTTGGAATAATTCCGGAGTCTTTAAATTCGGATGAAATATCCTCAAGAGTTAAGCCTTTGGACAATGATTTCAAAAGTGAAATGTCATAGGATTCAATTTCAAAAAGTGATTTGTCTCTTAAAGCATGAGATATTTCAGCTGATGGTTTTATTTCCTCATTGTTGTATATGTGTTGAATCGATTTTTTTAGCTCAGGAATACTATCTCTTCCTTTAGATACATAGGCATTAATTCCCAAGTTATTGAATAATGATTTTATTCTAAAAGATTTGTCTTCTATTGAGAATACTATAGTTTTGATGTTAGGTTGAACTTTTTTTACTGCCTCAATTAATTCTTCACCGGAGTTCAGCTTATTTTCTCTATGATCGGGTTTAAATGATAAATCACTAATTAATAAGTCATAGGGCTGATTGTCATGAAGTGCTTTTTTTATTTTTAAAAAAGCATCATCACAGTATTTGGCATGATGAATTTCTAAGATAGAAATTTCTTCCAGAGCTTGAACAACTGCTATGCTAATACTATCTAAATCTTCGGCTATTAAAACTTTGTGGAACATAGGAATGGAGTATTATATTGGAATAATAAATTGTACTTTAAATCCTTTATTTGATTTAGTTTCAAAAGTAATTATTCCTTTTATAGCCTGAATACGGTTTTCCACATTTTGAAGCCCATTTTTTGAATTTAATTGTTCTAATGTTGCTCCAAGGCCGTTATCAGTGTAATCTATTTCTAATTTATTTCCTGTTTTTTTAAAAGTTAGGACAACTAAACTACATTGACTGTGTTTTTTCATGTTGACCAGTAATTCTTGAATCACACGATAAATGATAATTTTTTTGTTATCATCTAATACCATCCAATTGATTGAATCCATTCCATTAGTTATCACATTTACTTCTTGAGTATTAAAACCAGTCATCATTTCTTTCAAATCAGTTATAAATAATGGTCCAGTTTCCATAGAATTGTTTTCTCGGGAGATATTTCGTGTCCTTGAATAAATAGTGTCTAGATTAGAAATCAATATTTCCTTATTATGTATTGTGGATAAATCTTGAGTTTCTGCAAAAGCCATGGTATGATATACATCGTTCGCTAATTCATCGTGAAGTTTTTTAGCTATTCTAATTTCGGTATTATAAGAAGCTTTAATCTTTTCCCTTTTATTTCTAGCTAATAGCATATTAGTTATAAAAATACTTATTACAGTAATGATTCCCACAACTAAATATAACATCAAATTTCTCTTTTTTTGATGTTCTAATTGAAGTATTTTTAGGGCTTTTAGTTTATGATTTTCATCTTGCTCTTTCTTGAAATCATATTTGATTTTAGCAAATTGATTCTTAGCTTTTTGTCTAACCTTAGTAATACTATCATTAATATGAAGGTATTTTAGAGTATATTCTTTGGATTTATTCCCTGAACTGTTCTTTATTAATAACTTTAGACATTCCAACCTTGAATCAACGCTATTAAGCTTTGTTGCTTTTTCATATGCTAGTTGGGCATAATTATTACCTAAATTGACATTACTTTTTTTATGAAACTCAGAAAGATGGTAATAACTTGAAATCAGTCCCCAGTCGTCCTTTCTTTGCGTTCTTATTTTTAAGGATTGATTTAAATAATTAAAAGCTTTTGAATCTCCTAATTTAAAATAGGAATATCCTAGATTATCAATTATTCTAGAAAATGATTCGGCATTGTTTAAAACTTCTTTTTTGAAAGTTAATAGATAGAGAATTTGTATAGCACGCATATGATTTCCCATTTCCATATATGTTACGGCGATATTGTTTTTTATATCTGATTTTCGAAGTTCATCAGTTTTTAAATTTAATGCTTTTTTGTAGTAATAAAGTGCATTCTCATAATCATATGCATATAAATAGTTGATACCAATTATAGTGTAAATATTCCATTTATATTTGGGATTTTTAGTTTTTTCTAAAAAAGGAATCGCCTCCATAGCTGTAGTTTCACTACCATAATAATCTCCTTGATTTTGTTGTATGGTTGCTAAATTTGATAATGAATAGATGATTTTAGATACATCTTTTTTTTCATCACAAGTAGCTTTAGCTTTGTTGAAATAATAATAGGAACTATCATATTCTGATTTCTCAAAATATTTGTCTCCTAGGTCAATCAGTCGATCAATTTCAGCAGTATTGTTTTTTTTATTGGGATTGTTTAACGCCTTTTCTTCACAGGAATGAAGTATTAAAAAGAATGACAATGATAAAAAATAAACTATGGGGTGTAACTTTTTTAGAATCATTCATCGAAAATACAGAAATTAATTAAAATATTCAGACTATCTTCTAAGCAATTTATAGTATGGATTTAGAAGAAGAACAGTTCTAAGGACCAATTAAATTAAGCTCAGTATTTTAGATGATTGAATTGTTTTAATTTTGGTAGTTAAATTTAATAAACATTAGAAATTATATTGGGAGAGTAAAATGTACTTTAAAACCTTTATCGGATTTAGTATCAAAAGTTATTGTTCCTTTTATAGTCCGAATACGGTTTTCAATATTTTGAAGCCCATTTTTTGAATTTAATTGTTCTATAGTTGCTCCAACTCCGTTATCAGTATAATCTATCTGTAATTTTTTTTCATTTTGTTTGAAAGTCAGTACAACTAGACTGCATTGACTATGTTTTTTCATGTTGACAAGCAATTCTTGAAGTATCCGATAGACAATTATCTTTTTATTACTCTCTATAGCCAACCAATCAACCAAATCTATACCATTGGTTAAAACATTCACATTATCAGTATTGAATCCAGACATCATTTCTTTTAAATGAGACACAAATAATGTTCCTGTTTCTACTGTGCTGTTTTCACGGGATATATTTCGTGTTCGGGAATAAATAGTATCCAGATTAGTAAGTAATATTTCTTTATTCTGGCTGGTTGATAAATCTTGTGTTTCCGCAAAAGCCATAGTATGATAGACATCATTCGCTAACTCATCATGAAGTTTCTTAGCAATTCGAGTTTCAGTATTGTAAGAAGTTTTTATTTTTTCTCTTTTGTTTTTGGCTACCAGATAATTATATACAAAAACACTTATCATAATTATAATTCCAACGGCTAAGTATAATAATAAATTTCTGTTTTTTTGTTGTTCTAACAGAAGTGCATTTTCGGCCTTTTGCGTTTTTAGATTTAGATTCTCTTCTCTCTCTTTCTTGGAATCATATTTGATTTTGGCAAATTGATTCTTGGCCTTTTGTCTGACCTTATTGATGCTGTCATTGATGCGCAGGTGTAATATGGAGAATTCTTTCGATTCATTGCCCGAGCTATTCTCTATTAATAATGCTAATGATTTTAAGCGATCATCAACACTGTTTATTTTGGTTGCTTTCTCATAGGCTAAATGGGCATAATCATTGGATGGCTTGGGTTTGTTTTTTTTATGAAATTCTGAAAGATGCATATAACTCGAGAGCATACCAAAGTCATCTTTTATCTGTTTTCTTATTTTCAAAGATTGATTTAAATGGTCAAGACTTTTTGAATTACCTATTTTATAATAGGAATAGCCTAAATTATCGAGTACTCGGGCATAGTTTTCGGAGTTATTAAGAATTTCTTTTTTTAGAGTCAGAGGCATCAGGGTTTGTATGGCGCGCTGATAATCGTGCTTGTCCATATATACAACGGCGACATTGTTTTGAAGAATTGCTTTTTGTAATTCATCTGTGGCTTCTTGATAAGCTAGGTTGTAATTAATAATAGCATTGTCAAAGTCCAATAGGTTCTCATAATTGATCCCCAATATATTGTAAACAGCACACTTGTAATAGGGATTTGTAGTTTTTTGAAAAAAAGGAATGGCTTCAGTAGCCGTAGTTTCACTACTTGAATAATCGTTTTCATTTTGTTGAATAATAGACATTTTCAGTAATGAATAAATTATCTTTTCATTATCCGTTGTTAAATTACAAGCTAATTTTGATTTGTTGTAATAATAAAAGGCACTATCATTTTCTTGATTTACCAGATGTTTTTCTGCAAGAGTAAAATAGACAGAATAATTGGTATTGGTTTTAGGTTTGCTATTATTTGGTTGTTCCTTTTTACAGGAGGACAAGGCAAAAAACATTACCAGTAAAAGAATGATAATCGGGAAATGTAACTTTTTTTGTAGCATTTCCCGAAAATACAGAATTTAATTAGAATATGAAAACGATCTAATCAAACAATTTACATTATGGTTTTGGAGGAGGAATGGGAGTTTGCCCATTTTGTCCACCGATATCATCAGCCTGCACATCTGCAGCTATTAGTTGTTCATTATTGTTTGGAGTTGTTTCCATTTCATCATTGGTATAGGAGACTATGACAACGCTTACGATGGTTTAACAAGATAGTAAAATTATTCTTTTCATTTTTAGGATCTGCTATCTCTTTTTTGTTTCTCTTCCTATGTTTGTTTTTTTGCTTGACCGAATGTAGAACTTGTAATAGATGAAAACATAATAGATGGAAAGAGTGTGGATTTTAATTTAGTCATTAATGAAAATCGATAGTAATTATTGCTTATTTTTTTATTTAGAATAAATTTTAAAACAAAAAAAACCCAATCTTTCGATTGAGGTTTCTATATAAGTAAGTAATCTAAATTGAGTTTATAAAACGTTTATTTTACTTTGTTAAGTATTGCTTTGAAAGCATCTGGGTGATTCATTGCTAAATCGGCAAGAACTTTACGGTTCAATTCGATATTGTTAGCTTTCAATTTCCCGATGAATTGAGAATAAGACATTCCTTCCAATCTAGCTCCAGCGTTGATACGTTGAATCCATAAAGCACGGAAATTTCTTTTATTCACTTTTCTGTCACGGTAAGCGTAGCACATTGCTTTCTCTACCGCATTCTTAGCAACTGTCCAAACGTTTTTACGTCTACCAAAGAAACCTTTGGCTTGCTTCATTATTTTTTTTCTTCTTGCTCTTTTAGCAACTGAATTTACCGATCTTGGCATAATTTTACTGTTTTTTTGTAGCAGGCGGCTTGAATTTAATCAAAAGCACTTAATGGCCATACTCCAAGGTTATTTTAAATTGTTTTAACCTAAAGATTATTTAGTCAAAAATTTTAAAGTGGAATGTCGAAAGTCTTTAAGACTTTTGACTTACAACTTTAAGACTTAATTAAATAATTCTTAATTGTTGTTTGATGCTTTTCATATCTGTTTTGTGAACTAGCGCTGAGTGAGTCAAAGCTAATTTACGTTTTTTAGACTTTTTAGTCAAGATGTGACTTTTAAAAGCATGCTTTCTTTTAATCTTTCCAGAACCAGTAACTTTAAAACGTTTCTTGGCGCTAGATTTGGTTTTCATTTTAGGCATTTTTTCCTAGTGTTTTAATTTATTCTTACTTACTTATCTTCTTTTAGCCAGAAAGTTTTTAAAATCTTAAATTCGAAAGTTAAATACTTTAGACTTTAAGACTTTCGACTTTAAGACTTATTTCTTCTTCTTAGGAGCAATGAACATAATCATTCTCTTTCCTTCAAGAACCGGCATCGCTTCCACTTTACCAAATTCTTCAAGATCTGTAGCTAATCTTAACAATAAGATTTGACCTTGATCTTTATAGATAATCGAACGTCCTTTAAAGAAAACAAATGCTTTCAATTTTGCACCTTCTTTCAAGAACTTCTCAGCATTCTTTCTCTTAAATTCGTAATCATGCTCATCTGTTTGAGGTCCAAAACGAATTTCCTTAACGACTACTTGTGTAGATTTCGCTTTCAGGATTTTATCACGTTTCTTTTGCTCGTAAACAAATTTCTTATAATCCATGATTTTACAAACCGGTGGATCAGCATTTGGTGAAATCTCAACTAAATCCAATTCAAATTGGTCAGCTAATCTTAAAGCTTCCGAAAGTTTAAAAACTCCAGGCTCAATATTTTCACCTACAAGTCTTACTTCTTGTACACCACGAATAAGGCTGTTTATTCTGTGGGCATCTTTTTTTTCTACGCGAGGTTGGTAACCTCTGTTGCTTCTTATTGCTATGACTTTATAATTTAAGTTAAACTGTAAATACTTTTAATGTTTTATTGATCTCTTCGTTTACTATAGCAGCAAATTCTTCTATCGTAACGCTGATATTCCCTTTTCCTTCTTGTCCATGACGACGGATGGAAATAGTCCCATTTTTCTCTTCTTCCTCTCCTACAATCAACATAAACGGAGTTTTTTGCATTTCTGCATCCCTGATTTTCTTGCCGATTGTCTCGTTTCTGTTGTCAATGAGGGCGCGAATTTCGTGATTTTCTAGCAAATCTAAAACTTTTTTCGCATATATTTCATATTTCTCGCTCAAAGACAATATTATAGCCTGTTCAGGCATCAACCAAAGAGGGAAATTTCCTGCAGTATGCTCTAATAAAATCGCAATAAATCGTTCCATTGATCCAAAAGGAGCTCTGTGAATCATTACGGGTCTATGCAATTCGTTATCAGATCCTTTGTATGTCAAATCAAAACGTTCGGGTAAGTTGTAATCTACCTGAATCGTTCCTAATTGCCATTGTCTTCCTAAGGCATCTTTTACCATGAAATCTAACTTTGGACCATAGAAAGCTGCTTCGCCGTATTCAACTACAGTATTCAATCCTTTATCTGCAGCAGCATTGATGATAGCATTTTCTGCTTTTTCCCAGTTTTCGTCTGTGCCTATATACTTATCTCTGTTTTCTTTGTCTCTCAATGAAATCTGAGCAGTAAAGTTTTCGAATCCTAAAGAACCAAATACATAAAGTACCAAGTCAATTACTTTCTTAAACTCTTCATCCAGTTGTTCTGGAGTACAAAAGATATGTGCATCATCTTGAGTAAAACCTCTTACACGAGTTAAACCATGTAGTTCACCACTTTGTTCGTATCTGTAAACAGTACCAAATTCAGCGTAACGCTTTGGTAAATCTTTGTATGACCAAGGACGTACATTGTAAATTTCGCAGTGATGAGGACAGTTCATCGGTTTCAATAAAAACTCTTCTCCTTCAGCTGGAGTACTTATAGGTTGGAAACTATCGGCACCATATTTTGCATAATGTCCTGAAGTTACGTATAATTCTTTTTGACCAATATGCGGAGTCACTACTTGCTCGTAACCACCTTTTTTCTGTGCTTTTTTCAAGAACTGCTCTAGTCTGTCTCTTAAGGCAGCCCCTTTAGGCAGCCATAATGGTAAACCAGCACCTACTTTTTGTGAAAAAGCAAACAGTTCCAGTTCTTTTCCTAGTTTTCTGTGGTCACGACGTTTCGCTTCTTCCAGTAGTTCTAGATATTCAGTTAAATCCTTTTGTTTTGGGAACGAAGTTCCGTAAACACGAGTCAATTGTTTGTTTTTTTCATCACCACGCCAGTATGCGCCCGCAACGCTCATAATTTTCATCGCTTTGATAATTCCTGTATTAGGAATATGACCACCGCGACATAAATCGGTAAACGTATCATGATCGCAAAACGTAATTGTTCCATCTTCAAGATTGGTAATCAATTCTGTTTTGTAAACGTTATCCTTATATAGTTCTAAAGCTTCTGCTTTAGAAACAGGACGCAGTTTGAATTCATGCTTCCCTCTTGATATTTCAAGAACACGATCTTCAATTTTTTTGAAATCAGCATCTGTAATTTTCTGATCTTCAAAATCCACATCATAATAAAATCCATTGGATATGGCTGGTCCAAGTGTTAGTTTGATACCAGGATACATTTCTTCAAGAACCTGTGCCATTACGTGTGAAGTCGAATGCCAAAAAGCTTTTTTTCCGCCTTCGTCATTCCAGGTATATAATATAAGACTGCCGTCCGTCGTCAAAGGAGTTGTAGTTTCCACAGTTGTACCATCAAAAGAAGCCGAAATTACATTTCTGGCAAATCCTTCACTAATGCTCTTGGCAACATCCATAGGAGTAATCCCTGGAGCAAACTCTTTAATTGACCCGTCGGGCAAAGTAATCTTAATCATCGTTTGTTATTTTAAGAATGCAAATATAGACCATTACAAAAATACATACAATATATATGTAAGGTTTGTTGCTTCAATTAGGTCTAAAAACAAAATCGGTACTCATTATATATAGGTAAAGGGCAGATATTTCCATTAGGAGCTGTTTCCCGCTATTCGTTTTAATCTTTTCTCTCGTGAAAGAAACGAGAGAAAAGGATTCTCACTGCTATCGGGGCTAGGAGAGTAGTTTTATTATGCGCAATTCGTTTAAAATAGCAATAACTCCAGTCTTTATTAGGGATTCAATAGGTGGAGAAAGGTGTGATCAGGTTGTCTATAGGTAATATGATTCACAGTTTTCTGGGGATAAAGCCACCCTTTGCTTTGGATAGGGTGTTGTAGCGGAAAAAACTTTTACTTTCAAAATTCA